>JAEEYP010000063.1 GCA_016288155.1 Clostridiales bacterium | reverse complement strand
AGCTCGTCGAGCCCGTGCGCATCCTCTTCAAGGACGAGGTCCGTATGGTCGGGCACGAGCTCGGTCTGCCGGACGGCATGGTATACCGTCAGCCGTTCCCCGGTCCCGGACTCGGTGTCCGCTGCGTCGGCGCGATCACCCGCGACCGGCTCGAGGCGGTGCGCGAGAGCGACGCGATCCTCCGCGAGGAGTTTGCGAAGAACGGCCTCGAAGGGAAGGTCTGGCAGTATTTCACCATCGTGCCGGACTTCCGTTCGACCGGCGTCCGCGACGGCGTCCGCGCTTTCGAGTGGCCGGTCGTCATCCGTGCGGTCAATACGCGCGACGCGATGACCGCGACGGTGGAGGACGTGCCGTTCGCTCTGCTCCAGCACATCACCGAGCGCATCACGCACGAGGTCAAGGGCGTCAACCGCGTCCTCTTCGACCTCACGCCGAAGCCCGTCGGGACGATCGAGTGGGAATGAGGTACGAAAACCGGAAAACCCAGTAAAATCAAGGCTTTCCGGCTTCGCAAAGGTCTCTTTGACAAGAGTTTGATATCAGCTGCATGATCTCCCTTGTTTTATAAAAGCCCTTCGCCGCGGGTGTGCGGCGAAGGGCTTTTGCTGTTGTCGAAAAAGTACCGGAGCGGATCGGATCACAGCACCTTTGAAAACAGGTAACAGGGATTGCCTTTCCTGGTTTTGTGAATGGACCGATCCGTCTTGAAGAGCAGCTTCTCGTGCAGCGAAATGCTGGCGGCATTATTCACTCGGACTTGATTCTGAATGATCTTGTAACCCAGTCGTTTAGCGTGGTCAAGAAGCAAAAGCATTGCCTCGTAAGCATAGCCCGACCGTCTGAACGGCTCGAATGTTTCGATCCCTATAGATGCAACTGTCTGGCTGTGTTGAGCCAGCGATATCAGTCCGACGATCGTTCCCTCGGAGATCACTGCGAACATTTCAAAATACTTTCCTTGATATGAAAAGGTGTTCCATTCATGTATCAGGCCGCGGATTTCTTCCGTTGTCATATCGGGGTATTTGAGAAAGCGAATCGTATCGGCGTCGCCGTCCGTAAAATGCCGTATGGACACCATGACCGTTTTCCCTCCTTCTCAGATAAATGCCTATACGTGACGCATCGTTCCCGCCCCGCAGCGGATTACGGATCATAATATCATTATACCACACCGGACGCGAAATCACAATATATATTTCCCGTTCCGGCTTGACAACCGCCGCCGTATGCTCTATAATACCCGATAAGGAGCACGCCGCCGGGCGCGCGGCGATCCGGGACAGAAACCGGCCGATCCGGTCGGATCAGAAAGAATGGAGCTGCCATGAGTACTGTACGCTATACGCTGAACGACACGACGTTCACCTTCTGCGGCGAGACCGGCGCACTGTTGTGCCTCGAATACCCGGGCGTCAGGCCCATGCTGAAGAACAAAGCGCTCGAGACCGGCGAGAGGGCGACGTACGGCGGTCTGATCGATATCGCGTGGCCCGTGCATTACGAATACGAAACGCTGCGCGCCAATCCGACCGGCAAGGCGAATTCCAGACCGCCGCGCATGGAGTACGACGGAAAAAATCTTACCGTCACGTATGACGAACTGCCCCGTTCCTACGACGACCCGGATATTCAGGAAGCGGTCGCGGGCGGCATTTACGTGAGGATCGAATTCAAGGCTTTGGAAGACGGAAAGAGCGTCTCCCTCCGCTGCGTGCTCAAGAACAATTCCAAGACCGCGATCCGTCAGATCCTCTTTCCCAATTTCGAGGACCTTGCCCGGACCGATTCGAGCGACGTCGAAGGCGGCACGACCGAATTTACGATGATGGGCGGCCGCATCAACCCCTATACCAGCCATCGTTTTAAGGGGCAGCGTGAATGCACCCTGCGCGCGTCCGGGATCGAATCCGGCCCCTATATGGGCCGGTGGTACAACTGGGGCAGCTATGAAGGCGGCTTTTCCGTGTATCACAGGCATTGGGGCTGGGATAAGGACAATCCCGAGCTGATGGGCGACTCGGATCCACTGTATCTGCGCTATGATGCCGGAACCGACCGCGTCCGCGTTTCCGGTTTTACTTCGAAGTGCGTGGAAGAGGGAGAGACCTGGGATTCCGAGGAATTCATCCTGACGGCTCATACCGGGAACTGGTTCTTCGGCGCGGGACCCTATAAAGAGTGGCTGCACAAAAACGTAAAGCGTGTTGTACCGATGCCCAAGCGCGCGCGCGAAATGATGGGATTCAGGACGATTTACATGGCGAACTATCCCAACGACCCGGAAGATGTTTCCTATTACTACCGTGATATGCCCGAAATCGCCGAGGATATGGCGCAGCACGGTATTTTTGACATGAACGTATGGAAAGGCTTCAACTGGAATCTGCCGATCTCGGAGGATTGCTTCTACAAGCGGTGGGGCGGTCTGCCCGCCTGGAAGGACGCGGTGAAGAAGTGCCGCGAATACGGCGTGACCGTGACGGCGTTCGTATCGTATCTGTCTTTGTGGGGACCCAACTGCGACACGTACGGTATCAAAGAGCGCAGCGGGACCTGGGCGGCTTCCTCACAGCTGATTCCCGGATCGCGCGCACCTTACGCGGAAAAGTGGGGGTGCTGGCAGTTATGGGATCAGTATAATCATCCCCGGTGGAAAAACGACGTTTTGGAAGCGCTGCGCTTTCTCCGCGACAAAGCGGACTGTCCGGATATCAGCTGGGACCAGTACGTTCTCGGTCATCATTCCGACGATACGCTGCATGATCTGATCAACGAGTACCGTCTGGAAACCGAAAAGCTGTATCCCGGTTCCGTCTGGAGTTCGGAATCCACGCTGTTTTTCGAATCCGAGCTGGACAATGCCGACTTTACGTGGAACGGTACGCGTTTTAACGATTACCGGGGCTTCGACTTCCGGCCGCTTATGAGCATCGTGAACCTCATGCGCCCCGATATCGGGCTGGAGGGCGTCACGCAGGAGATCAAGACGGCGTTCATGGACAACCTGATGATGAACATCGGTCCGGCGGGCGGGCGCTACTACAGAGACAGCCCCGAACAGGCGGAGACGCTGAAAACCTTGTACGCGCTGCGTCAGCATTACCTCGGTTATATGGCGTACGGCGAAAATCTGGCGGACGGCGTGCTCAGCGCGCCCGCCGTGAACTGCCGTGCGACCGCCTATAAGAACGCCGAGGGCAAGATGCTCCTGTACGCGCTGAAGAACAGCGGCGAGCCCGGCGAGATCGCGCTGGACCTTACGGCCTTCATGGACGGAGAGTGCCATTCCGTCCGCATTCTGAATGAAAAAAGGGAACTACAGAAAAAACTGCAGATCGGTGCGAAGGTCAGACTGGAAGTACCGGGTGCCAAAGACGAACTGGTCGTTTTTGAGATCTGCTGAGAGCAGATCATGATGAATTGTCAGGTGAAGTGCAGCAGATGCATTCCGTCAGTAAATCCCGGATATTTTATAAATCCGCTTGCAATTCAGAGCGCTTCATAGTATAATCAAAGGTACAGCGTGCGTGACGGGCGTCAGGCATGCCGGCATCAAAGAAACATATCTGAAAAGGAGAGAAAATCATGATGAAAAAGATCCTTGCCGTGCTGTTCGCGGCGCTGCTCGTTCTGGCACTTGCCGCCTGCGGAGGAAAGAAGGAGGATCCGGAACCTTCCGGGACCGTCGGGATGGCGAATCCGTGGTCTGACGTATCGACCGCGGGCGAAGCCGCCGAGGGCGCGGGCGTCGGTTACTTCACGCTGCCGGACAGCGGCGCAAACGTCGGCACCGTCACGGTGAACTGGAGCGTCTTCCGCTGGATGACCGGTCTCGCGGAAGCGCGCGGCACGGTCGGCAATGCCGAGCTGACGATCCGCAAGGGACTGAAAGAGAACGGCACGGACGTATCCGGCGATTACGGCACTTATGAAAAAGAGTGGACGGTGGACGTCGGCGGCGTGACGGTCAACTGCTTCGGTGACAAGAACGGGATGACGTTCAAGGCGCTCTGGACGACCGACAATTTCAGCTACAGCATCTTCCTGCGCGATGACGGAGCCACCGGTCTCGGCGCGGACGACACGCTCGCGCTCGTATCCGCGGTCCAGTGACCGGACGGCTATGACGATATTCGATCTGCCGACGCCGGCGCTGATCGCGGACGACGAGGGGATCGCGGAGAACATGCGCCGTATGAGCGATATCCTTCGCGGGAGTTCTCTCCGTCTGCGGCCGCACTATAAATCGCACAAATGCGCCGCGCTGGCGCACAGGCAGATCGCTTCCGGGGCGGCGGTCGGCATGACCTGTGCCAAACTGTCGGAAGCGGAGGACTTGATCTTCAGCGGGATCACCGACGTGCTCCTCGCAAACGAAGTCACGGATCCGCTCAAGATCACGCGGCTCGCAGAGCTGGCGGGGATGTGCCGCCTGACCGTCTGCGTCGACGACGCGGACAACGCGGCGGCGCTCTCTGAAGCCGCCGTGCGGGCGGGGAGTACGATCCGCTGCCTCGTCGAGTACGATATCGGCATGAATCGCTGCGGCGCGCGGACGGCGGAGGAGTACTTCCGCGTCGCGTCCGCCGTCGCGCGTTTGCCCCATCTGTGCTACGACGGGATCCAGGCGTACGCAGGATATGCATCGCACGTGATCTCCGCGTCGGAGCGTGAGACGGCGACCCGCGACAATGAACGGAAGGTCGCCGCGCTGGCGGAATATCTTCGCGCGCGCGGCCTTGCGGTATCCGTGATCTCCGGCGGCAGCACGGGGACCGCCGCGCTCAAGTCGGCGGGCGGCGTATATACGGAGCTGCAGGCGGGAAGTTATCTCTTTATGGATACCACGTACCTGCCGCTGGGACTTCCGTTCCGCAATGCGCTGTTCGTACTTGCCTCCGTGGTGAGCCGCGGCGGCGGGACGGTCGTTCTGGACGTCGGCGTGAAGGGGATCGGCGCGGATCAGAACGATCCGGTCGTGCTCAACGGCAGGGGAGAGCCGGTCTTGGGGACGTGCGTACTGCACGAGGAGCACCTGATGCTGTATGGAAGCGAATGGGCTCCCGCCCTCGGAGAAAAGGCGCTCGTGATCCCCGGACACTGCTGTACGACGGTCAATCTCTACGACCGGATCTGGCTGTACCGCGCAGACCGCGTTGCCGATCGGCTCGAGGTGAGCGCGCGCGGCTGCTCGCGGTGAGAGCGGCGCGGTATTTACGGAATGATCATAATTTCGACGCCGTTTCTTCAAGATTACCTGCTATAATGATACATGGAATACGAAACATGGGGGAGGACGGTACATGAAACTGAAAGCGCTGCTTTTTGCCGCCACCGCGGTGGCGGGGATCGCCGCCATCGCTTTCGCGCTCGACGAACAGTTCCGCGAGAAGATCCTGAAGCTCATCGGGGAGAACGACGGGGACGAAACGGCCGAGACGGTGGAGAAGCTCGATCTGGACGGTGACGGAAACGTCGATACCGTTACGCTCGATACGGACGGCGACGGCGAGGCGGATACCGTTCTGATGGACTCCGACGGGAACGGTATGATCGACACCGTGCTTGTCGATACGGACGCGGACGGCGCGCCGGATACCGCGCTCGACGTGGAGGAAACGGAAAAGATCTGAGCGGACAAGGACGCCCGCCGCATATGCGGCGGGCGCTTTCTCATTGTGCGCCGATTCCGTCCGGAATTCGCCTCGCCCTCTTGACTTTGAACGGGAGAGTGACTATAATTATATGCGGTGGGATTTGGGCATCCGGCATGCAGCCGGCGGTCCGTTCCCGCCCGCGAAAATATACTCCGAAGGAGGACAGACCATGTATCCCGCAGCAGCAGTCGGCGCGGAGCCGAACGTGTTTTTCGTCTTTCTCATGGGGATGGGTACGGTGATGATCGGGCTTTTCTGCATCATCCTCCTCTGCTCGCTCATGAGCGCCGTCGTCAGAAAATTCTCCGGATCGGGAGATAAGGGGACGCCTGAGACCAAGGAGACCGCTCCGCCGTCCGCGCCGTCCGTCATACCGAACCGCGGCGAGCTCGTCGCCGCCATCTCCGCCGCCGTCGCCGAGGAGCTCGGCGAGGACGTCGGGGCGATCCGCATCCTCTCTCTCAAAAAAATCGATTGATCGGAAAGGGAAAGCCTTATGAAAGCATATAAAGTAACCGTAAACGGAACCGTATATGAGGTCACGCTCGAGGTCATAGACAAAGCCGACGTCAAGGCGCCGGAAAAACAGCCGGAAAAGAAGCCGGAGAACGCGGCGCCCGCCTCCGCCGGTACGGACAGCGTCAAAGCGCCGATGCCCGGCAACATCCTTTCCGTCAATGTGCAGCCCGGCGCTTCCGTCAAGAAGGGCGACGTCCTTTTCATCCTCGAAGCCATGAAGATGGAAAACGAGATCATGGCGCCGCGTGACGGCGTCGTCGCTTCCGTCGATACGCAGAAGGGTTCCTCGGTGGAGACCGGCGCCGTGCTCTGCACGCTGAGGTAAGCGGCGGAGGCACCATGGAAACGATCGTAAACTTCCTGCGTCAGACGGGGTTCGTGCTCATCGCCGAGAACTGGCAGGTCCTCGTGATGATGCTCATCTCCTTTGGTCTGATGTATCTTGCCATCGTCCATAAATTCGAGCCGATGCTGCTCCTTCCCATCGCCTTCGGCATGCTGCTGACGAACCTGCCGGGCGCGGAGATGTTCCATGAGATCCTCTTCGCCGGCGGCCACGTCCACTGGGATCTGATGGGCGGCGCCGCCGTCACGCAGGAGATGCTCGACGAGCTCGCCGCGGCGGGCGTCTCCGAGACGATCCTCTCCTCCGTAACCGTCGGACAGACGATCACGGCGGGCCTGATCGACTATCTGTATCTCGGCGTCAAGCTCGGCATCTATCCGTGCCTGATCTTCCTCGGCGTCGGCGCCATGACGGATTTCTCGCCGCTGATCGCCAATCCGAAGAGCCTGCTCCTCGGCGGCGCGGCGCAGCTCGGTATTTTCACGACGTATATCGCCGCCTCGCTTATGGGCTTCGTGCCCGCGGAGGCCGGTTCCATCAGCATCATCGGCGGCGCGGACGGCCCGACGGCCATCTTCGTCACGACCCGCCTCGCCCCGCATCTGCTCGGTCCGATCGCCGTCGCCGCGTATTCGTACATGGCGCTCGTGCCGGTGATCCAGCCGCCGATCATGAAACTCCTGACGACGAAGAAGGAGCGGCAGATCCGCATGACGACGCTGCGCCCCGTCTCCCGTTTGGAGAGGATCTTGTTCCCGGTCGTCGTCACCGTCTTCGTCGCGCTGCTCGTTCCCTCCGCCGCGCCGCTCGTCGGCTGCCTGATGCTCGGCAACCTCTTCAAGGAATCCGGCGTCGTGGAACGTCTGAACAAGACGGCGCAGAACGAGCTCATGAACATCGTCACGATCATGCTCGGCATCTCCGTCGGCGCGACCGCGACGGCGTCTACGTTTCTCTCGTGGAGTACGATCAAGATCATCGTTATGGGTGTCGTCGCTTTCGCGCTCGGTACGGCGGGCGGCGTGCTCATCGCGAAGTTCATGAACCTCTTTCTCAAGAACAAGATCAATCCGCTCATCGGCTCCGCCGGCGTTTCCGCCGTGCCGATGGCGGCGCGCGTCTCCCAGTCCGTCGGGCAGAAGGAGGATCCGTCCAACTTCCTGCTCATGCACGCTATGGGCCCGAACGTCGCGGGCGTGATCGGCTCCGCGATCGCGGCGGGCGTGCTCCTCGCTCTCTTCGGCGCGTGAGCAGACTGACGTTCATCACTGCATAGAAAGGAAGCTTTTGTCATGACGGCAAAAAAGCTCTATATCACCGATACGATCCTCCGCGACGCGCATCAGTCGCAGGCGGCGACGCGCATGCGGCTCGAAGATATGCTGCCGGCGTGTGAGATCCTCGATTCCGTCGGCTACTGGTCCCTCGAGTGCTGGGGCGGCGCGACCTTCGACGCCTGCATGCGCTTTCTGAACGAGGACCCGTGGGAACGGCTCCGCGCGCTGAAAAAGGCGCTGCCGCACACGAAGCTGCAGATGCTCTTCCGCGGGCAGAACATCCTCGGCTACAAGCATTACGCGGACGACGTCGTGGACGCCTTCGTGAAGAAATCCATCGAGAACGGCATCGACGTCATCCGCATTTTCGACGCGCTGAACGATCCGCGCAACCTGCAGCGCGCCGTCCACGCCTGCAAGGAATACGGAGCGCTCTGCGAGACGGCGATCAGCTACACGATCTCGCCCGTACACGACGAGGACTATTTCGTCCGACTCGCCGTGGAACTGGAGAAGATGGGCGCGGATACGATCTGCATCAAGGACATGGCGAACCTGCTTCTCCCGTACAGCGCGTATTCGCTCGTCACGAAGCTGAAGCAGAACGTCGGGATCCCGATCCATCTCCATACGCACAACACGACGGGCACCGGCGACATGGTGAACCTGATGGCGGCGCAGGCCGGCGTCGATATCGTCGATACGGCGCTCTCTCCGCTCGCCAACGGGACCTCCCAGCCGGCGACCGAATCGCTCGTGGCGACCTTGAAGGGAACGGAACGCGACACCGGACTCGATCTGAGCGTGCTGAGCAAAGCGGCGGCGCTTTTCCGCCCCGTCGCGCAGAAGCTGCAGGACGCCGGAACGCTCAATCCGAAGGTGCTGCGCGTGGACACGAACACACTGCTCTATCAGGTGCCGGGCGGCATGCTCTCCAACCTGATCTCCCAGCTCAAGCAGGCGAACGCGGAGGACAAATACTACGAGGTGCTCGCCGAGGTACCGCGCGTCCGGCAGGACTTCGGATATCCGCCGCTCGTCACGCCGACGAGCCAGATCGTCGGCACGCAGGCGGTGCTCAATATCCTCTCCGGCGAACGGTATAAGATGATCTCCAAGGAGTCGAAAGGACTTCTGCGCGGCGAATACGGACGTCTGCCCGGTCCGGTCAACGAGGAGGTCCGCAAAAAGGCGATCGGTGACGACGAGGTGATCGAATGCCGCCCCGCCGACCTGATCGATCCGGAACTGGAGAAGTACCGTGAGGAGTCGAAGGATCTCGCGCGATGCGAGGAAGACGTGCTCAGCTACGCGCTCTTCCCGCAGGTCGCCGCCAAGTTCCTCGCCGAAAAGTACGCGCCGAAGGAGCCCGCGGCGGCAGCCGCGCCAAAGGCGGGAACCGATCCGTCCGCTCCGCGCGAGCTGATCGTGGAGGATCTCTCCGTCTGACGCGGCGAGCATTAACATGTCATAAAAAAATCATCCCCGTGCCGGACGCACGGGGATGATTTTTTGACGTATCATGTTTTGCGTTCCTCAGTCGTTCGTCACGTCGCCGCCTCGCGGTCTTCACGCATGGGATCGTCCTCATACGTTGCGTCGCTGATGATGTTGCGCGCGAGACGGGAGAGCGTCGCCTCCGCGGTACTGCGCTCCTCGCCGGTCACTTTGTTGTTGTACAGCTTGTCAACGATGCCGAGCGCGGTGCAGATGCGGTCGTCCTTGCCTGCCTTCTCGCCGTTCTCGCTCTGATAGTCCGCGAGGCTCTGATACGATCCGTTTTCGGGATCCACGAGATAAACGCCGCTCGGCATCTTTTTCAGGAAGTCCATCGTCAGGCTGTCCGCGTCATACCACACGCCGACGTCTATCGGCTCCGTACTGTCAATGAACAGAGGATACAGTTTCCTGTCTTTCAGCCGCATGAGTTTGTACACGTCGACGGTGTTCTTCGGATCGTCCTTGACGCGACGACTGCTGCGAGTGAAATTATCTTGATCCTCTTGACTTTCTTCGGATAATGTGGTATTATATACACAGGGATTCTCGGCAGCTACGCTCTCGGGCGTTGCGACAGGGTTTTGTGGCACGGTCTCCGCGCCATAAAGCATTGACGGACTGCGAGAATTCCTTTTTGTATTTGTTTCCGCACCGGTTTTTCCTATGTAGGCAGATACAACAAACACGGTTTTTTTGTCGTTGTCAGGCACAGCCTCCACAAGATAATACGATTTATCTCCGATGGATTCTTCAAACCTCACCGTGTTCGCGTGCCTATTTTTCTTTCCGTCGTAGTACGTATACGTTTCAGTCGTTCCGGCATCAATTACATCATCCGGAGAATCCATAACATATTGCATTTTTGCAATATCTTTGGGATCCCCCATAGAGTGATCTGTTTTGCCGTTTATCCCGTGATCTTTGAGGATATGCCTGATTTGGCGAGCCTCCAGTTTTATATTCCATCCGCTCGCATCAATGCCTATGGCGTCCTTAATCTTTTTCCCGACATTATTGGATACGGTGCCAAGAGAAACAGAGTCGTTATCTTTGAAACTTTTGTTTTCAACACTCCGAATCATCGCAAGAATATCTTGGTTTACTTGCGCCTCCGCATAGCTCTTACTGTACCGTATATCCTCCTCATCCTCATTGAACCGCTCGCTGAGTGGAATCACGTTGCCGGAGTCGCCGTAGGTCACGGGGTCTGCGGATTTGATATGTATATGTAAAACTTCTTTTGCCGTCCTCAGTCGTTCGTCACGTCGCCGCTCACGGTGAGCGGGATCGGATCGCCCGTATACGTCGGCTCCGGCTGGATCATGCACCAGGCGAAATCCTTGACGCGCGCGGCGAATTCCCGCACGTCGCGGACCGTCTGTCCGGCGTACGGCTCGAGATCCGCGCTGACGCCGACCGCCGACAGCCCGAGCCGTCCGGCGACGTACAGCGCGCGGTACAGATGATAACTCTGCGTAACGATGATCACGCGTTCCGCGCCGAAGATGTGTTTTGCGCGCCACAGGCTTTCATAGGTGGAGAATCCGGCGTGATCCATGAAGACGTCCTCCGACGGCACGCCGGCATTGACCGCGTACGCCTTCATAACGCCGACCTCGTTGTATTCTTTCGATCCGTGATCTCCGCTGACGAGGATCTTCGGCGCCGCCTGCGCGTGATAGAGCGAAACGCCGACCTCCAGGCGTCCGCGCAGCATATCGCTGGGGGAACCGTTCGGGCGGACGCCCGCACCGAGGATCAGGATGCAGTCCGCCTCATCCGTAACGTCTTCGGCGGGCAGGATCCTTTCCTTCATCGCGCGCACCATATATACGTTTACCGCGATGCAGGATCCGACGGCGAGCAGGCAGCAGGCGAGCAGGGAAGAGAGCGCCCGTTTCCACGGGCTCTTCTTCTTTTGTTCGTCCGCGCGTCGGACGGACGATTTTCTCATGTGTTTCAGTCTCACGTTTTATTCCTTTCCGTCGGCGTCAATGCTTCGCCTCGTACCAGTTCGCACCCGTCGATACCTCCGCCGTCAGCGGGACGGCGAGAGAGACGGCGCCCTCCATCGCCTCGCGCAGGATCCGGGCGGCGGCATCCGCGTCCGCGCGGGAGGACTCGAGGATCAGCTCGTCGTGTACCTGCAGGATGAGGCGCGCATCCAGCCCCGCCGCGCGAAGCGCCTCGCGCGTGCGGATCATGGCGATCTTGATGACGTCCGCCGCCGTCCCCTGGATGGGGCTGTTCATGGCGGCGCGTTCTCCGAAGGAGCGGACGTTGTGATTCTGGGACGCGAGCTCCGGCAGACTGCGGCGGCGTCCGAAATACGTCGTCGTGTACCCGGTGCGGCGGGCGTTCTCGATCGTCTCGTGCAGATAGGCGTCCACCTTCGGGAAGGCGTCGAGATAATTGCGGATATAGGCGGCGGCCTGTCGGCGGGAGATGTTCAGGTCCTGCGAGAGGGAATACTCGCCGATCCCGTACACGATCCCGAAATTGACGGCCTTTGCCCGCAGACGCAGCTCCGGCGTGACCTCCTCCGGCGGGACGCGGAACACCTCCGACGCCGTCGAGCGGTGGATGTCGCCGCCGCTTCGGAAGATCGCCTGCATGTTCTCGTCGCCGGAGAGGGCGGCGAGCAGCCGCAGCTCGATCTGGGAGTAGTCGGCGTCGATCAGGATGCGGGAACCGTCGGCAGCCGTGAAGTATTTGCGCATCTCGCGGCCGAGGTTCCCCCTCACGGGGATGTTCTGCATGTTCGGATCGGCGGAGGAGAGACGGCCCGTCGCCGTGCCCGTCTGGTTGAAGGTGGAGCGGATCTTTCCGTCCGGTCCCGCCATGGCGATCAGATTTTCCCCGTAGGTACCGATCAGCTTGACGAGCTGACGGTAATCGAGGATGTCCGCGACGATCGGATGGAACGCGCGCAGATGGGAGAGCGTTTCCGCGTCCGTCGCGAAGCCGGTACGCGTTTTCTTCGGAGCGGGAAGCCCGAGACGGACGAACAGCATGTCGCCGAGCTGCTTCGGCGAGTTGAGATTGAATTCGGTCCCCGCCGCCGCGTAGATCCGCTGTGCCAGTTCCGTCGCCGCGTCGCTCAGCGTCTCGACGTAGGCGCGGAGCCCGTCGGCGTCGAGCATGAATCCCGCCTCCTCCATCTCCGCCAGCACGCGGGCGAGCGGGATCTCCACCGTTTCGAGGAGCGAAAGCATCCCGCTCTCCGTCAGCTTGGCACGCTGGACGGGAACGAGACGGCTGACGAGGTACGCTTCGGCTTCGATCCCCTCCGGGACATCGCCGCAGCCGAGAAAGGACTGCGCCGTACGCGCGAGCGGATAGGATCCCTCGCCGGGCGAGAGCAGATACGCGGCGAGCATCGTGTCAAAGGCGCACGCCGGGGGCTCCTCTGTGCCGAGACGGCGGCAGAGCGTCTTGTAATCGTGGCAGAAAATCCGTCTGCCGCCGAGGAGTTTGTCAAGCGGAGCATCGTGCGGGATCGTGCGGTACGTCTCGCCGCATACGACGGCTGCCGATCCGTCTTCGCCGAAGGCGACGGCGGCGGGCTCGCTCTCAGGAAGGATCTCTCCGTCCGCGAGAGGCGAGAACGGCGGGATCTCAAGAAGCACCGTTTCCGTATCCGGCGTCTCGTCAAGGCGGAAGCGTGCGCGGAGCTGGGTGAATTCGAGTTCGCCGAAGAGCTCGCCGAGCCGGACGGGATCCGGCGACGGCGCGGGCTCGTCCGGGTCGAGCGGCGCGTGCACGCAGATCTCCGCGAGCGTGCGGGAGAGATAGGCGCTTTCCTTGCCGGCGGTCAGTTTGTCCGTCGCCGAGCGGCCCAGCCCGAGCGATTCCACGTCCGCGTATACCGCGTCGAGGCTGCCCGCCGCGGCGATCAGGCGGAAAGCGGTCTTTTCCCCGATGCCGGGAACGCCGGGGATATTGTCGGAGGCGTCGCCCATGAGCGCCTTTACATCGACGTACTGGGCGGGCGTGACGCCGAATTCCTCAGTGAAGCTTTCGGGCGTATATATAACGTCTTCCTTGTTTTTCGTGAGGATCACGGAGGTCGTCGGGGAGAGGAGCTGCAGGGAATCGCGGTCGCCCGTCAGGATATAGGAATGCGTATCACCGAGCGCGGCCGCCTGCGCGCAGGCGGTGCCGAGGATGTCGTCCGCCTCGTAGCCCGCGATCTCCGCGACGCGGCAGCCGAGCGCCGTCGCCGCGCGCTTCGCGTAGGGGATCTGGATCGCGAGCTCCTCCGGCATTTTCCGCCGTGTTGCCTTGTATCCGGCGTACATGCGGTGGCGGAACGTCGGTTCCTTGCGGTCGAACGCGCAGAGTATCCGGTCGGGCGCGAGCGCATCCATGTGTTTTTTCAGAATATTCAGAAAGCCGTATACGGCGTTCGTCGGGATCCCATCCTTTGTGGAGAGCGCGTGCACGCCGTAGAAGGCGCGGTTGAGGATGCTGTTGCCGTCGATGACGAGATAGGTTTTCATGGTGGCTCCTTTCAGAGAACGGATCGGACGGTGCGCGGACGCGGGGTACCGCTGTCTACATTGTAACACAGAGAAAAAACAATTACAAGGATTTTTTCCGCTTTTGCCTCCGCCGGGGACCGTTTTGTGTTATAATGTATACGAAACGCGGAAAAATCAAAAAGCGGTCCAAACAGACGGAGCGAACGGGAGGATGAGAAAATGAAAATGACGACGCGGCTCGTGCCGGTGCTCGCCCTGTGTCTTATGATGCTGTTCGGGTGCGGCAGTCTGCGCACCTATATGCTGGACGAAGGGTTCCCGGCACAGACGGATCCGAAGACGCTGCTTCCCGTATACGACGCCGTCACGGTTACGCGCGCGTCGGACGGATACGCCGTCACGCTTTCCGCCGTCGAAGCGGAGCCGCTGCTCCTTTCCTTTGAAAACATCATCTGCACGCGGGAGAAGGCGCAGGGGCTGGCGGGCGCGTATACGCTCACCTTTTCCATGACCGACCCGTCGGCGTCGGCGCCCGTGTTCGTGATCGGCGAGGTGAGCGGCGGGACCGCCTCCGTCTTTGAGATCGGCGGCTGGCGGTACGTCCCCTTTGATGAAGCGGTGGATCTCGCCGCGCTCATCCATCTTTTCCCGGAGAGCTGAGGCGTTCCGGACTCCGGAAAGCGGGAATCGCCCGCTGGCCGCGCGGAACATCTCGCATCCGTGAGACGGACGCCGCGGATATTTATAAATTTACAAATTATTCATGCACTTGCCGATCAGTGTGATATAATTTAATGTGTGTCTTTACGCCGTGCGCGCGCCGCGCCGGTACAGTACGGTATCGAAGGGAGGACGCCGCAGCCTTATCGGCGGCGGCCGGGACGATTTGGGACGTTTGTGGGAATACCTGACGCGCAGTCTTTCCATCGCGTGGAAAAGCGTGTTTTTCAATTTCCGGCAGTACGTGTGCTTTTTTGCCGCGCTCTTCATCATTCAGATGTTTTACGGCCTGATCGCGGTCTCCAACGCGAACAACAATCAGGTCGATTACGAGCACGTCATGGAAGAGTACGATTATCATATGGTGCTGCGCGAGCTGAACCTCGACCAGGTCAATTCACTCGTTGCGGAGTCGGAGGCTGTCTTCAAAAACGACGTGATCTACAAGATCATACGCGTGGACGAGCACCTCAACTATATGACGAACCGCATGCGCTATGATATGTATCTCTTGTTCAACGGCGACAAGAAGGTGAACGAGAAGCGCTTTGAGGAAAAGTTCCTTCCGACGCTGAAGGCGCTCGGACGGGAAGGGGAGAGCTTTTCCATCAGCCGTACGCCGCTGCTCCGCTTCGAGGACAACGAGCGCGCGAACCGGGTCACCTTTATTGTGATCTCCGCCGTGCTTCTCGCCGTCTCCATATTCCTGCTCACGATGCTGTACAAGATCCGCGTCAACCAGTATAAATTCACGTACGGCGTTTACATGACCTTCGGCGCCGACTTCAAGAAGCTCTTCGGTACGGCGTTCTGGGAGTTGTTCGTGATCTCCATCGTGACGCTGATCCCCGCCGTGATCGCCTCGACGGTCGTCGTGTATTTCGTATACCGTCCGTCCGGGATTCCGTTCCGCTTTTCCTTCCTCTCGATCTTGTTCGTCGCGCTCTTCAATCTCATCGTAGTCCTTGCGTCCGTGTGGATGCCGATGCGGATCATGTCCATCCGTCAGCCGATGTCGCTCATCATCACGGAGGACAACTCCAACTACGTCACCTCTCCGATCCGTTCGATCAACCTCCTGAACAAGAGTTTTCCGACGCAGTACGAGTTTTATTCGCTGTGGCGGTTCCGAAAGTACAGCGTCCAGCTTCTGACGACGGCGATCGTCTTCTGCGCGCTTTTCATCATGGGTCTGTATTACGCCGATATCTACAAGACCAATCTCGAATATCCGCGTCCGCAGTTCACCGTCGATCTCTCCCGTACCGACTATCCGTATGACGAGGAGATGAGCGAGGAACTGTACGCGCTCTCCGGCATCACCGAGGTCGCGGCGTCCGACAACAAGACGGAGGCGATCGATCTTGCCTCCCACATGATCACGGACCGTGACAACGTGCTGCCGCTGCGGAACGTGATGGTCTTCCAGAGCGAAACGTACCCGGTCGAGAACGCGCGCGTGACGAATGACGTCGTGTATACCGGCATCACGGAAGAACAGCTTGTCACGCTTGAAAAGTACGAGTGCACGGGCGATCTCCGCTCTCTCTTCGCGCAGTCTGACACCGTCGTCATCGGCGACGCGATCTCCAATATTTCCACCTTCCGCTTCGAGGTCGGCGACACGATCGAGGTCGCCGTGCGGGTCGGGCAGATCCGCGCGATCGACGGCAATCTCTCCGGACGCAATCTGCTCGCCGCGCAGATCGAATGCTTCCGCTTCGAATATCATACCTTCACCGTCGGCGCCGTGCTCCACAACGTTCCCTCCGGCAGCATGCCGATCTATTTCAGCCCCGAGGGATACGAGACGGTCACGAAAGATCCGCTGGAGATCACCGCGCTGAATATTTACGTGGATCAGGAGCTGACGCCGGAAGAAGTCGGCACGCTGGACGGGCAGATCCGCAACTGGGGGCGGATCTACGGCGACACGTACGTGCTGAACACGCATCAGCTCAGCCTCGACAGCATCTCTTCCGATAAGCACTACAATGAGTTCTACGTATGCATCGCGATCCTGATCCTCTTCATCTCTCCGCTGATCTGGTTCTTCACGCAGACGCTCTATTACTTCAAGCGTGAGAGAGAGTTCAACATCCTCCAGGCGATGGGCGCGCAGGCGAAGGATATCCGCCGCATCTACGTGCAGGGCGGTCTCGTTATGGCGTTCCTTTCCCTCATCGTTGCGATCCTGCTCAGTTATCTCGGGAGCTATCTGCTCTTCTACGTTTTCAACGTGGTCGAGCCTTATTTCACCCACGCGAACGTCCGCTACGATTTCTACATGCCGTGGTATGCGATCGTTACGAGCGTCGTCATGTCGGTGGGCTGCGGATTCTTCTCCGCGTATCTGCCGTTCCGCAGTTACATGAAGTCCCGCTTCACGCTGGAGAACGGCGGTGCGGGCGAGGGGGACGAGGGACACTGACCCCCCTATCCTTTCCGGTTCCATCTGAATTTCAAGAAAAGGATATACGAACATGCCAGAAGTTGAATACATGCTGCAAACGGAGAGCGTCATAAAGCAGTACAAGCAGTACGATACCGTCGTAACCGCCGTCAACCGCGCCAGCATCCGCGTCGAGCCGGGCGAATTCGTGGCGATCATCGGTACCTCCGGTTCCGGAAAATCCACGTTTCTGCACATCTGCGCGGGCCTTTTGCGCGCGGACGCCGGTCACGTCAAGATCCGCGGCAACGACATCACGAAAATGTCTTCCGATGAACTCGGACGCTTCCGCGGGGAGAACATGGGGTTTATTTTCCAGCGTCATAATCTCATCCCGCAGTTCACGGCGCTCGAAAACATCCTCATCCCGACCGTCATGTGCAACAAGCCGGACATGAGTTATCAGGAGAATCTGCGCAAACTCGTGGAAACGCTTCAGCTCACGGAACGTCTCCATCACCTGCCGAGCGAGCTGTCCGGCGGTCAGCAGCAGCGCGTCGCCATCGCCCGCGCGCTCATCAATATGCCGGACATCGTCTTTGCGGACGAGCCGACCGGCAACCTCGACCGTGCGAACGCCGACGAGGTGCTGAAGCTCCTGCTTGAAACGAAGCGCGTCATGGGTCAGACGCTCGTCATGGTGACGCACGATCTTTCCATCGCAGACCACGCCGACCGGATCTTCAAGATGGACAACGGCGAGCTCACGCTGCACCGCGATTACCAGCGCGGCACGAAGCGCACCGTGAACGGTTACTGATCCTCCCGTTTTGCGGTAAAACAAAAAGTATACCGGTCGACCGGGGCGGGACGCCCGGTCGACCGGTATCTGTCTATGGAGCCGCAGCTCAGCGCGACAGCGCGAGCATCCGCAATACGATGCGGTATACGCGCTCGGCGGAGGAAACGGAGAGCCGTTCCTTCGGCGTGTGCAGATCGTATATGTCCGGTCCGATGGAGAGCATATCCATATCGGGGATCTTCTCATCCATCAGCCCGCATTCGAGACCGGCGTGGATGCCGATGATGTCGCCCGGACGGCCGAGAATCTCCTCGGATGCGATCCGGTAGATCCGCTGGAGCTCCGAATCCGTTTTGAACTGCCAGCCCGGATAGCGGTGCATGTGCCGCACGGTAAAGCCGCAGAGCGCCGCTTCCGTCTCGAGAAGGGAGACGAGATCGTCCAGCCGGCTTTCCGTGAGCGAGCGGGAGGAGATCGTGACGTCCGCGATCCCGCCTTCCGCCTGCACGACGGCGGTGTTCGAGGAGGTCTCGACGACGCCGGGCAGATGGAAGCTCATGCCGAGCGGCCCGCAGGGAAGGATGCGGAGCAGCGTCCGCAGCGCGTCGGTATCCGCGTCGGAGAAGACGGGTCCGGAGTACGGAGCGGAACCGACGTCAGCCTTCATTGCGCGATCGTCGTCGCTCAGTTCTGCGCAGACCGTATCTGCCGCCGCGCGAAGAGCGGCGCATGCCGCGTCCGCGTCGTCTGTCAGGAGCCGAAGTTCCGCCTCACGCGGGATCGCGTTGTCTTTCGTCCCGCCTACGAGGGATATCAGCCGCACGCCGCACGGCAGCGCGGCTTCCCACAGGCGCGCCGCGATCTTGAGCGCATTGCCGCGTCCGCGATGGATCTCCTCTCCGGAGTGACCGCCCATGAGCCCGGTGATCCGCACGGTGACCGCCGTTCCGGCGGCGATGTGCGGCGTTCCCTCGCGGTGGAAATACGTCCGTATGCCGCCGGCGCAGGACGCCGTCGCGCACGTTTCCTTGCAGGAATCGAGGTTGATCATCCGCCGTGCGCGGATCCACGCGGGATCGACCGCGCGCATCCCGTCGAGCCCGACCTCCTCGCTTGACGTGAAGAGGCATTCGAGCGGCGGATGGGGCAGCGTGCCGTCGTCGAGGATCGCAAGCATGACGGCGACGGCATAGCCGTCGTCCGCGCCGAGCGTCGTTCCGTCCGCGTGCAGAAAATCCCCGTCGCGCAGGATTCGGATCCCTTCCGTGTCGAAATCGTGCACGGTGTCAAAGGTCTTCTCGCATACCATGTCCGTGTGTCCCTGGAGAAGTACGGCGGGCGCCGTTTCATAGCCGGGAGATGCGGGCTTGCGGATGAGGACGTTGTGCGCCTCGTCGGTATATGCTTCAAGGGAACGGGCGGCGGCAAAGTCCGTCAGGTACCGCGCGATCTTTTCTTCTTTGTAGGACGCGCGTGGGATGCGGCTGATGTCATAGAAATACGAAAGCAGGTCTTTCATGAGATACCTCCGGCGGCTGATAAATACGATGCTATGTGCTATTATGATACCACGTCGTACAGAAAAGCGCAAGGGTTTGGGGGATTTTTTTGCCGCGGGACGGAAAAATGACGCAAAACCGTTTCATTTCCGCCCGGAATATGCTATAATACACCCATGCGGACGCGGCGTCCCGCGTCCATGACAAGGAAAGGCGGAAAACGATGATGAGTCTTCTGGAAATGACGGCGGAACTGCTCCGCACTTTTTCCGCTGAGGATCCTCGGCGCCACCCCACCTCGGCGGTGATCCTGGCTGCCGGTTCCGGGGAACGCTTCGGGGTGGAGCAGGGCAGGAAGCAGTTCGTGCCGCTCCTCTCCGTTCCGGCGCTCGTGCATACGCTGCGCGCGTTCGAGGCGTCCGAGTGTATCTCCGAGATCGTCATCGTGACGCGCCCGGAGGACGTCCGCCGCTGCGAGGAATACAGAGAAGAGTACGGCCTCGGCAAGGTGACGAAGATTGTCGTCGGCGGCGAGGATCGGCAGGCGTCCGCCCGCATCGGTTCCGACGCGATCTCGGACGGCGCGGAATACATCGCGATCCACGACGGCGCACGATGCCTCGTCACGGAGAAGATCATTAACGATACCGTGCGCTGTGCGTACCGCTGCGGCGCCGCCGTGGCGGCGGAGCCGTCCGTCGATTCCGTGAAGCGTGCGGATCCCTCCGGCGACGTCGCCGAGTCGCTCGAACGGAAAGAGATATGGCTGGCGAAGACGCCGCAGGTCTTCCTTGCCGATATGTATCGCGCCGCCGTGTATATGGCGGAGCGGGATCACGTCCGTGCGACGGACGACAGCGCGCTCGTCGAGCGCCTCGGTTTCAAGGTGCACCTTGTGGACTGCGGCTCACGGAACATGAAGCTGACTGTCCCGGACGACGCGTACGTCGCCGAGACGATCCTGCGCCGCCGCGCCGAGGCGGCAGAAGAAGAAGCGCGGCGCGCCGCCGGGGATCCGCCGGACGCCGTTGCCCGCGTGCTCGCGGCGGAGAAGGAGGAGAAGAAATGAGGATCGGACACGGATACGACGCGCACCGCTTCGGGACGCAGCGTCCCTTTGTCCTCGGCGGCGTGCGGATCCCGACGGATCTGCGCATCGACGCGCACTCCGACGGGGATACGCTTGCCCACGCGGTCATCGACGCGCTCTTCGGCGCGGCGGGCATGCGCGATATCGGCGCCGCGTATCCCGATACGGACCCGGCGTACGAGGGCGCGGACAGCATGGCGCTCCTCTCCGACGCGGCGCGCCGCGTGCGCGACGCCGGCTTTTTTGTCGAATATATAGATTGTACCGTCGTAGCTCAGGCGCCGCGGATGGCGGCGTACATCGGAGAAATGCGTCGGCGCATAGCCGCCGCCTGCGAGGTCGATCCCTCCCGCGTCAACGTCAAGGCGACGACGGAGGAGCATATGGGCTTCACGGGAACGCTGACGGGACTCGCGGCGCACGCCGTCTGCCTTCTCGAAGAATGAACGCGAATCCTCTGATATCGGAGTAAACAGAAGATGCTCCGCGGTCACGGAGCATCTTCCCGTATATGAATCGGCCCGTGCGGCGCGGTGCGGTTCACGTCCTTGGTTTTTCAGCGTCTGAGCGCCGCCCGCAGCGTCGGATTTTCAGCCTCTATTATTCTATGACGGCGCACCGGAAATGACACGGCGTCCGGTGCGTGCAGAAAGGACGATACCATGCAGATCCGTATTTCCCCCTCGCTTCTCGCCTGTGATTTTCTGCACCTCGAAGAGGAGGTGCGCCGCACGGAAGCGGCCGGGGCGGAGCTTCTCCACTGTGACGTCATGGACGGCGTGTTCGTGCCGAACATCAGCTTCGGCTTCGATATCATCCGCGCCGTCGGCACCGTTTCCGCACTCCCGCTCGACGTACACATGATGACCTGCGCGCCGCAGAAATATATCGAGGCGCTGAAGACGGCGGGTGCCGCGATCGTGACCGTCCACAACGATATCGGTCTGACGGAGGCGGAGATGATCGGCGTCCTCGACGCTATCCGCGCCGCGGGGATGATCCCGTCCGTTTCCCTGCGGCCGAAGATATCGGCGGAGAGCGTGACGGCGCTTCTGCCGCACGCGGACATGGTGCTCGTGATGACGGTGGAGCCAGGGTTCGGAGGACAGAAATTCATGGCGGACATGCTGCCGAAGATCGCCGCCGTCCGCCGCGCGGCAAACCGTCTCGGCCGTCCGGTCGACATACAGGTCGACGGCGGGATCAACGCGGAAAACGCCGCCCGCACCGCAGGGGCGGGAGCGAACGTCTTTGTCGTCGGGACGGCGGCATACCGCGCGCCGGATATGAGGGCGCTGCTCGACCACGTGCGCCGCGCCGCCGAGGCGGCGTTCTGCCCGCGTCCGTAAATAACGGAAACTCCGCCGCGGACCGGGAGTGCTTTACGGGCGCCTTCGGCGACGGTAAAGGACCGCTGCGGCGGCGGCCGCCGCGCCGACGGCGGCGAGAAGAAGAAGCTGTCCGCCGGGCGCGGTGCTTGCGTTTTCCTGTGTATCCGGCTGTCGCGTTTCGATCGGCGCGGCGGAAGACGACTCCGTCAACGACGCATCGTCGTTACTGCCGTCCCGGTCGGCGAGATATCCGTCCGCACGCAGCGCGTCGAGAAAGAGCGCGCCGATGGCGGCGTGTCCCGCCTCGCTCGGATGGATGTCATAATGCTCCATATTCGTGTATAGCTTTTCGTGATCGCGGAACGCGGCGAACACGTCGAGGAATCTGCATCCTGCCTCCTCCGCCTCCTCGCACAGGATCCGATTGACGCTGCCGACGACGGCGTCCGAATATGCCCGCAGCGCATCCCACGCCGCGAAGGGATTGTAGATCGACTGCATATAGATCCGCGCGTCCGGGTTCGCTTCCCGCAGCGCGCCGAGGATCTCTTTGACGCCGTCGCGGAACGCTGCAAGGATCGCCCGGAACGTTTCCGTCTGTGCCGCTGCCGTGAGACGCGAGCACAGCGTTTCTTTTTCTTGTTCCGTCAGGGCTTCCCACGTTTCGGGCAGGCGTGCCGCGGCGTACTCGCCGAGTGCGTTTGCCATCGTGTCGTACAGAGTGCCCAGAATATCGTTGTAGCCGACGTCGAACACGAGGATCCTCGCGCGGCGTACCTCGTCCGTGTGCGCGCGGATCTGCGCGAGAACGTCGGCGGCGCGCGCGCCGTTCTCCGCGAAGTTCACGTAATCATCCTCCCCGAGCCCGAGCGTCTCCGCCGTCAGATTCAGCCAGCTCGCGCAGTCGTACCGTCCGCCGGGCAGGGTGAATCCCGTCGTGATCGAGTCGCCGAAGGCGGCGAGATACGGCTTCTCCCGTCCCGTGCCCGCGGAGGGCAGACAGAGGATCGCCGCCAATACGCAGGCAATGAGCATCCGTCCCTTCATGCGCGCGATATCTCCTTCCTTTCGGCTTTTCTTTTTCATATTCTTCCCCCAATTATACCGATTCTCTGCGCCGCCGTCAAGGGGAAAGAGGCCGATTTGCCGAAACCGCGCGAAAATCCGAAAGAATTATGCCGTACCGTCTTGCAATTTGCGTCGGAATATGGTATACTGTACCGTGCTCGCAAGAAGCGTTGCGGACACCGCCTGCGGTGTTTTTCTTTTTTTACAATACGTTTCGGACGGTGACAGTGTATGCGGAAGATCGGTTTCGACAACGAAAAGTACCTGAAAATGCAGTCCCAGTGCATCCGAGATCGGATCGCCTCCTTCGGCGGCAAGCTGTATCTTGAATTCGGCGGCAAGCTTTTCGACGACTATCATGCCTCCCGCGTGCTGCCGGGTTTCGCGCCGGACAGCAAGATCCGGATGCTCATGGAGCTGCGCGATCAGGCGGAGATCGTCATCGTCATCAGCGCGGACGACATTGAAAAGAACAAGGTGCGCGGCGATATCGGGATCACCTACGACCTCGACGTGCTCCGACTCATCGACGCCTTCCGCGGCATCGGGCTCTACGTCGGTTCCGTCGTCATCACGCGCTGGGGCGCGCAGCACACGGCGGAGGCGTTTGAGAAGCGGCTGAATTCTCTCGGCGTCAAGACCTACCGTCACTATACGATCCCGGAGTATCCCTCCAATGTATCGCTGATCGTCAGCGAAAACGGCTTCGGGAAGAACGAGTACATCGAGACGAGCCGTTCGCTCGTCGTCATCACCGCGCCCGGTCCGGGCAGCGGGAAGATGGCGACGTGCCTCTCCCAGCTCTATCACGAGAATCTGCGCGGCATCCGCGCGGGCTACGCGAAGTTCGAGACGTTCCCGATATGGAACCTGCCGCTCAAGCATCCGGTGAACGTCGCCTACGAGGCGGCGACCGCCGATCTGAACGACGTGAACATGATCGACCCGTTCCACCTTGAGGCGTACGGGAAGACGACGGTCAACTACAACCGCGACATCGAGATCTTTCCCGTTCTCAACGCGATCTTCCGGCAGATCTACAGCGAATCGCCGTACCGCAGCCCGACGGACATGGGCGTCAATATGGCGGGCTTCTGCATCTTCGACGACGACGCCGTCTGCGAGGCGGCGCGGCAGGAGATCATCCGCCGCTATTACATGACGGCGTGCGCCGTAAGGCAGGGAAATTTCGACGTGAGCGTCAGCTACCGCATGGAGCTGCTCATGAACAGCCTCGGCATCAAAACGGATGAGCGTCCGGTCGTCGCCGCGGCGCTCTCGGTCGCCGACAGGACGGGCGAGCCCGGCGCCGCCATCGAGCTTCCGGACGGCCGTGTGGTGACCGGAAAGACCTCCTCGCTCCTCGGCGCTTCTTCCGCCGCGCTGCTCAACGCGCTGAAGGTGCTCGCGGGGATCGACGACGGGATCCACCTCATCTCTCCCGCCGTCATCGAGCCGATCTCTCAGATGAAGGTACAGCACCTCGGCAACCACAATCCCCGGCTGCATATGGACGAGATCCTGATCGCGCTGTCGATCTGCGCGACGACGGATCCGAACGCCGCCCGCGCCGTCGACGCGCTTTCCGCGCTTCGCTACTGCGAGGCGCATTCGAGCGTGATTTTGTCCCGCGTGGACGAGACGGTCTTCTCCAAACTCGGCATGAATCTTACCTGCGAGCCGAAATATCAGACGAAAAAACTGTTCCACCGATAATCGCTTTCTCGGTAAAGAAAGGAGCCGCATATGGCAACTCCCGTGATCCCCGACGGATACCGATCCATCCTCGATCTTCGTCAGACGCAGATCGCCATAAAGAAGATCAAGGATTTTTTTGAGCACGATCTTGCGATCGAGCTGAATCTGACGCGCGTGTCCGCGCCGTTGTTCGTCGACGCCGCAAGCGGTCTCAACGACAATCTGAACGGTGTGGAGCGTCCGGTCGCTTTCGACCTTCCGGACGGCGGGAAAATGGAGATCGTCCATTCTCTCGCCAAGTGGAAGCGTATGGCGCTGGCGCGCTACGGCTTTCAGCGCGACGAGGGATTGTACACCGATATGAACGCGATCCGCCGGGACGAGATCCCGGACAGCATCCATTCGCTCTTCGTCGATCAGTGGGACTGGGAGAAGGTCATCGCCCGCGAGGATCGGACAGAGGAGACGCTGCACCGCACCGTCCGCGCCATCTACCGCGTGCTTCGTCATACGGAGCGGTATATCACGACGGATTACGAGTTCATCGGGCGTCAGCTCCCCGAGGAGATCTTCTTCATTTCCTCGCAGGAGCTCGAAGACACGTATCCCGCGCTTTCCCCGAAGGAACGCGAGAACCGCATCGCGCGGGAGAAGGGCGCCGTGTTCGTTTCGCAGATCGGCGGAAAGCTCCGTTCCGGCGTCCCGCACGACGGACGCGCACCGGACTACGACGATTGGTCGCTGAACGGCGATATCCTCGTATACTACCCGGTGCTCGATATGGCGTTCGAGTTGTCCTCCATGGGGATCCGCGTGGACGAGGACGCGATGCGCCGTCAGCTCGCGCTCGCCGGATGCCCCGAACGGGCGTCGCTGCCGTTTCACCGCGCGCTGCTTGCGGGCGAACTGCCGTATACTATCGGCGGCGGGATCGGTCAGTCCCGCATGTGCATGTTCTTTCTGCGCAAGGCGCACATCGGCGAGGTGCAGTCCTCCGTCTGGCCGGAGGAGATGCTGCGCGAATGCGCGCGGCGCGGCGTGACGCTGCTTTGAATCCCGTGCCCCCGCCCCCAATCGGCGGGGGCGGTTTTCATTTCCGGACGAAATTACGCAAATTCCTTGATTTACGGCGCGGTTTGTATTACAATATACGTATCGACCGCATCGGAAGGAGAAACGCTGTATGGAACGGATCCGCATCGCCCCCGGCGTATATCTGAACCGTATGGCGACGGATCGGTTCCATTCGGATTACGTTTCTCTCCGCTTTCTTCTGCCGCTGCGGGAGAGGGACGCGGCGCTCCATTCGCTGCTTCCTTATGTGCTTCGGCGCGGCTGCGCGCCGTATCCGACGCTCGCGGCGCTGACCGAGCGGCTGCAGATGCTCTACGACGCGCGTCTCGCCGCCTCCGCTTCCGGGCGGCGCGGCGAGATCCAACTCCTGACGCAGTCGGCATGGATGCTCGACGGTTCCGTTGCTCCGGCAGGGGAGGACATCTTCGGCGAGACGCTCGCCGTCATGCGGGATCTGTGGTTTTCGCCGCTTACGGAGAACGGCGTCTTTCGAGAGGACTATACGGAAAGCGAGAAGAAGACGCTCACGGACGCGATCCGTTCCCGGATCAACGACAAATCCGTCTACGCCGCCATGCGGTGCCGCCGCGTCATGTGTCAAAGAGAAGCGTACGGCGCCTCGACGCTCGGACGCGAGGAGGACGCCGCCGCGGCGGATCCCGCCGCGCTGACGAAAGTCCACCGCCGCGTGCTGACGGACGCTCCGTGCGAGATCTTCTGCATCGGGCGCGGCGACGCGGACCGCACCGCGCGCCTGTTTGCCGATGCGTTCGGCGCCTGGCCCCGCACGGAAAATCCGTTTCCGAAGACGGAGGTCATACGGAGCGCGCCGCGCGTGCGGCACGTGACGGATAAAATGGACGTCCGGCAGGGACGGCTCTCCGTCGGCTTCCGCCTCGGCTTAACGGAGGCGGACGGCTGCCGGCCGCTGCTGCTCATGCTCAACGAGATATACGGCGCTTCGCCGACTTCCAAACTCTTCATGAACGTCCGCGAAAAGCTCGGCCTCTGTTACGACTGCTCGTCCGCGGCGGACTGGCTCAAGGGCGTGATGTTCGTGCACTGCGGGATCGCGGACGGCAAACGCCGTGCCGCGGAGGAGGCGATCCTTCATCAGCTCGACGAGATCCGGGAGGGAAGGATCACGGTATCGGAGCTCGACGCCGCGCGGCGCTCGATCCGTTCGGCGCTCCGTTCTCTTTCCGATGGTCCGGATTCCATCGAATCGTGGCATCTTGGCCGCCGTCTAGCGGGGCAGGAGACGACCGTGGAGGAGGAGATCGAGCGCGTCATGGCGGTGACCCGCGGCGAGGTGGCTGAGGCGGCGCGCCGCGTCACGGCGGATACCGTGTATTTTTTGTCCGGTACGGAGGCGGGAAAGGCAGGCGGCGATGACGAAGAAGCATAAATACGAGCGGCATCGCAGCGCGTTCCCCGGCGAGGCGTACGTGCACGTATCGCATGAGAGCGGTCTTGAGATCTACGTCTATCCGAAAAAGCATTCCGCGGCGCACGTGCTCCTCACCGTCGAGTATGGCGCGGGGGACCGCGCGTTTCGCCCGTGCCCCGGTGCTCCGACCGTCGTCGTTCCGGACGGGACCGCCCATTTTCTTGAACACAAAATGTTCGAAAACGAAGACGGCGGCGATGCCTTCGAGGATTTTGCCGCGCTCGGCGCGGACGCCAACGCGTTTACCTCCTCGACGTATACGGAATACTGTTTTACGGCGACGGAGCACGTATATCGGGCGCTGGGGATCCTTTTGCGGATGGTACGTGAGCCGCATTTTTCGGAAGGATCCGTCGCGCGGGAGCGGGAGATCATCGCGGAGGAGATCCGCATGGAGGAAGACGACCCATGGCAGGCGCTGTATGCCGGTACGATGCGCGCGCTGTACCATGAGCATCCGCTGCGCATTCCCGTGGCTGGGACGGTCGATTCCGTCGCGCAGATCGGACCGGAGCAGCTTCGTGCCTGCTTTGATACGTTCTACAATCTCCGCAACATGACGCTTTTCGTCTGCGGGGACGTATCGCCCTCGGCGATCGTCCGCACTGCGGATCGGTGTCTTGCCCCTGCGCCGCCTTTCACGGCGGAGCGCATCCGCCCGGCGGAGCCGGAGACGGTCGCCGCGCGGCGGTTCTATCGGGAAATGGAAGTCGCACAGCCGCTGTTCACCATCGCCTTGAAGGATCGGCATATCAGTCCTGATCCTGCCGTCCGGCTGCGTCGGCAGTGCGTTTACGATATCCTGAACGCCGTGCTGCTCTCTTCCTCCTCCCCGCTGCGTACCGCGCTGTACGAGGAGGGGCTGATCGGTCCGCAGCTTTCCTACGGATTTTCGCACTGCTCCGAGTATTCCTACAACGAGATCACGGGCGAGTCCGACGATCCGGAAGCGGTGTATACGCGTCTCATGGAGCACGTCGGGCGCCTGAAGAAGACCGGCATTCCGCCCGACGCCTTCGAGCGTTGCCGCCGCGCCGTCTACGCCGCGAGCGTCCGCTCATTTGAGGACACGGTCGAGACGGCGCAGACGCTCGCGGATTTCGTTCTCGACGGCGAGGAAATGTTCGACGAGCCGCGCGCCGTTCTGTCCGTCACGCGGGAAGAACTCGACGAAGCGCTTGGAACCGTGTTCCGTGAGGAAGCGGCGGTGATGGGCGTCGTCGCGCCGCCCCGCAGATAGAAAAGAATTCGTGAAGGAGGGACAGACTCATGCGGATCTCGACGCTGTATCGTGAAGGGACCTTTTATAAGGGAAACCTGCACTCTCACTCCACGATTTCCGACGGGAAGCATTCTCCCTAGGAGCTCTGCGAGATATATCGGCGGGAAGGGTATTCTTTCCCAGCCATAACGGATCACAACGTGTACGGCTGTCACGACGGGCTCTGCACCGAGGACTTCATCACGATCCCCGGGACGGAGGTCGACCGGTATTATTCCGACTTCCGCGTCGATCATCTCGTCTGCATCGGGATGGAAGGGAAGAATACGCTCTGTCACGGACAGCGCTTCCCCCCGGGACATGTGGACGCAGGACGATGCGCAGGAGTTCGTCGATTGGTTCACAGCGCGCGGGAACATGGTGTTCTTCGCCCATCCGAACGGATGCAAACTGGATCACCGCGACGTTTCCCGGGTGCGGGGGCTGGAGGGGATCGAGATCTTCAATTCCGGCTGTGAGACGATCCTCAAATGCGGACTGTCCGAAAGCTTTTACGACAATCTTCTCTTTCTCAATTACCGTACGCCGGAGGGGACGCTCCCCCGGTGTATCGCCAGCGACGACGCGCATCTTCCGATCCGCGATTTCTTCAAAGGCTGGATCGTCGTGAAGGCAAAGGAGCTCACGCGCGCCGCGATCACCGAGGCGCTGCTCGACGGGAGCTTTTACGCCTCCCGGGGACCGCAGATCTTTGATTTCTATATCGAGGACGGCAAAGCGTATTTCCGCTGCTCCCCGTGCCGGACGATCTATCTTTTCTCCGACGGACGGGATTTCGGACATTATCACAGGGAGGACGCCGGAGAACTCCTCACGCACGCCGAGTTCGATATCGCAGGGAAGCGGATCCCGTATCTCCGCGCGGTCTGCGTGGACGCCGAGGGGTACGAGACGTGGTCGCAGCCGATCGATCTGCGGTAATATGCGGTAATATAACGATAACAAAAAGGAGGAATCCCTATGACATACGTATCCTTTCCCGGCCTCGGGATCGATCCGTTCCACATGGAGCGCGTCGCGTTCACCGTCGGCCCGTTCAGCGTCAACTGGTACGGTATCCTCATCACCTGCGGCATGATCCTCTCCGTGCTCTACGCGCTGTATCACGCGAAGTACGAGCGCGTCAAGAGCGACGATATTCTCGATCTTGCTCTGGCGCTCATCATCGCCGGGGTCATCGGCGCGCGGTTGTACTACGTTGCCATGGAGTTCGACCGGTATCTCGTTACGGATGGTACTTTCTGGAGCAATCTGGGTCGGACGCTGTACAACGTCATCGCGGTCTGGGAGGGCGGTCTCGCCATCTACGGCGGCATCATCTTCGGATTTATCGCCGCGATCGTCGTCGCGCGAAAAAAACGCATCCGCTTCGCCGTGATCGCCGACATCGCCGGTCCCGCCGTACTGATCGGGCAGATCATCGGGCGTTGGGGAAATTTCGTCAACGTAGAGGCGTACGGCTCGGAAACGACGCTTCCGTGGCGGATGGGCATCCTTCAATCCGCGGACGGCGGACAGACCTTTTTCTCTGAATCCTACGTCCATCCGACCTTCCTTTATGAATCCTTGTGGAATCTGATCGGGCTCATCCTTATTACGATCTTCTACAAAAAGAAGAAATTCCACGGGCAGATGTTTCTTTTCTATATGGCGTGGTATGGCTTCGGGCGAATGTTCATCGAACAGCTCCGCACCGACAGCCTGTATATCGGCAATATGCGCGTCTCGCAGTTCGTAGGCTTCGTGACCTTCGTGCTCGGCGTCGTGCTCACGATCGTGAATCTACGCAAGGCGGCAAAGAAAAAAGAGGACGGCGGCGAGTACACCGCCGCTTTCTCCGGCTTCTCGCACGGCGCGGACTCCGATGCGGAGGAGACGCGCAGCGCGGACGGGGAGACGGCGGAGAACGTCGACCCGACGGAGAAAAAGGAAGAAGCGCAGGAGGAAAAGCAGGACGATGGCAAAATTGATTGACGGAAAGAAGATCGCGGGGGAGATCCGCGCGCGCATCGCGCAGGAAACGGCGTCGTTCACGGCGGAGAACGGATACGCGCCCGGCCTGAGCGTTATCATCGTCGGAGAAGATCCCGCCTCGCAGGTGTACGTACGCAACAAGAAGCGCGCGTGCGAGGAGGTCGGGTTCGCCTCCGAGGTCATCGCGCTCCCGGCGGAAACGACGGAGGCGGAGCTTGTCTCGCGGATCGCCCGGCTCGCGGACGACCCGCGCGTGCACGGGATCCTCGTGCAGCTTCCGCTCCCCGCGCACATCCGGGAAGGAGCGGTCATCGCCGCGATCCCGCCGCAGAAGGACGTGGACGCCTTTCATCCGGAGAACGTCGGACGGATCATGACCGGTCACTTCGACCTTCTGCCCTGTACGCCTGCGGGCGTCATGGAGCTGCTTCGTCATGAGGGGATCGATCCGGAAGGGAAGGAATGCGTCGTCGTCGGGCGGAGCAACATCGTCGGCAAGCCGATGGCGATGCTGCTGCTTCACGCGCACGGCACCGTGACGCTCTGCCATTCGCACACGCGCGATCTCGCCGCGCACACACGCCGAGCAGATATCCTCGTCGCCGCCGTAGGACGCGTGCGACTGATCCGCGGGGACATGGTGCGTGACGGCGCCGTCGTGATCGACGTCGGCATGAACCGGGATGAGAACGGGAAACTGTGCGGCGACGTGGACTTCGATACCGTCGAGCCGAAGGCGTCGGCGATCACGCCGGTCCCGGGCGGCGTCGGTCCGATGACGATCGCAATGCTTCTCAAGAACACGCTGACCGCCGCCCGCCTCGCGGCGGCACGGGAACGCTCCTGAATTTAGCGGAATTTCCTTTGAAAGTATGAAAAATCCCCTTGACAAGCATGGATTTGTATGGTAAACTATATAGTGCCGCATAATGCGGGCGTACAATCGTCGTCTATCTGACGGCAGCCCGACGTTAGCGAGTCATATGAAAGAGAGGTGCTTTTCGTGTTTGCTGTGATCGAAACGGGCGGAAAGCAGTACAAGGTCAACGAAGGCGACGTGATCTTCGTTGAGAAACTGGAGGCGGAGGCAGGCGATACGGTCACGTTTGACCGCGTGCTCGCTCTGTCTGACGGAGACGGGATCCGGACCGGAAGTCCGATCCTTGACGGTGCCAAGGTCACCGCCAACGTCGTGAAGAACGGCAAGGGCAAGAAGATCTACGTGATGACCTACAAGCCCAAGAAGAACGAGAAGAAGAAGAACGGCCACAGACAGCCGTACACGAAGGTCCAGATCGATAAGATCGAAGGCTGATCGGATACCCGATCCAGCCACGGTGCCACGGCATGACGAAGATCATTTTTTATCGGCGTGACGGCGTTTTCTACGGGTTCGAGGAGCACGGTCATACGGGGTACGGCGAAAGCGGGGACGACGTCCTCTGCGCGGCGCTCTCCGCGATGACGATGCTGATACTGAACACCATCGAGATCGGATACGCTTCGGACGTGGAGTATATCATCCATGAAGAGGATGCCGAGATCGTCGTGCGTGCGCCGGGCGCGCTTCCCGGAGGCGGCCTTGAGGAAAAGAAGCAGTACGCTTTGGCGGGACTGTTCTGCGGCTACTATTACCAGCTCGCAGACCTCACGGAGGAGTACTACGATTATCTTGAGATCGAGATCCGGGACGATCCCGTCACCTAATTATTGAACGGAGGAAAAGATCATGATTCGCATCGGTTTGCAGTTTTTTGCACATAAGAAGGGCGTTGGTTCCACGAAGAACGGCCGCGACAGCGAGTCCAAGCGTCTCGGCGTGAAGCGTGCGGACGGTCAGTCCGTCGTCGCCGGCAATATCATCATCCGTCAGAGAGGAACGCACATCCATCCCGGCGTCAACGTCGGCCGCGGCTCGGATGATACGCTCTTTGCTCTGATCGACGGCAAGGTCAAGTTCGAGCATATCGCCAACGGCAGAAGACAGGTCAGCGTGTACGCCGACTGATTTCCGCTCTCAGGAGCGCGAGTGAAAGCTCGCGCTCTTTTTTTGTTCTGTTTTTGTCCTGTGCCGCATAGGATAGGACAGCTTGAGAAACGGAGGCGATCTCATGAGTCCGGAACGGGATACGGGAACGGAGGCGGCGCTCTCCTGCTTGCCGCCGCCGCTCGCCGCGCAGATTCTGGCGTGCGCCGCCCTGTGCGGCGGCGGAACGGAGGAGGTGCGTCTGTACCGAGGCGGACAGGCAATCATCGTATCCGGCGGGAAGACGTACCGCGTCGGCGTGACGGTGAGCGGCGAGGAGATGGACGCGGCGGTACGCGGTCTGTGCGGCGGTTCACTGTACGCGCACGCGGATACGATCCGCGAGGGGTATCTCTGCACGGCGCAGGGGATCCGCGTCGGCGTCTGCGGCCGCGCCGTCTGCCGGGACGGTCGCATCACGGCGGTGGAGGAGATCACCTCGCTCTGCATCCGCGTGCCGCGCACGATGCCGCGGGCGGCTGACGGGATCCTCCCGCTGCTTTTCGGCGAGGGGTCGCTGCGCAGTATCCTGATCTGGTCTCCTCCCGGCGTCGGGAAAACGACGGCGCTCCGTGCGCTGGCGCTTCGTCTCGGAGAGAAAGAGCCGCCGCTGCGCGTCGCCGTCATCGATACGCGTTTCGAGCTGTGCGATCCGGCGGGCACCTCCGTCGATTACTATTGCGGCTATCCGCGGGATGCCGGCATCGCCATGGCGGTGCGGACGATGTCGCCGGATATCCTACTCTGCGACGAGATCGCGGGGGAAGCGGACGCACGGGCGATCGCCGATGCGCACGCCGCCGGAACTGCGGTCGCGGCGACGGCGCACGCCGGATCACGGGAGGATCTCCTGGAACGTCCTGCACTTCGCACGCTGTGGGACGCCCGTGTGTTTTCCGTTCTCGTCGGACTGCGCCGTGTGGAAGGAACGGTGCGGGCGGAACCCGTATTTTTTGAGGAGGGCGCCTCGTGAAGCTGGCGGGAATGATCCTTCTGACAGTGTGTGCGCTCTGCCTCGGCGCGTATCTGCGGCGGGGAGAGCGTGAACGTGTGCGCGCGATGGAACGGGCGCTGTCGCTTGTCCGACACGTGCGGCGAAAGATCGAGTATTTCTCCGCCCCCTTGCCTGAGATCCTGGCGGAATGGGAGGCGGAGCGCAGCGCGGACCCGGACGGACACGCCAAAGCAGCCACCGTCGCCGAGGCAGCCGCACCGCTTGCCGCGCGTATGGGCGGCGACGGAGAACTGCTTCGCGCCTTTGCCGCCGAGGTCGGCGGAGGATACCGGGAGGAAACGCTCGCGCTGTGTGCCTATACCGAGGAGCGGCTGGCGCAGTGCTTTGCCGAAGCACAGGCGGCATATCCGGCGCGGGCAAGACTGTATGGCGCTTTGCCGCTGCTCGCCGCTTTTGCCGTTATGATCGTCTTTGTATAGAAAAGAAAGGACTGCCTATGGAAGCGGGAGTCATCCTGAAGCTCGCCGCCATCGGGATCCTCGTCGCGGTCTCCTGCCAGATCTTGGGGAAGGCGGGGCGGGAGGATCAGGCGATGCTCGTATCGCTCGCGGGCGTTGTGCTCGCACTGCTCGTCGTGCTGGAACAGATCCGCGATCTTTTCTCCGCCGTTCGGGCGATGTTCGGGCTGTGAGCTTCTGGCAGGCGGCTGTACTCGGCGCCGTTGCGGCGCTGCTGTGCTTTCTGCTCCGGCCGCAGCAGAAAGAGCTCGCGGCGGCAGCCGCCGCGGGCGCGGCGCTATGTCTTGCCGCCGGGTGGATTGCCCGGATCCGCGAGCCGCTGAGCGCTTTTGTTTCGTACTGTGAGGAAAGCGGTGCGGGGGAGACGGTCGGCGTCCTGCTCCGGGCGCTCGGCGTGGCATACATTTCCCACATCGCGTCGGGAGCCTGCCGGGATGTCGGCGAGAACGGACTCGGAGGACAGATCGAATATTGGGCGCGCGTAGAGATCGCCGTGCTCTCCCTTCCTATGGCGTACCGTATCCTCGCCGTCGTGCGGGAGCTGCTCACATGAGGCGGGCGGTCGCCGCCGTGCTCTGTGTGCTGACGGCGGCAGTGTGCTGCTGCCTCTGTCACGCGGATTCTGAGTTCTATGAGGACAACTTCCGAAGCGAATGGGACGAATGGCGCGGCGTACTGACGGAGCGGCTGCCGGACGGCGCGTCGATCGAGGATCCGGAAGATGCGGCACAGTCGCTCGGTTCCGTATGGTCGCTCTCCGATTGGCTGAAGCGGGCGGCGGATGCCGTCTTCTCCTTCTGGAGCGAGGACGCAAGGCTTTTGTGCGAGCTTCTGGCGGTACTGCTCGTCTCCGCGCTCTTTTACCGCCTCCGGGACGGGCTCGGCGCATCGGACCTCGGGTCCGTGTTTTCGCTCTGTACCGGTCTGGCGCTGTGCGTGGAGGTGACGGACGCGCTCGGCGCGCTCCTGACGTCGGCGCAGGAGTTCCTCGCATTTCTCGCCTCGCTGTGCGGCGGTGTGGCGCCGCTCGCCTGCGCCGTTACGGCGGCGGGCGGGCAGATCTCTTTCAGCGCCGTTCTGAACGGATCGCTCGCCCTTTTGTATACGATATTCCAGAACGTGAGCGCGTGGCTCCTCCTGCCGGTCGTACGGGTGATTCTGGCGTGGAGCATCGTCTGCGGCGTGTCACAGTCGATGCACGCGGAAGGGATCGTGCGCTGTGTCCGCCGCGTCTTCACGTGGGGGCTGGCTGTGCTGGCGCTGCTTCTCGGATTCGTCATCAGTGTGCAGAGCGTCGTGGCGCGTTCCGCGGACACGCTGACGATCCGCACCGTCCGCTTTGCGCTCGGCAATCTGATACCGCTCATTGGAGGCGCGCTCTCGGAAACGCTGACGACTACGGCGGGGAGCCTTCGCGTGATCCGTACCGCCTGCGGCACGCTTTCCATGGCGGCGGTCGTGTGCGCGCTCATGCCGCTCGTCGTTCGGTTGATCCTGACGCACGCCGTGCTCGGATTGGGACAGGGAGCGGCGGAACTGATCGGATGTGAACGGGAAGGGAAGATGCTCGGCGAATTCGGGACGGCGGTCGGGTACATGCTGGCGCTGTGCGCGCTCGGCGCCATGCTCATGATCCTGGTCCTTGCGCTTCTGTGCGGCATGTCGGGAGGAACGTAGGATGTTTTACGCGGCTGTCATCGCGCTGGTCGGCGCGTTCGTATGCGTACTGGTACCCGGAGGGGAGGATCACGCGCACCGCCGCGGGATCTCGCTGCTCGTTTCGCTTTCCGTGCTTGCGGCGCTCGCGGAGACGGCGGTGCGGGCACTGCCGTCGGCGGAAGAGATTCGTTCCGCCTTCGAGGTATTTGTACCGGAAACGGAAACGGCGCGCGAGGCGGCGGCAAAGACCGAGGAGTGGATCGTGCGGGACAGTATCGGGCGGATCGAGCGCGGGGCGGCGCTGCTCATCGCCGCCCGCTTCTCGGTCCCGGCGGAAGAAGTGCGGGTCAGTGTACACAGCACGGTCGGTGAGGACGGCAGCGTCACGCTGATCGGAGCGGAGATCCTCTGCAGTCCCGATGCGGCGCTGCCGCATGCGGCTGAAGAATTCGCGGGGACGCTGCTCGGCTGTCCCTGTACGGTAAAGGAGGACGGAGTGAATGACGGCGATGTGGAAGCGTCTGTGGAAGGATAGCCGGGGATTCCGGATCGGTACCGCGGCGGCGTGCGCCGGACTGCTGTTATTGATAGGCGGAAGTTTTCTTTCGCGCGGCGGATCTTACGCTGAAGTCCAGGACGTGTCCGTCCGATTTTACACACGGACGATGGAGGAAAGGATCGAGACGCTGTGCGAGGAACTTTCCGGCGTCCGGGAGGCGCACGTGCTGCTTACGCTTGAGAGCGGAGTCGAGTACGTGTATGCGGACGGAGGAGCGTGGGATCGGGAATCGCCGCTGCTCCTTCAGGAGATCAGCCCGCAGATCCGCGGCGTCGCCGTGATCTGCACGGGCGGCGACGACAGTGCCGTCCGGCTGACGATCACGGAACTGCTCAGCGCGGCGCTCGGAATCCCATCCTCGCGGATCCGCGTCGCGGGAAAATAGCGCGTGCGTGCATACGCCGCCATTGGCGTGCATACACATGGAACAAAACGATCGGGAGGAGAGCATATGAACATACAGGCGATTCGGGATAAGGGGCTGGCGATGGTGAAAAAGCTCGGGCGGCGCGGGCTCGTGATCGCCGGGGCGGCGGTGATCCTCGTGGGCGGAGCGATCCTGAACTGGAAACTGACGAGCGCGGAGGAACGCGCCGGGCGCGCCGGTCTCGCGGTGGACGTATCCGCGCTGCGCGGGGAAAGCGAGGAGGACGGGGAACAGATCGCGGCGTCGACGCCGGTCTACAATTACTTTGAAGCGATGCAGCTGAGCCGCCGCCAGGCACGCGACGAGGCGATGGAAGTGCTCATGACAGTCGCTGAGAGCGCGACGGCGGTCGACACCATGAAGACGGACGCCATGGAAGAGATCGCTCAGATCGCGCGCGACATCGAGGCGGAGGCGAATATCGAATCGCTCGTTTTATCCAAGGGCTTCGAGCAGTGCGTCGCCGTCGTCAACGGCGATGCCGCCAGCGTGATCGTCAAGAGCGCGGGGCTGCTCCCGAGTGAGATCGCGCAGATCAGCGAGATCGTCTACGAGCAGACGGGGATCTCCCCCTCGCGGCTGAAGATCATCGAGCGGAACGTGTAAAGGCGGTGCGGTCAGCCGCGCCGAGAAGGAAACGATCCCCCGCGGCAAGACGGCGCGCCGCGGGGATTTTTCCGTTCTGCGCCGTACCGTATTTGATTGTACGGGAATGTATTGACTTTTCGGGCGGTTTGGTGTACAATTATTTCAAAGATGTACGGGAAAGGAAATATGCGCCATGGATGAGAAAAAAGCGCTTGACGAAGTATCGGTCAACGGGAAATATCTCGAGTATAAGGGTCGCCCGCTCGTCCGGGAGGACAACACGATCTGCTACGGCTTCATGGAGGATCCGTATTATCTGCAGCTGACGATCATGACGCTGAAGCAGCAGAAGGGACACGACGTGCCGGACAAGGTGCTCATACAGATCAAAAAGACGGACCGCTCCCTCACGGAGCAGGAACGCATCGTGAAGCAGGATATGAAATCCGGACTTACCGAAGCGTTCGATCTCGGTCTCGTCTGGCTTGAACGACTTCTCGGATAAGGAGGAGGATACCATGAAAACTGCCTGCCGCGCGGGAGCGCTCCTTCTGGCGCTTCTGCTCTGCTTCGCCCTTGCCGCGTGCGGCGGGACGGAGCCGGTGAACGCCGGGACGGAGACCGATCCGCCCGTGACACAGCCGCCGGAGACCGATCCGCCTGAAACGGATCCGCCAGAGACCGAGCCGCCGGAAACGGATCCGCCGGAAACGGAACCGCCCGAAACCGAGCCTCCGGAAACAGAGCCTCCCGAAACAGAACCTCCGGAAACGGACCCGCCGGAAACGGATCCGCCGACGATCAACGAGAACCCGCCGTTCGTCAATCCCCTGACCGGGCTGAAGACGACGCAGGACCTTTCACAGCAGCGTCCGGCTGCGATCATGATCAACAATATCCGGGTCAGTTGTCCGCAGATCGGGATCTCGAAAGCCGACGTGATCTATGAATGCCTCGTCGAGGGCGGATACACGCGCCTGATGATGCTGGCGCTCGATTACGCGGCGCTGCCGGAGATCGGGAGCGTCCGCTCCTCCCGCGATTATTATCTCGATTTCGCCGCCGACTACGACGCGATCTACGTCCATGCCGGCGGGAGCGAATATGCCTATGACGCGATCCAGGCGCGCGGCGTGAACAATCTCGACGGCGTCAATATGTGGGTCGTCGCCGAGATGTTCTACCGCAATCAGGAGCGCATCGCAACGATGGGGCTCGAACACAGCCTGATGACGACCGGCGAGAAGATCGTCTGGGGCGTCGCCCGCAAGAATTACCGCACGGCGCTGACCGAAGACTTCAATTATCCGCTCGATTTCGCGGCGGAAGGAACGACGCTCTCTTATCAGCAGGCGGCGTCGCATATCCGCATCCCGTATTCCATCGCGCAGACGACGGATTTCGTGTACGACCGGAACACGGGAAAGTATCTTCGCTATCAGTTCGGCGGGGAGAAACACATCGACGGTGCTACGGGCGAGCAGCTTTCCTTTGAGAACGTGATGATCCTCTTCTGTCAGACCGGCGCGATCACCGGCGATCCTAAGAACCGCATCGACGTCGGGACGATCGGCGAGGGTAAGGGTTATTACGCCACGTGCGGTACCTACATAACGATCACGTGGGAAAAAACGTCGCACGAGTCCCCGATCCGGTTTTACGACCAGAACGGGGATCCTCTCCGCATCAACCGCGGCAAGACCTTTGTTTCCGTTTGCCCCACGACGGTGGAGCAGTCGATCAATTTCAACTTTGTCTGGAAATCCACGCAGTGAAGACTGCTGTCGACCTCCCGCGGTATTCGCCGCGGGAGGTGTTCTGTATATGAATACGCTCTTTTGGACAGCGGTCATATCCGATGAGATACGGACCGAATCGGATCGTAAACGGAGGAGAATACGATGGAATTCAAGCTTGAACGCGTCCCCATGCCCTGCGCCGACCTCGGTACGCCGAACGCGATCCCCGATATCCGCGGCTTTGCGGGGGACAATCCCTTGCCCGCTGTCGTGGACGAGGGTATGTCCCCGGAGGAGGGCGCGTGGGTCTATCAGGGGCAGGTCCATACCATGCTCCCCTATACCATGCAGGACGGGTACGACCGCGATCTGAAGCCGTCCTCGCTCCGGATGGCGGTGCTCGAAAACGAGTATCTCCGGGCGGAGTTCGCCGTCGATCTCGGCGGGCGGCTCTGGTCGCTCCGCTCGAAGACGGAGGAGAGGGAGCTGCTTTTCCGCAACAACGTCTTCCAGCCCGCGAACCTCGCTTTGCGCAACGCGTGGTTCTCCGGCGGCGTGGAGTGGAACTGCGGTATCATCGGGCATCACGCGCACACCGCCTCGCCGCTGTTCGCCGCGCATTACGAAAACAAAGCGGGGGGCACGACGCTCAAAATGTGGGAGTACGAGCGCAAGCGCGGGCTCGTTTTCGTCATCCGCGCCGCACTCGCCGACGACGTGCTCCTCGTCCGCGTGACGGTGGAAAATCCGCACGACACCCCGACCTACGTGTACTGGTGGTCGAACATGGCCGTTGAGGAGCACGAAGACACCCGCATCCTCGTTCCCGCGGAGAAGTACTATACCTACGACCGCACACATGACGGGCGATGGGCGGCGCACCGCACGTCCCTGCCGGAGGATGCCTATTGGCCCGCGCGGTACACCTGTGCGAAAGACTATTTCTATCAGATCCCTGCGGACAGCCCGAAATTCGAGGGCGCGGTCGGCGGCGACGGACGGGGCTTCATCCAGTTCTCGACGGATAATCTCATCGGGCGCAAGCTCTTCGTTTGGGGTACGAAGGCGCAGGGCGGACGCACGTGGAACCGCTGGCTCTCCCGCGACGATCGGTATTATGCCGAAATGCAGGCGGGACTCCTCCATTCGCAGGCGGAGCACCGCCCTATGCCGCCGAAATCGTCCTTCGAGTGGACGGAGGGGTACTCCGCGTTCTCCGGCGATCCCGAACGGCTGTTGAGCGAGGACAACCGGATCTCCGCCGCGTATACGGAACAAGAACTGCGGCGCGCGGGACGCTTCGCGCTCGTGAACGGCGCGGACGCGTATTTCGATCCGGCGGGCAAGGAAGTCCTCGATTCCCGCGGGAGCGGGTGGGGCGCGCTGACGGAGTTGTATATGGAAAAGAAGCTCTCCCGTCTCGCGGACTTCCCGCCGGAGAGCATCGAGGCGGGGACGCCGGAGCACGATTTCCTCGTGCTCAAAGAAACCGGCAGTCTGCCCCATAAATCCTCCGTTCTGCGTGAGGGGTACTTCATCGACTACGCCGGGGGAGCGGTCGGCGGCGCGATCCTCGACGCGCTGCGGAGATCTCCCGACCGGTCGTGGTACGCGCTGCTGGAAGAAGGATGTCTCCTCTGGGAGGCGAAGGGGTACGACGAGGCGGAGGCGGCGTTCAAAGCCTCCGTCGAAGCGAATGAGAACGCGCTCGCGCTGACCGCGCTCGCCAAAATAGCGGCGGCGAGGGGAGCGGGCGAGACGGAAGGCGCCGCGTACATGAAGCGCGCGCTCGCTCTGGGCGGCGAGTACGCGCGGCTCGTCATCGACGCGGCGCGGTTCCTCGGTACATACGGTACGCCGCAGGACGTGGACGAGGTGATCGCGGCGGCGGTGAAGGCGCATCCCGCCTATCTGGAGAACGGACGCATCGCGCTGCTCTGCATCCAGAACCTCGTCAAGCAGTCACGGCTTGAGGAAGCGGAAGCGCTGCTTCTGCACATCCCGGAGATCGCCGACATGCATGAGGGCGAGGCGTCCGCCACGACGGTATGGGTCGATCTGTACCGCGCGAAGACGGCGGCGGCGGACGGGCGGGACCCGGCGGACATCCCGGCGGAGGAGATCCTCGAAAAATATCCGCTCCCGAAGGAGATCGACTTCCGCATGACCGGCTATCAGGTGCACTGAAAACGATCGGAACGTCACACTACGCCCCGCGCGGGCGAGATCAGGAGAAACATATGAAATATACCGTCGTATCGAGCGCGGAGTTCACCTACCCGGACGTTTTTGCCTACGAAAGCTCCTCAGCTGCCCCCGACGTCTGCGGCGCGCGGGGCGGATACGCCTCGTTCCAGCTTTTGTTGCGGGACGTGCCGTCGGACGGCGTGTCCCTCGCCGTCGAAGGACTGCCCGAGGGCGTACAGGCCGAGCTCTGGTCGCTCAAGTCCGTCATGGTCGAGCGCAATCAGGGGATTGCAGACGAGGCGAGAGCGCCGCATTACCCGGAGCGGATCGCGCCGTATCGGATCTACGACTGCGTCCGTCCCTATACCGGGCGCGTCGAGTGCGAAGGAGAAGGGAAGCAGTGCGGCTTCTATATCGCGCTGAAGCTCTCGCCCGACGCCGAACCCGGCACGTATCCGTTCACGGTGTGTGCGGACGGGACGGAGATCCCCGGACGGCTCACCGTCCACCGCTGCCGCGTGCCGAAGGAAAGCCTGAAAATGATCCTCGGCTACAACCGCGCGCGGGTCGAGCAATACCACGGTGTACGCCTCGGAACGGAGGCGTTCGTCGCACTCGAAAAGAAGTACCTCGCCGCCCTCCGCCGGATGCACCAGAACATGACGTACGTCGGCAGCGTGGACGCGAAGGAGGTCTCACCCCGCGTATGGGAATTCGATTTCACGGGGCTCGTGCGCATGATCGAAGAATTCGAGGCGGCGGGGATGACGTATTTCTGGCTTCCCTCCGTCGGCTGGCGCAAGAGCTGGTCGGAGTCCACGATCCTGCTCCGCGGGACGATCCCGTCCATGTCCTACGAGGGGTATTGCTATCTGACGCAGTACCTGCCCGCTCTGCAGAAGGTCCTTGACGAACACGGCTGGACCTCCCGCTGCGTCATGGGTGTCGCCGACGAGCCGAACGCCGAGAACGCGACGGAATTCCGCGCGCTCTGCGGGCTGATCCACAGAATCGTACCGGACATCCGCCTCGGCGACGCCATGTCGTGGGGCAATCTGCACGGCGCGCTCGACGTCTGGGTACCGCTCAACGCCGAGTACGACCGCCACCGCGCGGAGATCGAGACCTTCCGGCAGAACGGCGCGGAGATCTGGCATTACGTCTGTTGCGGTCCGCGCGAGCCCGGCGCGATCAACCGCTTTATGGATTATCCGCTGCTCTCGACACGGTATCTGCATTGGGGGAATTACCTCTACGACCTCACGGGATTTCTGCACTGGGCGGCGAACTGCTACCAGCCGGGACAGGATCCGTTCGAGCTGAACTGCCCGGAGCATCATAATGCGGACGCCGTGTGTTATCTGCCGGCAGGGGACACGCACGTCCTCTATCCGGGAGACGGCGAACCGTGGCTTTCGATGCGGCTGGAGGCCGAGCGGGAAAGCGCGGAGGAATATGAGCTGCTCAAAGCCGTCGCAAAGCACGACAAGCCGCTCGCCGACGGGATCTGCACGTCCGTTTTCCGTTCGTTTTTCGACGTGGAGTACGGCGTCGCGGCGTTCGAGGAGGCGCGCCGACGGCTCCTCTCTGCGGCGGACGAACGGATCGGCGAGGGATGAGGATATCGCCGTTTCGGGAAACAAAGGCAAAAAAAAGACCTTCCTCCATACGGGGGAAGGTCAATTTTTGTTTCGTTACAGCTCGCCCCACAGCTCCGGCATCATCAGCCCCATGAGGATCTCCGCGTCCGTCCAGCCGGATTCGCTGCAGTACGCCGCCCAGCCGACGTCGTGCGGGCATCCGTACGCCTCGCCGAGTTCGACGTCGAACGCACGGCACCATGATCCGTCGAGCTTCGGATCGTCGGAGAAGACCTGCGCTTTCATGCAGAACGACGCCACGCTCCGCCACAACTCGTGATAACGCCGGTCTCCCGTTACGTGATACGCGTAGGCGAACCCGATCGGAAGCCAGTTTGTCGAATAAAGCAGATCGACGACGGGGTCGCCGTTCTCCGTCAAAAGCGAACACTCTCCCTTCGATTCGCGGGAGCAGGACGCCTTGTATCCGGTGTCCCATTCGCAGATGCCGCCGGACGGATGGCGGTGCGTGAGGAGATCGTCCGTCACGCGCCGGAGCATGGCGAGGTGTTTTTCCTCGCGCGTCGCATCGTACAAGGCGGCAAGCGGCAGGATCAGGCGGCACATCTCCTCCGTCTCGCTCTGCTCCCGCTTGGTGTCGGGGTAGAGCGACATGATCGTCTCGAGCCCGTTTTTGCCCACCTCGAGATAGGTACGATCCCCGCTGTATTTGTAAGCGAGAAGCAGTGCGGCGTGATAGTACGCGTTGTAGTGCGCACAGGGATATCCGTGCTCCTCGGCGGCGAGAGAGCGGATCTTTTCTTCCGTCAGATTCGGACCGTCCGTCCGCCATACGCGGCATCCGTCCTTCGCCGTGGTCTTTACAAGGAAATCGAGCGCATTGGCAACGGCGGGATACACGGCGTCGTGACCGAGATACAGACAGGCGTACAGCGCGGGGAGCAGCGCGCGCGCCGCGTCGTCCTGATAGCAGACGAGCATCGCCGACTCGGTCCAGCGGAGCATGCCGTCGAGGAGTCCGCCGTGCACCGTCATCGGACCGAACACGAAGCTTTCGAGGGCGTCCGCCGTCCGCTTGGCGTTATCGTCGCCGCGCAGGAATCCGTAGAATCGGAACGTGCCCGCCGCTTCGCCTGTACAGTCCGTGCGCACTTGATCGGTCGTTGCCTGAACGCCCTCCGGGCTGATATCGTGCCGCAGACCCTCGCGGATCCCGCCGCGCCCCTCGTCCACGAGATATCTCTCAAGCCAGCGTACGCCGCGCGCGACGGCATCCTTCCGGCACCGCTCAAAGACGCTTGCGTCGGTCAGATCGTCCGGGACGCCGTATCGGACGACGGGCTCCGGCAGATAAGCGGGTTCGCTCCCGGTCAGCCACCGGACGATGAAGACGATCAGCTTTCGCCACGCGTCCCGCGGAGAGAAGCGGGCGCGGTTGAAGTCGTGCAGGATGAAGGAGCACATCATTACGGTGTCGCCCAGCATCCAGAGACCGAGCGCGCTGTCTTTCTCGATCTCCTCGACGGGCGCGTCCCAGTGTCGGTGCGCGATGATATGTTCCCGGTACACGAGCAGCGGACGGATGCCGGGGACGCCGTACCATGGCTTTATCATCCGGTTGCTCTGGTCGTCGAGAAGATCGCCGACCGCAAGCCCCGGAATGCCGCCTTCCTCGGGCGGGACGACGACGAGCCGGCGGCGCGTCGTGTCGGCCGACGGGGCGGAATAGATGCCGTCCCAGCTGTTGAGCGCTTCCGTAAAGACCCGCTTTCCTTTCGCGTTTTCCTCCTCCAGCCGTACGCGGAGGCGCGCATCGAGCACCTCGCCGTCGGCGAAGATCCCGTAGCAGTCATACGGGGTAAGATCGGCGTACAGCGCTTCCTTCGCGGTCATGCGGGTGATCTTCGCGCCGCAGCTTTCCAGCACCGCGCTGAGGTCGGAGGCGCCGCTTGCAATGAGAAGGCAATCCATGATCTGTTCTCCTTATTTTGCTTTCCGTATGAGAAAGCCCTTTTCGTCAGGGAAAAGGGCTTGTCCGATGATCTTTTATTCGTCGTCGTCCGCGGTGGGCGCCGAAAGAACGATAGCACATTCGATCAGCGTGCGTTCGAGCGTACACGCTTCCGTCGGGGTACCGTCGGTACTCAGGCGCTTCCCGCCGCAGATCTCACGCGCCCAGCAGTCGGCGCAGGCGCTCTTTTGCGGATCGTGATCCGCCCGCGCGCACAGCGCCAGAGTGAACGGCGCGAACTGCACGGGTTGTCCGGCGTCCCGGCTGCGCTCGGCGATCCGGGCGATCCGGGCCGCCGCTTTCGCGCCTTCTTCCGACGCGGGGAGCGCGGCGGAGAGATACCGCAGACCGCGTGCCGCGTATTCCTCGATTTTATCCGTCGGGAGAAGTACGTACACGCCGCTGCCGTTCAGAAGGGCGACGTCGTCTTCCGTCAGGAGATCATCCTCCAAAGCGGCGATCAGCATCAGCTGTCCCTGCGCGCCGTCCTTCAGCGCGGCGGCCTGAGCGGGCGAGACGTGATCGACGAAGAGGACGATCGCTTCTTTGGCATCCGCCTGATGCTCGTGCAGCAGCGCGGCTGCTTCCTCGGCGGAGGCGGCGCGGTATTCCCGGTATGGAACTGTATCTGCCGGGAGGCTTCCGGCGGCCGCATCCGCGGGACACGGATCGGTGAACAGCGCGTACAATTCCGCGTACGCTTCGTTCAGGTCGTTGCTGTCGTATTTGGCGAAAGCGTAACGCAGAGCGGACGGGCAATCTTTCGGGATCGGAGGGGTGACGGCGTCGGCGAGCCGAAGTGCCAGCGGAGAGAGCGGGGTATAACGGCGCGCGGTGCAGTCGTACGCACCGGTGCGGCCGTTCAGCTTGAAAATGTGAAGCATAAAGTCAGTCCTTATGGAAACCTCCGTTTCAGCGGAGGCGTTTTTTGCGTCTGTTTCCCGGTCTGTGCGTCCGTCGATGCCCGATCCCGGCGGCGAGCATGGCGACGGGGACCGAGGCGGACCGCAGCAGAAGGGAGTGGAGCGTGGCGAGACCGCTCTCCTGCCCGAAGGGCAGAAGAGAGAGCAGCGCCGTGAGAAGACAGTACACGATGCCCGCCGTCATGCCGTGCACGAGCGGCGCGTCGCTTTTGTAGCCGGCGGCGATCCCGCAAGCGGTGGCGGAAAGATAGAACGCCGCGATCGAAAGCGGGAGCACGAGGGCGGCGGGATCCGGCGAGCGGAACGCCGCCGCGCAGCCGACGAGGAGCGACGCCGCCGCGACGGCAAGCCCAATCCCCGCGGCGCACAGCGCGCGGAGAAACAGAGCGGACACGTCATGCGGATCGGCGCGGCGGGAGAGGACGGATTCTTTCATGGAAATGACCTCCGTACTGCCTGTTTTGTACCAAGCATATGCGGAGGGAGTGCCGTGTATGACGGATCAGAGCGCGTCTTCCGCGTGTACGTCCACCGTCTTGACCGCCCACTTGTGGATGCGGATCTTCGTTTTGTTGCTGCTCGTTTCGAGCACGAGCGTTTCGTCGTTGATCGTGACGACCTTGCCGATGATCCCGCCGATCGTCGTGATCTCATCGCCTACCGCAAGCGCGTTGCGCATGTCCGTCGCCTGCTTTTCCTGCTTTTTCTGCGGACGGTACATAAAGAAATAAAAGATGGCGAGCATGGCGACGAGCATGATGATCGTCGTGATCCCTCCGAGCTGGTTCGACTGCGTAGCCGATTCGAGAAAAATGTGCTGCATACGGTTCCTCCTATGAATAGAATACCAACGCATAGTATTATACCGAAATCTTCGCCGTTTGGCAAGACGTTTGTCATACATTTCAAGAAAAAGTTACGGAATCTTTCCGAAAGCCCTTGACATTGTACTGTGTGTGTGGTATATTATAGGTGTCCTATTACAGATAGTACACACGAAAGGGGGAAGCACATTGGGATTGATCGCCATTGATTACCGGGATCGGAAGCTGATCTATGAACAGCTCGTCGACAACATCAAGGAACTGGTCGTGCGCGGCGATCTGAAGAAGGACGAGTATCTCCCCTCCGTCCGCTCACTGGCGAAGGAGCTCGGCATCAACCCGAATACGATCCAGAAAGCGTATTCGGAGCTGGAGCGGCAGGGCATCATCGCCACGATGCAGGGACGCGGGAGCATGATCGTCAAGGATCGCCGCGACGTCGCGGGCGACGGGCTGAACGAGATCCGCGGGGCGATGGCCGCACTGGCGGCGCGCGCCGCGTCACTCGGCGTAGGCTCGGAGGATTTCCTGCACGCGGCGGCGGAATGTTATCGGGAAGCCGCCGCACATTCGGAGGAGGGGGAAGAGAAACATGCTGCGAATTGAATCGGTGACAAAGAATTTCGCGGACGTCCGCAGTCTGGACCGCGTCAGCATTTCCGTCCCGGACGGCGCGATCCTCGGTCTGATCGGATCGAACGGATCGGGAAAATCGACGCTGCTCCGCGTCATGTGCGGCGTCATTCTGCCGGAGGAGGGCACGGTGCTCGCGGACGGTTTCCGCGTCTGGGAGAATCCGGACGTGAAGAAGGATATCCTGTATCTTTCCGACGAGCCGTTCTTTCTGCCGCACGCCTCGCTGTCCGACATGCGCGCTATGTACAAAAGCGTGTATCCTGCCTTCAGCGACGAAAAGTACGCGCAGCTGCTCCATGCGTTCGGGCTCGACGAAAAGCGCAGGATCCAGACCTTTTCCAAGGGGATGCAGAAGCAGGCGTCGGTGCTTCTCGGACTTTCCGCCGCGCCGAAATACCTTTTCTGCGACGAGACCTTCGACGGGCTCGATCCGGTCATGCGCCAATACGTCAAGAGCGTATTCGCCGAGGAGGTCGCCGAGCGGCGCATGAGCGTCGTGATCGCCTCACACAACCTGAGAGAGATCGAGGACATCTGCGATTCCGTCGCGCTGCTCCATCGCGGGAAGCTCCTGTTCCAGCGCGGGCTGGACGACATGAAGCTCAGCCTCCAGAAGATCCAGGCGATCTTCCCGGAGAACGTCGGCGAAGACGCCTTCGCGTCGCTGCCGCTGCTCAGCCGTGAGAAGCGCGGCAGCATGGTCACGCTCGTCGCGCGCGGAACGCGGGAGGAGCTGGAGACGGCGCTTTCGGCGCTGCACCCGACCTTCTGTGAATTCATTCCTCTTACGCTGGAGGAGATATTTATTTCGGAAATGGGGGACAAAGGGTATGACTTTGCAGAACTCATCGGCTGATCGCTCGTCGCGCGCCGGATACTTTTTCTTCCTGCTCCGTCAGAACTGGCCGACGATCGTCACGAATGCCATCATATTCCTTCTGCTCAACGTCGTTTTTCTCGCCATGATGTACGCGACGATGGTCCCCGACACGATCCGGAATTGGTCGGCGGAGATGGCGGGAGAACAGATCACGCGCAACGTGCGCAGTATGCTCGACGGCATGGCCGTCGCCAATACGGTGATCGCCTCGCTGCTCGCCGTCCTGTGGGGAGGCACGGCGCTCTCGTACCTGAACAACAAGGTCGGCGTCAACTTCTATCACGCGCTGCCGCGCCGCCGCGAGATCCTGTTTCTTGAGGAAGCCGCCGTCAAGTTCATCTGCCTCGCCGTGCCGCTTCTCTTCTCGTGCCTCATCGCGATCCCCGTCACCGGCGCCATGGTCGGCAAGTGGGCGTCCGGCTACGCCGTGCAGCTTCTGCTGTGCGCCGGATACGGGACGCTCTATTTCGCTCTGTACTTCTCAATCATGCTCTTTGCCGCGTCGTTCACCGGGACGGGATTCGCGCGCATCCTCACCGCCGGTTACACGGTCTTCATGCCGTCCGGCGTGCTCGGCTGCATCATCCTCGTGCTCTCCATGAACGCCAATCACCGTTCCTATGACGGACTGTACGAGCTGGCGCTGCGGATCCTCCTTCCGTACCGGACGATCTTCACCGTAACGGAACTGGACGAGAAGCTGAACGAAAAGCTGTCGGACACCGCCTGGGAGATCGCTTTGACGATCGGCCTGACGGTCGTCTTCTTCGCCGTCGGACTTCTCATCTACCGCCGCCGCAAGAGCGAGCTGAGCGGCACGCCCGTGCTGCTCCCCGTCGCCTCCGGGATCATCAAGTACACGGGCATCTTCTGCGCCGCCGTGCTGATGGGCACGATCTTCAAGCTGCTAGACGGGTGGTTTCTGCTCGGCGCCGCGATCGGCGCGCTGCTCGCGCTCATGGTCATCAATACGATCCTTACAAAGAGCGCCAAGCAGATGTTTGCCGGCTGGAAGGGCTTTCTCATCTTTATCGCCGTGTTCATCGTTTTCTACCTCGTGTTCGGGCTCGACCTCGTCGGGCTGGATACGCACGTTCCTTCCTCCGCTCTCGTCCGCGGAGGCCGGGTCGCGGTGGACGGTACGAATTATACGATGACGAACAAGGAGGCCGACCGCTTCGCCAAGGATCTCGAGATCTGTCTTGAGACGACGGATTGGGATGAGGACGACGTCCGCGAATACTATTATTATCCGACGGAGGACGAGAACCGTATCTGGCTCTATATCGATCTGGACTGCGGGCTCTTCGAGGCGGGATATCGGCTCTCGGTCTCCCCGGCCGACGACGCGGGCGCCGCGCTGGTACGGGATATCCTGTATCTGGAGGATTTTGAGAGAGCATATTTCAAAACGGATGCGAAATGGGATCAGGCGCAGCTCGATTATACGCTCTGGCTCGGCTCCCCCTACGACGGCGTAAAGGGAGAAGAGGCATTGATCACCGGTAAGCCGGAGATCATCGGGCGGATGATCGAGAGCTTCCGCGCCGACCGCGAGTCATTCTTCCAGACTCCTGTTATCGCATGGATCCAATATGATTCGGTATACAACAACGCTTACAGAGATTATGATTATTACATCAACGGCAGCTTCCCGTGCTACGGCATCGGGGATGAATTCCTCGACGACGTCGCCGCCATGGTCGAGTCCGCAACGATCTATCATAACGACGAAGTATGTTATGTAACGACGGATCGGGCTCGCATACGGGAGATCCTTTCTTCCGCCGTGCTTCAGGATTCGTACAGCTCCTTTACGATGCTCGAACCGGGGTGGATCCTCACGCTCGACTTCGTCGGGGTGGAGGAAGGATACCGATACAGCGAATACATGGACAAGTACGGGTATGCTGTCCGCGGCTTCTTCCTCCAAGGGAAGCTCCCCGCATTCCTCCAGTGAACGACCGAACACGCGGCATCCGGGAAACCGGATGCCGCGCTTTTTTCGTCTGATTTCCGTGCGTGAATGATTGCATAATGATTGACAAATGTATGATATTCATGTATAATATTGAATCGGAGAGGAATGCGCCGCGGGCGGATCCTCTTCGTCGGATCACAAGGGAAAGGACGCCGCCCGGCGGCAGACCGATCATGACAAGACGACAGGAAAGAGAAAAAGTATTCCGGATCCTCTTCGCATCCGAGTTCCATCCGGAACGGGATGCGGCAGAATTGTACGCGGAGGAGACCGCCGCGTGGGAGATCCCGGAGTCTGACTATATTCGGGACACATTTTTCGGCGTGCTCGGCGCGCGGGAGGAGACGGACGCGCTCATTTCCGGCTTTGCGCGGAAGTGGAAGCTTTCCCGTATGTCCGCCGTCACGCGTTCGCTTCTTCGCCTCGCCGTGTATGAGATGCTGTGGGGCGGCGTCCCCGCGCGCGCGGCGATAAACGAGGCGCTCGAACTCGCCAAGCTGTATGACGACGGCGCGGCGCCCTCCTTCATCAACGGGATCCTTCACCAGATCGCGCAGGAAAAGGGACTGCTCCAGTCTCCCGAGACGCCGGAGGCAGCAGAGTGAGCGACCGGCTTTTCGTCGGGATCGACACGAGCAATTATACGACCTCGGTCGCTGTCGCCGACGGAGAGGGAAAGATCCTCCAGAACGGCAAGACGCCGCTGCCCGTGGCGGAAGGCGACCGCGGTCTGCGTCAGCGCGACGCCGTCTTCCCGCACGGAAAGAATCTCATCGGCGCGGCGCCCGCGCTGCGCGCCGTCCTGGACGGCGCCGGACGGCCGCCGATCGCCGCCGTCGGCGTGTCCGACGTTCCCCGCGACGCGGAAGGCTCGTACATGCCGTGTTTTCTTTCGGGCCGCGCCGCCGCCGAGACGGCGGGCGCGCTGCTCGGCGTACCGGTGTTCCCTTTTTCCCATCAGGCGGGACACGTGATGGCGGCGCTGTATTCCGCCTGCGTCCCGTCCCTCGCGGAGCGGGAGTTCGCCGCGTTCCACGTATCCGGCGGGACGACGGACGTGCTTCTCGTCCGCCCGGATGGGGAACGTATTTTCGCCGTCGAGAAGATCGGCGGCGCCCGTGACGTCCACGCGGGGCAGATCGTCGACCGCTGCGGCGTGTATATGGGTCTCCGTTTCCCGGCGGGACCGGAGATGGAGCGGCTCGCCGCTTCCTTTGCAGGGGAGCTGCCTCGCGCCGCCGTGTCGGTCGACGGCACGGAATGCAATCTGTCCGGTCTGGAAAATCTGACGAATAAGCTGTATGACCGGACGGGCGACAAAGCGCAGTGCGCCGCTTTCGTCCTCGATTTTATCGGGCGCACGCTCGCCGCGATGCGGGACGGCGTTCGCCGCCGCTGCGGCGCGCTTCCGATCGTGTATGCCGGCGGGGTGATGAGCTGCCGGCTCCTTGCCGCCGTTTTGGCGGAGGAGAACGCGTATTTCGCGGATGCACCGTATTCCTCGGACAACGCGGTCGGTACGGCGCTGCTCGCCCGGCGGCGCTTTCTCGCACAGGAGGGAAGAGTATGACGGATCCCATTCCCGCGGAGACGGGCGCGCAGCAGCGCTTTCCCGAGGCGATCACCGTCACGCAGCTCAACGAATACGTCAAGCGGCTTATCGACTCTTCGGCGCCGCTCGCGAACGTATACGTGAAGGGCGAGATCTCCAATTTCAAGAATCATTACGGCACCGGGCATTATTACTTCTCTCTCAAGGACGACGGCGCGGTGATCGCCGCGGTCATGTTCCGTTCGTCCGCCGTCCGGATGCCGTTCGTCCCGGAGAACGGGATGAAGGTCGTCGTGCACGGGCGCGTCTCCGCCTTCGTCCGCGACGGGAAGTATCAGCTTTACGCCGATACGATGGAGCCGGACGGCGTCGGCGCGCTGTACGTCGCCTTCGAGCAGCTCAAGCGCCGCCTTGCGGCGGAGGGCCTGTTCGATACGGCGCGGAAAAAAACGCTGCCGAAGGTCCCGACGCGCATCGGGATCATCACCTCGGCGACCGGCGCGGCGGTGCGCGACATGATCCGCGTCGCCGGGCGGCGCTTTCCGTATGCGAAACTCACTCTGTATCCCGCGCTCGTGCAGGGGCCGGACGCTCCCGCGCAGCTTATCGCCGGTGTGGAGTATTTCAACCGCACCCGTTCGGCGGACGTCATCATCCTCGGACGCGGCGGCGGTTCGATGGAGGATCTGTGGGCGTTCAACGACGAGGGGCTCGCCCGCGCCGTCGCCGCTTCCGCGATCCCGATCATCTCCGCCGTCGGGCACGAGACGGATTTCACGATCTGCGATTTCGCGGCCGACTGCCGCGCGCCGACGCCTTCCGCCGCCGCGGAGCTTGCCCTGCCGGACAATGTCGAACTGCGCCGCAAGATCAATAATCTCATCGGACGCGAGGCGGCGGTGCTCTTACAGAGCATCGCGCGCCGTCGCGAGACGCTCGCGCGTCTCGCCTCCGCGCGTCCGCTGCAGCGTCCGCAGAACGTACTGGACGACCGTCGGATGCAGGTGTCCGCTTTGGCGGAGCGGCTCGGCGTCGGCGAGGAGCATCGGATCGCGCTCGCCCGTGCGCGGCTCGAAAAACTCGCGGGAAAGATGGATGCGCTCAATCCGCTTTCCGTCCTTGCGCGCGGCTTCGGTGCCGTGTACGCGGCGGACGGTACGATCCTCAAATCGGCCCGTGCCGTCCGGGTGGGCGACAAGGTCACCTTCCGTCTCAGCGACGGGGAAGCGGACGCCTCCGTCCTCGCCGTGAGACCCGATCTCTCCGATACGGCAAAGCCCGGCTGATGCGCGCGTGCGGCGCGTCGCTCTCGTCGACGCAGCGGCGTATAATAAGTCAGCGCGTCCCCTTAGCTCAGGAATATATCAGGAAAGGCGGTCTGAGACCATGATCCGGAAGGTACTCTCTTTTATCATCGCTTTTTTTATGCTTTTGCCTCTTCTCGCAGCCTGCTCGGAGAAGCCGAAGACGCCGACCGTCACCGGTACGGCCGACGTCACGTCCCAAACGGAGCCGGTGACGGAATACGTTTTTCACGACGCCGTTCCGGAACTGGATTTTGACGGGGCTGTTTTCGACATTCTTCAGACGAGCGAGAAAAACTGGCTCTACGTGGAAGATCTGAACGGAGAAAAGCTCAACGACGTCGTCTACGAGCGCAACAGACAGATGGAAGAACGCTTCAATATCACGATCGAGGAGCCGGTCACCGCCGGATGGAGCAACTTCATTTCGATGACCACGCAGCTTGTGACGGCCGACGACGATCAGTTCGATATGGCTTCCTATCTCCTGCGGCGCGTAGGGGAGCTCATGCCGCACAATCTGCTTCGGAACGTGCTCACGCTCCCGTACATCGATATCGACAGCCCCTGGTACACGCAGGGACTGGAGGACGCGGTCCTCGACGGGAAGCTGATCTTCCTGACGTGTGACTATACGCTCAGTTATACGGCGGCGACGGTCGCCATGTATTTCAACAAAACGAAGTGGATCGATTATCTCCACTCAACGGAGGATCTGTATCAGACCGTCCGCGACGGCAAGTGGACGCTCGACCGTCTGATGGGGTATTCCATCGATCTGTACAACGACGTGAACGGCAACGGAAAACGGGATGCAGACGACTTTTACGGCTTCGGTGCGGATCCTTATTCCTGTACGAACGGCTTTATCTACGGCGCCGATATGCGCCGGATGCAGATCCTCGGCGACTCCTACGCTACCTATGAAGTCAAAATGGACATGCTGAACGAGCTTCTGGTCGATCTGTATTCCAAGCTCCGCGTACTCATGACCACTTCCAACGGCGCCGTCAGCAAATATTACGGCACTAAGATCGACGATATCAAGAATAATACGGAGGTGTTCTTTGCCGGCAACGCGCTGTTCAGCTCGTTCAGCGTCGGCGGGATCACGTCGCCGGAAATGGTTTCGATGGAGGATGATTTCGGTATTCTCCCGGTTCCAAAGTGGAATGAAGATCAGCAGGAGTATTATACGAACATCGATAATCAGAGTTCCGACGTCATCTGCGTCCTGAAAACCGTACGGGATACCGAGCTCGTCGGCGCGGTGATCGAGGCGATGAGCGCGGCGAGCTACGAGCTGGTCGTTCCGCTGTACTGCGAATCCGTTCTCGAGCTGCGCGGCGCACGGGATCCGGAATCCTCCGAGATGCTCCGCATGATCCTCGGGACGCGCGTCATGGACTGGGAGACGCTGTACGGTTCCGGCGGATGGACCACGCGGCACGCGAAGTTCGTGACCACGGAAAATTGCCCCGAGATCGTTTCCGGCATCGAACAGAGGCTGCGCGAGGTCCAGAATATCTACGACAATCAGCTGGACGTCATCCTGGATCTTCAGTGACGACGGGATCTCTTCGACATCCTATTTGCGAAATCTGACAGACGAAACTTGAAAGGTGGATCATGACCATGACAGAAAGACGCCTTCTCTCTCTTATCCTCGCCTGTCTCATGCTGCTGCCTCTTCTCGCCGCCTGCTCGGAGAAGCCGAAGGATCCGGCAAGCACCGGAACCGGCACGTCCGATACAGCCGCCGCGGCGCCGGTGACGGAGGACAAAGGACTCGCCTCCGTCGATTCCGTCCCCGAACTTAACTTCGACGGGGCAACATTCGACATCCTTCAGAACAGCGCCAAGAACTGGTTCTATGTGGAGGACCAGAACGGGGAAAAGCTCAACGACATCGTGTACGAGCGGAACCGGACGCTGGAGGAGCGCTTCAACATCACGATCGCGAAGCCTATGACCCCCAAAGCGGGCACAGTCCACGAAACTGCGGTTTTGCTCGCGACGGCGGGTGACGATCAGTACGAACTCACCTCTCTGTCTCTTCCCAGTTGTGGTTACAGCATGTCCAAGGATGTTTTCCGGAACGTACTCGATCTTCCGTATATCGACATCGACAATCCGTGGTATACGCAGGGGCTGGAGGACGCGGTCATCGCCGGGAAGCTGCTTTTCCTGACGAGTGACTATACGCTCAGTTATACGGCGGGTACCGTCGTGGTGTATTTCAACAAGGCGAAGTGGAGCGATTACCTTCACAGTACGGAGGATCTGTACCAGACCGTCCGGGACGGCAAGTGGACGCTTGACCGGCTGATGGGATACTGTACCGATATGTACAACGACGTGAACGGCAACGGAAAACGGGACGAAGACGATTTCTACGGCTTTGCTTCGGATTTCGAAGCCTGCGTGAACGCATTCATCTACGGTTCCTGTCTGCGCCGTATCGAGATCGTGGGAAAAGACTATGAGATCGTACCGCATATACTGGACGAGCAGATGATCGATATGTATACCAAGCTCCGCTATCTCATGGCCACCTCGCAGGGTGCCGCCGCCTTTCTCAAAAATCACAGCAGCCCCGGCGAAGACAACAGCGTCTTCTTCTTCACCGGCAACGCGCTGTTCACATCGCTCAGCGTGGACAAGATGACGACGCCGGAGATGGTCGCGATGGAGGACGACTTCGGCGTTCTCCCGGTGCCGAAATGGAACGAGGACCAACAGGAATACTACACGAACGTCGACGTCAAGACTGCAGATGCCATCGGCGTCCTGAAGACCGTGCAGAATACGTATCTTGTCGGCGCAGTGATCGAAGCGATGAGCGCCATGAGTTACACCTACGTCGTGCCGCTGTACTGTCAGTCCGTCCTCGAGCTGCGCGCCGCGCGGGATCCGGAATCCTCCGAGATGCTGCGCATGGTCATGGATACGCGCGTCATGGACTGGGAGACGCTTTACTCCGGTTCCGGCGGCTGGGTCAGTCGTCAGAAGAAGATCGTGAGCACTGCGAATTGCCCCGAGATCGTTTCCGGCATCGTCGAGCGGTTCAACGAGATCCAGAACTTCTACGAGGATTATATAGATCTTCTCTGGTATCTGGAGTGACCGGCGGCTCGCCTTACATTTTTCGTCGGATACGTAAACAGAAGAAGACCGACGTTTTTTTGCGGAAGGAATGATGGCAGATGAAACCTGACGAATCGATGACCTTTGAGGCCGCGATGGCGCGGCTGGAAGAAATAGTCCGGGCGCTGGAGGGCGGCGACGTGCCGCTTGACGCCTCGCTCGCTCTCTATGAGGAGGGCGTCGCGCTCGTGCGTCTGTGCAACGCGCGCCTCGACCATGCGCAGCAGCGCGTGAAGATCCTCTCCGCCGCGGAGGACGGCACGATGACGGAAACGGATATGCCGGGGGAGGGCAGCCATGACGCCACTTGAAGCCGCCCTGCGCGACGCCGCGCTCCGTACGGAGGCGACGCTCGAAGAATGTCTGTCCGCCGCGCATTCCGGCGATACGCCGCTCGCCGAGGCGATGCGTTACGCGACGCTCGGCGGAGGAAAGCGGATCCGTGCTTTTCTGACGCTCCGCTTCTGTGCACTCTTCGGCGGGGAAGAAGAAGCGGCGCTCCCGTTTGCCGCGGCCATGGAGATGGTGCACGCATATTCGCTCATCCACGATGATCTCCCCTGCATGGACAACGACGATATGCGCCGCGGGAAGCCCTCCTGCCACAAGGCGTTCGGCGAGGCGAACGCGCTCCTCGCGGGCGACGCGCTCCTCGCGCAGGCGTTTGAGGTCGCCGCCTCGAATACGCACGTATCGGATGCCGCGGTGCGCCGTGCCGTCGCCGAACTCGGACGCGGCGCGGGCGCGCTCGGTATGACGGGCGGACAGTATTTCGACCGCTCGGAGACGTGCGCGGATCTCGATGAACTGCACAGTCTCCAGCGGCTGAAGACCGGCGCGCTGATCCGCTCCGCCTCGCTGCTCGGATGCTTCGCTGCGCCGGGACCGCTGCCCGAAAATGCGATCCGTGACGTCTGCCGCTATGCGGACGGGCTCGGTTTCGCATTCCAGATCGTGGACGATCTGCTCGACGTGCGTGGGGACGCGGCGCAGCTCGGCAAGCCGGTCGGCAGCGACGTAAAGAACGGGACGAAAACGGTACTCAGCTTTCTCACACCGGATCAGGCGCAGCGGCTCGCCAAGGAATGTACCGCCGACGCGGTCGCGGCGATCCGCCCGTATCCGGGAAGCGAACTTTTGTGCAGTCTGGCGGAATATCTTCTGAGCAGGGACCATTGAATCTATGACAGTCTTGCAGAGCCTCTTATCCAACCATATGCTGGTGTGTGCCTTACTCGCTTACGCCATGGCGCAGATCATTAAATTTCTCATATTCATCATCCGCGACAGGAAAGTGGAGTTCGCGATGCTCCTTTCCGCCGGCGGGATGCCGTCCTCCCACGCCGCCACGGTCATGGCACTGACCGTATCCTCCGTGCGGCAGTACGGGTTCGACTCGCCGTATTTTGCGATCTGTATGATCTTCGCCGGCATCGTCATGTACGACGCGACCGGCGTGCGCCGCGCCGCGGGCGAACATGCGAAGGTCATAAACAAACTTCTCTCCGATCTCGCGTCCAGCGATCCCGCCGTGCAGGAAGCCGGGCTGAAGGAACTGATCGGTCATACGCCTTTTCAGGTCGCGGTCGGCGCGCTCCTCGGCTTCGTGATCCCTTTTCTCGTACCGCTGCCGTGAGACTGGACGTATATCTTGCCGCATCCGGACTTGCGCCGAGCCGCACGCGCGCGAGAGAATTAATCGAAAACGGCTGTGTGTTCGTCGGCGGCGTACGCGCCGATAAGCCTTCGCTTCTTTTGTCCGATCCTCCGCCGACCGTAGAGGTCGTCGGACACGTGCATCCGTACGTCGGACGCGGCGGCGTCAAGCTGGAACGCGCGCTCGACATCTTCGGCGTCTCCGTCGCCGGCGCGGTCTGCGCGGATATCGGCGCTTCGACGGGCGGTTTTACGGACTGTCTTCTCCGGCGCGGCGCTTCACGCGTCTTTGCGATCGATTCCGGCTCCGGGCAACTTGCGCCCTCCCTGTGCGCGGATGAGCGCATCGAGAATCTCGAGCACTGCAACGCGCGGTATCTTACGCCGGATATGCTCGGCTGCTTGTGTGACGCCGTCGTTGCCGACGTATCGTTCATTTCCCAGACGCTGATCCTCGGGGCCGCCGCGTCGCTGCTTGCGCCGGACGGCGTATACGTCGGACTCATCAAACCGCAGTTCGAATGCGGTCCCGGCGCGACGGATCGCCGCGGGATCGTGCGCGAGGTGCGGCATCGCCGGGAGGCGATTCGCCGCGTTCTCCATGCGGCGTCCGCCGTCGGCCTCCCACCGCAGGGACTGATCCCCTCGCCGATCCTCGGAGGGGACGGGAACAGGGAATATCTCATGTACTGCCGCAAAGCGGCGGAAGGATCCGCCGTGACCGATACCGTGATCGAGGAGGTGCTTGCACTATGACCGTGCCGATCCGGCGCGCCGCGCTGCTCCCGAATCTCAATAAGCAGATCCCGCCGTCGCTGATCCTCTCGATCCGGGATCTGTTCGCCGAACACGGCGCTGCGCTCGTCGCGCCGACTTGTGCCGAACCGCTTCTGCGCGGCATCTGCCGCGATATCCGCCTTCTGCCGGAGCCCGCGCTGTACGAGGATGTCCAGCTCCTTCTCGTGCTCGGCGGCGACGGCTCCATCATCGAGGCGGCGCGCCGCACCGTCGGACGTTCCATCCCCATCGCCGGCATCAATCTCGGACGACTCGGATATCTCGCGGAGATCGAGCCGGAGGAGATCGGACTGCTCGGCGCGGTCCTGCGCGGCGAGGCGTCGATCGACGAGCGGATCATGCTTGACGTTCTCGTTCGGCACGCCGACGGAAGCGAAACGTCCTTCACGCCGGCGCTGAACGATATCGTTCTGACGAACGGTCCCGTGCCGCGCCTGTTATCCTTTGAACTTTGGTGCGACGGGGAACTGGTCGAGGACTGCTGCGCGGACGGGATGATCCTCGCCGCGCCGACCGGCTCCACCGCCTATTCGCTTTCAGCCGGAGGACCGGTGCTCGATCCCTGCCTCGACTGTATCTGTTCCACGCCGATCTGCCCGCAGTCCATGAACAACCGCCCCGTCATATTCCGCGGCGATTCCGTATTGGAGCTGCGGTGCATGCAGACGCGCGGCGACAACGTCGTCCACCTTTCCGTGGACGGCAGGGAGACTTTGATCCTCGGACGCGGCGATATCGTCCGCGTCAGCCATTCTCAGTACCGTACGCCGCTCGTGCGCGTAAAAAAAGGCGGATTTCTCAGCGCCCTCAGACATAAATTTCAATAATTAGGCTACAGATAAGGAGAAGGACGAATCAATGAAAACGAAACGACAGAGCAAGATCATGGAGATCATTGCGGAACGTGACATCGAAACGCAGGAGGAACTGATCGAGCAGCTCCGCGTGTCCGGCTTCGACGTCACGCAGGCGACGATCTCCCGAGACATCCGCGAACTCAAGCTCGTCAAGACGATGTCGGAGACGGGGAATTACAAGTACGTGATCCCGAAGCCCGGCAATCAGGACGGACAGCACATGTACAGCAAGGCGCTGTCCGGTTCCGTTAAGAGCGTCGATTTTGCGATGAACAATATCGTCGTCAAGACGTATCCGGGACTTGCGAACGCCGTGGCGGCCGGCATCGACTCCATGCACGAGCAGGATATCCTCGGATGCGTCGCGGGGGACGATACGATCATCATCGTCGCGCACAGCACGGAGGCCGCGTCCGCTCTCTGCCGCCGCATCCGCCGTATGACGACGGAATGAACGTCTGAATATGCTGCGGTCGCTGTATATTGAAAACGTCGCCGTAATCCGCCGCACGGACGTGACCTTCGGCGAGGGCTTCACCGTCATGACGGGGGAGACCGGTGCCGGAAAATCTGTGCTCATCGACTGTCTCGACGCCGTGACGGGCGGCAGATTCCCAAAGGAAATGCTGCGTGCCGGGGCGGAACGGGCTACGGTCGCCGCCGTTTTTTCCGAACTTTCCTTTCCTGACGTATTGCGGGAAGCGGTCGTCGAGCCGGATGAGGAAGGGACGGTGGAGGTCGTGCGCACGCTGGAAGCCGACGGACGGAGCGCGCTGCGGATCAACCGCCGCTCCTGTCCTTTGTCCGTTCTCCGGGAGATCGGTCCGGCGCTCATCGGCATCCAGGCGCAGGACGGCTCGCGCTCCCTGCTCGAAAAATCCTTCCCGACGGCGCTGCTCGACGAATACGCGGACGCCGCCGCGCTGCGGGAGGAATACGCCGCGCCGTACGCCCGCTGGCAGAAACTTCTTGCCGATGCGGACGCGCTGCGCGAGTCGCTGCGGCAGAAGAACATGCTCGCTGATATCCTTCAGTACCAGATCCGGGAGATCGACGCGGCACACCTCGGCGCGCCGGACGAGGAAGAGAAACTGGTCGCGGCGCGTGCCCGGCTGAAAAACCGCGAGCGGATCGTGAAGTATTCCGGCTTCGTGTATCACGCGCTCAATCAGAACGAGCGCGGCGCGTCCGTATCCGTGCTCCTGCAGAAGTCCTCCGCCGCGCTCCGCCAGCTCTCCGACGTGATGCCGAAAGCGGATGAACTCGCCTCGCGGCTGGACACCTGCCGCTATGAGATCGAGGACGTCGGCGAGGAGGCGCACGCACTTCTTACGGAGGACGAAGGGAACGATCCCGAGCAGCTTCTGAACACGGTGGAAACGCGGCTGAGCGCCATCGAACGGCTGAAGAGAAAGTACGGGACGACCGTATCCGAGATCCTCGCCTTCCGCCGCGACGCCGCGGCAAAACTCGCCGATCTGGAAGCGGGCGACGAGCGACTGAGCGAGCTGGAAGGAGAAGCGGCGGCGCTGCGCGATACGGTGGAGAAATGCGCGGAGAAACTGCACTCCCTGCGATGCGAGGCGGCACGGAGGCTGGAGAGCGGCGTCGCCGAAACGCTTTCCTATCTCGATATGCCGAAGGCGCGCTTCGTCGCGGACGTCCGGCGCGCCGTCAGCGGCGGCGAGCGGCATTTCGGTCCGGAGGGCGGAGACGAGATCGGTTTTCTGATCGCCGCCAATCCAGGAGAGGAACCGCAGCCGCTCGGACACGTGGCGTCCGGCGGCGAAATGTCTCGCGTGATGCTCGCGCTGCGCTGCGTGCTGCATTCACGGAATGCGTCCGACATGCTCGTATTCGACGAGATCGACGCCGGCGTATCCGGCGGAACGTCGGAGCGGATCGGGCTGAAACTCAAGGAACTGTCAAAGACGGCGCAGGTCTTCTGCGTCACCCACTCGCCGCAGATCGCCGCGCTAGCCGATACGCACCTCATTATTCGAAAAACGGAGGCCGACGGCCGCGCGGTCAGCGAGATCGCGGAGCTGGACGCGGAGGGCCGCGTCGCGGAGATCGCCCGCATCATCGGCGGCATCTCCGTCACGGAGACGCAGCGGGACGCCGCGCGCGAAATGGTAGAAAAGAATCCCGATACACAATATCACAAGTAAAGGAGCCGGAAAGATCCGGAGGACAAAACGATGAAAATCTACGAAGAACTGAAAGCACGGGGATTGATCGCTCAGGTCACCGACGAAGAACAGATCCGCGATATGGTCAACGAGGGCAAGGCGACGTTTTATATCGGCTTTGACTGCACGGCGGACAGCCTGACGGCAGGTCATTTCATGGCGCTGACGCTGATGAAGCGTTTGCAGGAGGCGGGTAACAAGCCGATCGCACTGATCGGCGGCGGCACGACGATGATCGGCGATCCCTCCGGCCGTACGGACATGCGGAAGATGCTGACCCGTGAAGACATCGATCACAACGCGGAATGCTTCCGTCGGCAGATGGAGCGCTTTATCGATTTCGGACCGGGCAAGGCGCAGATGGTGAACAACGCGGATTGGCTGCTCGGGCTGAATTACGTCGAACTGCTGCGTGAGGTCGGCACCTGTTTTTCCGTCAACAACATGCTGCGCGCCGAGTGTTATAAGAACCGCATGGAACGCGGACTCAGTTTCTTCGAATTCAACTATATGATCATGCAGTCCTACGACTTCTACTATCTTTTCCAGAAGTACGGCTGCAACATGCAGTTCGGCGGCGACGACCAGTGGTCGAACATGCTCGGCGGCACGGAACTGATCCGCCGCAAGCTGGGCAAGGACGCGCACGCCATGACGATCACGCTCCTGACGGACTCGAACGGCAAAAAGATGGGCAAGACGGCGGGGAACGCCGTCTGGCTCGATCCCGCGAAGACCTCGCCGTATGATTTCTATCAGTATTGGCGCAACGTCGGCGACAGCGACGTCATGAAGTGCATCCGCATGCTCACCTTCCTTCCGCTTTCTCAGATCGACGAGATGGATCACTGGGAAGGGAGCCGCCTCAACACCGCGAAGGAGATCCTCGCATACGAGCTGACGAAGCTCGTGCACGGCGAGGAGGAAGCGGAGCGCGCGCAATCCGCCGCCCGCGCGATCTTCGGCTCCGGCGGCGCAAGCGACGATATGCCTCACACGGAACTGACGGAGGAGAATCTCCGCGACGGCGCGATCCAGATAGCGGAAATGCTCGTTCTCGGCGGGATGGCTCCCTCCAAGGGAGAGGCAAAGCGGCTGATCCAGCAGGGCGGCATCTTCGTCGGCGACGAAAAGATCGAACGGTTCGACGCCGCGCTGAGTGCCGATAAACTGCGCGGCGACGGCGTGATCCTGAAAAAAGGGAAGAAGACCTTCCGCCGCTTCACGCTGCAGTGATGAAGGATTACCGTCACCTGCTCTTCGATCTCGACAATACGCTCCTTGATTTCGACCGCGCGGAGAAGACGGCCTTTTGCGCCGCTTTCTCCGCGTACGGTCTTCTTCCCGACGAGCAGACGTACGCGCTGTATCATCGGATCAACGACGATCTCTGGAAGCGGCTCGAACGCGGTGAGATCTCCCGCGAGCGTCTTTTCGTTCTTCGGTTCACGATGCTGCTCGAGAAGCTGCGGATCCGGGACGGCGGTCTCAGCGAGGAATTGAGCCGGGCGTATTTCCGTCTTCTTTCACACCAGTCGTTTACGGTGGAGGGAGCGGAGGAGGTCTGCCGCGCACTTGCGGCGGAATACTCGCTGCATATCATCACGAACGGGACCGCGCCGGTCCAAAGAGAACGCCTGCGGGGATCTGGACTTCTGCCGTACTGCACCGGCATCTTCATTTCCGACGAGATCGGCGCAGCCAAACCGTCTCCGCTGTTTTTTTCGGCGGTGATGACGGAGATCGGTGCCGCGCTGCCCGCGGAATGCTGCGTGATCGGCGATTCATGGAGTTCGGATATTGCCGGCGCGCTCGCCGCCGGGATCGACGCGGTATGGATCTGTCCCCAGGGGAATGCCGTGCCGGAGCGGGCGGGGTGCGTCACCGTCCTATGTGACATCCGGGAACTCCCGGAATATCTGCGCAGGAGGCGAACATGAACAACGCTTGGAACGATTTCTGTACCGCGGTACGCGACGGAGACCGCATCGCGCGGGACGGCGGTCTGTGGCTGGAAAAAGAGCCGCTGTCCCGGCACGCCACCTTTCATATCGGCGGAGAAGCTGACGCCTGGCTCGAACCGGAGACAGAGGCGGGATTTTGCTATGTCCTGCGGCAGGCGTACCGATACGGCGTGCGCTGCACGGTCGTGGGTCGCGCGAGCAATCTGCTCTTTGACGACGACGGGTATCGCGGCGCCGTCGTTTCTACCGCCGGACTGCATATGCTCGTGCGAGAGGGGAACACGTTGACCGTCGGCGCCGGCGTCCCGCTGACCGCCGCCGCGCGCGCGGCACTGGATGCTTCGCTGACCGGACTGGAATTCGCATACGGGATCCCGGGAAGCTGCGGCGGCGCCGTCTATATGAACGCCGGCGCGTACGGCGGGGAGATCTCGCAGTGCCTTTTGTTCTCCCGTGCCTACCACGTACCGAGCGGAGAGATCCGCAAACTGTGCGCTGAGGAACACCGTTTTGGTTACCGTACGAGCGTGTATCGGGAGCATCCGGAATGGATCATCCTCTCCGCGCAGCTCCGGCTTGCACCGGGCGACGCGGAAGCGATCCGCGCCGCGATGGACGACCATATGCGCAGCCGCGCAGAAAAACAGCCGCTCGAATATCCGAGTGCCGGAAGTGTTTTCAAACGGTACCCGGGGCGCTATACAGCACAGATGATCGACGAAGCCGGTCTCAAGGGGCGGCGTATCGGCGGCGCGGAGGTCTCCGAGAAGCACGCGGGCTTCATCGTCAACCGGGGCGGCGCGTCGAGCGCCGACGTGCTTGCGCTGATCGAAGAGATCCGCAGGACGCTCGCGGCGCGGTACGGTGTGGATATCGAGACGGAGGTCATATATATCCCGCCGGACGGGGAAGGGATCGTTCGGGAGCGTGACGGGCAATGAGAAAAGTACCCTCCTATGCCGCCCGTCTGCGCGAAGCGCTGACGGGGCTGCCCATCAAGAAGAAGTGCTGCGCGCACGCGCTTGATGACGCCGCAAAGATCATGGAGCTGCCCGATCCGGGCGAGCGTACCGCCGCGATCGCCGCGTATCCGACGCGCGCCAAATGCGCCTCGTGCGTTCCGCATTTCGTGCGGGGGCTTTTCCTTCTGCACGGAACGCTGACCGATCCGCATAAGCGCTATCATCTCGAATTCACTTTGCCGACGGCCGCAGAATGCGCCGCCCTGTCCGAGCTGCTCGGACGGAAGGGCGGGATCTGGCGGCTGGGCGAGCGGAAGGGCAGACCGATCCTTTATCTGAAGGACGGGGAAGCGATCGCGGATTTTCTCGCGTATATCGGCGCCAATCAGGCGGCGTTCGATTTTATGAACAACCGCATCGAGCGGGAATTCCGCAATAACATCAACCGGCAGGTCAACTGCGATACGGCCAATATCGAAAAATCTCTCCTCGTTTCCGAACGGCAGATACGTCTGATCAGGAAGATGGAGGAAAGCGGAGATCTGCAGCGTCTGCCGGAGCCTCTGCGCGTCACGGCGCGCCTGCGCATGAACAACGAGCAGCTCTCGCTCTCTGAACTCGGGGAAGCGCACGAGCCGCCGATCACGAAATCCGGCGTCAGCCACCGGCTGGCGAAAATCGAATCGATCGCCGCCTCGCTGGGGATACGCGGGGACTGATCGGAAAGGAGCGGTTATGGGACGGTTCGTCCATCTGCATCTGCACAGCGAATACAGTCTGCTCGACGGCGCCTGCAGGATCGCGGATATCCCGAAGCTTGCCAGAGAAAAGGGCATGGACGCCGTTGCAATCACGGATCACGGCGTCATGTACGGCGCCGTCGAATTTTACCGCGCCTGTATCGCCGAGGGGATCAAGCCGATCATCGGCTGCGAGGTATACGTCGCACAGCGCACGCGCTTTGACAAGTCGCACGATCTGGACGGCTCCAGCTATCATCTTATCCTGCTCGTCGAAAACGAGACCGGCTACCGGAACCTGATCCGAATGGTCTCTCGCTCCTTCACGGAGGGTTTCTATATCAAGCCGCGCATCGATCAGGAACTGCTCGAAGCGAACAGCGAGGGACTGATCGCGCTGTCTGCCTGCCTGGCGGGATATATCCCGCGGGCGATCCAGCGCGGCGATTACGCCCAGGCGGAGGCGTACGCGCGGCGGATGCAGACCGTTTTCGGACCGGATCGCTTCTATCTCGAATTGCAGGATCACGGGCTGGAAGAACAGAAGACGGTCAACCGCGCGATCCTGGAGATCGCACAGCGGACGGGGATCGGGCTTGTCGCTACGAACGACGTGCATTATCTGCGCCGCGGCGACGCGGACACGCAGGCGATCCTCATGTGCATCCAGACGAACAACGTCATCACGGACGGGCGTCCCATCGGTTTTGAGACGGACGAATTTTATTTCAAGGATGCGTGGGAAATGGAGAAGCTTTTCTCCGCGTATCCGGAAGCGATCTCCAATACGGCGAAGATCGCCGACCGCTGTACGTTCGATTTTCAATTCGGTCACACGGAACTCCCGCGCTTCGCTCCGGAGAACGGACAGGCGCCGGCCGCGTATCTCGCCGCGTTGGCAGAGAAGGGACTGGCGGATCATATCGCCGCCGGACATATCGTCTGCTCCGGCGAGCGGACGGAGGCGGAATACCGGGAACGGATCTCCTACGAGCTGTCCGTCATCGAACGGATGGGATTCTCGGAGTATTACCTGATCGTATGGGATTTTGTACATCACGCCAAATCGATCGGGATCCCGGTCGGTCCGGGACGCGGTTCCGGCGCCGCGAGCCTCGTCGCCTATCTGATCGGCATCACGGATATCGATCCGCTCCGCTTCGGGTTGCTCTTTGAACGGTTCCTCAATCCGGAACGCGTCAGCATGCCGGATTTCGACATTGATTTCTGCTATGACCGGCGCGACGAGGCGATCGCCTACGTCCGCGAAAAGTACGGGGAGGACCACGTATCCCAGATCATCACCTTCGGCACGATGGCGGCACGCGCCGCGGTGCGGGACGTCGGACGCGCTCTCGGCATGAGCTATTCCGAAGTGGACGCCGTGGCTCGGCAGATCCCCCGGACGCTCGGCATCACGCTGGCGGAGGCCGTCAAAGGCGACGGACTGCGCACCATGATGGAAGAGGACGAGCACGTGCGCCGGCTCATCGAAGTGGCGGCGGCGCTTGAGGGGATGCCGCGGCACGCTTCCACTCACGCTGCCGGCGTAGTGATCACGGAGCGCCCGCTTGACGAATACGTACCGCTTGCCGTCAACAACGGGGTCGTCGTCACGCAGTACGACATGAACACGGTGGCGGATCTCGGACTGCTCAAATTCGATTTTCTCGCGCTGCGGTATCTGACCATCATTTCCCAGGCGGAGATGCAGGTGCGGGAGAGCGACGCCTCCTTCGATATCGCCCGGATCCCGCTCGACGACCGGCGTACTTTCGATTTGATCTCCGCCGGCCGGACGGACGGCGTATTTCAGCTCGAATCCGGCGGAATGCGGCAGACGCTCATGCAGATGAAGCCGGAGCGCATCGACGACATCATTGCCGCGATCGCCCTGTACCGTCCCGGTCCGATGGATTCGATCCCGAAGTATATCGAGAACAGCCGCGATCCGTCGAAGATCCGCTACGTGACGGAGCTGCTTGCGCCGATCCTCGACGAAACGAACGGCTGCATCGTCTATCAGGAGCAGGTCATGCAGATCTTCCGCGTCGTCGCCGGGTATTCTCTCGGCCGCGCGGACATCGTCCGACGTGCCATTTCCAAGAAAAAACTGTCCGTCCTCGAAAGCGAGCGCGTCTCTTTCCTTGCCGGAGCGGCGGAGCACGGCGTCGGAGAAGAGGCGGCACGGGCGCTCTTTGAGGAGATCGTCGGTTTTGCGAATTATGCCTTCAACAAGGGACACGCCGCCGCCTACGGCGTCCTCTCCTACCGTTCCGCGTATCTCAAAGCGCACTATCCGCGGGAGTACATCAGCGCGCTGATGACCTCCGTGCTCGGATCATCCGAAAAACTCGCGGAGTATATCGCGGAATGCACGCGGATCGGCATCCGTATCCTGCCGCCGCACGTGAACGAGAGCGCGTGGGATTTCCACGTGGACGGAAAGAACATCCGCTTCGGTCTGCTCGCGCTCAAGAATCTCGGACGGCAGTTCGTCGATCTTCTCATCGAAGAACGGCAGCACAACGGACGCTTTACTTCCTTTGACGATTTCATCGAACGGACGAAGGGGATTGCCGTCAACAAGCGGCAGCTTGAAATGCTCATCAAGTCAGGGGCGCTCGACGGGCTCGGCGCTTCCCGGCGGCAGATGCTCACGGTATACGAAGCGGTCCTTGACGGACGGAGCAACGCCGGACGTCAGACGCTGGAGGGACAGATCGATCTTTTCTCCGCGTCGGCGGAGGCGGAACGGATCACACCGAAGCTCGAGTTGCCCGACGTGCCGGAGTTCAGCGCGCGGGAACTATTGCGCCTCGAGAAGGAGAGTTCCGGTCTGTATTTCTCCGGACATATCCTCGACGATTATTCCCGCCAGCTTGCCGGGGTACGGCTCGATACCGTCGCCGCGATCAAGTCGGCGTTCCAGCGAGAAGATACGGAAGACGCATCGGATGAGGTCGCGGACGTGCCGGAGAGCGGTACCGATCCCGGATACGAGGACAGGCAGGCGGTCACGCTGGCGGGCGTCATCACCGCCCGGCAGAACAAGGCAACGCGTTCCGGAGACGCTATGGCGTTTCTGACGCTGGAGGACCGTACCGGCGAGATCGAGGTGGTCGTATTTGCCAGGGCGGTGCAGTCGTTCGGCGACCGGCTTGCCGTCGACCGCGTCGTGCTCCTGCACGGTACGCTGTCCGTGCGGGAGGAGGAAGAGCCGAAGGTCCTTCTGCGCGACGTGAGCGAACTGACGGAAGACGGTGATCTGCCGAAAGATCCGGTATCTCCTGCGGCGGCTCCGTCGCCGCCTCAGGCGAATATCCCGACCGGGGCGGCGAAGCGGCTGTGCCTGCGCGTTCCCTCGCTTGAAACGGAACAGTATCGCCGGGCGGAGTGCCTGATCCAGATCTTTCCCGGCAGCGTTCCGGTCGTGCTCTACGACGCCGCAAACGGCAGATATCTCCGTGCCGAGCATCTGCGCGCGGCACCGACGGAACTCGTTTTGCGCGAGCTGCGCGAGATCCTCGGCGGAGACGCCGTGGTCCTTCAGTAAATCTGCCCGCGCGGGCGAAATTCTTCGCTTTCTCCTCTGAAATTCACAGTATATTCAAAAAAGTGATTTATAATAATAACGGCGAGTTTCAAAACCGCATCCACGCCGTCGGAGACGGTGCGGCAGCGGAAAACGGCATGGGGTACGGAAAGGCTTGGTAGACCGGATGACACAGAATCAGAATCGCGGCAGCGTAGATTGGGGAAAAGAGGTGCTTCACGCGTTCGGCATCGTCGGACGGGTGCTTTTGCGCCTGCTTTCGTACGTACTCAATATTCTTCTTACGCTGATGCTGATCGGATTGATCACGGGCGTCATCGTCGGCACCGTCCTTGCCATCTACATCAAGAATTATATCGACCCGACGCTCGACACCTCGCTTCTTATGAAAGCGGGATCGAATACGACGACGCGGATCTATTATATGGATTACGCGACGCCGGAAGACAGGCAGAACCGCAACGGCGTACCGGTCGAGGTCGAGGAAGACCGCATCTACGCCTCCGAGAACAGCCTCTGGGCGACGTATCCCCAATTCCCGAAGTATCTCTATCAGGCCTTCATCGCCACGGAGGACAGGCGCTTCTATTCCCATAACGGTGTGGACTGGCTCGGCACCGGCAAGGCGGTCATCAACTACTTTCTCGGCTTTGAGCGTATCCGCGGCGCTTCCACGATCACGCAGCAGACCATCAAGAACCTGACGGGGGAGGACGAGGTACGCATCCAGCGGAAGATTCAGGAGATTTTGCGCGCGCTCAATTTCTCCAAAGAGAAGAGCCGCGAAGAGATCCTGGAGATCTATCTGAACATCATTTATCTTTCCAACAACTGCCGCGGCGTGCAGGCGGCGTCCAACTATTTCTTCGGCAAGGACGTAAGCGAGCTGACGCTCGTGGAATGCGCGGCGTTGGCAACGATCGTGCAGAACCCTTCCGAATACGATCCGGTCCGTTTCCCCGAAAACAATAAAAAGCGCCGCAACGAAGTGATCCTCGAGAACATGAGAAAAGAGGGCTATATCACCGAGGCGGAATACCAGAAGGCGATCAAAACGGAACTCGTTCTCGTGCTCGACCGCGGGAATACGGAAGAGCAGGAGGTCGCGAACGTTTTCTCGTGGTATAAAGAGGCGGTCTTCTCCGACGTCCAGCAGGCGCTGATGGAAAAATACGGGTACGACGCGTATACCTCCAGTATGATGATCTATTCCGGCGGCTTGAAGATCTACACGCTCATGGATCCTTTCGTCCAGGATACGCTGGAGGAGGTGTACGAAAACGATACGGAATACTTCCCGTATTCCAACGACGGTCTTCAGCCTGAGTCGGCGATGATCGTCATCGATCCGTATACGGGCGACGTGCTCGGACTCGTCGGCGGGCGCGGCGTGAAAACGCAGAACCGCATCTCCAACCGTGCCGTGGCGATGACCCGTTCGCCGGGTTCCTCCATCAAGCCTCTCTCCGTCTACGCGCCCGCGCTCGATGCGGGACTCATCAATTACGCCACCGTTTTTGACGACGTTCCCGTCAGCTTCAACAACGGCTATGAGGAGCTGGAACCGGACGAGAACGGCGAGAACAAGAACGTCGATCCGTGGCCGGGCAACACACCGAACGTGTACGACGGTCTGACGACGGTGAATTACGCGATTACCACCTCCAAGAACACGGTCGCCGTCCGCGCTCTGCAGCTTCTCACGATCGAGCGTTCGTTCGATTTCGTCAAGAACAAGCTCTGTATCGACAGTTTTATCGATTCCATGGTGACCTCGAGCGGTCTCGTCCTCACCGATAAGCTGCTCGCGCCGCTTGCGCTCGGACAGATGAACTATGGCCTTACGCTGGAGGAGATCACCGCCGCCTACTGCATCTTTCAGAATCACGGCGTCTACAATACGCCGCATACCTTCCTCGCCGTATACGATAACGAAGGGAACGTCATCCTCGAGAATACGCAGGAGTCTTCCATCGTCATCAGCGACGAGACGGCGTCCATCATGCGCCTGATGCTCGGGAACGTGATGACTCTGGGTACGGGCCGCAGCGTCACGCTGCGCAATACCGTGGACGTGGCGGGGAAGACCGGTACGGCGGGAAACGACTTCGACCGCTGGTTCCTCGGCTTTACGCCGTACTACGTCGGCGGTACGTGGTTCGGCTATGACATGAACCAGACGCTGAGCGACTTCAAGCAGAATCCGTCGTGCCTCGTATGGGATACGGTCATGACGAAGCTGCATCAGCCGTATATCGAAGAGGCGCAGTCCGGCGGCGAGCCGCTGAAGACCTTTACCGTCGCGGCGGGCGTCATCGAGCGCGAATTCTGTCTCGACTCCGGGATGCTGTATACGGATACCTGCAAGCTGGATCCGCGCGGTTCGCGGCTGGCGACCGGCTACTTTACCCGTGACAATATGCCGGAAGATGACTGCGACGTCCACGTGAAGGTGAAGATCGACACGGAGGTCGGCGGCATCGTGATTCATGAGGAGACCTACACGGGCGATCCGGAGAAGCTCGCGGATACGGCGCTGATCCGGGTGGAGACCCGCAGCTTCCCGGTCGAGGTCTACGTCGTCGACGCGCAGTACGTGTACAGGGATCTTCCGCTGACGGCGCGTCCGGGCGGCTGGTGGGGCGAGCCGTATTTCCAGAACACGATCCCGGCCAAGACCTACGTCGGGAAATCCTATGCGGACAGTTTCTACAACCGTTTCTGTTATGAGCATTACGACTTCAGCTACTGGCGCGAGCAGGATGAACTGAGAACCTACGTCAAGGGCATACTGGCTCAGCTGCTTGCGGAGCATCCGTTCGAACCGAAATTCTCCGAGGAAACAACGGAGGAGATGAAGGCGAAAAAGAAAGAGGAACTTCTCGATCAGTACGTGAAGACCGTCGTTGAGACACTGAACGCGCGCGCGGCGGAGGATCCTCCGCTGACGGAGGAGGAGCGCGATCAGTTCGTGCGGGAGCAGCTCGGAAAGCTGCTGGCGCAGGGGACCGGATAATTCCGGCGCAACGCCCCCGTTTGCAAATTAATCCCGGAATTTCTTGAAATTCACTTGACTTTCCGTCCGGTTTATTGTACAATAAAAGTAGCGTTATGCTGTGAGGAGGTTATATCCATGCGTATGCTTAAAAGAACTGCTTTGGTTTTTGCTCTGTTTCTCGTTTCCGCATTGATCATGAGCTGCGGCGCTTCCCAGAAGGTGACCGTGAACGTGACTGTGACCGTTATCATTCCTGAACTGGATGACGTATATTTCGGCCCGGTGACCGTTCCGGTGGAGGGCAAGGCGGATGATCCGCCCACGATCCTGCGCTGCGTGAAGGAAGCTTTCATCCTGAACGACATGAAGTACGAGACGGACGAGAGTGAAGTCGGCGAGTTCTCCATCACGTCGATCGGTGACTATAAGGAAAAGACCGAAGGCGATTACACGTATTTCTGGGATTACACCCTCAACGGCGAAGAGCCGAAGAGCGGCCGCGCCGGGACGATCATCGCCAACGAAGGCGACGTGATCGTGTACACCTACTATAAGGTGCTCACCGAGGAGCTCGCTTCTCAGGATACGCTGAAGAATCACTGAGATCATCCCATTGCGCCGAGGTCAGCGGCGCGAAAAACTGAAACGGGAATGCACCCCCGCATCGGACACAGCGTCCGATGCGGGGTGCATTTTCTTTCTATCGAGGTCTGCGCTGACCGAGGCATATACGGAGCGCTTGACTTGCCTCGAAAAATGTGATATACTAGTCAAAAATCAAACCGAACGGGAGATTTGCCATGTCGATCACCTTCGTCCCTTCCTCCTCCGCATTCTGGCTGGACGGAAAAGGCGTTTCCTATGCGTTTTTCATAAACGACCTCGGCTGTGCGGAGCATTTGTACTTCGGCGCGCAGATCCCGCATGCCGATCTGCGCTATGCGCGCACTTCCGGCGCTCAATCCACGCTGACCTCTCCGCCCGGCAAAGACGGCGCGGAGAGTTATCAGAACGTTCCGCCGGAGATCGCGTTTTTCGGAACGGGCGATTACAGGGAGCCGTGCGTACAGATCGAGACGGCGCAGGGTGACCGTTTGTGCGAGTTGCTTTACCGATCCTATGAGATCCTGAAGGAGAAGCCGCCGATCCCCGGCATGCCTTCGCTGCGCGGCGGCGAGACGCTGAAGCTGTGTCTCGCCGATCCAGTAAACGGCTTTGAAGCGGATCTCTACTATACCGTGTACGATGATGCTTCCGTGATCGCACGCCGCGTCGTATACCGCAACGGCGGGACGCAGCCGATCGCGCTGCGCCGCGCGTATTCCTTCTCGCTGCCGCTTCCGGATATGTGCCGCGAGGCACTCACGCTGCACGGCGCATGGGCGAAGGAACGGCAGCCGGAGCGCATCCCGCTCCATCACGGCGTCGTTTCCGTCGATTCCAAACGAACGAGCTCTTCCGCCACGCTGCATCCGTTTCTGGCGATCCTTACGCCGGGGACCACGGAGACGAGCGGTACGGCGATCGGCTTCAGTCTCGTGTATTCCTCTTCCTTTGTCCTGAAGGCGGAGGGAAATCCGGACGGTACCGCACTCGTTACCGGCGGTATTCAGGATTTCGATTTCCGCTGGACGCTCGCGCCCGGCGAGGAATTCGCGGCGCCGGAATGTGTGATCGCCTACTCTGACGAAGGGCTTGGCGCGATGAGCCGTGCGTACCACGACGCGTACCGCGAACATCTCATCTCTCCGCGCGCGGCGCACGCGGTGCGACCGCTTCTCATCAACAACTGGGAGGGGACACAGTTCTCCTTCGATCTCGAAAAGCTGAAAGCGATCGTTGACGGCGTGGTCGGTACGGGGATCGATACCTTTGTGCTCGACGACGGATGGTTCGGCAAGCGCGAGGACGATACGACGGGACTCGGCGACTGGGTCGTCAACGAAAAGAAACTCGTCGGCGGACTGCGTGCGATCAGCGAGTACGTGCACGAAAAGGGCATGCGATTCGGACTCTGGTTCGAGCCGGAAATGGTCAGCGAGGATTCTGACCTTTTCCGCGCGCATCCGGATTACGCGATCGGCGTGCCGGATCGCCCGCGCTGCTACAGCCGTCATCAGTTCGTGCTCGATCTGACGCGTAAGGAAGTGCGGGACACGATCGTGGAATCCGTAAACCGGATCCTGCACGAGAATCGTATCGAGTACGTGAAATGGGATTTCAACCGCAACGTCACGGAATCGTTCTCCTTCGGACGGGCGCCCGGCGAACAGCAGCAGTTCGCGCACCGCTACGCGCTCGGTCTGTACGATCTGTGCGAACGGATCATCCGGGCGAATCCCGATATCTTCTTCGAGGGATGCGCCGGCGGCGGCGCGCGCTTCGATCCCGCGATGCTCTCCTACTTTGCGCAGATCTGGACGTCGGATGATACGGATGCCGAAGAGAGGACGAAGATCCAGTACGGTACGTCTCTCGTCTATCCGCTCTCCGCGATGTCCTGCCACGTATCCGACTGCCCGAACCAGCAGACCGGGCGGACGGTGCCGCTTGCAACGCGCGCCGTCATCGCGCATCTCGGCGCGACGGGATACGAGTTGGACGCGAGCCGTTTCACCGATGAGGATCGGGCGGAGACGGCACGGCAGATCCGCGAATACCGCGCCTGCCAAAGGCTCATTCTCAACGGCGATCTGTACCGGATCGACGATCCGCACACGGGCGGCTTTTTCACCGTCTCCGTCGTCTCCAAAGATAAGAGCGAGGCGATCCTCGTCTGCTACCGCCGTTTCGGTTCCGTCAACAATCCGATCAAGCGCGTGTACATGGCGGGGCTCGATCCGGCGCGCACTTATCGGGTCGCTGAACTCGGACTGACGCTGCCGGGCGCAGTCCTTATGCGGCGCGGACTCGTACCCGCCTATCCGGACGGCGATTTCACCGCCGTTGTCTATCATTTTACCGCATGCTGAGTATTATCGCATGCTGACGGGAGGGACATTATGATCCAGACGATCGGAAAACATACCGTAGACCTTGACTATTTTCCCGGATGGACGCGAAAGTCCGTGAACTTTTCCATCGACGACGGCAACTGGGAAATGGACGAGAAGTTTCTCGCCATCGTCCGCCCTGCCGGGATCCGCGGTACCTTCAACCTGTGCGGCGTTTGGCTTGGGGATCATTCCGCCGAAGAATACCGTGCTTTTTATGAAGGGAATGAGATCTCCAATCACGTTAAATACCATCCGTACGCCTTTGACGATTCCGCGACGTACCATATCTCCGACGATCCTTTTGATGAAGAGACGAGCGATCCCGGATTTTTGTACAGAACCGACGAGTCGGGAGTGTACCATTGCTGCGGCGCGCGCGGCTGGCGCCTGGTCGCCGACAGCAAAGAGTTCCTTCGCTGGCGCGTGATCGCCGACGCAGAGGCGTATCTCCGCCTCGCAGAAGAGGCACGGCGGGAGATCCGCGCCGTGTTCGGACCGGAGAGCGCCGGCGGCTTCGTGTGGCCGTACGGACGGCAGAACAACGCGGTGCTCATCGCCGGACTGAAAGCGGCGGGGTATTACGGCCTGCGCAAATCGAGCCAGGACGGGGACGAGAAAGGCTTCAATCTTCCGGTCAGCCGCATGGGATGGAACTGCACGACGGCGCATGACTCTCTCCTCAAACACGCAGCACTGTACGAGGCGTTTCCGGACGACGGTCATCTGAAGTATTTCTGCGCGGGCATCCATTCCATCGATTACGAACGGAGCGGCCGCTGGGACGATCTCCGTGCCTTCGCCGATCGTTTCGGGCGCCGTCCGGACGAGTATTATTCCGCGCCGATCGGCGACGTCTTCGCGCAGGAAGACGCCATCCGCGCCGCACGCGTCACCGAGAGCGGGATCGAGAATCCCACGGACAAAACGCTTTGGCTCCTTTTGGACGGAGGCAGGACGACCGTCGCCCCGCGCGCGTCTCTTACATTCTGATCCGAAAATCAAAATCGGCACGGGCTCAGACCCGTGCCGTTTTTTTGCGAACGTTATTTACGCCTCGCTGAGTCCTTCGGAAACGCCGAGACAGACGATGCCGACGATGACGGAGACGACGCAGGCATACTGCGAAACCTTCAGCTTTTCCTTCAGAATGAGACGGGAGAGTATCACGGATACGATGCAGTAGGAGGCGATCATCGGCGCGGCGAGCAAAGGCTTCGCCGCCATGGCGTAGACGTAGAAGATCTGCCCGAACTCCTCGCAGCAGGCGGCGACGCCCTTATAGCGCTCCGCGCTCGCGAAAGGATTATACGGCTTCTTTGCGCGGATCCACAGATAGATCCACGCGGCGATCCCGGCAGCAAGAAAGGTCAGTCCGTAGAGGATGAGCACGTCGATCTCCCCCAGCCCGAGCCCCGTTTCTTCATCAAGGATGATACCGTCCGCCGCCGTGCCGAGCGTATCGAAAACGCAGTATAGGATCGGGAAAAGCAGCGCGAGCGCACCGAAACGGTACTTCCTTTCTTCCGGCGCCAGCTCCTTTTCCGCCGCCGCGAGGCGCTGTTCCACGACTGCCAGAGCGATCACGCCGGCGACGATCAAAACGGAGCCCACGATATCCAAAGCGGAATACTCTTCGGAGAAATCGGTGATCCGTCCCGCGGCGGTAAAGAAAACGAGCATGCAGACGACGGAGAGCGCACCGGAGGCATTCTGAACGGGGGAAACGATGGACAACTCCAGATACCGCAGTCCTGCGTAGCCGATCACCATGGAGATGATATAGCCGAGAGAGGCCGGCGAGTACTTGATCGCATTGACCAGCAGAGAGGAGATGGAGAAGCCGGTCTCGGAGAAGGGAAGAAGGACGAGCGAACACACGCCCATGACGAGCCCTACCCAGACGGCGAGCTTCAGGTGAGAGGCACCGTCGTTCTCATCCGTCCCTTTTTTATAGAAAAGGTCGGCAAAGCCCCAGCCGAGCGTGGAGATCAGGGCAAAGAAAAACCAAGACATACCGTTACACTCCAGAAACAGAAGATAGATGGTTCAACGAAATGGACAGAGATATACGGCGAGGGTGACGCTACCTGTCCCAAGGCTGTCAGACGCGCGATTCGAGCGAGGCGCGGATGCAGTCCGCCGTCTGCCGTGCGGCAGCTTCTATGCCCGCCGCGGATAGGTGGATGCCGTCCGAGGCAAAATATTCCGGATGCGGTACGACAAGCGCGTGCAGGTCATTGACCGGGATGCTTTCCTCATGGAGGAAAGCGGACGTCAGCGCGTTGTACAGCGCGATCTCACGGTTCCATTCCTCGCGTGGGATGCTGTAGAAACCCGCCGGATCCCGGACGTATCCCTCGCCCGCGGGGAGCGTCGTCGCCCAGATGATCTTCGGCGTATAGGATCGGAGCTGGCGGATCAGACGGCCGTTCAGATGCAGATATTCTCCGGGAGAGACGAGCGGTTCACCGTCGCTTGTGACGCGCTGATGGTCTGCGAGACCGGTCGCAAGATAGATGAGATCGAAGCCGGACGAGGCGTGGTCGCGCACGAACCACAGCGTTCCCAGCGTATACCCGGCATTCATCGCGGTAAGATCGGGAAAGGAGACATCGCAGAGGTCCGACAGCAGCTCCCGCACCCGATCCCGATACTGGACGCAGATCTCGTCGCCGAGCATAAGAACCTTTTTCATCGTAACACCTCGCTGTTCCCGTCGGTACGGCTCAAAGCGGCGCGGATGCGTGACGCGACCTGCTGCGCGGCCGCCTCGACCCCTTCGGCGGTGAGATGGATGCCGTCCGTCGTGATGTATTCGGGATGCGGTGCGACGAGTGCGTACAGATCGTTGATCTCCACGCCCTGCGAGGAGAGATACCCGCTGAGCAGAGCGTTGTATTCGCGGATCTCGCGGTTCCAGTCATCGCGTTCCAGACCGAGCACCCAATGCGGCGTATACTGATACGCTTCTCCCGCGGGGATCGTCGTCGCCCAGATCAGCTTCGGCGCGTATCCGGCGAGCTGCCGGTACAGGCGGCGGTTCAGATACAGATACTGCTCCGGAGTGGACAGCGGCTCACCGTCGTCGGCGACGCGGTGATGATCCCAGATCCCGTTGTTGTAATGGACCAGATCGACCGATCCCCATCCGCCGCTGCCTTCGAACCATTCTCTTGTGCGGCGCAGCGTATACATTGTGTACGCGCAGTTTTCTTCCGGCCAGAGTACCTCGCATTCGCCGGCAAGCAGTTCACTGACACGGCCGCAGTACGATAGTCGGATGGAATCACCGAGAAGGACTGCTTTTTTCATTATGCTTCCTTTCCTTGTAAGATCCTCGAACGGATCGTTCATCCGTTTACGCCGTTGACGGGGAAGGGAAAATATGCTATACTATAAGCGAAAAAAACGACGATGCGGAGGAGTATCCATGAACGATCTGGAGAGGGTCCGGGAATATTTCAAAAACGACTTGTACGCTACGGAGCAGACGGGTGCCGTAATCGAGGCGGTGGGGAAAAACTACGCGAAATGTTCGCTCACCCTGCGGCGCGAGCACCGAAACGCCATGGGCGGCGTGATGGGCGGCGTGTATTTCACGCTGGCCGATTTCACGTTTGCCATCGCCGCGAACGCAGATAATCCTCCGACGGTCTCCGTATCAGGTCAGATCACCTATTTGGGGACGGCAAAAGGAGAGCGGCTGATCGCAGAAGCGCGATGCCTTCACGCGGGACGGAGCGGCTGCGCGTTTATCGTTACCGTATCGGACGAACTCGGCAACGACGTTGCCTCTGTGACTTTTTACGGTTTTCGCAAGGCGGGAGATCCCGTCGTCCGCTTGGGGGAAGAATGACCATCGGATTGACAAAAACAGGCGGAAACCTGCGCAAGGTGAGGCTGCGCAGGTTTCCTTGAAGGATCATTCCTTCGGTTCCTCCGGCATGAGCAGCGCGGCAACGAGGTACAGGATGATGCCGCCGCCGGCGAAAAGGGAAAGCGCCGCCCAAAGCACGCGCACGAGCGTCGGATCCAGATTGAAGTATGCTGCAATACCGCCGCATACGCCGCAGATCTTTCGGTCCGAGGTGCTTCTGTACAGTTTCTTCTCCATGGGAAATATCCTCCTTATCGCTTTGAATCGTGTTGCTTTCAGTGAGCGGAATATCTAAAGACTCTGCGTATATTTTATCACACTTTATCCGTCATTGCAAGAACAAAATCGCCCCGTAGCCAGATTTGCGGCGGCGGGTACCATCCGTCACGAAAAAACGGAAAAAATCAAAAAAAGCGCTTGACAACCCTCGGAAAACATGATATAATATTCAAGCATTCAGGGATGGAGGCATAGCTCAGCTGGTTAGAGTACTTGCTTGACATGCAAGGGGTCATTGGTTCGATCCCAATTGTCTCCACCAATGCACGAAAAAAGCCCGTATTTACGGGCTTTTTCGTTTGCTTGTAAGAAATATGTTAGAATATTATCCTTGATATGCGGAAAGTGTGACGGTCATGCGTTCCTCCTTATGCAAGTTGCTCGGAGAGCTTCTTGAGCTCCTTGAGCGTGGGGTACGGGATGAATTCTTCCTCCCCGTAGATGATGGAGAAGTTCGCATGGTGATTCTCCTCTTTCTATATTGACATTGCTTTTCGTCTTTGTTATAATGCATGTGGATGCGGCGGCAGATGCCGCTCCGCTTTGGGTAGCTCCCCGTCAGTGTGGAAAGTGTGCGGGGAGCTTTTTATTTATCCTGCGTCGTATCTTCGTCTGACCTTTTCCGCGCTTTTTTAAAACGTGACTCTGGATGGAATTCGGGCTTTTCTCTCGGCGAAGGGGCAAAGGATGCGGCGCGTGAATATGCGCGTGTCGCGCCGTCGTGAATCATGTATATTGGAGTGGACTGAGAGGCTGACACGCACTTTCCGCCGGAGCGATCCGGCGGCAGATCCTTATTTGAGAATCAATGAACAACGAGGCGGGGAAGGGTCCCCGCCTCGCGCGCTTCTCGGGAGGCAGTATTATTTTGCTTTTTTGCCTAAAATGTGATATGATATAACCGGGATCAAAAAAAATCCACTTTATCCTAACAATACCGCACGTCCGCGGACTATATGGGTGAAAGCATTGATCAATCGCTTGGTGAGAATATGAAAAAGCAGGACTTGCTGAAATACGTAAACGGCGAATTGCTCGACAAGCTGTTCGGCTTCTGTTATGCAAGGACGAACGACAGCTATGCGGCGGAGGAGCTGTGCTCCGATATCGTATTTGCTCTCGTGAAATCCGCGCGGTCCGGAGGGGAAATAGAAAGCGTTTATCCGTTTGTCTGGAAGGTGGCGCGCAACGTATACGCCGATTATTCAGAGAAACGGAAACGGGAATCCGATCTTCAATATGAAGGAGACGCCGAAGAATTCCTTCTTTCCGTTGCGGAAGACGATGAAACAGACGAGACCGGAGAACTGCTTACCGCTGTATATCACAGGATCGCCTATCTGACAGAAGCGTACCGGGAAGCCATGATCTTGTTCTACATCGACGGGCTTTCGACGGCGCAGATCGCCGTCAGGCAGAACACAAGCGAAAGCAACGTCCGCCAAAGACTGTTTTCGGCAAGGCAGAAAATCAAAAGTGAGGTAACACAGATGGCTGATACTTCAAGCAAACCCGTAGCGCTGGATCGTGTGGATTACGTTTTGATCGGGACAGGGAATCCCGGATGGGGAGATCCGCGCGAGGGATTCATCCGGCAGTTTTCCAAGCATATCGTATGGCTGTGCCGTAAGAAACCGATGAGCGCCTGTGAGATCGCAGAGGAACTGAACGTTCCTACAGTATACGTGGAACAGGAGCTCGAGATCCTGGAATACGGCGCAAACGGAAAATACGGGCTTCTGCGCCGTTTGGATAACGGCAGATATGCGATCAACATCATTCTTTTGGATAAGGAGACGGCGGAAAAGGTTCATGCCATTTACACCGAAGGTATGCCCGGGGTCTGCGATATTATTGCCGATTACATCCAGGCGCACAAAGAAGAGTATCTTTCTTTTCCGTATCTGAACAGAAGGGTGGATTTGAACCTGATCCTCTGGCAGCAGATCAGAAATCTTTTTGACTCCTTCGAGAAGAATGTCGAACGCATTTTAGAGAAGGACAGCTTTGCCGGCATCGAAAAGCCAGACCGCCCGTTCAGCGTGTTCGGATATGAGTACTACGGACTGCAGAACAACGGCTGCGGGTGGGATGGGATCGACGCGCAGAACGTCTGCGGGTTCAGAAACGTTCATTTGGACAACATTTATTTTTCCCGTATCAGAGAGCATTTTCACTGCGGACATAACGTTTCGAATGACCCTCTGATCCAGCTTGCTCTGCGCTCCATTGACGGTCTTGCTGTTTCCACCTTGTCAGAGACCGAAAAGGAGCATGCCGCAAAAGCGATAGAATGCGGCTATTTATACCGGGAGGATAACACGCTGTTCACGAAGATCCTTGTCAGCTCGCAAAAAGACGGGGAGGATCTGTACAAAATCAGCCGCGGACTGGAGAACGGCTATTTGGAAGCCGAAGCGGAAATCGCCGCAAAGAAGCTTGCGGCGGTTTTCAAAAAAGCGATCCCCGCGCATCTGCTCGGCGAGTGGCGGCTGGCAAACCTGCTTGCCACTGCACCGGTCTTCGATGCGGTCGTGGATCGTCTGATCGATAAGGGTATCCTGTCCGCGCCTGAAAACGGCGTCGGGGCGGAAGGCTGTTGGATGATCGTTGAGAAGTGATCCGGGAAAGGAAAATTGAAACGAGGCGGGGAAGTATCCCCGCCTCGTATACTGTAAGAGCTTTGAAATCATTCCTCAACCCACGGTAGAAATCGATGCGCTTGACCGGTTATTGATTTTTCGGAATATACAGTCTATAATCATATCAGAACGATGAAGGCGCCGCATTGTTCTGATAAAATGAATATGAAAGTGAGAATAATCCCATGAAAGTGAATATCGGAGACAAAATCAGGACGCTGCGGAAACAGCGCGGGATCACGCAGGAACAGCTGGCGGACGCCGTAGGTATCTCATTTCAGGCGGTGAGCAAATGGGAAAACGGTATTGCACTGCCGGACATTACGCTCGCGCCTGTTCTGGCAAGTTATTTCGGCGTCAGCATGGATGAATTATTTGACTACAACCTGAAAGAAACCGAAGCGAAGATCAAGGGGATCTGCGATAAAGCGTACGTCTTCAGGGAAAGCGACCCGTCACGGAGCCGTGAAATACTTGAAGAGGGACTCAAAGACTATCCCGACAACGATATACTGCTGAACAATCTTTTGTATGTACTGGATTATCGGGACGAGCCGGATGAAGTCGTCAAAACAGCGAACAGACTTATTGATTCAACAACGCACAATGACGTCAGATACGACGCGCTGCGCTGTCTTGCCGATGCCTATAAACAAAAGGGCGATATGGCGAGCGCGGAAGCGGCGATCGAACAGATCCCGGAGATCCATTTTTCAAAGCTTTCTGTCGCGGCATGGGTACTGACCGGAAAGAAAAAATATGAGGCGGCAGAAAAGCAGAAGTGGATCGATTTTGAGGAATTACTTCAAATGATGGGCAAAATTGCCGAGTACCGGGAAGATGAAAAGGACTATGTCGGCGCTCTGGCCGAAGCGAAACGGGCAAAGGCTCTCATCGAAGCTGTGTGCAGCGAAAAAGAGATCGATATTTTCAACGGATACGTTGAGGAGATCGATAAACAAATCAGCAGGTTATCAGTCCGATAGAACGAAACGAGGCGGGGAAGTATCCCCGCCTCGTTTTTTATCGGATCGTGTTTCGTGCGCTTACAGAACGACTTCCTCGATGCGGAGTACGGTGGCGCGGATCCACGCCTTCGGCGCGTCGTCCATGATATAGTTCACGATCAGGATCTCGCCGTCGTCCCACTGCACCCAGCCGGTGTATCCGGTGTCGGAGACCGGACTGCGGTCGAAATCTACCGGGAAGAGACGGACGCGCTGCAGACACCGTGAGGTCGACAAAACGGTATCACGGGTCATGACTCCGCCCAGCGTGAGCTGGTAGGCGCCCCAGCTTCCGCAGTATCCCTGATGGAGGCGGCAGGTGAGAAGATACCGACCGTCAGTCAGACGCCCGACGGTCGGACGGTGCATGCCGGGGACAGGTACGTTGTACGGTCCCTCCCATGTTTCTCCGTTGTCATGGGAGATCGCCTTCATGCCGTCCCAGCCGCAGCCGGAATTCTCGCGCAGAAAACATACGACGGTGCCGTCGCCGAGCGGGAGCATGGAGCTTTCACACAGTTCATAGTGAGGATCTGTGGCGACGGTGATCCGATCGGACCACGTCTTCCCCTTGTCGTCGGAGTACCAGAGGTATTCCGTCAGCTTTCCGTGCTCCTCGGATCCCGTGTGCGCGGCGAGAAGCCAGCGTCCGGTGTCCAGCTCCGTCAGCTTATCCGGGACGATGCCGCGCGCGGGCGTGTCGAGTGGACCGCTCCAGCTCTGTCCGTTGTCCGCGCTCTGCCACATGCGCACGATCGCCGTATCGCTCCTCCCGGCCTGCGTGATGAAGTCACAGACGAGGATCAGCCGTCCGTCGGTGAGGCGGGAGAGGCGGGCGCAGTTAAAGTTGCCGTCGTTCGCGCCGGGCTCCGTGAGATATTCCTTCGGCGTCCACGTCCTGCCGCGGTCGCGGCTGCGGCAGAGACAGAGGCGCGCGCCCGTCCGGTCGCAGTGATGCGTGCATTCCGTGAATACGCACACGAGCGTCCCGTCCGCGGCGAGCACGACGTCCGGAAACGCTTCGTAGATCGAATCGTCGCGGGACACGATGAACTTTTCCATGGTCCGTTACTCCTTTTCGTCTGTTGCTTCCGCCGCGCGGCGGACGGAAGCCGTATACGCCGCCACGTCGACGACCGTTCCGCTGAGGCGGGATTCCTCTGCGGCGAAAGCGATCATATGATTTGCCACCGATTCGGAGATATCGCACACGGAGAAGTTGGGCACGCCGGTCAGCAGATCGTAGAACGCGGAGACGATGCCCGTGTCTCCGCCGCCGTGTCCGCCGACGAGCGTTTCATCGAGGATCTTATCATTTACGGATATTTCCGTCTCCTTGCGCGCCGCGAAATCGTACAGCGTGACTGTCTCGGCACCGGGGCGGCCGTACAGTACGCCCTTCGTGCCCATGATACGCAGATCCCGTCCGCCCTGCGAGAACGCGCACATCGAGAAGGTGGCAGTGACACCGCCCTCGAATTCCAGATTTACGACCTGATGATCCACGACGTTGTTGTCACAGCGGAATACGCATTTCCCGTACTGCGTGGTACGGAGCGCGCGCTCCACGTCGGCATCCGTCGGCTCGGGCAGATGCGTGGAAGCGGTGCGGAACCATCCGCTGTCGCTTTCGAGATAGAGCTTTTTCGCATTGTAGGGGCAGCTGTCTCCGACCGGGCAGCCGTCAAGACACCGTTCGGGCGCGCCCTCAGGCGCGTTTTCTTCTTTGAAATAGGTGAGGGAGCCGAAGGACTGCACGCGCGTGCAGGGACGGCCGATCAGCCACTGGAGGATATCCATGTCATGGCAGGATTTCTGCAGGATCATGACGGAACTGCGGTCGCTGTTGCCCCAGTTGCCGCGCACAAAGCTGTGCGACTGATGCACGTTTCCGACGTCCTCGCGGTGCTGGATCGAAACGATCTCTCCGATCATTCCATCGCCGATCATCGTTTTAAGCGCGCGAAAGAACTTCGTATAGCGCAGCACGTGGCATACGAGGACTTTTGTGCCGCAGCGTTTTGCCTCGTTTTCGATGCGTACGCAGTCCTCCGGCACGGCGGCAGCGGGCTTTTCGAGGAGCAGATCATAGCCGCGTCGGATAGCGGCGAGCGCCGGAGCGCAGTGATCGCGGTCCATCGTGCAGATAAGGGCGGCATCGGCGAACTTCGGCTGTGCAAGAAGGGGTTCCCACGTGGTATAGGCGCGTTCTTCGGGAATGTTCAGCCGCTGACGAAGATATTCCCGCCGTTCCGGCAGCGGCTCGGCGAGCGCGACGACCTCGAATTTATCCGGCATCATGGACGCAGCGCTCGTATAGGCGAGACCGCGCAGCCCTCCGCCGATCAGTATCAGTTTTTTGACGCGATTATCCATGATTCGCAGTTCCTTTTCGATGAAAATGGGGCTGCTCCCGTGTACCGAGCCGACCCTTGAAGTCCTCGTATCCGAAGTGCGTCAAAGGCGTCAGGGCTCCGTCGGCGCCGCGGCGGTATATATCGGGCAGCGGCATGCCGTTGAAGGTATTGTTCTTGCAGGTCGTATAGATCGCCATATCTCCGAACAGGAGAAGATCCCCCTCTTTCAGCGGAGCGGGAAAGGCGTATTCTCCTATGACGTCGCCCGCAAGGCAGGTGGGTCCGCCGAGGCGGAACGTACAGGGAAGCATGCCAGGTTCCGCGGCGCTCCAGAGCGGCGGCGTGTACGGCATCTCAAGCACGTCCGGCATGTGACAGGCGGCGCTGGCGTCGAGGATCGCGATATTCGTATCACCGTTCTTTCGCACGTCGAGTACGCGGGAAGCGAGAAATCCGGCGTTGAGAGCACACGCCTCGCCGGGCTCCAGATAGACGGTCACGTTCCACGCTGTCTGCGCGCGCCGGATGCACCTCTCGAGGCGCGCGATATCGTAGCCCGGGCGGGTGATATGATGTCCGCCTCCCATGTTCAGCCACTTCATACGCAGCAGTACGCCGCCGAATTTTTCTTCCACAGCGGAGAGCGTCGTCTCAAGCGCGTCGGAATCCTGTTCACACAGCGTGTGAAAATGAAGTCCGTCGAGGAGGGCGATGAGCGCGGGCGTCATTTCCGCATCCCACTGGGCGCGGGTCGTACCGAGACGGCTGCCCGGCGCGCAGGGATCGTAGATCGCGTGACCTTCCTGTGTGGAGCATTCCGGATTGATCCGCAGTCCGATGCTGCATCCGGCCGCGCACGCTGCCTCGCCGTACAGCGAAAGCTGACGCGGAGAGTTGAAAACGATATGATCGGCGTAACGGAGCACTTCGGGGATATCCGCGGCGCGGTAAGCGGCGGAGAAAACGTGTACCTCGCCCTCCGGCATCGCTTCGCGTCCGAGGCGCGCCTCGAATAGACCGCTCGCCTCCGTCCCGTCGAGCGCCGGGGCGAGGGCGGGGTAGAGATCGAAGTTGGAGAACGCCTTCTGCGCGAGGAGGATGCGGCACCCGGTGCGGCGGCGGATCCCGTCGAGGACCGCGGCGTTGCGTGAAAGCTGCGCTTCGTCGAGGATATAGCACGGCGTCGGCAGCGCGCCGAAAAGTTCCTCGGGGGTGTTTCCATTCAGCGCCGCGAAGGCGGCGCGCGTCTCGGTCGGTGCGGTCATTCGACGAGGGACGGCGCGCGGTTCTCGCGGCGAGGCAGACCGTATTTGTCCAGCGCGTCGAGGAAAGGATCCGGATCGAATTCCTCCACGGTGTGCACGCCTTTGGCGGTCCACTTCCCGGTGAGGAGCATGAGCGCGCCGCACATCGCCGGAACGCCGGTCGTGTAGCTGATCGCCTGGCTTTCCACTTCGCGGTAGCATTCCTGATGGTCGCAGACGTTATAGATGTAGTACGTTTTTTCCTCACCGTTCTTGCGTCCGGTGAAGATGCAGCCGATGTTCGTTTTGCCGTGCGTACGCGGACCGAGGCTTGCCGGATCGGGAAGGAGCGCTTTGAGGAATTTGATCGGGACGATCTCGTGTCCTTCGAAAAGAACGGGAACGGTGGAGAGCATACCGACGTTCTCGAGGCACTTCATGTGCGTGAGATAGCTTTGACCGAAGGTCATGAAGAAGCGGATGCGCTTCACCTCGGGGATATTGACGGCGAGCGATTCGATCTCCTCGTGATGGAGCAGGTACATGTCCTTCGGACCCACCGCGTCGAAATCGTATTCGCGCTTGATGCTCATCGCCGGGATCTCGATCCAGTGCCCGTCCTCCCAGTAGGAACCGGGTGCCGAGACCTCGCGCAGATTCACTTCGGGATTGAAGTTCGTGGCGAAAGGATAGCCGTGGTCGCCGCCGTTGCAGTCGAGGATATCGATCGTATCGATCTCGTCGAATTCATGCTTTTTCGCATAGGCGCAGTACGCCTGCGTCACGCCGGGGTCGAAGCCGCAGCCGAGCAGGGCGGTCAGACCGGCTTGCTCGAATTTTTCGCGGTACGCCCACTGCCAGCTGTAATCAAAATAGGCGGAGAAGCCCTTCTCCCGACAGCGCTTTTCATAGATCGCGCGCCATGCGGGATCGTCGGTGTCCTCCGGTTCGTAGTTGGCGGTGTCCATATAGTTCACGCCGCAGGCGAGGCAGGCGTCCATGATCGTCAGATCCTGATAGGGAAGAGCGATGTTCATGACGAGCTCCGGCTTGTACGCGCGGATGAGCGAGATCAGCTGATCGACGTCGTCCGCATTCACCTGTGCCGTCGTGATCCTGGTGGTCGTTTTGTCCTTCAGCGCGGCGGCGAGCGCGTCGCACTTCGATTTCGTGCGGCTGGCGATGCACAATTCCGTGAAGACCTCGGGATGCTGGCAGCACTTGCGGATGGCGACGGAGGCGACGCCCCCGCACCCGATGACCAAAACTCTGCTCATGGTAAATCTCCTTTATAGTGAAATCATGATTTATTGCAGTCGTGGGATCAGCCCTGCAGCGCGAGCAAAAGCTCGCGCAGTACCTTGCAGGCGACGGCGGTCGACGCGCCGCTTGCGTCCAACATCGGCGCAAGCTCGTTCACGTCAGCCGCGACGACGCGCGGTCGGGCGGCGAGAAGAATCGCTTCGAGCAGCTCCGGAAAACGGACGCCGCCTGCTTCCGGCGTGCCGGTACCCGGCAAAACGGAGGGATCGAGGCAGTCGAGATCGATCGTCAGATATACGGGCGCGCCGCATTCGATGATCCGCGCGATCGTCTCGGCGAGCCCGTCGAAGGAAAAACGATGCATATCCGTGTGGGCGGCGGCGAAGCGGAATTCTTCCCGCTCGCCCGAACGGATGCAGAACTGATGGATCCTGCCGTCACCGACGAGCTCGTGGGCGCGGCGCATCACGCAGGCGTGGCTGAGGCGTGCGCCGAGATAGTCGTCCCGCAGATCGGCGTGCGCGTCGAAGTGAAGGATATGCAGATCGGGAAAGCGGCGGACGGCGGCACGCAGCGCGCCGAGCGTCACCAGATGTTCGCCGCCGAGGAGGATCGGACGTTTTACGTCCGCGAGGATCTCCTCCGTGCGCGCCTCGACGTCGGCGAGCGCCGATTCCGAAGATCCAAAACAGAGTTCAAGATCTCCGCAGTCGAAGATGCGGCAGTCGGTCAGATCCCGATCCTGATACGGGCTGTACGTTTCCAGCCCGAAGCTCTCATGACGCATGGCGGCGGGACCGAAACGTGCACCGGGACGGAAACTCGTCGTGGAATCGAACGGCGCGCCGAACAGGACGTCGGTCGATTCTTCATAAGAAGCGGCGCATCCGAGGAATGTCTCAACGTTTGGCTGCATCGGACTGCTCCACCTCCTCCAGCATCCGCTCAAGAAACGCGGGCAGATAGAACGCGCCGACGTGAAGCTTCGTCGTGTAGTATTTCGTCTGCAGATTGAGCGACAGCCAGCGCGCCGTGTCGAGATCGTCCACGGGATGGTATTTCTTGCTGGCGAAACCGAAGAGCCAGTACCCGGCGGCGTAGGTGGGGATATGCGCCTGATACACGCGGCTGATCGGGAACGTGCTGACGATGCGCTTGTGGCTGCGCTGCATCGCTTCCGCGTCGTGCTGGTAGAACGGGCTGCCCTGCTGGTTGACCATGATGCCGTCCTCGCGGAGGGCGTTGTAGCAGATACCGTAGAACTCCCGGGTGAAATACCCTTCCGACGGACCGAACGGATCGGTGGAATCGACGATGATGAGATCGTACTGCTCCGTGCAGCGGCGGATGAAGCGCAGGGCATTGTCATAATAGATGTGTACGCGTGAGTCGTCAAGACGGCTCGCGTTCTCCGGCAGGTACGTACGGCACGCCTTGACCACGTCCGGATCCATCTCTACGAGGTCGATCCGCCGTACCTGATCGTAGCGCGCCAGTTCCTTGACGACGCCGCCGTCGCCGGCGCCGATGACAAGGATGTCGCTGATCGCCGGATGCACCGCCATCGGCACGTGGGTAATCATTTCGTCGTAGATGAATTCGTCGCGCTCCGTGAGCTGCACGTTTCCGTCGAGTGCGAGCACGCGCCCGAATTCCGGCGTATCGAAAATGTCGATCTGCTGATAGTCGCTCTTCTGGGAATACAGATGCCGGTTGACGCGGATGCTGTGCTTGACGTCCGGCGCGTGAAATTCACTGAACCACAGTTCCAATGCGGTCGCCTCCTTATTCCAGTACGTTCAGACGGAGGATGTCCGGATCTTCCGGACCGGTCATGGAGCAGCCCTTGACCTTTGCGTATTCGATATAGTCGAGGATCTCCTTCGTGATCTTTTCGCCCGGAGCGAGGATCGGGATCCCCGGCGGATAGCACATGACGAATTCGCTGCACACGCAGCCGACGCTCTCGCGGAGCGGGAGGCTCCGTTTTTTGGCGTAGAACGCTTCCTGCGGGCTCGTGACGACGACGGGATCGATATATTCCTGACTGAGCAGACCGCTCGAATCCTTCTGATAACGGCGGCGGATCTCGGCGAGGGCGCTGACGAGGCGCTCCACCTCCTGCGGCCGGTCGCCGATGGAGAGGTAGGCGAGGATGTTGCCGATGTCGCCGAATTCGATCTGGATGTCGTACTCGTCGCGCAGTATGTCGTAGACCTCGATCCCGGCAAGACCGATGTCGCGCGTGTGTACGCTCAGCTTGATCGGATCGAAATTGAAGATGGAATTGCCGTTGATGAGTTCGCTGCCGTAGGCGTAGTAGCCGCCGATCGCGTTGACCTCCTCGCGGGCGTACCCTGCCATTTCCATGACGCGGGAGAAGATCTCCCGGCCGCGCAGCGCCAGATTGCGCCGGCTGATGTCGAGCGAGGACATGAGAAGATAACTGCCGGAGGTCGTCTGCGTCAGATTGATGATCTGGCGGACGTGACCGGCGTTGACGCGCGGACCGATCAGAAGAAAGCTCGACTGCGTCAGGCTCCCGCCGCTCTTATGCATAGATACGGCCGCCATGTCGGCGCCCGCCTCCATGGCGGAGAGCGGCATGCCCGTACCGAAGTAGAAATGCGTGCCGTGCGCCTCGTCGGCGAGGCAGTACATGTTCGCGTCGTGCGCCATCTGTACGATGGCGCGTATATCACTGCATACGCCGTAGTACGTCGGATTGTTTACGAGCACGGCGACGGCGTCCGGATTCTGCGCGATCGCGCGCGCCACCTGTTCCCGCTGCATCCCAAGGGAAATGCCCAGCCGCCGGTCCACCTCCGGATTCACGTAGACGGGGACGGCGCCGCAGAGCACGAGCGCGTTGATGACGCTCCGGTGCACGTTTCTCGGCAGGATGATCTTGTCGCCGCGCTTGCAGGTGGAGAGGACCATGCTCTGTACGGAACTCGTCGTGCCGCCGACCATCAGAAAGGCGTACGCGGCGCCGAAGGCGTCGGCGGCGAGGCGTTCCGCTTCACGGATCACGGAGACAGGATGGCAGAGGTTGTCCAGCGGCTTCATGCTGTTGACGTCGATCCCGACGCAGCGCTCACCGAGAAAAGCGGTCAATTCCGGATTGCCGCGTCCGCGTTTGTGCCCCGGCACGTCGAAGGGAACGACGCGCATCTGCCGGAACGTCTGCAGCGCCTCGTAGATCGGCGCGCGGTTCTGGTCGAGAACGGTCTCTTCTTTTTCCAATTCCATGTTTTCATCCTCGAAAAACAAAAAATGCAACCCGCGAGACGCGGCTTGCAAGGATCCCCGCAGACGCCCGCAAAGCGGGAGGCGGAGATATTTCGATACACAGAGTCTATATAGCAAATATTACTTTTACTACTCTTATTGACCGTTTACAAGTCAGCGTGCTGCGCGTTCCGGTTATAAAGGAACCAACTTATAAAAACAGGGTATCGCTCAATCAATAAGGCGGAAAAACCGCCGATCGGCAGTGGACCCGGCTGTCCGTATGGCCTTGACCCGGAGTACGGGTGGTCCGTAAAAGTCGCTCGGAAAGACTCTATGTCGGAGTTTCGATCCGTATACTATTATACGCAGAAGCGCGAATTTTGTCAAGTCCCTCTGAGAAAAACAGCGCAAAATGTTGGACCGGCAAAAAAGCCCGAGCTGCTGCCCGGGCTTGATTCGCATATCGGGGCTGTCTGTCGGCGGTCGGAGCAGGACGTGACTGCGAGATACTCCGTGTCCCCGCCGTGTCCCGCCTCTGCGGTGAGACGGATCTCCCCGCTTCCGGCGCAGCAGACGCGGGTTCCTTTGGTGGAGACAACGCCGCGCTCACTGCGGATCCGTCGGCTCCTCGCGGCAGGCGATGAAGTCCGCGGCGTAGGGCAGGGTAAGGATCCAGTCGCAGAGCGCGTGCCATTCCGGCAGCTTGTGGTTCCGGCGGGCGTAGTAGATGTTCGTCAGGTTCTCGTAGTTCATCGTGCAGGTGCGCATCTGATTGAACGAGCTCGGCAAAAGCTGGATCATATCGTCCCAGTACTGCCGATCCTTCGTTTCCAGATACTTCTTCCGCCGCTCCTCAAGCACGGCGATGACGCCGTCGAGGCAGGAGAGCGCTTCCTCGCTCATGCGGTCGTGGCTGAAATCGTCCCGCTCGAAGGGCTTGGCGTGGATCTTGTGCATCGTGGAGCAGGAGTTGGCGACGGTGCCGACCTTGTAGGTATCGAATTCCTTCCACCAGTAAAGCGGCGCCGTCAGGTCGACGGAGACGAAGATCTGGCGCAGGAATTTCCGGTGATCGCTGCCGGAACGGGCGAGCCGCCGTCCGAGATCGACGTCGGCGGGACCGAGAACGAAGTGACCGAGCCCGTCATAGGCACTGTCGCTGCGCGCCCAGCTGTTGAGCGGATTGCGCGCGCCGCGGATGGCGTTGGCGAGATTCATGACGTCGGTGCGTTCGATGCGGATCATGGCGATACCTCCGAAAGACGGATTCGTTACACAATATTTATATCATACTCCGACTCTTTTGTCAAGCGGGAAAGACTTTTTTATACGGATCGAGTTCACGTGAATATTTTTGCCCGGAATGGAAAGAATAACGGCGACAGAACCGAAAAATCCCATTCCCGGCCAGACCGGGGAGAAAGGCTGACAGAATGAACCATACTACAAAAGTATCCATGCAGACGAGGATCCTTGCCGTCGCTGCGGCGGTGACCCTCTGTCTTGCCGCCGTCCTGATCGTGATGAGCTCGCAGCCGAGCCGGCGCAGCACGCCGCCGGAACGCACGGAGACGGAAGGGACGTCCGCCTCCGTCCCGCATGATACGAAGGAGACGAGGGACGAACCTGCCGATCAGACGGAAGTCGTGCCGCCCACGCCGGAGACGGAAACGTCGGCGCCGACGTCACCGACGCCGCAGGAAAGCGACGCCGCGCCGGTCGCCGCCGAACCGGTGCCTGACGCACTGCCGGATTTCATTTCTCCTGTGACGGGAGTGGTCTCCCAGCATCACAGCACGGACGTACCCGTCTACTCGATCACAATGGCGGATTACCGGACGCATACCGGCGTTGATATCGCCTGCCCGGACGGAACGACGGTGCGCGCGGCGGCGGACGGAACGATCCGCGAGGTATGGACGGATCCCCTGATGGGGCAGTGTCTTTCCGTCGACCACGCCGGCGGTGCGCGCAGCATCTATAAGAATCTTTCACCGGAACTTCTCGCCGGGATCGTGCCCGGAAAAACGGTGAAGGCAGGGGAGGCGCTCGGAACGGTAGGCGACAGCGCGCTGATTGAGATCGGGCTGGCGACGCATCTGCACTATGAGCTTGAGATCGGCGGCGTCCCCGTCGATCCCGCGGACTTCATGCTGATCGGCACGGAGGACGTCGGATTCGAGGGATGAGGAATCAAAAAACGATCCGCGGAGATCTCCGCGGATCGTTTTTTTCCTACCGTAACGTTTACTGCGGACCGAGCAGGAGCTGACCGAGCAGGGAATTCCCGTCGATGATAACCGTTTTCGGCGCGTCTTCCGTACCGAGAGAGGCTTTCAGCGCATCGAGTCCGAGCGTGAATTCGTAGAAGTCCTTCTTGTCCGGCGTGTCGTAGGCTTCGGCAAGTTTCCGCATGTATTCCGCCTCGCCTTCCGCGACGAGCCGCGCCGCCTGCGCCTCGGCGTTGGAGATGATGATGTTCACCTGCTTATCCACGTCGTTGCGGATGATGGAAGCCTCGTACTCGCCGTCTGCCGTGTACTTCTCCGCGATCTGATTGCGGTCGGAGATCATGCGGGCGTAGACGGCCTGCTCGTTGTCGGCGGGAAGGTCGAGCCGCTTCACCTTGACGTCGAGGACGGTGATGCCGTAGGTCTTGGCGAGACCGGCGACCTCGGCGGTGATGCCGAAGTAGATGTCGTTGCGCTCCGAAGCATCTTCTTCATTGATGATATCGTTCTGTTCGAGCGTACCCATCAGATTTTTCAGAGCGTTGTACGTCAGCGCGTCGAGACGCACCTCCGCCTCCGTCAGCGTGCCGAGCGTCTGGTAAAAAACGCGCGGATCGGAGATCTGCCAGGTGATGTAGCTGTCGACCGTCATGTTTTTCTTGTCGGCGGTCAGCACCTCCGATTCCGGGATGTCATAGAGCAATACGGTCTTGGGGAAGATCATGATCTCGTCGATGAACGGGATCTTGAAGTACAGACCGGCTTCGCTGCGTACCGTCTCGATCTTGTTGAATCTCATGACGGTAGCGTATTCGTTCTCCGCGACCACGTAGGTGCAGGAGGAGAGGATAAGGAGGACGAGGACGACGGCGGCGATAATTATAACCGTACTCTTTTTCATTTTCATAATATCAGTTGCCTCCGTTTTCCACAAAACTTTCGAGCGGCAGAAGCAGATCCGCCGCGCCGGCATCGGCGACGTTCACGTAGAGCTTGACGCCGGGCAGCGCTTCGCTGAGCGCCTCGTAATACATACGCACGCGGGTCACCTCCGGATTCAAGCTGTACTGCGCGTACATGGCTTCAAACATGGCAACCTGCTTCGTCGCGTCGTTGATGCGGTTCTGCTTTAAGTACTCCGCGTTCTGGATCAGTTTGTCGGCGGTGGCGTTTGCTTTCGGCAGCTCGGAGTTCTGATACGCCTTCGCCTGATTGATGACGGTCTCAGCCGTCTGCTTGGCGGTCTCGACGTTCTTGAACGCTTCGATAACGGATACGGTCGGCGGTTCGCTGTCCTGAATCTTGATATCGCTCAAAATCAGACCGATATCGTATTTTTCGAGCTGGGCGGTGATGAGATCCTTGACCTGCTGCTGGATCTCCGCTTTACCGTCGGTCAGGACGGAGTCCACGCGGGAGGAACCGATCACGTTGCGGATCTGGCTTTGCACCAGATTTTTGAGGATCAGCTCAGGCTGGGCGGAATTGTACAGGTACTTTACGGGATCGGAGATCTTGTACTCCACGAAGAAATCGACGTTGACGATGTTGTAGTCGCCGGTGATCATTTTGCTTTCCTTTTCGACGACGCTGGAATAGGAGGTGTCGCGTTCATCCGTCCGGTATCCGATCTCGATCTTCTGATAGACGTTGACGTTTACCTTATCCACGTTCTGGATGCCGAAGGGAAGTTTGAAATGCATCCCTGCGCCGGTCGTCGAGGTAACGCGGCCGAAGGTCGTGACGACGGCCTGCTGCTTCTCGTCGACCGTGTACCAGCAGGTACTGACGAGCCATAGGGCCGCTGCGGCGATCAGACCGATGAGCAGCAGCCGGCGGACGGACTTCGGAGAGGGAGCACCGTCGGGCTTCTTCTCGACACGGGTGCGGAAATCGCTGAAATTCATTGAGCCTCATCCTTTCTGAAAATATGACTGTATCCGCGGCGGCGGACGGCGCGGCAAAAATCGCCCCCTTGCCCGCCGCTGTATACAGTATAGCACACGTTCACGTGATTGTCAATAGTAATCTAAAGATTTTTTACAAAAAATCGGCAGTCTGCACCGCTCGAATTTCGGCGGACCGAGGAAAAAAGTACGCGGGGGACTTGATTTTTGCCATGCGATATGCTATGATATTACCGGAATCCAACAAACCGTTCTTTTATTTAAGGAGGTTACCGTTATGGCTTTACCGGTCGCACTGCAGCTTTTCTCCGTCGGCGGAGATATGGGCAAGGATATGATCGGCACCCTGCGCGCGGTCAAAGGGATGGGGTATTCCGGCGTTGAATTCGCCGGCCTGTTCGGACGCAGCGCGAAGGAGGTCCGTGACATCGTCACGATTCTCGATCTCGTCCCGATCTCGGCGCATGTTTCCCTCGGCGAGATGCTCGATAACCCGGAAAAAGTCTTCGAGACGTACCGTGAGATCGGCTGCGAGTATATCGTCGTCCCGTACATGCCCGACGAGCGCCGTCCCGGCAAACCGAAGTTCTGGGAAACGCTGAAGGATATCGAACGCATCGGCACGCTCAGCGCGCAGTACGGGCTGACGATGCTGTACCACAATCACGACTTCGAGTTCGATAAGATCGACGGCAAATACGGTCTGGACGTCATGTATGATACCATCCCGGCGAGCGCGCTCCAGTCGGAACTGGACGTCTGCTGGGTGAACGTCGGCGGCGAGAATCCGTGCAATTATCTCCGCAAATACGCGGGACGCGCTCCGGTCGTCCATCTCAAGGACTTCTACGGCGTACGCAACGACAATATGTACGAACTTCTCGGCGTGGAGAGCAAAAAAGCCCCGCGTCCGACGAATTTTGAATTCCGTCCGATCGGCTACGGCATGCAGACCATTCCGGATATCCTCGCCGCGGCGAACGACGCGGGCACGAAGTGGCTCGTCGTCGAGCAGGATTGCCCGTCTCTCGGCCTCGATCCGATGGGCTGCGCCCGTCTCAGCCGTTCCTATCTCGCCTCGCTCGGTTATTGATCGGTTTCCCGCGGCGCGCCGCGCCGCTGCATATCCACGATAAAGAAATCCAATCAAATTACAGGAGGAACCCCCATGGCAGATCTGAATGCGTTTATGCATAATCAGGAAAAGAAGACCGTCGATGCTTCCCGCAAGCTCCGCATCGGCATCATCGGTACCGGCTGGATCGCCGGCGCGCATATCGAGAGCTACAAGAGACAGCCCGACGTCGAGGTCGTCGCCGGCGCCGATCTGATCCCCGGCAAAGCCGCCGCTTTCTTTAAGGATCACGGCGTGGAGAACGTGAAGACCGACTACGCCAGCCACAAGGAAATGCTCGATGACGAGAGCCTCCATCTCGATGCCGTCTCCGTCTGCACCTACAACCGTCAGCACGTGATCCCGTCCATCTATGCGCTCAAGAAGGGCGTCAACGTCCTGCTTGAAAAGCCGATGTGCGTGACGCTCGACGAAGCGATCGAGCTCTGCCGCGCCGAGAAGGAGAGCGGAAAGGTGCTTTCCATCGGCTTCCAGCCGCGCTTTGACGCGAACATGAAGATGATCAAGCGCATCGTCGAATCCGGTGAGCTCGGTCAGGTCTACTACATCCAGACGGGCGGCGGCCGCCGCCGCGGCATCCCGACCCCGTTCGGCACCTCCTTTATCGAGGACAAGACCGCCGGTCTCGGCGCTCTCGCCGACATCGGCTGCTATTCGCTCGACATGGTCCTCAACGCCGTCGGCTATCCGAAGCCGCTGACCGTTTCCGGCTACAAGTCCGCGTTCTTCGGCACCGATCCGAATTACTGCAACTATGTCAAGACCGGTCATCCGGAGTATGCCGGCAAGTTCGGCGTCGACGACTTCGCCGCCGCGTTCATCCGTCTTGAGGGCGGCATCATCCTCGACTTCCGTATCGCGTGGGCCATGAACATCAATACCCCCGGCGACACGATCATCCTCGGCACGAAGGCCGGTCTCCGGATCCCGTCCACGGACTGCTGGAACGGCTCCATCGGCGGTCCGATGACGATCTACCGCGAGCTGGGCGGCGAGCAGATCGAGGTCCCGGTCCCTGTTCTGAAGCAGGACAAGGATCTGTTCGACATGAAGATCCGTTCCTTCCTCGACGCTTCCAAGTACGGTCTCCCGGCGCCTGTCCCGACCTCCCAGATCCTGTACAATCAGGCGATCCTCTCCGCTATCGCGGAGTCCAGCAACCTCGGCCGCGAAGTCGAGGTCAAGATCCCCGAAATCTGATCCGCGTATCCGAGACCCCCATCGGACTGCCGATGGGGGTCTTTTCGCTGAAGGTGACATATGTCTGATCTGCTGATCGCGGGACTGATCGCTTTGTATTCGGCTCAGGCCGCGTTCTGTAACCTGTATTCCAAATACTATCCGGGTGAAAAGCGTTTTTCCTCGCCGGTGTATTCGACGATTTACGGTTTTCTCGTCGCCGCGGCGACGTTGGCGCTGACGCGGCTTGATTTTCATCCGTCATCCGTCACGCTGTGGATGGGGGCTTTGACCGGTATCGTGCTCACCGTCTATAACGCGCTGCTGATCGCGGCCTCTGAGACCGGACCGTTTTCGATACTCATGACGTTCAACATGTCCGGCGCGCTCCTCGGTCCCGTTCTGTGGTCGGCCGTCCACGACGGCGATATGCTCTCTGTATGGGAGTATCTTGCGATCGCCGTGCTGCTTGTATCCTTTGTCTTCCTGAACTGGGAGAAGAAACCGGAAGGGGAGGACACGCGTCCGCCGTTCCGCTTTTATCTGATTTCCATCCTGCTCGCCGTGGACAACAGCGCCTACGGCGTGCTTCTTCACGAACAGAAGAAGGCAACGAACAGTCAAGAGGACGCGGAAATGATCGTCGTCACCTTTGCGGTCAGCGCGGTGCTGGCGCTGGTCGTTCTCTTGATCCTCGGCGGACGTAAGACAAAGACGGCGCTGAAACTGGACAAACGCTCGACCGGTGCTTTGCTCGGCGCGTCGCTGGCCGCGGCCGGCGCGGTCAATCTGCTGATGTTTTCGCTTTCACTCATCCATATGGCGATCCTCTTTTCGTTGGATATAGGCGGTGAACTCGTCGTTGCGGTACTTTTTTCGGCGATCGTTCTGCGGGAAAAATTCCCGCCGCAGCGGATCGTGGGATTGGTGCTTGCCATTAGTGCAATTTTCACGCTCAGCATTCTTTGAACAACCACCCGACGGTGGATGACCTTTCTGTTTCCCGCTCTTCTGTGTCCGCGCACGAACTTTTTTATCGATCGCCTGAAAATTTACAAATGCATCACCATTTCAGAACCGAGGTATGATATTATAAATCCAATCATACCCGCGATTTGTCCGGGATGCCGCCGAAAGGAGGAAGCGTTTCATGAAAGATCGGGCGCGGTCCGTACCGGATCTGCTTCGGATCGGCGTGCTTCTTTTCCTTCTCGCTTTTCTCTCCCGCGCGGCGGGCATCGCGCGCTCCTGGGCGGCGACGGATATCGTATACGCCGAGGGGGCTCTCCCGTCTTTGATGGGGATGCTGCGTCAGTTTCTCGTTGCCGCGCTGCTCGGATGCGCCGTCGGTGCGGCGGCTTTCGCTTCTTCTCGTCGTGATGCGCGTCGTGCGCGGGCGGTGATTTGGCTTGCCGCGGCGGCGGAACTGCTCGATGCGGTCGGCGCGTTCTGCGTCGACTGGATCGGCGGCGCCGTATACGGAGAAATGCTGTGGCTTGCCGCCGGTCAGGATCTGCTTGACGTTGTGTGGAACACGGCGCTTTTGTGGATCGCGTACTGGTTTATCCGCCGTACCGCAGAGCGTTCGGTAAAGAAGGCGATCCTTCTCGGCGCCGCGGTCTTTCTCGCCGGATCGCTGATCCCCGAGACCGTTCACGTGATCGGTTTCCTCATCGAGGTGGAGTTTTCTCCGTACACGAGGGAGGTCACGACGATCCTCGGAGAGTATCTGGGATATCTGTTTTCCGGAGGCGTGCTTTGGCTTTCGGGGCTGGGGATCGCGTATCTTTGCGAGCGCCGCGCTGCGGATTCCCGATCCATTCATCAATAATTGGGAGAAATCGGTCATGAAAAACACTGCGAAGAGGATCCTGTCTTGCATTCTCGTACTTCTGACGGTATCGGGGACGATCCTCGGATGCACCCAAAAGGAGACGGGCGACGCATCTGTACCCGTAAAATACGACTATGATCTGAACGACTACGTCCGGCTTGAGGGGTATATGGGTATCCCCGTGAAGGACGTTTCCGCGATCGTGACGGAAGAGGAGATGGAGGCGAACATCCTGCTCGCCCGCTCCAATTATTCCTCGCTTGTCGAGGTGGATCGCGGGGCGGAGATGTGCGATCTGCTGACGATCGACTACGAAGGCGAGATGAACGGCGAAATACTGGAGGAAGCCACGGATACGGATGCGGATCTTGTGATCGGGGCGGATGCGTTCTTCGATGGCTTTGAAGAAGGACTGATCGGCGCCGTCGCCGGGGAAACGCGCGTATTGGATCTCTCGTTCCCGGATCCGTATATGGAAGCGCTGGAGTATTCGGGCGAGGCGATCCGATTTACCGTGACGGTGCACAAAGTGTACGAGCAGATCCTGCCGGAATATTCGGACGAATTCGTTTCGGAGTATTACGGATACGACTCTATACCGGATTTCGAGGCGGCGCTCCATGCGGCGATCAAAGAGCAGAAAACGAAAGATCGGGAATACTATATCAACAGTCAGATCTGGAATTATCTGATGGACAACTCGGAGATCCTCAACTATCCGGCAAAGGAGTATCAGGCGGAATACGACGCCTATATCGATTATTATACGGACGCCGCGGCGCAGCAGGGAATGACGCTGGAGACGTTCGTACAAGAGACACTGGAGGTTTCCCTCAGCGAATTTTACGCGTGGGTCACCGACGAGGTGGAAACGATCGTCAAGAACGATATGGTGATGTACTATATCGCCCGACGTGAGAATATCACGCTGGCGGACGAGGAGTACGATACCCGCGCGGCCGAGCTCGGCAGGCAGTACGGATTCAGCACGGTCACGTCGCTCGAGGAAAACTTCGGCAAGGAAGAATTGTGGGAATACCTGTTGTTCGACAAGGTGCTCGAAACGGTCGTCGCCGCAGCGTCGTTCCAATGAATCACGCTTGATGGACAGTGCCTCGCGCGCAAAAAATTTCCGCATTTTCCTTGACAGACTTTTACGGCGGTGTTATAATAAAACAGTGATTTTCCATTGTTTTATCGAATTTTCAGAGAGGTACGGCGTCCGTTGTCGGAACGGAGCGCCGGATTTGGCGTCATGAGTTCGGTTCTTGAAATTGCGGAGCACTTTCAGTTTGCAGGGGCTCCGGTATCCTATGAAGCGTGCCACGTCGGTCATATCAATAATACGTTTTTCGTGACCTGTCTCGGAGATACCGTGCGCCGGTATACGCTGCAGCGCATCAATACGGACGTTTTCACCAAGCCCATTGAGGTCATGGAAAACATGGTCGGCGTCTGTGAGTTTTTGAAGAAGAAGATCGCCGCGGAGGGCGGCGATACGGAACGGGAAACGCTGACCCTCATTCCCGCCCGTGACGGCAAGATGTACTTCCGCACGGAAGACGGGAGTTTCTGGCGCAGTTACGCGACGATCGAGAACGTCGTCTCGTACAGCCTATCCGAAAGTCCGGAGATGTTCCGGTCCGCCGCATGTGCGTTCGGCCGTTTCTTCAACCGTCTCGCCGATTACCCGGCGGATCAGCTTCACGTAACGATCCCCGATTTTCACAATACCGTATGGCGCATGGAGAATCTGAAGCGCGCCGTCGCAGAGGACCGCGTGTCGCGCGCCGCCGGCGTCCGGGAAGAGATCGATTTTGCGCTGGCGCATGAGGGGATCTGTTCCGCGCTGATGGACGGCATCCGTGACGGGCGCTTCCGCCTCGGCGTGACGCATAACGATACGAAACTGAACAACGTCCTGTTTGATAAAGATTCGGGGCGCGGTCTCTGCGTGATCGATCTCGACACCGTGATGCCGGGCAGTCTGCTTTTCGATTTCGGCGACGCGATCCGATTCGGCGCGTCGAGCGCGCTCGAGGATGAAACGGATCTCGACCGTGTGTACGTCGTGCCGGAGATGTACGAAGCGTACGTGGACGGCTTCCTCAGCGAGGTGCGTTCTTCGCTCAAAGAGGAAGAGATCCGGGCGTTCCCCCTCGCGGCGACGGTCATCACCTTTGAGATCGGTATCCGCTTCCTCACGGACTACCTGAACGGAGACGTGTATTTCCATACCGACTATCCTACACACAATCTTGTCCGTGCGCGCAATCAGTTCAAGCTTGTGGCGGACGGAGAGAGAAAACGGGATATCCTCACAGCCATCACGGAGAAGTATATCTGATCCGACAAATTATTTACAAAGAGCCCTTCCGTCCGATGCCGGACGGAAGGGCTCTTCGTTTATAAATTGCTTTGTGCCGTGAGAACGGCAGCGTCTCCCTCGGCGATACACGGCGGGCAGCCGCAGGGGAGAAAGTATGTGTCTCCCTGACGCATCGGATACACTGTGTCCCCGCAGCGGAGAACGCCGTGTCCGCTGACGCAGAGCAGGGCGTTGAAGCGCTCCTCTTGCCGGATTACGCAGGGAAGCGGCGGCCGCTCGGCGCGGAAGGCGGCGCAGTCCGCCAGCACGTGCGGCGCGCGTGCGCCGTGCGCGAAGCGCAGCTCGTCGATTTCTTCCTCCGTACGGATCCGGACGACGTCGAGCGCTTTTTTTGTATGGAGCGCACGCAGCGTACCGTCCGCCTGTCTCCGATCGTAATCATAGACGCGATAGGTTATATTGGAATTTTCCTGGATCTCCGCAAGCAGGATCCCCGCACCGATGGCGTGCAGCTGCCCGGCGGGAATAAAATACGTCTCCCCGGCGCGGACAGGTATTGTATGAAGGAGTTCTGTAATGCGTTTTCCCTGTACGGCGTCGGCAAACGCGCCGACGGTCGTACCCGCTCGGAGTCCGTAGACGAGCGACGCCTCCGGACCCGCTTCCAGGATATGCCACAGCTCCGTTTTTCCGGCGTCTCCTTCGTGTACACGCGCGTATCCGTCATCCGGATGTACCTGCACCGAAAGCCGATCCCGCGCGTCGATGTATTTGATGAGCAGCGGAAAGCGGTCCCCGTCCCACCGGGGCGAGACAGCATCAGGCGATGAGGCGAGATACTCGCCCAGCGTCATCCCGGAATACGCTCCGTTTCCGATACGGCACATGCCGTCCGGACGGACGGTCAGTTCCCACGATTCGGCCAACTTCTCGAACGGTGCCGTCTTTCCGTAGGCATCCTTCAGCCGATGTCCGCCCCATAAATTTTCTTTTGAAACGGGGACGAGATAGAGAGGATAGCGTTCCACGTCTCTCCTCCTTTCGGTAAGGCCGGATCGCTCCGCATTATACGGTCGGTCCGTTCAGCACGAGATCCGTGAGCCACATCTCCCGCAGCCGGATGGTCAGACCGCGGTGGGAATGACGGTATTTGCAGGCGCTGCTCGTCAGCTCCGGTACCGTTTCGCTCGTGTGGGCGAAGTTCTCGGAAAGAGTACTGCGGACCATATCTACGAATTCGTCGGGATCGTTTCTGTACATCTCGCATTCGAGGATGATCCGATCCGGATCGACTGCGTGCATGACGTTGTGGATCGCCTTTGCAAGCTCGAATGCGTTTGCCTGCATCGTAGCGGACGGCTTGATCGCTTCGCTGAGGGTGACGCCGCGCGCCACGATCATCTGTCCGAAGTTTCCCGCGGCATTGTGAGCGCCGCGGACGATCTCACCGCGGCTGACGATCGTACCGCAGATACCGTCGTCTCCGATGAACCAGTAGAGGATCATCTTCTCCCGCGCATCGGGGATACCGGAGATATTGGACATGGCGGCGGCGTTATAGGAGGCATCTATGCAGAAGAGGGAAGGATGGAGCGTCTCGCGCACCATTTTTCCAACGGCGATATCGCGCCATTCGTCGGACGTGTCGCAGCGGACGTGATCCGTTTCTTCAAAATACGGACCGGGTACGGAGACGCCGCAGCCGATGCATTTGTCGAGACGAAAATTCCGCGACAGGAAGATGCGGCATTCTCCGAGAAAGATCGAGAGGTTGTCGGCAAATGAGGCATCCGGGCGGTAGGAATACTTATACTTTTCGACGACGTCCAGCCGCATATTGATGACGGTAGCGGTGAAACGATGCGAGGTGAGGTCGAGAATGAAGGCGTAGTTGTCCGGATTGACGGAGAGCAGTCCCGCCCGCCGTCCAGCGGAGCTTTTCGTTTCCTTCACCTGCGTGATGACGCGCAGCGTAAGGAGCGCGTCGGCGACCTTGCCGACCGTCATGAGACTGAGTCCCGTTTCCTCGGAAACGGTCGCTCGACTGATCGAATCGGCGGAAGAGATCGAACGGAATATGGATTTGATGCTTTCAAGTTTGATGCTTCTCAAACTGATGTTTTCCATAACGGCGGTGTCCTTTCTGTTGTGTGCGGATATTCCTACTATGCGTTTATTAATATTATAATACAAAACGGTGCGACAAGTCAAGAGAAAAAGGAAATCTTTAAAAAAGAAAGATTCACGGCGATTGCCGAAAACGGAAATTTTCTGTAAAAAAATGTTGACAAACGATTTAGGCATGTGTATAATAATAGTTACGCCTCATTCGGCTGATGCCGAGGGCGGAGAAGCGGAAAAGGAGTCACCGTCTCCCCGGAATCGGGAGACGACAGTGTCATGAAGAGCGATTCGATGAGTGGACCGCTTTCTCTGACGGATGCGGAGAAGGAGATCGATTATACGAAGCGGCTGCCGGACGCGGAGTTCGATGTGATGCAGGCAGTATGGGAGGGGACGCCTCCCGTGAACACGGCGTATCTGATGGAGCGTGTCGGAAGGGATCGCGGCTGGAAAGCACCGACGCTCATATCGTTTCTCGACAGGCTGGAGAAAAGAGGATATCTCGTTTCCGAAAAACGCGGGAAGGAAAAATATTATACGCCCGTCGCTGAGCGGGATCCGTACCTGCGCGGCATGACGGAATTGTTCGTCAAGCGGTATCACGGCGGGTCCTTCGTGCACATGATGGACGCGCTGTACAGCGACCGCAAACTTTCGGAGAACGATATCGATGAGCTTCTTCAGTGGCTCAAAACGAAATACTGACGCGTCCGTACGATGGGGTATATTGACGTCAAACGGGCGCGTTTCCTCGCGTGCTGCCACAGCGCGGTCACTCATACGCACGAGCGCTACAATATCGGCACGCTGCGCGAAAAGACGCTGCACCTTGTGCTCAAAAACTATTTCACCGAGACCGGCATGGATCAGGAAGTACCCATGGAAGGGTATATCGCGGACATTGCCGGGAACGGCCGCGTCCTCGAGATACAGACCTCCGCATTCGCGCCCTTGCGCGACAAGCTGGAGGCCTTTTTGCCGCTTGCCGACGTTACCGTCGTATACCCGATCGCCGAGCGGAAATGGATCTCCTGGATCCACCCCGTGACCGGGGACATATCCGAAAAGAAGCGTTCTCCGGCAACGGGACGCGCCACGGATATTTTCGGGGAACTCGTGTACCTGCGGCGGTATCTGACGCATCCGCGGCTGAAGATCTGCGCGGTACTCCTTGAGACGGAGGAATACCGTCTTCTGCGTCCGACGGGCGAGCGTCCCCGCCGCGGCGAGATCGCACGCTACGAGCGGATCCCGATCGATATTCTCGGCGCGTATGAGTTTGCATCCCCGTCAGACTATACCGCGCTCATACCGTTTCCGCCCGGCGTGGAATTCACGGCGAATGAACTGTTCGGCGCGATCCGTTTCCGCGGAGGATCACGGCGGCGGAGCGGTGCGCTGACGGCACTGACTGCGGCAGGCGCGATCGAGCGGACACAGCGGCGCGGCCGCGCGTGGCTGTACAGAGTTCCAGAGGAAATCCGCTGAAAAAATTTGCCGCCGCTATTGAAAACGGAACGAAAAGCATATATAATAATATGTGCCGCTTTTCGGATACGGGAAGACGGAATGAATGCCGCCGGACGGCGGCGGAACGGAGAGAAATATGAACAAATACGGCATACAAATGTATTCTCTGCGCGATATCACGGGAACGGATCTGGACGGTGCGCTTGCCAAAGCGGCCGCCATGGGGTATAAGACCATTGAATTTGCCGGCTTCTTCGGTCACACGGCGGAAGAGGTGCGCGCCATGCTCGACCGCTACGGTCTCGAAGTCATCGGCACGCATTCCTCGTACAACGATCTGCTTGAGGATTTTGAAGGCACCGTGCGCTTCCATAAAACGATCGGCAACCCGAATTTCGTGATCCCGGGATGGGATTTCTCGACCCGCGAAAAACTGAACGACTTTCTCGATAGTTCCAAGACGATGATCCCGCGTCTTCGCCGGGAGGGGATAGAGCTCCATTACCATAACCATCACTGGGAATACATGACGACGCCGGAAGGGTATATCGCCCACAGAGAACTGGAAAAGAATAGCGATATCCTTTTCGAGCTCGACACGTACTGGACGTTCTACGCCGGACTCGATCCTTTGGCAGAGCTTGACCGTCTCGGAGAACGCGTAAAACTCATCCATATAAAGGATGGCAAGCCTTCCACAAACGAAGGCTGCTCTCTCGGGCAGGGCGACGCCCCGGTCAAAGCCGTATGGCAGAAATGCTGTGAAACCGGTCGCTCCATGATCGTCGAAAGCGAGGGACTGAACCCGACCGGCGAGGAAGAAGTGCGCCGCTGCATCGATTATCTCTTCTCGCTCGGCTGATAATTTACGAAGCAATGCTGGAATCAGGAGGCGCGTCGGCCATGGGATACGGCGTGCAGATCTACTGCATGAAGGAGATCGCCCGGAACAACCTTGAGGACGCTTTGGAGATCGCGGAACGCGTCGGTTACGACGGCGTCGAATTCGCCGGTTTTTACGGTCATACGGCGGAAGAAGTCCGCGATATGCTCGACCGGCATCATCTGAAGGTCTACGGCGCGCATCTCGGGTTCTCTGACTCGATCTGGGATTATTTCGATGAATTCGTACGTTATCAGAAAACGATCGGCAATACGCGCTGCATCATTCCCGGTCATGATCTGTATACGCGTGAAAAGCTGGATTCCTTTATCGAAACGTGCAACAAACTCTCCCCCAAGCTCCGCGCCGAGGGAATCGATCTGATCTACCACAACCACAACCGAGAGTTTCTTCCAGTGCCGGAAGAAGGGTATATCGTCCACGAGGAACTGGAGAAACGGTGCGACATCCTCTTTGAGATCGATACGTACTGGGCGTACGTCGCCGGACGGGATCCGCTTGCGCTCCTCGATCATTTCGGGGATCGTGTGCCGCTGATCCATATCAAGGACGGCTCCGCCGACGGAAAGATCGGCTGTCCGCTCGGTCGCGGAGAAGCCCCCGTGGCGGATATCTGGAAAAAGGCGCGGGATACGGGGCGCGACGTCGTCGTAGAGATCGAGAATCGGAAGCCGAGCAGCGAGGAGGTCATCCGTCTCTGTCTCGAATATATGCGTTCACTGGAGTGAACCGGACTGACATGTTTTGAATTTCTGAGGAAGGGAGTGGGCGGAATGAGCAGCAATCCGAGGGAACGCAATATCCCGGTGATATTGATCGTGCTGTCCTTTTTGTTCGGCGTATGGCCGCTTGGCGTGATCCTTATCATCCTGCGCCTGGGGCTCGATCGTTCCGGATCTTCTTCCTCCTCATCATCTTCTTCGTCATCTTCTTCATCCGCGTTTTCGTATCAGGTACGCGCCGCGGGACCAGTACACCGATATACGAACGAGCGTGCCCGCCAGAATCAGCAGTCGGTGCAGGACGCCGCCGATAAATCGCAGGCGGCACAGAAGGAATGGCAGCAGTCCTGGCAGCAGCTTCGTCAGCAGAATCTTGCGGCGAATCAGACGGCGCAGACGACACTGACCGCCCAGCAGTACGAACAGCCCGTTCAGACAACACAAACGACGCAGACCGCCGTGTACACATCCGGGCGCGGCGCCTCCGCAGCCGTTTCCGGAAAGGCAGCGGAAAAGGCGGGGAAAGCCAAAGAAAAAAAGAACACGCACCGCAAGAAGAAGATCGTGACACTGCTCCGCGTGATCGCGGCGGCGCTCGGGATCATCGGTTCCGCCGTCGGTATCCAGGCGATCGCGTCGCTGCTCGGCGACGGACTGAGCGCCGGCGTTTGGGGCGGGATCTTCAGTTCATTGTATATGTTGGCGGGCGGCGCCGCGTCGTTTCTTGCCTCGAATTTCATCCACAACCGCGACAGCGACGAGGCGCGTTATCTCGCCCTGATCGGGAACAGCGAGAGCATGAGCCTGACGAAGCTTTCCTCTGCGACTTCTTTTAAGATCGCGCGCATCCGCCGCGATCTGCAGCGCATGATCGACGACGGCGTCTTCGGCGATAAGGCGTATATCGATATGGCGAACCTCTGCTTTATGCGGACGCCGGACGCCAAGCCGGACGGGATCGTCCAGCAGTACGACGACGCCTACAGACGCACGCTGTCCTCTCTCGGCGTCGACTGGGCAGCGGAGGGAAAGAAAAACGGAAAGGACGGCACATCCGACGAGCTGTCCGAGTTCGATGCGGTACTGCGTGAGATCCGCCGTCTGGATGACGACATTCAGGACGAGGCGGTCTCCGAGCGTATCCGACAGATCGAGTCGATCACCGCGAACATCTTCGGATACGTCGCCGACAAGCCGGAGAAGAAGCGGGAGATCCGCATGTTCATGAGTTATTACCTTCCGACCACCATGAAGCTGCTCGAATCCTATAAGCGCATCGAGCAGGTCGGCGTCGCCGGACAGAACATGCAGGAAGCGAAGGAGAATATCGAAAAGACGCTCGATCTGCTCACCGTCGGCTTCCAGCAGCAGATGGATCAGCTCTTCCATGAGGAAAGCATCGACATATCGAGTGATATCGAGGTGCTGGCGCAGATGATGCAGAAGGACGGTCTGACGACGCACTCGGACTTTGAGATCCATGAAGAGGATCTGCTGAACGGATACTCCGACGAGATCTCAGACGACATCGGCGAATCCTCCGCTCAGCAGGCAAAGCACCCCGGAGAATAAAAACGAAACGCCGCGGAGTTGCGCTCCGCGGCGTTTTTTCTAATCTTATTTGTAAAATCTTATCTGGAAAACTGTTCGAGAAGCGCGGCACGTTTTGTGGAATACTGATACGCGCTCTTATAATCGCCGGCAGCCTGTGCCTCCTTCTCCAGCGCCGCCGTGGCACGGAAGCGGGTGAAGAAAAGCGTTTCCTCGCTTTCCTGCACACGGCACAGCGCCTCATGCGCTTCCTCCGCGTTACCGGACGCCGCCGCGAGACAAGCAGCGAGATAGTCGAGCCGCGACGCCTGCTTGATGATCCCGCATTCGCGCAGCGCAGCGGCAGTCTTCACGTCTCCTTCATCGAGGAGCGCCAGCGCGCGCATATAGGTGAAGATCTCCGCTTCGACGCGCGCGTGCGGGTACGATTCCGACCGCCCCGCTTCCGCCGGGATATCCGTGCGGCTTACCGCGCCGATCAGCATGTTCCAGTAGGCGGCGGTCGCCGCGATCTCTCCGTTTGCGTAGGCGCACCGTTCGGCTGCTTGTGCCGCCGCCTCCCAGTGCGCGCCGGCACTGCGGAGCGCGCCGCGCATAAGACAGCGCTGTGCGAGCGATGCCTCGCATTCCGACGTGATCCATAAGATCTCATCGTCCGGGTACCGAAGGGAAGCACAGACGGTGATGCATTCGGAAAAAGAACCGTCCAGAAACAGCCGCCTGATCTCTCCGATCTTGCGCATCTTGGCAAACTGCGCGCTTTCTTCTTCGCTCCCGGCAAAGAAATACCCGACCGGGATATTCAGCCGCGCGGCGATCTCCGTCAGTGTGGAGAGGGAAGGCGAGGCGTTCCCGTTTTCAATGAGGCTGAGCATATTGCGGGTGATGAGCCCGTTCGCGAGCTGAGCCTGCGTCATACCGCTTACGCGGCGGAGCATCTGTATCCGTTGACCGATCTGACGGTTGAGAGTCTCCATATTATTTTGGGACGTCAAGGGTTATCTTCCTTCTTATCCGACTTTTCCGGTTGTTCTGCTTTTTCCGGACGGATCCCGTATTTTTCATCGAGCTCGTTCAGTGCGGAATCGAGTGCCTCCGTTACGGCGGACTGATGCTCGGCGATCTTGGATTCAAGCGTGCTCGTCTGCGAGGAAAAATCTCCGATGAGAAGATCCGCCTGCTCGCGCATCTGCGAGAGCATCCCGATCATTTCGCCGACGCATCGGTCGGTGGAAGCGTGCAGAACGGTGCTCAGGCGCTCCAGTGCCTCGTCCGTCGTCTGGGAAAGATGGGAACGGATGGCGACTGCCTCCTCTTCCGTTTCCGTGACGATATTGGCGGCACGACGCGTCGCCGTGGCGATGATGCTGTCGGCGGTCGTATTCGCGTTGATCATGATATCGCCGATCTGCGCGCTGATCCGGTCGTATTTCTTCGATTTCTGTTCCGTTTCTTCGGCGGATTGCGTATCCCGCTTTTGAAGCTGTTCTTCAAGGGAGGCGATGCGCGCCGCGTCGTCCTTTTGCCGTTCAGCGGCGGATTCCAGTTCCTTGCGCGCCGCGTCCAGTTCTCCTTGTACGGCGGCAAGCCGCTCTTTGAGCTGTACGAGATCGCTTTCAAGCCGCGCGGCTTTTTCCCGCTCCGACTGCGCTTCGGCTGCAGCCGCGTCAGCCGATCGACGTGCCGTTTCCGCTTCCTCGCGCAGGGACTGTTCACGCTCCGCGGCGGCGCTGTCCGCCTTCAGGATATACTGATGCACGTCTTCTCGGTTGTATCCTCCGATAGAGGAGCGGAACGCGACCTTTTTGCTGTTATCCATACTGACACCGTCTTTCCGTAAAATCAAAACAGTATTCCGTATATACGGTATCATTCTACCATAAAAAAAGCGCGAATGCAACAACCGCAGGGGATTTCCTGACGAAATCCTTGATTTTCTTTGAGAAAATCGAGTGTTGCTATGGACGAAACGGGACAATCATGCTATAATGTACAGAGATCGCGCCCGCATGCCGAAGAGGTGATAAAATGCAGCTTTGTACCATCCCCGCGTCTGGCTTCGCCGCCAACTGTTATCTGCTTTGGGACGACGTTTCGCGGCAGGCGCTCCTCGTCGATCCCACCGCCTCCGTCTCCGCCGTTGCGGCGACGCTCCGGGAGCGCGGCGTGACGCTGACGGGCATTCTGCTCACACACGGGCATTTTGACCACATCCTGACGCTCGACGCGCTGCGCGACGCATTCGGCGTTCCCGCGTACATCCATCGGGCGGACGCGGAGATGCTCGGCGATCCCGTGCGCAACGTTTCCGCTCTCCTTGTCGGCGAACAGATCCGCCGCCGCCCGGCGGACGGACTTTGGGACGGCGGGGAAACGCTGACGCTTGGAGAGGAGACGCTCACCGTCCTCTCCACGCCGGGGCATACGCCCGGCTCCGTCTGCTTTCGCGGCAAGGACTTTCTCGTGAGCGGCGACACGCTCTTTGACCGATCCATCGGACGTACCGATCTGCCGGGCGGAAGTTGGAGCGTGCTGTCCGCATCGCTGGCCGGGCTGTGCCTGCTGCCCGGCGATACGCGCGTGTATCCCGGTCACGGACCCGACACTACGATCGAAGAACAAATCAAAGCGAATCCGTATCTGTAAAGGAGATATCTATGGACTATCCGTATTTGGCGGAATTGTTGTTCCCGGATGTAAAGCTGACGCCGGAAGAGCTGGAATCGCGCTATCCGGCGCGTCAGTTGCCCGAGGGCGCGATCGTTTCGCGCGCCGCCCCGTCGCCGACGGGCTTCGTGCATCTTGGCAACATCGTACAGGGACTGACCAGCGAACGGCTGTGCCACCAATCCGGCGGCGTGTTTTTCCTGCGCATCGAGGACACCGACGCCAAGCGCGAGGTGCAAGGTGCTGTGGAAACGCTGATCGAGGCGCTGAAGCATTATCATATCCTCTTTGACGAGGGAGCGACCGTGGACGGCGATATAGGTCCCTACGGCCCGTACCGACAGCGTCAGAGAGCACAAATCTATCATGTCTACGCCAAAAAGCTCGTCGCGGAGGGCAAGGCCTATCCCTGCTTCTGCACCGAGGAGGAGCTCGACGCCATGCGCAATACGCAGGAGGCACGCAAGGACAATTTCGGTTACTACGGCGCCTATGCCGTATGGCGCGACCGACCGATGGAGGACATCAAGACCGAGCTCGCCGCGGGCAAGCCGTGGGTGCTGCGCTTCCGCTCGGAGGGCAATATCGAGAACAAGATCAAGTTCACCGACCTGATAAAAGGCAATCTGGAGCTTACGGAAAACGACGTCGACCACGTGCTGTTAAAGTCCGACGGTATCCCGACTTATCATTTCGCCCACGCGGTGGACGATCACCTGATGCGCACGACGCACGTCGTGCGCGGCGACGAATGGCTTCCCTCGCTCCCCTTCCATGTGCAGCTTTTCCGCGCGCTGGGCTTCCGGCTCCCGAAATACGCGCACATCGGTCCGCTTATGAAGATGGACGGCACGAGCAAACGCAAGCTTTCAAAGCGCAAGGATCCCGAGCTTGCCCTGACCTTCTATCAGGCGCAGGGCTATCCCGTCCCGGCGGTGCTCGAATATGTGCTGACGATCCTGAATTCCAACTTCGAGGACTGGCGCCAGGCCAACCCCGACGCGAATCTCGACGATTTCAAATTCTCTTATAAAAAGATGAACCCGGCAGGCTCGCTGTTCGACGTGGACAAGCTGCGCGACGTCTCGAAAAACGTCATCTCGCGCATGTCGGCAGATGAAGTTTATGCGCTCGTGCTCGAATGGGCAAAGGAATTCGACGTGCCGTTTGCCGCCGCGCTCGAAGCCGAGCCTGATAAGGCACGCGCCGCCTTTGCCATCGGCCGCGGCGGAAAGAAGCCGCGAAAGGATCTTGCGATCTGGAGCGAGGCAAAAAGCTATATGGGCTTCATTTTCGACGCGCTGTTTGCGCGCGAGGACGAGATCGACCCGAAGTTCGATAAAGCCGACGTGTGTGCCGCGTTGACGGTCTTCGCGCAGGACTACGACCCCGCCGACGAGCAAAGCGTCTGGTTTGACAAGATCAAGGCTATCACCGATTCGCTCGGCTATGCCTCCGATATGAAAGCCTACCGCGCGGATCCCGCCGCGTTCCGCGGCTCAGTCGCCGACGTGAGCATGTTTTTGCGCGTCGCCGTGACGGGCAAGCTCAACTCTCCGGATATGTACGAGGTCATGCGCGTGCTCGGACGCAAGACGGTGCTTGCGCGCATACATGCGCTTCTGGAAACGCTTGAAAGATAAAGGAAAACGACGATGGACGAAAAAACGACTTCCAATTTCATTCATGATTTCATCGACGAAGATCTCGCCGCCGGGCGTGCGTCGGAGGTACACACACGGTTCCCTCCGGAACCGAACGGATATCTGCATATCGGACACTGCAAGGCACTGATGATCGACTTCGGCACGGCGGAAAAGTATCACGGTCTGTGCAATCTTCGCATGGATGACACGAATCCCGCGAAGGAGGATACGGAATACGTCGACGCCATCAAGGAAGATATCCATTGGCTCGGCTTCGACTGGGGAGACCGCTTCTATTACGGATCGGATTATTTTGAACAAACGTATCTTTATGCGGAAGAGCTGATCGAAAAGGGACTCGCCTACGTGTGCGAACTGACGGCGGAGGAATTCCGTGATTACCGTGGGGATCTGACGCATCCCGCCGTATCGCCCTACCGCGACCGTCCGGCGGCGGAAAGCATGGATCTTTTCCGCCGGATGAGAGCGGGCGAGTTTCCCGAAGGCAGATATACGCTTCGTGCGAAGATCGATCTTGCCTCCGGCAACTTCAATATGCGCGATCCGGTCCTCTACCGCATCCGTTACATCGAGCATCACAGGCAAGGGACGAAATGGTGCATCTTTCCGATGTACGACTTTGCACACCCGATCCAGGACGCACTGGAGAGGATCACCTTCAGCCTCTGTTCGCTCGAATACGAGAATCACCGTCCGCTGTATAACTGGGTCGTTGACAACGTCAGCGTTCCGTGCCGCCCGCGTCAGATCGAGTTTGCCCGCCTCGGGATCACCTATACCGTCATGAGTAAACGCAAACTGCGCCAGCTCGTGGAGGAAGGGCGCGTATCAGGCTGGGACGATCCGAGAATGCCGACGCTGTGCGGCCTGCGCCGCCGCGGTTACACGCCGTCGTCCATCCGGAATTTCTGCGAGCGGATCGGCGTCGCCAAGGCGCCCTCCACCGTTGAATACGATTTTCTCGAGCATTGCCTGCGGGAGGATCTGAACGAGCACGCGGCACGCGTGATGGCGGTCCTGCATCCCGTCCGCCTGACCGTTACGAATTTTCCGGAAGGGAAGACGGAAACGTTCACCGTGGAGAACAATCCGATGGACGAGAGCGCCGGGACGCGGGAGATCACATTCTCCCGTCATCTCTGGATCGAGGAAGACGACTTTATGGAGGAGAAGGAAGGAAAGTTCTTCCGCCTCTTCCCGGGAAATGAGGTCCGCCTCAAGGGCGCGTACGTCGTCCGCTGCACCGGCTGCGTCAAGGATGAACAAGGTCGTGTGACGGAGGTGCTCTGCGAATACGATCCGGCCTCCGGCGGCGGGAACCCTGCCGACGGCCGCAAGATCAAGAGCACGATCCACTGGGTCGACGCCGGGACGGCGATCGACGCCGAGGTGCGCCTGTACTCGAATCTCTTTTCCGATCCGGAGCCGGAGGGAGAGGGCAAGAATTTCATCGAGTGCCTCAATCCTACGTCGCTTGAGACGCTGACCGGCTGCAAGCTGGAGGCGTCGCTCGCGGATGCGAAGGTGCCGTCCTCCTTCCAGTTCATGCGGCTCGGCTATTTCTGCCCGGACGCGAAGGACTTTACGCCGTCGTATCCGGTCTTCAACCGTTCGGTCAGCCTGAAAGACAGTTATAAAGCGTGATCCGTGCCGGTTCTTCCGGAAAATTGCGCCAAGACTATTGACATACAGCCTGATTTGTGATATTATAATTAGGCTGTTTCAGCCCCATTAGCTCAGTTGGCAGAGCACTTGACTTTTAATCAAGGTGTCCGGAGTTCGAATCTCCGATGGAGCACCAGCGAACAAAGCCCCGCGATCACGCGAGGCTTTGTTTTTTATGTTATTTTTCTCACACGACCGTCTCCAGCCCATAGGACGCGAAGCGTATCCGGTGTGCTTCCATTTCCTCAGGCGTCGGCGTAGCTGCGTGCGGCATCGTATCCTGCATCCCGAGAGCTTCGTATTTCGAGCGCGCCAGATCCCGGTAGGGAAGGAGCCGCACGCGCTTCACAGCGGGGATCTCCCGCAGCCGACCTGCCGCCGCCCGGATCTCCGCATCGCCGTCGTTCACGCCGGGAATGATGGGAATGCGTATTTCCACGTCCTTTGAGAGTTCGGTAAGAAGCGATAGATTCTCCCAGACCGCTTCGTTCCCGAAGCCGGTCAGCGCCCGGTGCGCGTCAGAGAAAGGATGCTTCACGTCTACGAGATACAGATCCGTTACCGGCGCGGTGACGAGAAACGCCCGTCTTCCGACGGCGGCGCTCGTGTCTATCGCCGTGCCGATCCCGTAAGCCTTGAGACGGGTGAAAACGTCTGCGCAGAAATCCGGATACAAAAGCGGCTCGCCGCCGGACAGCGTGACGCCGCCGACAGACGCTTCATAGAACGGCTTACCCTGAAGTACGGCCTCTGCGACCTCCTCCGCCGTCATACGGCGTCCGTATAGCTGCAGGTGCCGGTGCAGACGTCGGCGCACGCGCCGCAGGCGCGGCAGAAATCGCGTGTGAAAAGGTGTCTGCCGTCCGAGGTGATGCTGTGTGCGCCGTGAGGACAGACGCCGACGCACAGACCGCACCGGACACAGCGGTGCTCGTAGTAGGCGAGCTGCGGCGCGGCGCTTTGGCTTTCGGGATTGTGGCACCAGACGCACCGGAGCGGACAGCCTTTCAGAAACACCGTCGTGCGCACGCCGGGACCGTCGTGGACTGCGAGGCACGCATGATCTTCTCCCTCCCACTCGGTCAGAAGCATCGTGAGCCGTTCACGCATTTCGCTTTCCGTCAATCCCGTGGAAAGATCATACGCCGCGTCATTGCAGCGAAAACGGTCATAGCCGCTCTGTTTTTCCGGATCTCTCGGCGGCGTATGCGTGTATTTTTCGCGGATCGCTCGTTCGTCTGCTTCCGGGATCCATTTCATGACCGTATCCTCACAAATCAATGATACGAATGCCGCTCCGGGGGGACCGGAGCGGCATCTCTTTAAGATAATAAAGAACAAGCTGACGTTATTTCAGAAGTTGTGCTTCCGCCTCGGCGAACAGCGCCGCGCGGTCCTCCTCGGAGAGGATCGCGTAGACGACGTACTGCCCGAATACCTTGTATTCCGCGTCGCGGAGTTTGGGATATTCTTCCGCGAGATACAGCCCCGTCCATTCCTCGTTCCGTGCGTCAAGATACGCTTTGACCGTATCCTCGAAGAGCACGGGGGAAAGATTGTCCGGCGCGCGGAGTATTCCGAATTCGTCCAGCGCCGTTCCGGCGTTCTGTATCCGTATAACGGCATTGGGGAGAAAGCTTTCGCTCAGCCCCATGCGATAGCGGAGATAGTCCTCGTCGGCGTCCGCCATGAGCGATGTTGACGCGAGCTTCGCGCCGCAGGCTTCTGCCAGTGCATGGACGTCTACATCGCTGCGGTACGTTTTTTGGCCGTTCGCACAGCCGACGAGCGCTGCAAGGAACAGCACGGTCAAAAGCAGAAGAGCCGGTAAGCGTTTTCCGTTCATGAAGAAAATCCTTTCGACGTTGTAGTTAGGGAACATAATCGGGCAGGGCGTGCGTGCGGATATAACGCAGGACGATGTCGCAGGCGTTCGAGTTCAGATGGAGACCGTCTCCGTTCTGATACGAAACGGGGAGATACCCGCCCGCGTCCACGGCGAGGACGGAGATCGTATCAAGATACCTGACGCCGCAATCGTCGGCAATGCAGCGGATCCATTCGTTCGCACGATTGATCTTGTCGTTGTTGATCGACTCCATCTTCTCCCACGTGCGCGCGACGGGAAAAATGGATTGCAGGATGATCTTTGTGTCGGGAGAAGCTGCGGCGATCATGTTCACGAGTTTCGTATAGACGGACACGAAATACTCCTCGTTCATGAAGGAGATCCCGTTTACACCAAGCGTGATGACGATGATCCGTGGCTTCTTGCGCATGACGGCCTGCTCGATCGTGATCTCCTCACCGGTGTCCGGGTAGAGGATCGTCGTCGTCAGTGCGTAACTGAGCGTCAGCGTTCTTGAAGCGGGCGTCCATACCTGTTTTGAATCCGTTCCGCCGTTCAGTTTCCCGTAGTACAAAAAGGAATACGTCGTGGAATCGCCGATAAAGATGATATCGTCAAGATACTCCGTACCCGCGTCTTCCGTCTCCGTCAAAAGACAGGGATGCACCGCAGGATCGACGGGCGGCAGCTGATAGGCCGTCTCCGGCGGCTGTGTCTCGGGTGGAGCGGTATCCGGAGGCGTGGTGTCGGGGGGCGTTGTTATCGGGGGCTGTGTTTCAGACGGTGCAGTCTCAGGAGGATCCGTCTCCGGCGGGACGGTTTCAGGCGGATCCGTCTCCGGCGGAGCGGTGTCGGGGGGGATCGTCTCGGGCGGGGCCGTGTACGGAGGCGTTGTATCCGGCGGATCCGTCTCCGGCGGCGGCGCCGACGTCTCGCTGCCGTTTGTTTTGGCATGTTCAGCGGCGGCGGTATCGCTCACGTCGGCACGCAGCGAGAATTTCGGCGCAGAGATCAAAAGTATGACGACCAATACGCAGCCGACGGCTGCGAGTACCGTATAAAAGACTTTTCCGTCTCCGGGTCTGCCGTTATAATCGGGATTCGTACGGATCACCTCTTCCGTGTATCATCTGAACGGTCGTGAAACTGGCGGTCATACTGTTGTTCACTGTTTTTGCGCAGAGAGAGAAGATGACGAACAAGCGCATACAGAGACGCCGCGATCGCATAAAATACGGTGAATGCGAGAAGGATCATGAATACGGAGGACGGATTGCCTGCGTAACCTCCCCACACAATGAACAACACGTAGAAGATCATCGCCGTCGCCGCGTAATGGAGGAGCAGCTTCCACGCCGGATGAAGCGCGGTATGCAGAACGATATCATTGACGGCGGAGAACAAAATCGAAAATGCCAGAACGGCGAACATCATCGGCAACGTCAGTATCCATTCCCGTTCGATGCCGGAAGCGAGTTTTCCGCCGACGTACAAAACCAGCGTGAGCGCCGTATACCACACGCAGGCGCTGCGAACGACATTTCCAAACCGTCTCAGCAATTTCAATGCCGCTTTCTCCTTACCATGGATGAAAATGAACGAAGCCGCGGACGGCGTCCGACGATCGGCACATTCAATATAATAGAATACCACGTTTCGTCAGTTTTTTCAAGTCGCTTTGCGCAGATTTGTACGAACAATGTCGGATTTTACAGAATATTCATGTTCCGCCATCCTCTTGCATATCCAATATACGCCGTTTTGTCTTTCCTATGCGCCGCGCGCTCCGTCGCTTGCGGCGCCGCGCAAAAATCCGTGCCGCATCTTGCAAAGATATCCCTTTTGTGATACAATATGTAAAAACGCGGACAAAAATCCTGATCGGTGCGGGACAGCCCGGAATGCGAGGAATGATAATGCTTCGGATCGGTATGATCGGGTGCGGCTTTATGGGACGCACGCATGCGTACGCGGTATCAAATCTGCCGTTTTTCTATAAGGATCTTCCGTTTACTGCCCGTGTGTGCGGCGTATGCGCAAGCGAGCCGTCTCACGCGAAAGAAGCGGCGCGCCGTTATGGTCTCGGCGAAGCGGCGGAAAATGAGGAGGAGCTGATCGGTTCACCGGATATCGATATCATCGATATCTGTACGCCGAACGTCTGCCATTATGAGACGATCCTGCGCGCCCTTGCGGCGGGAAAGCACGTGTACTGCGAAAAGCCGCTCTGCGTGAGCGAGGAGCAGGCATTCCATGCGGCACGGGAAGCAAAGCGGACGGGTTTGACCGCGGGGATCGTTTTCAACAACCGTTTTCTCCTTCCCGTCATGCGCGCGAAGGAAATCGTTGAGGAGGGACGGCTCGGCAGGATCCTTTCGTTCCGCGGCGCGTATTATCACAGCAGCGCCGCCGATCCGAACCGTCCGGCGGGATGGAAGCAGGATCGCACGGTCTGCGGAGGCGGCGTGCTGTACGATCTCGGCTCGCACGTGCTCGATCTCATCTATTACCTCTGCGGACCGTTCGCCTCTGTGTACGGCGTCGGCAATATCGCGTATCCGACGCGTATCGGCCGTGACGGAAAGCCGTGGAACACGAACGCGGAAGAAGCGTTCTATCTGACGGCACGCCTTGCGTGCGGCGCCGTCGGAACGGTCGAAACCGGAAAGATCTTTCAAGGAACGAACGACGACCTTTCCTTTGAGATCTACGGCACGGACGGTGCGCTTCGCTTCTCACTCATGGATCCGAATTTCTTCGAATATTACGATGCCGCCGCGCCGCACGCGGGCTTTACGCGTGTGGAATGCTGCAATCGCTATCCGGCACCCGGCGGCGTGTTTCCCGGTGCAAAGGCCCCGGCAGGGTGGCTGCGGGGACATGTCGGAAGCATGTATGCGTTTCTCGACGCCGTGTATCGCGGCGCGCCCGCATCGCCTTCCTTCGCGGACGGCGCGCATATCCAGGCGGTCATGGAAGCCGCCTACCGTTCCGCGGAAAGCGGACGGATGGAGGAGGTGCACGCGCTTGTCTGAAGCGTTCTGGATCGGTCTCTGCGGACGGAGCGGTTCCGGCAAGGGATACGTCGCGTCCCGTTTCCTGACGTGGGGGATCCCGTCGGTCGACACGGATGCGGTCTACCGTGCCATGACCGGTCCTTCCGCGGAACTGTCTCCCTGCATGCGGGAGCTTTGCGCCGTATTCGGCAATCGTGTCGTCTGTCCGGACGGCTCGCTGGATCGCCGGGCGATGTCAGAGATCGTTTTCGCCGAGGACGGCGCCCATGCGCGGCTGACGCTGAACCGCATCACCCATCGTTATATTCTCGCCGAAACACGGCGGGCAGCGGGACAATGGGAGAGAGAAGGCGCCGCGGCGGTCCTGATCGACGCGCCTCTGTTGTTTGAGAGCGGATTCGACGCCTTCTGCCGCTATACCGTCTGCGTTGTGGCTTCCGAGGAAGCGTCGCTTGCGCGGATCCTGCGCCGGGACGGTATCTCACGTGAGGAGGCAGGGCGGCGCCTTGCAGCGCAAATGACGAACGAGGAGCTGATCCGACGCTGCGATTTTGCCGTATACAATGAATTGGAAGCGGAGGATCTCGAGGGACAGATTCGCCGCATCGTCGGTGCGATCCGCGAAAAGGAGGGAATGGATCCTTGAAGACCAGCGTACGGCGCAGCATCGTCATCGTCGTGATCCTGCTGCTTTCCGTTGCCGCCGGATTTCTGTATCAGCTGATCTGGGACAAAATCGACCGCGTCCGATATCCGCGGCAGTACAGTGAGTACGTATCACAGTACAGCAGCGTCTATGGTGTGCCGGAGTATGTCATTTACGCCGTTATCCAGGTGGAAAGCGGTTTTTCCAGCAACGCGGTCTCCGATGCCGGTGCGATCGGACTGATGCAGATGACGCCCGACACCTTTTCCTGGGTCTCCATGATGATGAAGCGGAATGCGGAGACGGGCATGCTGTACGATCCGCAGACGAATATCGAATACGGTACGTATCTGCTGTCGTATCTCTATATCCGTTATAACCGATGGGATACGGTTTTCGCCGCGTACAACGCCGGCATGACGCGGGTAGATGAATGGCTGCTCAACTCCGACTATTCGGAGGACGGGGTGCGCCTGACGTCGATTCCCTACGAGGAGACGCGGCAGTACGTCCGCCGGATCGACGAGGCGATCTCCGTCTATCAGCGTCTTTACTACGACGGACTGTGAACGCTCGCCGCCTTGACACGACATACGGAAAATGATATACTTATGAAAAGGTGTATAGCATCGCAACGTAAGACGGTCTCGTTTCGCGCGTCAGGGATCATCGGCTTTTTCTGTCTCGCCGTTATTACGGCGGACAGTCTGCAAATAGAATTGTGACATGGAAAGGAAATATGGTATGAGCGAGGAAAAGACAGGCGGAGAACGTCTGGCAGAGGAACTGTTCTACAAAAAGCAGACGGCGTTTGAAAAATGGGATGCTCCGAAACTTGAGGCAGCGACAGCGTACGCACGGGACTATTGCGCCTTTTTGAATGCGGCGAAAACAGAACGTGAGGCCGTTGAGGCCGCCGTCGCTATGCTGGAGAAGAAAGGGTTTCAAGCGTACAGTTGGGGCGATCCGCTCGTCTCCGGCGATAAACGCTACTACAATAACCGCGGTAAAAGCCTGTATGCATTCGTCGTCGGGACGGAGGACGTCGGGGAAGGCGTACGGATTTCCGCCGCTCACATCGATTCGCCGCGTCTTGATCTGAAGCAGCATCCGCTCTATGAGAACGACGGAATCGCCTATTTGAAAACGCATTATTACGGCGGGATCCGCAAATACCAGTGGGCGACGATCCCGCTCGCGCTGCACGGCGTCGTCACGCGCCGCGACGGATCGACCGTTGCGGTACGCATCGGCGACAAACCGGGCGATCCGGTCTTCTGTCTGACGGATCTTCTTCCGCATCTGGCAAAGGATCAGAATACGAAACCGCTCGGGACCGCCTTCACCGGCGAGGGCATGAACGTGATCGTCGGGTCCTCTCCGTACCAGGAGGAGGACGGAAGCGTGACAAAGGCGTCCGATAAGGTCAAACTTGCCGTCATGGCGTTTCTGCATAAGGAATACGGCATGACAGAGGCGGATTTCATGAGTGCGGAGCTTTGTCTCGTTCCGGCTGCGAATGCGGTAGACGTAGGTCTCGATCGCTGGATGATCGGCTCTTACGGTCACGACGATCGCGTGTGCGCGTATCCGGCGCTCACGGCGCTGATCGAGAATCAGACCGGTCCGCATACGCTGATCTGTGTGCTGGCGGATAAGGAAGAGATCGGCAGCGAAGGCGTCACCGGGATGCAGTGCGCGATCCTTACGGATCTGATCGATGAGATCTCCCGCGCGTTCGGTGCGGACGCCGCGCTCGTGCGTTCTCGTTCCGTATGCCTTTCCGCCGACGTTACGGCGGGATACGACCCGAATTATCCCGAGGTGTATGAGAAGCGGAATTCCTCGCTCCTCCACTGCGGCGTCGCCATGGCGAAATACACGGGCGCAGCAGGGAAGAGCAGTACGAACGATGCCGGCGCCGAACTCGTCGGGCGGATTCGCGCGGCGTTTGACGACGCGGACATTCTCTGGCAGACCGCGGAGCTCGGCAAGGTCGATCAAGGCGGCGGCGGTACCGTCGCCAAGTACGTTGCCCGCTCCAATATCGATACCATCGATATCGGCGTTCCCGTGCTCTCCATGCACGCACCTTTTGAGATCGTTTCCAAAGCGGACGTGTATTCCGCGCATCTCGCATTTTCCGCATTCAATCGATAAATCATCTTCCCGATACAGAAAGGATGGAAAAAAACATGAAAACCATGCAGGAACAAATGTATGAACTCGGACTGATCCCGGTCGTCAAGATCACCGATCCCTCCAAAGCCGTTCCGCTCGCAGAGGCGCTCTGCCGCGGCGGTCTTCCGGCAGCGGAGATCACCTTCCGTACGTCCTGCGCCGCCGAAGCAATCGCCGCGATCACCAAGGCGTGCCCGGATATGCTCGTCGGTGCCGGTACCGTGCTCAATGCGGAACAGGCAGACCGCGCCGTCGCCGCCGGCGCGAAATTCATCGTCAGCCCCGGACTCAATCCGAAGACCGTACGGCACTGCCTTGATATCGGCGTACCGATCCTCCCCGGCTGCGCGACGCCTTCCGACATTGAGACGGCGATCGATCTCGGACTCGATACCGTGAAATTCTTCCCGGCGGAGGCCGCCGGCGGCGTCGCTATGATCAAGGCGATGGCAGCGCCGTACGGCAATATCCGTTTTATGCCGACGGGCGGGATCAATGCGGATAACCTGCTCGACTATTTGAAATTTGATAAGATCATCGCCTGCGGCGGCAGTTTCATGGTGAAGGAATCGCTGATCGAGGCGGGTGATTTTGACTCGATCGAGCTTCTGACACAGGGCGCCGTGAGGAAGATGCTCGGCTTCTCGCTCAAGCACGTCGGAGTCAATGCCGAAAACGAAGAGGAATGCCGTCACATCGTCACGACGCTGTCCGCTCTCTTCGGCTTCGAGCCGGACGAGCACAAGGGCGCGATCTTCTCCGACACGTATTTCGAAGTCCTGAAGCAGCCGGGCCGCGGTACGAAGGGGCATATCGCCATCTCCACGAATTTCGTGGACCGCGCTGAAGCGTATCTGCGCCGTTTGGGCGTCGAGTTTATTGAGGAATCCCGCGGCTTCGACGCAAAGGGCAAGGAATCCGTGATCTATCTCAAAGAAGAGATCGGCGGTTTCGCTTTCCATCTCGTCCATAAATAATCAGGTATGACACTCGGACACGGACAAGCTCCCGGCACCGTTACGGTACCGGGAGCCGACTCCGTTTCTCCTATTCCGACAGCATTTCGGGGACGGCAGACCGCATGCGTTCCGAGGCGCAAACGAAGATACGGAAAGGGAGGGGCGACATGACGGAAAAGCTGCACCGACTGATTGATCAGTGCGCGCATCTGGAGCATCAGCTTGCCGCACCCGAAATCCTGTCGGATCCCGCACGCTACGCGGCTGCGGTCAAGGAATGGAACGCCGTCGCGCCTCTTGCCGAGAAGGTGCGTGCGCTTGAAAAGCTGGAGGAACAGCTCGCGGACGCCGAGGAACTTCTCCGGAACGAAAGCGAACCGGAACTGCGCGCGCTGGCGGAAGAGGAAATCCGTACACTGCGTGAAGAGTTCGAACAGCAGAAAGAAGCCCTTCGGCAGATGATGACGCCGCGCGATCCGGACGACGAGCGGAACGTGATCGTCGAGATCCGTGCCGGGACGGGCGGGGAAGAGGCCGCGCTGTTTGCCGGCGAACTGTATCGAATGTATACGATGTACGCATCCGTGCGCGGCTTTACGTGCGAACTGATGGACGTGAATGAAACGGAACTCGGCGGGCTGAAAAAGGTGATCTTTCTCGTGAGCGGCAGCGGCGCCTATGCGCGCTTCCGCTTTGAGAGCGGCGTCCACCGCGTGCAGCGCGTCCCTGAGACGGAATCGAACGGAAAACTCCAGACCTCCGCCGCGACGGTCGCCGTCCTGCCGGAGGCGGGAGAGATCCAGATCGAAATCCGTCCGGACGACGTCCGTATCGAGACGATGAAGAGTACGGGCGCGGGGGGACAGCATATCAACAAAACGTTGTCCGCGATCCGCCTGACGCACCTTCCCACCGGGATCGTCATCGAATGTCAGGACGAACGGAGCCAGCTTCGCAACAAGGAAAAAGCGATGCGGCTCCTGCGCGCGCGCCTGTATGATCTGGAACGCACGCAGCAGCGGGAACGCATCGACGGAACGCGCCGTGCGCAGGTCGGAAGCGGTGACCGCAGCGAACGGATCCGCACGTACAATTTCCGCGAGGGACGCGTAACGGATCACCGGATCGGACTGACGCTGTACACGCTGCCCGCGTTTTTGAACGGTGATATGGATGCGCTCATCGACGCACTGACCGCCGCGGCCGCAGAAGACAAATTGGATAAGGAAGATTGACGTCGATGGAAACCGAACTGTATACGCTGGACGACACTGAGACCGATGATGCGGTCTTTGCGCGCGCCGCCGCGCTTTTACGCGCGGGAGAGTTGGTCGCGTTTCCGACGGAGACGGTATACGGCCTCGGTGCGTCCGCTCTTGACGCCGATGCTGCCCGCCGCATCTATGAGGCGAAAGGACGCCCATCGGACAATCCGCTGATCGTTCATATCGCTGATCCCGCCGAGGCAGACGCCGTCGCGTACGTTCCGTATGCCTACCGCCGCCTCGCCGCGCGCTTCATGCCCGGTCCTTTGACGGTTATCATGCCGAAGCGTGCGTGCATCCCGGACGGTGTGACCGGCGGTCTCGACACCGTCGCCGTCCGCTGTCCGTCGCATCCCGCGGCGCGCCGCCTGATCGAAACGGCTGAACTGCCGATCGCGGCGCCGTCGGCGAACCGTTCCGGAAGCCCGTCGCCGACGACGGCACAGCACGTGCTGCGCGATCTGGGCGGCAGGATAAGAATGATCCTCGACGGCGGTCCGTGCGAGATCGGGCTCGAATCGACGGTGATACGTCTGACGGAGAGCGGCTGCGAGATCCTGCGCCCCGGCGCCGTGACGGAAAGGATGCTCGCAGACGTGCTCGGTGAGGTGACGGTCGCACGCGCCGTGACGGATCCCGGCGCAGCCGGGGAGCATCCGCAGTCCCCCGGCATGAAATATAAGCACTACGCACCGGCGGCTCAGGTCGTGCTGATCGACGCGGTGCCGACTCTGTTTACAGAGTACGTACGTGCCGTGATCCGTCCCGGCGAAGCGGTAGCCGTGCCGGATGATGAAGCCGCTCTCTACGATGGCTGCAGCGTGCTTTCCCTCGGTCAGACGCACAGTGCCGCTGAAGCGTCACATGCGCTGTTCTCGCTTCTGCGCGAAGCGGATATACGCGGATACTCGCGGCTGTATATTGCACTCCCGCCTCCCACGGGCGAATATCTCGCACTGTACAATCGACTGATCCGCGCCGCCGGCGGCAGGGTCGTCCGTCTCAATCCACAACCGTGAGGTGACTATGGCTAAGAAGAAATCCCCGGGGATCCAGGAACCCGTCCGTCTGGCGGAGATCAAGGATCAGCCGATCACCGATACCATCGAGAAAAACTACATGCCGTACGTTATGAGCGTGATCGCCTCCCGCGCGATCCCGGAGATCGACGGCTTCAAACCGTCGCACCGGAAGCTCCTCTATACGATGTATCAGATGGGTCTTATGACCGGCGCCCGTACCAAGAGCGCGAACGTCGTCGGTGCGACGATGCATCTGAACCCCCACGGGAACGACGCGATCTACGAGACGCTCGTCCGCCTGACGCGAGGGAACGACGCGCTGCTCCATCCCTTCATCGATTCCAAGGGAAGTTTCGGAAAACAATACAGCAGAGATATGGCTTTCGCCGCGCCGCGTTATACGGAAGTCAAACTCGATCCGTTCTGCTCGGAGATCTTTTCCGGCATCGACCGCAACGCGGTCGATATGATCCCAAACTACGACAACACGACAACGGAACCGCGCCTTCTTCCGACCACCTTTCCTAATATTCTCGTATCGCCGAATCTCGGCATAGCCGTCGGTATGGCGTCGCAGATCTGTTCCTTCAATCTGGCGGAAGTGTGCGACGGTACCATAGCACTTCTGAAAAATCCGAAATCGTCCGTTGAAAAGCTGCTCGACTGCATCAAGGCACCGGACTTTTCCGGCGGAGGACAGCTCCTCTACGACCGCGATCAGATGCGGGAGATCTATGAAACGGGCAAAGGAAGTTTCAAACTTCGCGCTCGGTACGTCTTTGACAAGCAGCACAGCTGCATCGAGATCGTACAGATCCCGTATACCACCTCCATCGAAGCGATCCTCAAGGCGGTCGGAGATCTCGTGCACGACGGAAAGATCCGCGAGATCACGGATTACCGCGATGAGATCGACTTGAGCGGTTTTAAATTGACGCTTGATCTTCGCCGCGGCACGGATCCGGATGCGCTGATGGCACGATTGTTCCGCATGACGCCGCTGGAGGACAGTTTTTCCTGCAATTTCAACGTTCTCATCGACGGTTCTCCCCGACAAATGGGCGTGATCGGGATCCTCGAAGAGTGGATACGCTTCCGCCTCGGATGCCTTGTGCGCGAGCTGACCTTTGAACTCGGCAAAAAGAAAGACAAGCTCCACCTGCTGCGCGGGCTGGGCAGGATCCTGCTCGATATCGACCGCGCGATCCGCATCGTCCGCGAGACAGAGAAGGAAGCTGACGTCGTTCCGAATCTGATGACCGGTTTCCGTATCGACCAGGTGCAGGCGGAGTATATCGCGGAGATCAAGCTCCGTCATCTGAACCGGGAGTATATTCTGGAACGGATCAAAGAGATCGAATCTCTCCAGGAGGAAATCCGCCGTCTGGAGGAGATCCTCGGCGACGAGCTGAAACAGAAAGCGATGATCGCCTCACAGCTCACGGAGATCAAGAAAAAATACGGCAAACCGCGCAGGACGCAGATCGTTTCCGCCGGAGACCTTCCGGAACCGGAAGAGGAAACGCCGGTCGAAAATTACAGCGTGCGCATCATCCTGACGCGAGAAGGATATTTCAAGAAAATCACGCATCAGTCCCTGCGCATGAGCGACGACCACCGTCTCAAGGACGGAGACGCCATTATGAACAGCGAGGACACGGAGAACCGCGCCGAACTGCTTATCTTCACAGACCGTGCGCAGGCGTACAAGGCGAAGCTGGACGATTTCGACACGACGAAAGCGTCCGCTCTCGGCGAATACCTGCCGGCGCATCTGAATTTTGACGAGGGAGAACGCCCAATCCTGCTCAAGGCACTTACGGAGTATCCGCCGGAGCATTCGATCATTTTCCTCTTTGAGAACGGACGCGGCGTCCGTATCCCGCTCGGCGCCTATGAAACGAAATCGAATCGCCGCAAACTGAGCGGCGCATACAGCGACGCTTCGCCGATCGTCGCCGCACTGTACGACAGTGCGCCTCAGGATCTTCTCCTTCTGACGAACGCCGGACGCGCCGTCTTGATTTCCAGTACACTCATCCCGCTGAAAACGACGCGTACTGCGGCGGGCGTTACCCTTGTTGCGCTGAAGGAAGGGCAAAAGATCACCGGGGTCGTCTCCGGTGAAGACATCGCCGCGGTCGAAGGCGCCGCGAAATGCCGTAAAAACAAGATCCCCGCAACCGCTATGACGCTTCCTTCCGTCGAATCCGGAAAAAAACAGCTTTCACTTACCTGAATCGTTCGGTTTTTTAGACATTTGCAAAGAATCTCTTGATTTTTCGCGGAAAATCCGTATAATGTTGGCAGGAGCTTTGCGGCGTACAGGCTGTCATGAGGATCCACCTGTCCGTAGCAGCCTGCGGAGTCGGTGCATATGATGGAATGAGCGGTCTTCCGGAACCTCATCTCCGTCCTTGCCGACGGCTGCACGCCGAGCCCGTATGGACGTTCCTTGGTACTGTCTGGGCGCAGAAGGGAATTTCCTTGTCCCGGAAGGGGAGCCATTTCGGTGAGAGGAGTTTGAAGATTGAATAACAAGTCATCGGATTCGCGTCGTCGTCTGATCGTGCGTATCTTTGCTTTGATCCTTGCGATACTCATGGTGGGAGGATCGCTCTATACGCTGATCTACATGCTGGTCCTGCAGTCATACGCGGCGGACTTTGACGAGCCATTGGACGACGCGCTCATCAGCGTCGGGCTGATGTACCGCGACGGTGTCCCCGTAAGTTATGAGACGACGACGCTCGACGGTTACACCGTCGGCATTCTTCCGACGGACGGTGACAAATGTCTCCGTCCGTTCTGGACACTACAGGAAAAGGTCGTCTGTATGGCGGTCGACGCAAACTTGAGAAAGACAGACGGCGGATACGCACTTTCCGCAGACGTGTCCTCCGTGAAGGTCGGCGGTTATCACGTGGAATTCATGACGGATATCTCCACGATGGAGTCCGCCGTCATGCTGAGTCTGCTGTCACAGGTGAAGCCGGTCTTTGAGGCCAACGGTCTCATCGCGTATCCGGCATATGCGAACGGTGTTCTGCGGATCCGCGTCGGATCCTTCGTCACGGAGTATCAGGCACAGTCGATGCTGGAAACGGTCACCGCGCTGTATCCTTTGTTCAATACGGCGGTCGTCGGTCCCTCCGAAACCTCCGTCATCGTGATCGATCCGGAAACGGACAGGATCCTGTTTTCCTACGACTGTGCGGACGGTTCTTCTCTCGGCATGCAGGCGATCCGTACCGGTACGGAAGCCGCGTATATCAAGGCGCAGAGTTCGAACGTATACGACGGCGTCCTTGCCTACAACCGCTTTGCCGATCAGGGTCATATCGGTGTCTCCGTGACCAGCGTTGTGACGCTCGATCAGTACGTGGAGGCCGTACTTCCGTATGAGATCAGCAACTCCTGGCCGATCGAAACGCAGAAAGCGTTTGCGATCGCCGCGCGCTCCTACGCTGTGCATCAGCTCCTTCTGCACCGTCACTCCGCCGATCATTTCGACGTCTGCAACGATATCCACTGCCAGACGTACTGCGGCGCGGGGCGCGTGAATCAGAACGTGCTCGACGCCGTTCGTGCCACGCACGGCCTTGTCATTACGTACGGCAACGAGATCGCCGTGGCGTATTATACGTCGAGCTGCGGCGGATGCACGGTCAGCGTAGGCGACGTATGGGGCGGAGAGAACAGCCCGTATCTTGTCGCGCACGATACGCCGTGGGAACGGTATTCCGAATACTACAACGGTTTCTGGACGGTGGAGATATCTCCGTACACGCTTCTTACCTATCTTCGCGGACGCGGCTATACGGAGCTCGACGGAACGATCACGAATATTGAGATCCTTTCGCTCGCGCCCGGATCCACCTATGTGAAATCTCTCCGCATCACCGCCTCCAACGGCGCTTCCATCGTGATCAACAATACCGACCGCGTGCGTCTTGCGCTTTCCGCATATCTCAAGAGCGCGAATTTCGTGGTCGGACGCGGCAGTGTCGCCTATACCGTCGATACGGTCGAGGCGCTGCATGACGTCGAGATCGACGCCGGTGTGAAGACTGTCCGTGCCCCTCTTTCCGCCGCACAAGCGGCGTTTCTGCCGTCCGATCCCTTGGTCGGCGCCACGTCGGATCCATCCGGCGCACTTCTTGCCCTCACCGGCGAGGCGAGCTCCGATCTGCCCGGTCAGGTGCTTTCTCTCCTTACCGATTCCGATACGTCCTCTCCCGCCGCGTCAAACGGTCTGCTCGACGGTTTTCTTACGGGTATCGACCGGCTCGCTGCCCGGCTTACCGCTGTGCCGGCAATTACTCGCACGGTAAAAGAATATACAGTCCATACGGAAACAAAGGTGGCGCATGCGTCCAGTGATTACAACTTCATCTTTGTCGGCAAAGGTTGGGGGCACGGCACGGGACTGAGCCAGTACGGCGCAAAAGATATCGCCGATCTCGGCTACGACTATGAGACGATCATCGACGCGTATTACACCGGCGTCACGATTTCCGACTACAGACTGCTCGGCAATTTCCAATAAAGGAACGTTTCGTATGCATTCTGACTACCGCCTGACCCGATTGGCTTGTTATATCGGCTATATCACGCAAGCGATCACGATCAATCTTACCACACTATTCTTCGTTATATTTCAAGAGCGATATTCCGTACGCTTTGCGCTGCTCGGACAGATCGTATTCATCACGTTTGTTATACAGATCCTCGTCGATCTCGTTTCGATCCGCCTCGTGCCGCGCATCGGTTACCGCGCCGCGGCGGTCACGGCACACGTCAGCGCGGCGCTCGGTCTGATCCTGCTCGGCATCCTCCCGCGGGTCCTTCCGGATCCGTACGCGGGGATCCTCATCGCCGTTTTCTTCTATTCGATAGGCGGAGGACTGACGGAGGTCATCATCAGTCCGCTGATCGACGCACTGCCCGGCGATGCGAAGGCGTCCTCCATGAGCCTGCTTCATTCTTTCTATTCGTGGGGCTTCTGCCTGGTCGTCCTTGTGACGACCCCGCTTCTCTCTCTCGTGGGACAACAGCGGTGGTATCTTCTCCCTTTTTTGTGGGCGCTGATCCCCATTTTGAATACGGTGCTCTTTCTGCGTGTACCGCTCCCCGAAGAAACGCAGCAAAAAGAAAAGCGTCCGCCGCTCACGGCGCTCTGGCACTGCGGCGCCTTTTACGTTTTCATTCTTCTCATGATCTGTTCCGGCGCCTCCGAGCAGGCAATGTCACAGTGGGCTTCTCTGTTTGCCGAAAAGGCGCTCGGTTTGACAAAAGCACTCGGAGACATCCTCGGTCCCTGCCTGTTCGCCGTTTTTATGGCTCTTGGCCGCACGGGGTACGGACTTCTCGGAAAAAAGATCCGCATGGCGCCCGCACTGACATTGTGCGCGATCCTCACGTTCGGATGCTATATGCTTACCGTGTTCGGACAGAGCCCCTTGTACGCACTCATCGGCTGTGCCGTATGCGGATTCGGCGTATCTTTGATGTGGCCCGGCGTACTCAGCCTTTCCTCCGCACGTTTTCCGCGCGGAGGCACGCCCATGTTCGCCGTGCTCGCTTTGGCGGGCGACCTCGGCTGCTCATTCGGACCGTGGATCAGCGGACTTGTCAGCGATGCCGCGGCGGCGGATCCGTCAGTGACTCTTCCGGGACTCGCCGGCGAGGCACAGCAGACCGCGCTCAAGACCGGGATGTTCGCCGCAGCCGTATTCCCACTGCTTATGGTATGTTTGCTGGTACTATTCGCCGCGGCGTCTCGCCGTTCCGCTGCCAATCTTCCGTCCGATCCGGAAGAAAAATGAGATCACCGAAAATCAAGCGCATCGGCGCAGAGCCGATGCGCCTTTTCTTTTGAAAATATCGGACGAACTTGAAAAGAGGGCTTGACAAATCCGCCCAAATGTGTCACAATGATAAAGGCGCGGACGCATCATACTGTGCCGCATCCGACAAGGCATACACGATATTGTGTTTTAACAGCCGTTCGCAATAAAAATCCGGACACGGAACGAGGAAGACAAATATGAACGACCGTGAATCCGCTGCGCGCAAAACGATCCCGGCGGAAGACTACCTGGAACCGGCGTGTCCGCTGTGCATGGATCCGTCGGGCAAGCGCCCGGTACAGACCGTCCCGCAGGGGCGGATCATGGAAAAGCTCGACGAATATATGGCTCATCGCGATCTTGCAGGAGCTGAGCGGCATCTTCTGTATTGGCTGCAGGAATCACAAATACTCGGAGACGAGCGCGGTGAACTTCTTGTCCGCGGAGAACTGATGGGCCATTATCGGAAGGTGCAGAAGCGCGAGGAAGCCATGGAACAGACGGACGCCGCTTTCCGGTTGATCGCGCGCCTCGGCATGGAAGAAACGGTCAGCGAGGCGACCGTCTGCGTCAACGCGGCGACCGTGTACGATGCATTCGGCGATCCGGGACGCGCGATCCCGTATTTCGAGCGTGCCCGCGTGATCTATGAAGCAAACCTTCCGGAAAACGATGGACGTCTCGGCGGTCTCTACAACAACATGGGGCTCGCATTGGCGGAAGAACGGCGCTTCGGTGAAGCGTATGAAGCGTTTCAGCGGGCGCTGCGCATCGCGGATGCAAGAGAAAACAGTGCGCTGGAACGTGCGATGACTGAGTTGAATATCGCGAATGCCGTCGAGGCGGAACACGGACTGGAGCGCGGCGCCGAAAAGATCGAGCAGTGTCTGGACGCAGCGCAGGCGCAGTTTGACCGGGAGGACGTCATCCGAGACGGGTATTACGCTTTCGTATGCGAAAAATGCGCCCCGACTTTTTCTTATTACGGCTATTTCGCCTTTGCCGAGGAATTGAACGAAAGGGCGGAGAAGATCTATGCAGGGGCTTGAGATCTCCCGAAAATTTTACGAGGAGTACGGTGCGCCGATGCTGCGCGCACAGTTCCCGGAGTTGGAAGGGAAGCTCGCCGCCGCCCTGACCGGCAGCGGATCGGAATGCTACGGCTATGACGACGCGGTTTCAGCCGATCACGATTTCGATCCCGGCTTCTGTCTTTTTCTGCCGGGCGAAGACGCCGTCGACCGGCAGACGGCATTCCGGCTTGAACGTGCCTACGCAAAACTTCCGCGGGAATATGCGGGGTATGCGCGTCCTGTGATGCAGCCGGTCGGCGGCAGCCGCCGCGGCGTGATGCGCATCAGCGAGTTTTTTACCGACCGCGTCGGCGCGCCTGACGGTCGTTTGTCTATGGAACTGTGGCTGCGTATCCCGCTGTATGCATTGGCTGAGGCGACAAACGGCGAGGTATTCTTCGACGGCGCCGGACTGCTGACCGGGATCCGGGAATACCTTTCAGAGATGCCCGAGGACGTGCGCCGCAAGCGGCTGGCCGGGCAGCTTCTCCTCATGGCGCAGTCCGGTCAGTACAACTACCGCCGCTGTCTCGCGCACGGTGAGGAGGCGGCGGCGCAGCTCGCGGTCGGCGAGTTCGTACGCGCCTCGATGACGGCGGTTTTCCTGCTCAACCGCCGCTATATGCCCTATTACAAATGGAGCTTCCGCGCCATGCGCGCACTTCCTTGCCTGCCCGTTCCGGCGGAAACGATGGAATACCTTCTGACGACGCCGAACGATCGGGAGACAGCGGAGACGAAATACGAATTGATCGAGGATGCCGCTTCTTCCGTGATCGAAGAACTGCGGAGTCAGTCGCTGACGGAAGCGATCTGCGGCGATCTTGAAAAGCACGCCTATTCCGTCAACGATTCCGTCTGCGGCGCGGAGATCCGCAATCTGCATATTCTCAGTACGGTGTGAGGATGATATGGATATTCACGGACTGCAGAAGCTGACGCTTCTCGATTTTCCCGGAAAGCTGGCATGCACGGTCTTTCTCGCGGGCTGTAATTACCGCTGTCCGTTCTGTCACAATGCCGAACTGATCGACCGCGGCGCGCCCGTGCAGATGGATGACGAACGGCTCCTTTCTTTTCTTCGCACCCGGCAGGGTATGCTGGACGGCGTCGCTTTCACCGGCGGCGAGCCGCTGCTTTCCCCCGGACTGCCGGAACTGATCCGGAAGATCCGTGCGCTCGGATACGCTGTGAAATTGGACACGAACGGATCGTTTCCGGACAGACTGCGAGCGCTTCTTGACGAGGGGCTCATAGACTATGCTGCAATGGATATAAAGAATTCTCCCGCACGGTACGCGGAGACTGTCGGTTTGCCGTCGTGCGACCTGCGTCCCGTACGTGAGAGCGTGACGCTTCTCATGGAAGGACGGGTAGAATACGAATTCCGCACGACCGCCGTCGCGGAGCTGCACGACGCGGATTCCTTCCGGGCGATCGGAGAGTGGATCCGCGGTGCACGCCGCTGGGCGCTTCAGGCTTTCACGGACCGTGATACCGTCGTATATGCCGGTCTTCACGCACCGGATACCGCCGCGCTTCGGCAATATGCGGAAATCATGCGTCCCTGCGTGGACGAGGTCATTGTACGCGGCACGGAATTGTAAACAACAATATATAGTTTTTTTGTTTTTTTTCACACAACATATTGACAGAAACGTGCTTGTGTGGTATAGTATTACTGCTTTGAAAATAGTGAAGGGCATCGGGAGGAATCCATGTATCAGGTACTGAAGCGCGACGGAACGGTCGCGGACTTTGAGATCACGAAGATCAGCGCCGCCATTCAAAAGGCGTTCAATGCATTGAACAAGCAGTCTCATCCGACGGTGATAGACATGCTTGCGCTTCGTGTTACGGCGGAATTCCAGGACAAGATCAAAAACGACCGCATCGCTGTGGAGGATATCCAGGACTGCGTGGAGAAGGTACTCTCCGAAGCGGGATACGCGGACGTTGCCAAGGCATATATTCTGTACCGCAAGCAGCGCGAGAAGGTGCGCAACATCGGCTCCGCGCTCCTCAACTATAAGGATCTCGTGGACGGGTATCTCGGCAACCTAGACTGGCGCGTAAAGGAAAACTCCACGGTCACATATTCCGTCGGCGGTCTGATCCTCTCCAACAGCGGCGCGATCACCGCGAACTACTGGCTGACGGAAGTATATGACCCGGAGGTCGCGGAAGCGCACCGTTCGGCCGCCATCCATCTTCATGACCTTTCCATGCTGACCGGCTACTGTGCCGGATGGAGCCTCAAGCAGCTCATTCAGGAGGGGCTCGGCGGTGTTCCCGGCAAAATCACCTCCTCTCCCGCCAATCATTTGTCCACGCTCTGCAATCAGATGGTCAATTTCCTCGGCATCATGCAGAACGAGTGGGCAGGAGCGCAGGCGTTTTCTTCGTTTGATACCTATCTTGCTCCGTTCGTCAAGATCGACAATCTGAGCCAGAAAGAGGTCAAGCAATGTGTCCAGTCCTTCGTGTACGGCGTCAATACGCCTTCCCGTTGGGGCACGCAGGCGCCGTTCTCCAATATCACGCTGGATTGGACGGTCCCGAAGGATCTGGAAAACCTTCCCGCCATCGTCGGAGGCAGAGAACTCGACTTCACCTACGGCGACTGCAAGAAGGAAATGGATATGGTGAACAAAGCGTTCATCGAGATCATGATCGAGGGTGACGCCAACGGACGCGGCTTCCAGTATCCGATCCCCACGTACTCCATCACGCGCGACTTCGACTGGAGCGAAACGGAAAACAATAAGCTCCTGTTCGAGATGACGGCTAAGTACGGCACGCCGTATTTCTCCAACTATATCAATTCCGATATGGAGCCGAGCGACGTACGTTCCATGTGCTGCCGCCTGCGTCTCGATCTTCGCGAGCTTCGCAAGAAATCCGGCGGTTTCTTCGGTTCTGGCGAATCGACCGGTTCCATCGGCGTCGTCACGCTCAATCTCCCGCGGCTGGCATATCTGTCCTCGGATGAAGCGGACTTCTACGACCGCCTCGATCGGCTCATGGATATCGCCGCCCGCAGCCTGAAAACGAAGCGTACGGCGATCACGCGGCTCATGGACGCGGGACTTTATCCGTACACGAAACGGTATCTCGGCACGTTTGCCAACCACTTCTCGACGATCGGTCTGATCGGCATGAATGAAGCGAGCCTCAACGCGAAATGGCTGCGCTGCGATCTGACGGATCCGAAGGCACAGCAATTTGCCAAGGACGTACTCAACCACATGAGGGAACGCCTCTCCGACTATCAGGAACAGTACGGCGACCTCTACAACCTGGAGGCAACCCCCGCGGAATCCACGACGTACCGCTTTGCCAAGCACGACAAGGAACAGTATCCGGACATTATCACGGCGAACATGAACGGTACGCCGTACTATACGAATTCTTCGCATCTGCCCGTCGGTTATACGGAGGACATTTTCTCGGCGCTCGACATTCAGGATGAGCTCCAGACGCTGTACACCTCCGGTACCGTGTTCCACGCTTTCCTCGGCGAGAAACTGCCCGACTGGAAATCCGCGGCGAATCTCGTACGCAAGATAGCCGAGAACTACAAACTCCCGTATTATACGATGTCGCCGACCTACTCCGTCTGCCGTGAACACGGTTATCTGACCGGCGAGCAGTACAAATGCCCGCACTGCGGCAAGCCGACCGAGGTTTACAGCCGCATCACAGGCTATTACCGCCCGGTGCAGAACTGGAACGACGGCAAGGCGCAGGAATTCAAGGATCGCCGGCTGTACGATATCGGCGCATCCCACCTGACGCACGTCGGTCCGATCCGCACGGCAGAACCCGCCGCACCGACCGCAAAGCCGGAAACGGAGAAAAAGGCAACCGCGGCGTCTGCCGGAGGTTCGTACCTCTTCGTCACGCCGACCTGCCCGAACTGCAAGCTGGCGATGGCGCTGCTCGACAAAGCCGGCGTCTCGTATGAGAAGCTCATTGCAGCCGAGAATACGGAACTGGTCAATCGATTCGGCGTGAAGCAGGCGCCGACGCTCGTTCTCGAAAACGGGGACGATGTTCGCCGCTTCAAAGGAGTATCGGAGATCAAGCACTTCCTCACGGATTCCGCGCAGGCGTGATTTTCGCAGGATACCGATCCGGGGGCGGTTTCCGCCCCCTTTTTTAACAGGAGTGAGCGATATGGTCGATATCATCGTGATCGGCGGAGGACCCGCCGGAATGACGGCTGCGCTGTATGGACTGCGCAACGGACGTTCCGTACTGGTACTGGAAAAGCACGGATACGGCGGACAGATCACGTATTCGCCGAAGGTAGAAAACTATCCCGGTACGTTACAGATGAGCGGCAACGAATTTGCCGACCGTTTTCTGGAACAGATCCTCGCGCAGGGGGCTGAAGTGGAACTCGATCGCGCGGTCCGCGTCGAACCGCACGACGGTATTTTTACCGTGTACGGCGAGGAAGGGAATACCTATGAGGGACGCGCGGTCATCCTTGCGACCGGCGTGAAGCACAGGATGCTCGGACTTCCCGGCGAAAAAGAACTCGTCGGCACGGGGATCTCTTTCTGCGCGGTCTGCGACGGCGATTTTTATGCGGATCAAACGGTCTCGGTAGCAGGCGGCGGGAATTCCGCCTTGCAGGAAGCGATCCTGCTTTCTCAAAAATGCCGCGAGGTGATCGTCGTGCAGGACCTCCCCGAACTGACCGCGGAGAAAAAGCTCCAGGAGATCCTGCTCGCGCGTCCGAACGTCCGCGTGCTGACCGATCGGCGTATCACGGCACTCCTTTCTGAGGGGGAAACGCTGCAGGGACTTGCGCTCGAGGTACGAAGCAACGGAAGCAGCGAGGAGATCGCCTGTGACGGGCTGTTTATCGCTATCGGGCTGATCCCGGAGAACGAAGCGTTCGCCGAACTTGTTCCGCTTGATCCGCGAGGATACTTCGATGCAAACGAAAATTGCCTGACGGGGACGCCCGGCGTCTTCGTCGCCGGGGACTGCAGAAAAAAGAGTATCCGCCAGCTGACGACGGCGGTCGCCGACGGAGCGTGTGCCGCTATGGGTGCGTGCCGTTATTTGGACGGCATGCTGTAAAGGGACGTTCCTGAATCAAATACAAAAAGCAGACAGGCGATCTTGCTTGTCTGCTTATTATTTTCAAAGGAAACGGACAGGCGCAAAAGCGTCTGTCCGTTTTTTCCGTCGTATATCAGCCGAGGCGCGCTTCCAGCGCAGCCAATTCTTCGTAAAGCGCGGCGGGTACGCGTTCGCCGACCATCTCGTAAAACTCGCGGATATGATCGATATCCGCTTTCCACGCCTCTCTGTCGACGGAAAGCAGATCGCGGATCGTGTCGACGGTGACTCCATCCAAGTCTTCAATGTTGATGTCTTCCGGGTGGGGCACGTAACCGATCGGTGTCGGCTGCGCAGCCACGGTCCCCTCACAGCGGGCGAGGATCCACATGAGGACTCGCATATTGTCGCCGAAGCCGGGCCAGATAAAGTCTCCGTTTCCGTCCGTGCGGAACCAGTTGACGTGGAAGATCTTCGGAGGATTCGGGATCTGCTTTCCCATATCCAGCCAGTGCGCCCAATAATCGCCCATATTGTACCCGACGAAGGGACGCATCGCCATGGGATCGCGCCGGACGACGCCGACGGCGCCGGCTGCCGCCGCCGTCGTTTCCGACGCCATGATGGAACCTACGAAGGTGCCGTGCTGCCAACCGAAGGACTGATACACGAGCGGCGCAGTCCTGGCTCGGCGGCCGCCGAATATGATCGCAGTGATCGGAACGCCGGTCGGATCGTCGAATTTATCGGAAACGCAGGGACAGTTCTTTGCTACGGAAGTGAAGCGGGAGTTCGGATGCGCACCGTAAGTGGATTTGTCCTTCTTATCGAATTTTCTGTAATCCCACGGGTTTCCTTTCCAATCAATGGCATGAACGGGCGGGTGATCGTTCAAGCCTTCCCACCAGACCGTGTTCGTATCGAGATCATGGACGACGTTCGTGAAGATCGTATCACGGCGCGTCGAAGCGAGCGCGTTCGGATTCGATTTTTCGTTCGTGCCGGGTGCTACGCCGAAGAAGCCGTTTTCCGGATTGACCGCCCACAGCCGACCGTCGCGGCCGATGCGGAGCCACGCGATGTCGTCGCCGACACACCAGACTTTGTATCCCTGCTTTTTGTAGATTTCCGGAGGGATCAGCATGGCGAGATTCGTCTTGCCGCAAGCGGACGGAAACGCCGCCGCGATGTACCGGATCTCCCCCTTCGGATCTTCCAGACCGAGGATGAGCATATGCTCCGCCATCCATCCTTCCTTGCGCCCCAGATAGGACGCGATACGGAGCGCGAAGCACTTCTTGCCAAGCAGAACGTTTCCGCCGTAGCCTGAGTTGACGCTCCAGATCGTGTTATCCTCGGGGAAATGGCAGATGTACCGGTTGTTTTCATCCAGATCCGCCTTGGAATGGAGACCTTTGATGAAATGCGGCTCGTTCTCCATGGCGGCGAGCACGTGGGCGCCTGCACGAGTCATGATAAGCATATTCAAAACGACGTAAATGGAGTCGGTCAGTTCAATGCCGTATTTCGTGAAATCTGAACCGAGCTGCCCCATCGCGTAGGGGATCACGTACATCGTACGTCCCTTCATGGAGCCTTGGAACAGTTTGGAGAGCTTTTCATAGCATGCTTTCGGCTCCATCCAGTTATTGATGTTGCCGGCGTCGTCCTTCTTGGAGGTGCAGATGAAGGTCCTGTCCTCAACGCGCGCGACGTCGTTTACGGCGGTACGGTGCAGATAACAGTTGGGAAGAAGTTCCTCGTTCAGCTTTATGATCTCACCGGATGCGCACGCTTCACGTCGCAGCGCTTCCGTTTGTTCTTTTGATCCGTCGATCCATACGATGTTGTCCGGCTGAGTCATCGCGGCCATGTCGCGGACCCAGTTCAAAATATGCGTGTTGCCAGTCATAGCATTCTCCTTATCTGATCAGCCCAAAATTCGCTATGTTATATTATACGCTTACCGTTTTTTGAAATCAAGTGATATTTACGCATTGGCACCGATTTTCACCTTCGCACAAAACACAGCGCCCGGAAAGCAGAAAAATATTGCAAAAAATGCGAACTAACGTTTGACAAGCGGCTCGAGCGGTGGTATAATGATATCGACGTCAATACTGCGCACAGCAGAACCCCACATATCCGGAATTTCAGGAGGTAACTATGGATACTATCACGCAGCGGGAGAAGGAGATCCTCGCCTATATCCGAAAAATGCAGCGCGAGAAAGGCTATGCTCCTTCCGTCCGCGATATCAAGGCTGAATTGTCCATCAAAAGTACGTCCACGGTATATACGTATCTGCAGCGCATGGAGGAAAAAGGGCTCCTCTCCAAGGAAAACGGCAAGAGCAGGACGCTCCGTCTCCTCGATGAGCAGCCGAACGTTCCTTCGGTACCTGTACCGATCCTCGGCCGCGTCACGGCCGGTCAGCCGATCCTGGCGCAGGAAAATCCGGACGGATACGTCTATTATCCGTCGCGCGGACTGCACAGCGTTCCTGACTCACTGTTTGCGCTGCGCGTTACCGGTACGAGCATGATCCAGGCAGGGATCCTTGACGGCGATGTCGTGATCGTCGAGCAACAGGAATCCGCCGAAAACGGCGATATCGTCGTCGCGCTGATCGAGGACGAGGCAACGGTCAAAACGTTCTATAAAGAAAACGGACACTACCGCCTGCAGCCGGAGAATCCGACGATGGAGCCAATCATCGTGAATTCCGTACGGATCCTCGGTCGTGTGATATCGTCCGTCCGCTATTACTGATAAAGAGGTGTACAGATATGGCAAACGAAAAGATCCCCAGCCTCGGTTTTCATCATATCGCGCTGCAGGTAAAGGATTTCGACCGTGAACGCGCCTTTCTCAAGGCGATCGGCATGAAGCCGTATGCCGCATGGATGAGCGGCCCGAAGCAGATCATGCTGTTTGAGATCGGTGACGGCGGCATGGTAGAGCTTTTTTCCTGCGGGACAGAGGAGGCGGAAGCAAACAACCGCTTCATTCATTTCGCCATGCATGCGGATGACGTCGAAGCGGCGTATGCCCTGGCGATCAAGGCGGGCGCCGAGCCGATCATGGAACCGGCCGTCCGTCCCGTTCCGTCCTCTCCCGTACGCCTGACGCTGAACTGCGCGTTCGTACGCGCGCCGGGCGGGGAACAGTTTGAATTCTTTAAGATCCTTGAAGCGGTTCCGCCGGATCTCGCGTGACGCTTTTGGTAAGAATCGTATATGCTCCGAGTAAGGGAGGACTGCGGTCCTCCCTTTTTCAGTTTCAGCAGCTGACCGTATGATTCCGTACCGTGCGATGAGAATTATTCCGCGAATCGCTTGGAAATTCCTCACAGGTTATGGCAAGACAGCGGGAAATGTGATATAATATCTTCGTATACGTATCGGAAAGGAGGATGGGCTCCCGTAATGAGAAAACATACCGCCGCGGATCGCGGCAGACTGACGACACACAACGGATTGAGCGCCACACAGGTGCTTGTGATCGGCTTTTTTGTCATGATCGTTGTGGGTACGCTGCTGCTCCACTGTCCTTTTGCTGCACAGGACGGCAAAATGACACCGATCTTTGACTGCCTGTTCACCGCCGTAAGCGCTACCTGCGTAACGGGTCTCGTCGTCGTCGATACCGCGCTGCATTGGAGCGGTTTCGGGCAGGCGGTGATCCTCGTCATGATCCAGATCGGAGGTCTCGGCTTCATGACCGTTGCGCTCATGCTCGCAACGCTCGTCAAGCGCCATATCTCTCCCCGCGAGCGGATCCTCCTTGCCAACTCCTATAATCTCAACTCGCTGGAGGGCATGCTGCCTCTTCTGCGGCGCGTCGTCTGCGGTACCGCCCTCTTCGAGGGTGTCGGTGCCGCCGTCCTTGCGATCCGCTTTATTCCGCTCTTCGGTATCGGCGACGGGATATGGCGCAGCGTGTTCCACTCCGTTTCCGCCTTCTGCAACGCAGGCTTCGATCTGATGGGATCACTGAGCGGTCCTTTCAGCAGCATGACGTACTTCGTCTCTGATCCGCTCGTTATGCTGACACTCGCAGCGCTCATTATGATCGGAGGCATCGGCTTTATCGTGTGGGACGACGTGTACGAATGGCTGCGCGCCCGCAATCCGATCACCGTATATACCAAAACGGTCGTGACCGTGTCCGCCGTGCTGTGGACGGTGGGTATGCTCGTCGTCGCCGTACCGGAGTGGAACAATCCGCTCACGCTCGGTCCGCTCGGTACGGGAGAAAAACTGCTTGCATCGTTCTTTCAGTCGGTAACCTTCCGTACTGCCGGATTCAATACGATCTCACTGTCCGATATGAGCGCTTTTTCTCAGACGGCCTCGCTCCTTCTCATGTTTATCGGCGGTGCTTCCGGCTCTACGGCGGGCGGTGTGAAGGTCGTTACCTTCGGTATCCTCGTGCTCGCGGTATGGCAGTATGCACGCGGACGTCAGTATTGTACGGTCTTCGGTCGGACAGTGCCGCAGGGCGACGTGATCCGCGCCTTTCTTGTCATCATCGTACAGTTCTTCGTTACCGTAACGGGGGCGATGATCCTCATCGGCTGCGGATATCCTCTCCTTTCGTCGCTGTTTGAGACCTTTTCCGCCGGCGCGACCGTCGGGCTTTCCCTCGGTTTGACGCCGCAGCTCACAACGTTGTGCCGGATCACACTGACAGCGCTGATGTATTTCGGCCGCGTCGGAATACTGACCGTCGCCACCGCGTTCCGCGAGCGATCCGTGGACGATGAAAACCGCCTCATGCGGGCGGAAGTCCGCTTCCTTATCGGATAAAGAAGGATAAAGAAAATATAGAAAACGGAGAGTATACGCGATGAGAAGTTTTTGCATAATCGGACTCGGCTGCTTCGGCATGGCGATCACCCGCTCGCTGCTCGAAAAAAAGAGTCAAGTACTCGTTATAGACGAAAATGCGGAAACGGTGAATGCGATCGCCGACAGCGTCACCGGCGCCGTGGTCGGCGATCCGACGAGTGAAGCGGTCCTGCGCGCCGCCGGAGTCGTCGACTACGACTGCGCCGTTGTCTGTATCGACGACAATATGAACAACAGCGTCCTCTGTACGATGATCCTCAAGGAACTCGGCGTCAAGGAGGTCGTTTCCCGCGCGATGAATGACCGTCACAAACGGGTGCTCGAGCGTGTCGGCGCGGATATCGTTGTCTTCCCCGAACAGGATATGGGCGACCGCATGGCGCAGATCCTCGTCAAAAAAGATATCCTCGACTATTTCAGTTTCTCGGAAGACTGTTCTATCGCCGAGATCCATATTCCGAAGGAATGGGCGGGGAAGTCGATCATCGAATGCAACATTCGCCGCCATTACGGCGTCAACGTGATCGCCGTACGCCCGGTCGGCGGAAAGCTCAATTTTGCGCCAAAACCGGATGAACCGCTGCGGGAGGAGGATACGGTCACGGTCATCGGGACGGACGACCAGATCGACCGGTTGGCGCGGCGTCTTCGCTGAAGTGTGCCGCTGTCGAATCTTTTGTCTCAAATCCATAGTGCAGTACGGATTTTTCTCGGCAATCATGGCAACAATGACAAGTGTTCCTTGCCTTTTGCGGTGCGCTGTGCTATAATTGATACTGAAACACAGGAATTCTTCACAAGAAGGGAACCGTATGAACGATCCTGTCAGCCAAACAGAACAGGCGGACGCGCTTCCCCTGTATCTTTTCCATCAAGGGACGAACTACACCGCGTATGATTTCCTCGGCGTGCACGCTTCCTTCAATGAGGAATCCGGGCTGTACGAGTACGTCTTCCGCGTATGGGCGCCGAATGCGGACGACGTCCGCGTGACCGGCGATTTCTGCGGATGGTCGGACGGCTGGCCAATGCTGCGCATATACGCTTCCGGCGTATGGCGCACGACGGTCGTCAGCGAAAAGCCGCTGGACGGCACGTATTACAAATACGCGATTCGTCGCGGACGCAGCGTTTTTCTCAAAGCGGATCCATACGCGCAGGCTTCTCAGACGCTGGAGCAGACCGCCTCCGTGATCTATGTACCCGGCGGCTACGAGTGGCACGACGCGGCGTGGCTGAAAAAACGACGCACCTTCCTTACAGGCAGCGTGCGCAGCGGACGGCGGCACTTCTGCCCGTCGCCGATGAACGTGTATGAGATGCATCTCGGCTCCTGGCACACACGGGACGATCAGCCGACCACCGACGGACAGCATTATCTCAGTTACCGTGAGATTGCCGACCGCCTCGCTCCCTATCTAACGGAAATGGGATATACGCACGTGGAACTCATGCCGGTCATGGAGCATCCCTACGACGGTTCTTGGGGATATCAGATTTGCGGTTATTACGCTCCGAGCGCCCGGTACGGTACGCCGGATGATTTTCGGTATTTCGTCGATACGATGCATCAAGCCGGGATCGGCGTGATCCTCGATTGGGTCCCGGCGCACTTTCCCAAGGACGGGCACGGGCTGTTTGAATTTGACGGCGGCCCGCTGTACGAGTATCAAGGGAAAGATAGACAGGAGAACCGCGGTTGGGGTACGCGCTGTTTTGACGTCGGACGCAACGAAGTGCAGTGCTTCCTCGTATCCAACGCGCTGTTCTGGTTCCGTGAATTCCATGCCGACGGACTGCGGGTGGACGCCGTCGCGTCCATGCTCTATTTGGATTATGACCGCGCGCCGGGAGAGTGGGTCCCGAACGAGGACGGCGGCAACCGCAATCCTGAAGCGATCGCGTTCTTCCGTAAATTGAACGCGCTGATCGCCGCGGAGTTTCCGGACGTAATGATGATCGCGGAAGAATCGACCGCGTGGGAAAAGCTCACAAAGCCCGTTCAAGAAGGCGGTCTCGGGTTCCATTTCAAGTGGAACATGGGCTGGGCGAACGATCTGTATGAATACGTCGCCGCCGATCCGCTCTTCCGCTCCGGCATGCACGGCAAGCTTACCTTTCCGATGATGTACGCTTATTCAGAGAATTTTATCCTGCCTATCTCTCACGATGAGGTCGTTCACGGAAAGAGATCCCTGATCGGCAAAATGTTCGGGGACTACGACGAGAAATTTGCGACGATGCGCACGTTTCTTATGTACATGATGACGTTTCCCGGAAAGAAACTGCTCTTCATGGGGACGGAGTTCGCCCAGTTCCGTGAATGGGATTTTCAGAACAGTCTCGAATGGTTCATGCTGCAGTACCCGCGGCATGCGGAAATGCAGCGTTATGTCTCCGCGCTGAATCATTTCTATCTGGAGCATCCGGCACTGTGGGAAATCGACGACGGTTGGGACGGATTTTCATGGATCGATCCGGACGACGCACAAAAGAGCATCATTTCCTACCGCAGGCACGGAAAGCACGGCAGGGAAGTGATCGTCGTTCTGAATTTCACGCCGGTGCGGAGAGACGGCTTTTCCCTTGCCGTGCCAAGTGCCGGTACGTACCGCGCGGTGTTTACGACCGATCTGTACTCCTTCGGCGGAAGCAGCGTCCAAAACGAACTCCTGCGAAGCGTACGCCACAAAAAAGAAGACGGTACGGCAGCCTGCACGATATCCCTGACCCTTCCGCCGCTCGGTGGGATCATTATCGAAAAAACGGCCCGAAAATCCTATGAGAGTCAGAGGTGATCAAAAGACATGTACAACAAAAAGGAATGCGTGGCCATGCTCCTTGCCGGCGGGCAAGGTTCCAGATTGTACACGCTGACGGAATCAACAGCAAAGCCCGCCGTCCCCTTCGGCGGCAAGTATCGGATCATCGATTTTCCCATGTCAAACTGCGTCAATTCCGGGATCTATACCGTAGGCGTACTGACGCAGTATCAGCCGCTCGTTCTGAACGAGTATATCGGAAACGGTGAACCGTGGGATCTCGACCGCGTATCGAGCGGCGTCCGCGTTCTGCCGCCGTATCAGGGGAAGGACGGCGCGGACTGGTACAAGGGTACGGCGAACGCCATATATCAGAATCTGAATTTCATCCGCCGATACGATCCGGACTACGTGCTGATCCTTTCGGGAGATCACATCTATAAGATGGACTACAGTCTGATGCTGCACCGCCACAAAGAATGTCAGGCGGACTGCACGATCGCCGTCCTCAACGTGTCACTCGAAGAAGCGAGTCGTTTTGGCATCATGACGACGGACGACGAAGGCCGCATCACGGAATTTGAAGAGAAGCCGAAACAACCGAAGAGCACGCAGGCTTCCATGGGCATCTATATTTTCAGCCGCTCCGTGTTGGAGGACTACCTCCAGCGCGATGATTCGGATCCGGATTCCTCAAAAGATTTCGGAAAGAACGTGATCCCCGCCATGCTGCGCGACGGGTGCCGGATGTTCGCGTATCCGTTTGAAGGGTACTGGAAGGACGTCGGAACGATCGCCAGTCTTTGGGAAGCGAATATGGATCTGCTCGGCGCCGTGCCGAAATTCCGCCTGTACGATCCGGAATGGCGCATCTATTCACGCAACAATGCGCTGGCGCCGCATCATATCGGTGCGTACGCGCACGTCTCCAATTCCATGATCACGGAGGGCTGCGAGATCGACGGCGTCGTTGAGAATTCCGTGATCTCCTCCGGTGTGCGTATCGCGCGCGGTGCGATCGTGCGCGATTCCGTCGTCATGAGCAGTGTGGTGATCGGCGAAGGAGCGACGGTCAACTACAGCATCGTGGACTCTGATGCCGTGATCGGCGCCGGTGCCGTCGTAGGCAGGACACGCAGTCCGTCGGAGGCGATCACCGTGATCGGAAGTTCCATCCGTATTGCGCCCGGCACGGATATACCGGGAGGAGCTATGGTCAATGCCGCGTTTCTGCAGCAAGAGGAAAGGGGGAAAGACTGATGACGGTAGCAGGGATCGTTTTTTCCAACATTCACGACCGGAACATTCCGGAGCTGACCAGCCGCCGCACGATGGCGTCCGTACCGTTCGGCTGTCGGTATCGCTTTATCGATTTCACCCTTTCCAATATGGTGAATTCCAACATCTACACGATCCATGTGATCACACACTACAACTACCAGTCATTGATGGATCACATCGGAAGCGGAAAGGATTGGGATCTCGCGCGCCGTTCCGGCGGCATCAAGATCCTGCCGCCCTATATCACTGCCTATGACAACAACCGCAATGCGCTCTATGCAACGCGGCTGGAGGCTCTGAAGAGCGTTCACAACGCCATCAACCATATGAAAGAAGAGTACGTCGTCATGAGCGACTGCGACGTGATCTGCAACGTGGATCTCAACGACCTGATCCGCGATCACATCGCATCCGGCGCCGATATGACGCTTGCCGTCAAGCACATGACGCTCACCCCGGAACGCGCGCGTATCAGCATCCTGTATGAATCGGATGAAAACGGTCGTATCACGGACGGGCTTCCGTATCCTGCTGATTTCAGCGGAGAAGCGGACGTGTCGCTCAATATCGTCGTCATGTCCCGCACGTATCTGCAGCAGATCGTCCTCGATGCGATCGCGCACGATTATACGAGCATGACCCGCGACGTGATCCTCCGGCAGCGCGAGCACCGCAATTTCCGCGTATATCACTACGACGGATACTTCGCCTGCGTCTCCTCGCTGGCCGAGTACTATCGCTGCAATATGGAACTGCTCACGAACGATTTCGCGCGCACGTCGCTTTTCGGAGAAAAAAATCGCCCGGTCTATACGAAGATCCGCAATTCCTCACCGACCTATTACAGCCAGAATTCCTCGGTGAGAGATTCGCTCATCGCCGACGGATGCGTCATCGAAGGAACCGTCGAGAATTCCGTGATCTTCCGCGGCGTGAAGGTCAGCCGCAATTCCACCGTCAGGAATTCGATTTTGATGCAGGACACGTACGTCGGAGAAAACGTGCTTCTCAACGGCGTCATTACGGACAAAAACGTGCTGATCCGCGACGGGCGGATGCTGTCAGGCTGCGACGCACAGCCTTTCTACGTGGAAAAGGGAAAGATGATCTGACCGACCGCATCGGTATACGGTGCGGAACGGACTATTCGGGAGGATATCCATGAAAATTCTCTATGTCGCCTCGGAAGCGCTGCCGTTCGCATCAACCGGCGGACTGGCGGACGTGATCGGATCGCTGCCCGCGGCGGTGCGGGGAAAACTCGGCGCGGATGCGGACGTCCGCGTCGTGATCCCCATGTATCCCACGGTAAAGAGCAAATATCTGGATGAAATGACGCTGGAATTTGAGACGACGGTGCGTCTCGCATGGCGGCAGCAGTACTGCGGCGTTTGGAGTCTCACACACGACGGCGTCCGGTTTTACTTTATCGACAACGAGTACTATTTCAAGCGGCCGTCGCTCTACGGCAGTTTTGACGACGGGGAACGCTTTGCTTATTTCGGTAAAGCGGTGCTCAAGCTGATCTCCGAGACCGGCTTTTATCCGGATATCCTGCACGCCAACGATTGGCAGACGGCGTCTGCCGTCATCTATCTGAAACAGAAGGTCTCGCTCGATCCGGGATACGCCGACGTGCGCGTATTGTATACGATCCATAACATCGAATATCAGGGCGTCTATGACTTTGCCATCCTGGGCGACGTTTTCGAGCTGTCGGACTGGGATCGGCACGTCGTGGAATTCGACGGAATGATCAATTTGACGAAGGGGGCGATCGTCTGCGCTGACCGCGTCAGCACGGTCAGCCCGCGCTATGCACAGGAGATCCGCACCGAGTATTATTCGAGCGGTCTCAGCCCTGTGCTCAATCTGTATGCTCCCAAGCTCTGCGGGATCCTGAACGGTATCGATACGAAATACTATGATCCGTCCGCGGATCCGGACATCGCGTTTCCATACAGCGTAAAGGACCGAAAAGGGAAAGCGAAGGATAAAAAGGAGCTGCAGAACATCTGCGGATTCGCGGATTCGCCGGATACGCCGCTTGTCGTCATGGTTTCCCGTCTTGCCGCCCATAAGGGCTTTGATCTGGTGCGGCGTATCCTTGAGGAATTTCTGGCAAACAACGACGTGCAGTTTGCGCTACTCGGCACGGGAGAATACGAACTGGAGGATTATTTCTCCGATCTGTCCCGCCGCTGTCCGGACAAATGCCGCGCTGTCCTCGAGTACAACAAAGCGCTGTCCAAGAAATTCTATGCCGGAGCGGATCTCTTTCTCATGCCCTCCAAAAGCGAACCGTGCGGTCTTGCGCAAATGATCGCTTCCCGATACGGCGCCGTGCCCGTCGTGCGTGAAACGGGAGGTCTCTCCGATACGATCCGTCCGTACAACGAGTACACGGGAGAAGGAAACGGTTTTTCGTTCGCAAACTACAACGCGCATGAAATGATGCACGTACTGGAAGATGCTTTGGTACTCTATCACAATAAAAAAGCATGGGACGCTTTGGTCACACGCGTCATGCAGATGGACTTCTCCTGGGAGGCGTCCGCCGACCGATACGTTGAACTGTACCGCTCCATGCTCAGCGAAACTTCGAATCTAAACGTTAAGGAAGCGTTTCATGAAGGAACCGATCACTGACTATGCGGCTGTAAAAACAGCCATCACGGAAAAGCTGGCGAGGTATTTCGGCGTCGTTCCCGAGGACGCGACAAAGGAACAGATGTATCGGGCGACGATTTATACCGTCAAAGATATTCTGGCGCAGAAGCGCGCCGATTTCAAAGAATCGCTCAAAAAGCAGCGGCCCAGAACGGTTTATTATCTGTGCATGGAATTTCTGATCGGTCGTTCGCTGAAAAACAATCTGCTCAATCTCGGATTGGAGGACGTCTATCGCGGCGTAGTGGAGGAATTCGGTTTCCATCTGGACGCCTTGTACGACATGGAGCCGGATCCGGGGCTCGGGAACGGCGGTCTTGGACGTCTTGCCGCCTGCTTCATGGATTCTCTGACTACGCTCGCGTATCCGGCGATGGGCTTTTCGCTTTGTTATGAATACGGTCTGTTCCGGCAGAAGATCATCGACGGGAATCAGATCGAGCTCCCGGATGAGTGGCTGACGCACGGTGATGCATGGCTCGTTCCGCGTACGGACAGATCCGTGACCGTCCGTATGGGCGGACACGTGACGGAAGATTGGAGCAGCGGACGCTGCGCGGTGACGTATACGGAGTACGAAGAAGTACAGGCGGTTCCGTATGACTTTTTCGTTTCCGGTTTTGACTCTCCCGCCGTGAACAAGCTTCGTCTCTGGCGTGCCCGCAGCAGCAGTAATTTCGATATGAGCCTCTTTTCGCAAGGGCAGTACGTGCAGGCTTTGGAAAGAAACGTCGGAGCGGAGCTGATCACAAAGGTGCTCTATCCTTCCGATGCGCACGACGAGGGAAAACTGCTCCGATTGACGCAGCAGTATTTTCTTGTATCCGCTACGCTGCAATCCATCATTGCAGAACATTTGAGCCAGTACGGTTCGCTCGATTCTTTCGCTGATAAGGTCGCCATCCACATTAACGACACGCATCCGGCGCTTTGTATCCCGGAACTCATGCGGATCCTTATGGACGTGTATTCTTACCGCTGGGAGGATGCGTGGTCCGTCGTTACCCGCGTGATCTCCTACACGAACCACACCGTATTGCCGGAAGCGCTTGAGACGTGGAATATGGACCTCTTCCGACTGAAACTGCCGCGTATCTTCATGATCGTCGAGGAGATCAACCGGCGTCTTTGCGCGGATCTCTGGAACATGTATCCCGGTGACTGGGCGCGCATATCCCGTATGTCCATCGTTGCCTATAATCAGATTCGCATGGCGAATCTTTCCGTCGCTGCTGCACACGTGGTCAACGGCGTATCCCGGCTCCATTCTGAAATCCTGCGGCAGACCGTTTTTTCAGACTTTGCCAAGGCATCGCCGGGAAAATTCATCAACGTCACGAACGGCATCGCCCACCGAAGATGGCTTTGCTGGTCGAATCCAGGACTTTCCGCTCTGCTTGAGGAAACGATCGGCAGCGAATACAAAAAAGATCCGCAAACGCTGCTGCAGTTTCTTTCGTATCAGGATGATCGTGAGGTGATCGACCGTCTGCACGTCATCAAGCAGCAGAACAAAGAACGCTTTGCCGCGGAATTGTACCGCTTGAAGGGCATTCGGATCGATCCTGCCACGCTCTTCGACGTACAGGTCAAAAGGATGCACGAATACAAGCGCCAGTTACTGAACGCGCTGAAGATCATTGCGTATATCCATACGCTCCGCTGTGATCCGCATGCGGATATCGAGCCAACGACCTTCCTCTTTGGCGGGAAGGCGGCTCCCGGTTATTATATGGCGAAGGATATCATCCGTCTGATCTGGAGCATTGGGGACGAGATCGAACACGACCCGCGTCTGCGCGACCGGATCCGCGTCGTATATCTGGAGGATTATAACGTATCGACCGCCGAGATCCTCATGCCCGCCAGCGATATAAGCGAACAGATCTCGCTTGCCGGCAAGGAGGCGAGCGGCACGGGATGTATGAAATTCATGATCAACGGTGCTTTGACGCTCGGTACGATGGATGGCGCCAACGTCGAGATGGCAGAAGCCGTAGGCAGCGAAAATATCTATATCTTCGGACTGCGCGCGCAGGAAGTGGACAGTCTCTGGAAGGAAGGATATTCCTCGCTCCGTTATTACCAAAGAAGCGATCGGCTTCGTGCCGTTATCGACATGCTTGGGCGCGGTTTCGCGGGAAATTCCTTTGAACCGATCGTCAATTATCTTCTTTATGCACACGGCGTATCCGATCCGTATATGTGCCTCGCAGACTTCGACTCCTACTTTGCCGCGAACGAATGTATGCGTGCCGCGCACCAGGATCCCGTATCCTGGTCGCGCAAAGCGCTTATCAATATCGCGCACGCCGGCCATTTCTCCTCAGATCGCTGCATCCGCGAATACGCCGACGCGATATGGCATATCCGTCCTATCCAATGAACATTCAACCGACGCTGATCGAGCGGATCACGTACCGGACGAAGCATTGCGATAAGGAAGCGTCTTCCCATGCCTTTCCGCGCAGCGCCTCCGTCCGGATCGAGATCACTCTCCCACAGGATCGGCATGCCGATACCGTTGTTCTTCGCATACATCGTGATGCGGACGGACACATGTTTCTGTTTCCCATGGAACGCTGCTCCGGCAGTGTGCCGGAACGATTCAGTGCCCGCGTCGAGTGCGCAGACCTGTGCGGCGACGCGCCGGACGGACTCTTCTACTATTGTTGCGACGTGTATCATCCTGAAGGATGCGTCAGTTACGGAGGGGAAAATACCGAGATCCTCGTCCCCTGCGGGGAGGATGGAAAGCGTCAGTTTCTCGTTTGGCAGGAGCCGTACGAAACGCCATCGTGGCTGCGCGGCGGGATCATTTATCATGTTTTCGTCGATCGGTTCCGTCGGAGCGGGCGCGCACACCCGAAAAAGGGAGCCGTTATGCACGCTTCATGGGATACGGAGGACGTTGCGTACCCCGAGTATCCCGGCGCGCCGACAGAAAACAATGATTTCTTCGGCGGCGATCTGTACGGCATTGCGGAAAAACTCGACGATATCGCCGCGCTCGGCGTTACATGTATCTATCTCAGTCCCGTGTTCGATGCGGCTTCCAATCACAAATATGATACGGGCGATTACGAGCACGTGGATCCCATGTTCGGCGGAGACGACGCGCTGCGTACTCTGTGCGAGGCGGCATCGGCACGTGGGATACGGATCCTGCTCGACGGAGTATTCAACCATACGGGAGCAGACAGCCGATATTTCAATCGGTACGGGCATTATCCCGACGTCGGAGCATATCAGTCGCGGCACTCTCCTTATGCATCGTGGTTTCGCTTTACATCCTGGCCGGACGTGTACGATTGCTGGTGGAACGTCCCGAGCCTGCCCGCCGTGCGAGGCGACGATCCCTCCTATCGTGCTTATATGTTGGGCGAGAACGGGATCGTCGCGCGCTGGCTGCGCGCCGGAGCGGCGGGATTCCGGCTCGACGTAGCGGACGAGCTAAGCGACGGTTTTCTTGAAGCGTTCCGCCGCCGGGTGAAGCAGATCTCTCCCGAGATCATGATCTACGGCGAGGTCTGGGAGGACGCCACGGATAAGATCGCATACGGTCGGAGACGGCGTTATCTGCGCGGCGCGCAGCTTGATTCCGTGATGAATTATCCGCTGCGGGCAGCGATCCTTTCCTACGTGCGCGACGGCAACGCCGACGCCATGCGGCGCTGCATCGATACCGTATATCGTCACTGTCCCAAGCCTGCGGTCGATCTGCTGATGAATTTCCTCGGCACGCACGATACGATGCGTGCCCTGACGGCACTCGGCGGAGAGAGTCCGGAGGGACGTTCGAACGCAGATCTTTCCGCCGTGCGGATGTCGCCGCGGGAGCGGGAAACGGCTACGGCACGTCTGCGCATTGCCTACGCGATCCTGATTTTCATGCCCGGTGTCCCGTCGATCTTTTACGGTGATGAAGTCGGCATGGAAGGTTACGGCGATCCGTTCTGCCGCAGACCGTATCCGTGGGGGCGGGAGGACGTATCGCTGCGCGAGTACTACCGTTTCCTCGGACAATTGAGGCGCCGCCGCCCTGTTTTCCGCGACGGCAGCCTGCGTCTGCTTCTCTGTACGTCGGAGTTGCTCCTCCTTATCCGCGAGAATGGCGTGGACACGCCGCTGCTCCTCGCGATCAACCGCGGTACAACGGACGCTTTGATCCGTTTATCCCGTGCAGTTCGTCCGGAGCAGGGCGGAGAAGCATCCTCCATTGTGCGGCTTGCCCCGCTGTGTGCGAATTTTTATATCCCGCAGTCCCCTGAAATCTCTGTGCTCCGTGCCGTTATGGACGGAGTCTCGGAAAGGACGGATAGTACCGTATGAAAATTGTGATCGTCGGAGGCGGCAAGGTCGGTTTGACACTGGCAGAGCACCTCCGCAGTGAAAACCACGATATCGCATTGATCGACCCGGACGGAAAGGTCATCGAATACGCGACGACGGAGTATGATATTCTCGGCATCGAGGGGTCCGGCGTCAGCAGTGAAGATCTTATCTCCGCCGGCGCGGACAAAGCGGATCTCCTGATCGCGTCCGCTTCGCAGGATGAGATCAATATCCTCTCCTGTACGATCGCGCGGAAGCTGGGAACGCAGCGCTGCATCGCCCGAGTGCGGGATCCGCGGCTCGTACGGCAGATGGAATTCATGCGTGAGGAGCTGGGGCTGTCTGCCGTCGTGAATCCGGAGTACGACGCCGCGGCGGAGATTTCCCGTATCATCCGCATGCCTGCGGCGATCCGGCTGGAGTCCTTTGCAAAGGGACGGCTCGATCTCGCAGAGATCCGGATCGAACCGGAAAGTCCGCTTGACGGCCTCTCGCTGTACATGCTGCCGAATCTCTTCAAATCCACGAAGCTTTTGATCTGCGCGGTAGAACGCGGTGACGACGTTATCATCCCCAGCGGCGATTTCGTCCTCCGGGAGGGAGATCGGATCCACGTAACGGCGCCTCATGCGGATCTGAACGGATTCTTCAAAAAACAGGGGACGGCCGCGCCGCGGATCCGAAGCGTGATGGTCGTCGGCGGCGGACGGATCGCGTACTATCTGACGCGGATGCTCCTCGATTCCGGTATCTCCGTCAAAATCATCGAATGGGACGAGACGCGCTGTACGGAGCTGAGCACGGCCTTCCCCAAGGCGAAGATCATCTGCGGTGACGGGACAAATCAAGATATCCTCATAAGCGAAGGGCTGGCTATGGCGGATTCATTCGTCGCCCTGACGGGGATCGACGAGGAGAATATCATTCTGTCCATGTTCGCCAAGACCCAAAGTCACGCGAAAATCATCACGAAAGTAAACAAGCCTTCCCTCAACAAAATGGTCTCCTCCGTAGGGGTGGACAGCATCGTCTCACCCAAGCAGCTGACCGCGAATCTGATCGTCCAGTACGCCCGCGCCGTTCAGAATACCGGCGGCAGCAGCATTTCCACGCTGTACAAGCTGGTCGATAACCGCGTCGAAGCGATCGAATTCATCGCGCGGGAGGGAAGTCGTATCCTCGGCATCCCGCTGCGAGAGCTGTCGCTCAAGAAGGACGTGCTGATCGCCGGGATCATCCGCGCCAACAAGGTCATTGTACCGAACGGCGACGACGTTGTGGAGCGCAATGACAGTGTGATCGTCGTGACGACAAACCGCTTCTTCCGGGATCTTGACGAGATCATGCAGGAGCGGAGGTGATCCGTATTGAACAAACGTGTCGTTGTCCATAACGTCGGCAGGATCACGCTCATCGCGTCGATGCTGTTCCTCATGCCGCTGATCGTGTCTCTCATCTACCGGGACGGATGTGCCTTCACTTTTCTGATCCCCGCCATACTGATGTCGTCCGTCGGCGCGCTCTGCACGGCGTTCCGTCCCGCAGATATGACCTCGTATGCGAAAGAGGGTTTTGTAACCGTCACGATGATGTGGCTGATCTTCTCGCTTTTCGGCGCGATCCCGTTTTTGCTCAGTCACAGCATTCCCCGTTTTATCGATGCCTTTTTTGAAACGGTATCCGGCTTTACGACGACCGGTTCGACGATCCTGCGCGACATCGAGTCGCTCCCTCCGAGCATCCTTTTCTGGCGCAGTCTGACGCACTGGGTCGGCGGTATGGGCGTGCTGGCGCTTGCCATCGCGCTTCTGCCAAACGACTCCTCCGGGAATCCGGACAATTCCGCCGTCCATATCCTGCGCGCCGAAACGCCCGGACCTACCTTCGGCAAGCTTGTCGCAAAGCTCCGCTACAACGTCCGGATCCTCTACGGGATCTACACGGCGCTGACGCTTCTTGAGATCCTGTTTCTCGCCGTCGGTGGAATGCCGCTGTTCGATTCCGTCATCAACGCGTTCGGTACCGCCGGTACGGGCGGCTTCGCCATTCGGAATGCGAGCATCGGTGCGTATGACAGCCTGTACGTGGAGATGGTGATCGCCGTATTCATGCTCCTGTTCGGCGTGAACTTCAATATTTATTACTTTGTCCTGACAGGGAAGTTTTTGAAGATCCTGAAAAGCGAGGAACTCCGCTGGTATTTGGGGATCGTTGCGTTCTCGACGTTTGCCATCACGTGGAATATCCTGCCGCTGTACGGGAACGCGGCGCGTTCTCTGCGGGCATCCTTTTTCCAGGTCGCCGCCATCATTACGACGACCGGCTTCGGAACGGCGGATTTTGATCTATGGCCTACTTTTTCCAAGGTACTGCTCGTACTGCTCATGTTCATCGGCGCGTGTTCCAGTTCCACGGCCGGCGGCTTGAAGATATCCCGTGTGCTGATCCTCGTCAAATCGACGCTTCGTGAGATCCGCAGTCAGATCCATCCGCGCGAGGTACGGATGATCCGTTGTGACGGAACGACGGTGGATCGTGCCGTTGCGCACGGCGTAGCATATTATTTTGCTTTGTACATCCTCATTCTGCTGTTTTCCAGCGTTTTGATCTCTTTCAATGGAATGGATTTTACCTCTACGGTCACTTCCGTCATCACTTGCCTCAATAATATCGGACCGGGGCTTGGGAAGGTCGGTCCGTCCGGGAATTTTGCGGATCTCTCCGTCCTCTCCAAACTGGTACTCATCTTCGACATGCTTGCCGGACGCCTTGAGATCTATCCGCTTATCATCACGCTTTCGCCCGCCGTTTGGCGTCGGCGCGCGTGACGAGATCCTTGACTCGCATCTCAGCGGCAAAGCGGTGCTGCTTTTCGAAAGCAGTACCGCTTTGCTTTCGTTTATACGGAAAGCAGGGAAGTGACTGCGGATTTCCTCTTGACGCGGAGGAAAAATCTGACTATAATATAAGCAGTTCATGTCGGAAAGGATCGTGATGATTATGACACACAGAGGTTTGCTGAGAGTTCTCGCCGTATTTCTCGCTGTACTCTTTACGCTCCCCGCCTATGCGGCGGGCGATCCGCTGGAGCTTCGAGCGGTCGGTGAGGATTTTATAGCCGTTTACAGTTCCGAAGAGGAAATCGCCTTTGAAGTCGAGGTGCTCAACGGCTCCGATGAAGTACGTTTTCAGTGGTTTCAGTGCGATCAGGACGGAAACGCCAGCGGCGGTGAGATCGGCTTCGGCGGCAAAGCGTACGTTGTCCGCGGGATCCCGAACGAGCTGATGGGAGAAGTTCTGTACTACAAATGCGTCGCGACGCTGTACGGCGAAGTGGCGGAACATATCTTTTCCTGCGTTTTGTATCCGATGGGCGTCGAGGAAGAAGGCATGACCCTTTACGCCGTAAGTGATCAGGATATCGTCATCAATGATCCGGAAGAAGAAATTGCTTTTGAGGTGGGCGCGGAGAATGCCGTTGGCGCCCTGCAGTGGACGGAATGGTATCGGTGCGACGAGCACGGAGCCATCACAGGCGACGATATCGGCTTCGGCGGCACGGCGTACGTCGTCCGCGGGATCCCGGAGGAGTATGCCGGTGAGAGATTCTATTACGCCTGCATCGTCCGCGACAGCGGCGGAAACGAAGGGCTGTTCGTTTTCTCCTGCATGCTCGACCTTTCCATACCGGAAGAGGATGATGAAGCGGTCGTGGGTATCACCGTCACGTCCGTTCCCACAAAGACCACGTACCGTGTCGGCGACCTCATCGATCTGACCGGTCTCGTCGTCCGCATCTATACGAGAAACGGATTTATGGATAAAATGGACGGCGACGGCGTCGCGGTCGATCCCGAACTGTTTCGTGACCCGGGAGAGCAGGAAGTGCTCGTGGCATGTGAGGGCTTTCTCGATACCTTCACCGTTACGGTGACGGCGGCAGAGGATACGACCGCGGCATCCGTTGAGACGGAGCCGATATCTGCGGAGTCCGATCCGCCTGCCGCAGAAACGGAAACCGCTCCCGTTGAAACAGAACCGGCGCCCGTTGAAACGGAAACGTCCGCGCCCGAAACGGAACCTCCGGCAACAGAAACGGATCTTCCTGTCTCCGATACGGTCCCTCTGATAACGTCAGACGATACGATGTATGCTGTGTCTGAGTTTTCGGATATTCTGCAGGAGACCGCGAAAGAGACCGCGGAGAAACTAAAAGCCATTCTCATACCGGTCGGGATCGGGGTCGGAGCCGTCGCCGTCGTCGGCGTCACGCTTGCTGTCGTTCTCCGCAAAAAGAAACACTGAATGAGATCCTGGAGGAAATGGTCATGAGAAGAGATCTCGGAGCCGAGACGATCCTGTATCCCATGCCGGTACTGATCATCGGTACCTACGGAGAGGACGGGACGCCGGATGCCATGAATGCCGCTTGGGGTGGTATCCACGATACGGCACAGATCGGCGTATGTCTGTCCGCCGATCACAAGACGACCCGAAATCTGCTGGCACGCGGTGCATTCACCGTCAGTATCGCCGATGCGGCGCACGTCGCGCAGGCAGATTACGTCGGGATCGTTTCCGCCAACGACGTTCCGGATAAACTGTCGCGCGCAGGGCTTCATGCGACCCCCGCTGAACACACGGACGCGCCGCTGTTTGAGGAATTCCCGCTCGCACTCGAATGCCGCGTCGTCCGCTATGACGAGACGTCCGGATATCTCGTCGGAGACATCGTCAACGTCAGCGCAGACGAACGTATCCTCGGCACCGACGGAAAGATCGACGCGGAAAAGCTCGCTTCCATCGCCTTTGATCCGGTCGCGCTCGTGTATCGTGTCCTCGGTCCGGCGGTCGGCGACGCCTTCCAAATCGGAAAAACGATCGGGTAAACGAAACCGAATTCAAAAAAGATCCCCGCAGCCTTTGACTGCGGGGATCGTTTTCTTTTGCTTCTTATGACGAACGTCTTCTCATCTTTCTTCCCGGAAATAAGACAGACCGAGCGCGGCAGGCGGCTGATTCTCGCGCTTCTTGCGCACGCTGATAAGGATCAGCGCGAGGATCGTCACAACGTAGGGAAGCATCTGGATGATCGGGATCATCTGCATGGAGGTATTCAGGTAATTGTACAGGATATACAACCCGCCGAACAGATAGGAAGCGAAGATGCTGAGATCCGGCTTCCACATCGCAAAGATAACGATGGCGATGGCAAGCCATCCGCGATCCCCGAAGCCGTTGTTCGACCAAATACCCATCGAATAATCCATAATGAAGAAGAGTCCGCCGAGGCCGGCGATCATGCCGCCGATGCAGGTCGCGAAATACTTGTATTTCGTTACGTTGATCCCGGCTGCATCCGCCGTCGCGGGGTTCTCACCGACGGCGCGCAGATGAAGCCCGACACGCGTCCGTTTCAATACAAATGCGGCAACGATGGCGAGGATGACTGCAAGATATACGAGAAAGCCGTACGAGAAGAACAACGTTCCGACCCAGCCGAGCGATTTGGCGAAGGGAAGGGCAGTCTTGAAAGCCTTTCCCGTGTCGGTAAGTGCGATGAAAGGAACGGAGCTCTTCGTGATTTTGATGAGGGAACCGCCGAAGAAATTGCCGAGACCGGTACCGAAAGTGGTCAGCGCAAGACCCGTGACGTTTTGATTCGCACGGAGCGAAATCGTCAGAAAGCAGTAGATCAAAGTCACAAGCAGGGAACCGATCAAACTGGACACAAACGCGACGAGAACGCCGACGATTGGGATAAAATCGGCGCCGGAATTTTCATAGACGAAACTTCCGATCACGCCGGAGATCGCGCCGACGTACATGATCCCGGGGATACCGAGGTTCAGATTGCCTGATTTTTCCGTGATGATCTCACCGGTAGCGCCGAAAAGAAGCGGGGTGCCCTGCAGAATAGCGCGCTGCAGGAAGGCCGCGATGACTGTGATCCATTCCATATTACGCATCCTCCGTTGTATTCGGCGTTTCTTTGGCTTTCGTCCGTTCGTCTTTTCTTCGGCTGTGATTGAAATGCACCTGATAGCGGATAAAGAACTCACAGCCGATGATGAAGAAGAGGATGATGCCGGTCAGAATATTGGAGAAAGAGGAATTCAAACCGAACTGTGTTGAGATCTCGTCGGCACCGCGCCCAAGGAAGACGAGCAGAAGCGTCGTCAGGATCATGGTGATCGGATTGAACTTTCCGAGCCATGATACCATGATGGCGGTAAAGCCGCGCCCGCCGACGATGGAGGCGTTGATCGAGTGGGAAGCGCCGCCGACGATCAGAAAGCCGGCCAAACCGCAGATCGCGCCGGACAGAAGCATGGTACGGATGATGACCTTTTTTACGTCAATGCCGATGTAGCGTGCCGTGTTCTCGCTCTCACCGACGACCTGGATCTCATAGCCGTGCTTGCTGTAATTCAAGTAGACATACAGTACGACCGTGAGCAGCGCAACGACGAGAATATTGAACAAATACTGCACGCCGAAAAGATTGGGAATCCCCTCGCCGAGCAATGCGGGACCGACGACGTTGGAACCGCTTTTATCGCCGATCTTCAAAAAATACTCGATCAGCTGGATGGCAACATAGTTCATCATCAGGGTGAACAGCGTTTCGTTCGTGTTCCAGTGCGCTTTGAAAAACGCGGGGATAACGCCCCACAACATACCGGCGGCTATACCGGCCGCGAGCATGAGCAGCACAAGCGGCAGAGTAGGCATCGTATCGTGCAGAAAGAACATCACGAGCGCCGTGGCAAGACCGCCGATCAGCGTCTGACCTTCCGCCCCGATATTCCAAAATCGCATCCGGAACGCTGGTGTCACGGCGAGCGAGACACACAAAAGGATCGCGATATCGTGGATCGTCACGAGCGTACGTCCCGTACCGAACGCGCCCTTATATACGGTAATGAAGACTGAGATGGGATTGTCACCGGTCAAAACGACGGTCACGAGCGCGCACAAAAGGAGCGCCGCCAGAATGGCGATCGCTCGGATGAGGATCGCCTGCGCGAGCGTAACGGTACTGCGCTTGGTGATGTGGAAGAGCGGTTCCGACCGTTTCTTTTCCGTGCGGACACTGCGGGTTTGTTCCATATCAGTCACCGCCTCCTACTTTTGTCATCATCAGTCCGACCTGTTCCTTCGTCGCTGTACGGGCGTCGAGCAGTCCGGACACTTTGCCGCCGCATATGACGAGAATGCGGTCGCACAGCTCCAAAAGTACGTCCAGATCTTCTCCGACGTAGATGACCGCCACGCCGTTCCGTTTCTGCTCGTTGAGCAGGCGATAGATCATATACGAGGAGTTGATATCAAGTCCGCGGACCGGATACGCCGCCATCAATACGGTCGGCGAGGAAGCGATCTCACGGCCGACGAGTACCTTTTGTACGTTGCCGCCGGAAAGGCGTCTGACAGGCGTCTGCGCGCTCGGCGTCACGACCTCGAGCGAAGCGATGATCTGATCTGCCAGCTCGTGCGGCTTCTTACGGTCAAGGAAAAGGGAACGCCCGTGGCGGTAGCTGCGGAGCATCATGTTGTCGATGATGTCCATGTTTCCCACCAGTCCCATCCCCAGACGATCCTCCGGGACGAAGGAAAGACGAACGCCGAGATCGCGTATCTGCTGCGGCGTCTTGTCGCGCAGTTCCTCCGTTTCCTCTGTCTTCGGATTACGGTACAGGATCTCACCGCTTTCCAGCTGCTGAAGTCCCGCGATGGCTTCAAGCAACTCGCGCTGCCCGCTTCCGGCAATACCGGCGATCCCGAGGATCTCACCGGCTCTTGCCGTAAAGTTTATGTCGTCCAGGAGCCGTACGCCCTCGGCGCTGACACAGCAAACGTGGCGTATCTCCAGACGGTCAATCGAACCCTGCGGTTCGTCACGATCGATATTCAGGCTGATTTTTTTACCCACCATCATCTCCGTCAGCTCGGTCTCATTCGTTTCAGCCGTTTCGACGGTGGCGATATGCTCACCGCGCCGCATCACGGCCACGCGGTCTGAGATCGCCATCACTTCGTGCAGCTTGTGCGTGATGATGATGATGGATTTCCCGTCCGCGCGCATGCGGCGCAGCACGGCAAAAAGCTTTTGTGTTTCCTGCGGGGTCAGGACCGCTGTCGGCTCATCCAAGATCAAAATGTCCGCATTCCGGTAGAGCACTTTCAGAATCTCCACCGTCTGCTTCTCGGAAACGGACATGTTGTAGATCTTTTTCCGCGGATCCATCTCGAATCCGTATTTTTCCGTGATTTCCCGCACGCGTTTTTCCGCGTCGGCCAGGCGATACGGCTCGCCGTCTTCGATGCCCAAGACGATGTTTTCCGTTGCGCTGAAGAGATCGACCAACTTGAAGTGCTGGTGTATCATGCCGATCTTGTATCCAAAGGCGTCCTTCGGCGAACGGATGACCGCTTCTTCGCCGTCCACGAAAATCTGTCCCTCGTCCGGATAATAGATGCCCGCGATCATATTCATCAGCGTGGTTTTCCCGCTGCCGTTTTCGCCGAGCATGGCAAGGATCTCCCCGTGAAAGAGTTCGAGATCCACGTTCCGGTTGGCGCGGATGCTGCCGAAGCTTTTGGAAATCCCTTTTAACTGCAAAGCGATCGTATTGGACATGTTTCCTCCCAGTATCGGGTGATTCGGTACGTAAAAACCTCTGAGGGGGAGCGGTGGCTCCCCCTCGTCGTTGCTCGGTTTTGTAAAATCAGTACGCGGTGTTCAGGTTCTCGATACCGTCGATGATGATATCGAAGTACGGCGCGGAACGGAACTTTTCGGCATTGGATTCGTCGAAGTAACCGTCGTGGATGACGTTGGTCTCGCCGGTGTAGTCACCGTCCACGTCCGCCAGATAAGAAGTGAGATGCTCACCGTTCAGCGTCCAGGTGCTGGTATCGAACACGTGAAGCGTGCCGGCCTTAAAGGCGGCGATGGCATCGTTGATGGCTTTCTGCGTGTTAGCCGTGACGACGTCCTGGTTCACACCGGAAAGGACGACGGAGTTGGTCGCGATCGTGCCGCACCAGTCGGTGTCAAAGGACTTGCCCTGCGCGGTATTCTCGATGATGTACTGGAAGTACGGAGCCCAGTTGATCGCGGAAGAAACGAGCCACGTGTTCTTGCCGGAGGAGTAGGTGCTGCCGTTGTAGGAGACGTCCGGAACGCCTCTCTCCTCGCAGGCGACGGGAGCGCCGAGGGAGTCGGCGTGCTGGCTGATCAAAACGCACTTATCGTTGTCGATCAGCGCGATAGCGGCTTCCTGCTCCTTGCCCTGATCGTACCAGGAACCGGTGTAGCGGACTTTCATCGTCGCGCTCGGGCAGACCGAACGGGCGCCGAGGAAGAAGGAGGTCAAGCCGGAGATCACTTCCGCGTAGGTGAAAGCACCGATGTAGCCGATGACAGCCTGATCGGCGGTGATCTTGCCGCTCTGGATCATTTCGTTGAGCTTTTCGCCTGCGGCGATGCCGGCGAGATAACGACCTTCATAGATGGAAGCGAACGCGTTGTGATAGTTGGGGAGATTCTTGACTTTCGCCTGCGTGCCGGTGGCATGGCAGAACTGGACGTCCGGGAACTCCTCGGCGGCTTTGATCATGTAGGACTCATGACCGAAGCTGTCGGCGAAGATGACCTTGCAGCCCTTGTTCTTGGCAAGATCGACAGCAGTATTGTAGCAAGCCTCGGACTCGTCGACGTTGGAGACGATGAAATAGTTGTCTTTGGAGATGCCGAGACCCTCGACCGCCTGCTTGAAGGAGTCGATGAAGTTCTTGTCATAGGTGGAATTTTCATCGTGAAGAGTGATCAGACCGATTTTGAAGTCAGCCGGGATCGTCACGCTGCCGGTAATGGCCAGCCTGGGGAGAATGTCTTCACTTTCGCCCTTCCTGCTTCCGCTTCCGCTTCCGCAGGAGGCAAGGATGCTCACGAGCATGAGAAGTGCCAGCGCCACGGAAAGAATCTTCTTGAACATGGTATTTTCCTCCTAAAAGATTTATTTTAATGAAGTCACCTTCACTAAATCAATGATAATGAACCGTCAGTCAACGAAGCGAATGCCGTCCTCGACGGACATAGAGGCGATCCGCGCCAGCGATTCTACGCGCACGCCTTGGGCACGCACGACGGAGCCGCCCTCCTGATACGCTTTTTCGATCACGATCCCGGCGCCGACGACCTCGGCGCCTGCTTCGCGTACAAGGGAAATCAGTGCAAGCAGCGCGCTTCCTTTCGCAAGGAAATCATCGATTATCAGCACACGGTCGCCTTCTCCAAGAAACTGCTTCGACACGACGATCTCATAGTTCTTTTGGTGCGTGTAGGAAAAAGCCGAGGAGGTATAAACGTCAGCGTATATATTACTGGTAAGCGTTTTCTTGGCAAAGACGACGGGCACACCGAAGCGGACGGCGGTAAGGCAGGCGATACCGATGCCGGACGCCTCGATCGTCAGGATCTTATTGACTCCTTCGTCAGAAAACAGACGGTGGAATTCTTCACCGAGCAGCGTGATGAAGGGCACGTCGATCTGATGATTCAAAAAACTGTCGACCTTCAGAACGTTGCCCGCGCCGACTTTTCCGTCCTTCAGAATACGCTCCTCGAGAAGTTTCATCGTCCGCAGATCCTTTCATATAGTAGAAAATAAAAAAACTGCAAGAGAAGCGGAGAAAATACGCCTGTTTCCTTTGCGCGTTTACATTCCAAATTTGACATATCCATTATACACAATTTCCCGACAAAAAACAAGAGGAACGAAGAAAAAATATTGCGTTTCCCCACGGTAAAGATTTGTGTTTATTCACTAAATCTCATGGGGGGATCCTGAAGGCTCGACACGGCAATCCCCGTGAAAAAGAAAAGACGTCTCCGCATGGCGGCGGCGTCTTTAAAACAGAATGATGCCCTCGTATGCATGGATACGGCAGTTTGTCGATCGGTTTCTAAACCAGCAGCATAGCGTCGCCGAAAGAGAAAAACCGATACTGACGCTGTACGGCGTCGCGATAGGCGTCAAGAACCGTTTCGCGCCCCGCGAATGCGGACACAAGCATCAGAAGCGTGCTTTTGGGAAGATGAAAATTGGTGATGAGCGCATCCGTGGCGCGGAAGCGGTAACCCGGATAGATGAAGATCCCGGTTTCCCCCTCGATCGGACGGACGATCCCTGCTTCATCCGCCGCGGATTCGAGCGTCCGGCACGAGGTCGTGCCGACCGCGATGATCCGCCCGCCGTGCGCGCGCCGTTCGTTGATAAGATCGGCGGCTTCAAGGCTGACGGAAATATACTCGGAATGCATCACGTGATCGGCAATGCGTTCTTCTTTGACCGGACGGAAAGTCCCGAGTCCGACGTGAAGGAGCACCGGTACGACGGCGACGCCGCGTTCGCGGATACCGTCGAGAAGCTGCGGTGTGAAATGAAGACCTGCCGTCGGGGCAGCGGCGGAACCTTCGTGTTCCGCATATACTGTCTGGTAACGTTCCGGATCGCGCAGTTTTTCGCGAATATACGGCGGCAGCGGCATGGTGCCGAGCTGGTGCAGCGCGTCGTATACCGACTCGCATGACGCCCGATCGGCGGTAAATCGGACGATGCGGCATCCTTCCTCGCCGATCCCTTCGACGGATGCCGTCAAAAGCCCTTCTCCGAAAGAAAGGCGGTCGCCCGGACGCGCGCGCTTTCCCGGACCGGCAAGCGCTTCCCAGACGTCGTTTTCCCGCTGGCGCAGAAGAAGCAGTTCGACCGGCGACGGATCCTCCGTCGCCGTGAGCTCCCCGTCCGCCTGCAAGCGATGCGTCCGGCAGCCGATGATCCGTGCGGGGATCACGCGCGTATTATTGATAACAAGCACGTCCTCCGGATGAAGATAATCGACGACGTCCCGAAACAGCCGATGCTCGCGCGCGCCGGTATCCCGGTGAATGACCATCAGACGGGAAGCATCCCGCGGTTCGATCGGCGTCTGAGCGATCAGTTCCTCGGGAAGATCGTAATCGAAATCGGAGAGCGTGAGATCGGTAGGCGGAAGTGCGTTGCGGATCATTGGCGGGTTCCTTCCTTGCTGTATATGAGATTCGCTGAGACAGATATGGAGATACCGCTTGACACGGCACGAAAAATGTGCTATGATATCAGCAGCGGAAGAGATTCTGCATATTATGGAAGATAGAGGCGCGTCTACGATCAGTATCCGCCGTGAGGCTGTCCGCAGCCGGCGAAGGGCGGAGAAAGGCGAGAGACGCCGAAATCACGCAGCGCGGACGCTGCGCGGATTGGGACGGAACGCGAAAGCGTCCGTACTGTCACTGCAGCGCGTGCTGTTGTGGAGTGCTATCTGTGTATTGCAGCGCGGCATGTTTCGGTATGCCTATATTATAGTACACAGAGAGCCGGTTTGCAAGCCGGTTTTTGTTTTCCGCCGAGCCGTGCGCAGAAATCTGTCCAATTATTTGCCGCTGCGGCGGCTTGAGGTGCATTATGGGAACATTTCAGAAACAGATCGTATTTGAAGGAGCGGGAGTCGCGCTCATCACGCCGTTTCGACGCGGCGCGGTCGATTTCGATGCGTTCGGCCGTTTGATCGACTGGCAGATCGAAAACGGAAGCGACGCGCTCGTGATCGCCGGGACGACCGGCGAGGGTTCAACGCTCACGGACGAGGAACACCGGGCGTGCCTCCGCTATGCCGTCGAGCGGACGGCTGGCAGATTGCCCGTGATCGCTGGCACCGGTTCCAACGACACGGATTATGCCATTTCGCTGTCGCGGTACGCCTGCGAGGTCGGGTGCGACGCGCTGCTTCTCGTCACGCCGTACTATAACAAGGCGACGCCGCGCGGTTTGATCCGTTCGTTTCTCGCCATTGCCGACGCGACCGACAAGCCGATCATTTTGTACAACGTTCCGAGCCGTACAGGCGTGGGAATCCCGCTCTCCGTGTACACGGAGCTTGCCAAGCACGAGAGGATCGTTGCCGCAAAGGAGGCGTCGGGAAATCTGAGTGCGATCGCCGCCGTTGCGGCGGAGCTCTCCGATACGCTTGCATTGTACAGCGGCAACGACGATCAGATCGTGCCGATCATGTCGCTCGGCGGTATCGGCGTCATCTCCGTTCTGTCCAATATCATGCCGAAAGAAACGCACGAGATGTGCCGTCGGATGCTCGACGGCGACGTCCGCGGCGCCGCCGCGCTGCAGCTTGGACTTCTGCGTCTCATCAACGCGCTGTTCTGCGAGGTGAATCCGATCCCCGTCAAGACGGCGTGCGCCATGATGGGGCTGGACGGCGGGGAGCTGCGTCTCCCGCTGTGCGAAATGGAGGAAGAGCACAGGGAACAGCTTGAACGGGAGATGCGCGCCGTCGGACTGATCTGATCGCCCGTTTGGCTTTGTCAACACGAATCCACGAAAACAAAGGACTTGAAAATCGTATGAAAAACATCATTCTGTCCGGCTGCGGCGGTCGACTCGGTTCCGCCATCGCCCGCCGCATCGGAGAACGGGAAGACTGCCGCGTCATCGCGGGGATAGACCCGCGCGGAGCGGAAACGGGAGCACCGCCGAAGTTCCCGGTGTATTTATCTCCCTCGGAGGTACCGGATTGTACGGCGAATGAAGCGGACGCGGTGATCGACTGCTCGCATCACACGGCGGTCGCGCCGCTGCTTGACTTCTGCGTTTCCCACGGCATCCCCGCCGTGATCGCCACGACCGGACATACGGAGGAAGAAACGGAACGCATCCGTACAGCCGCCCGTACCGTCCCCGTACTGTATTCGAGAAATATGTCGCTCGGCGTCCATCTGCTGATCGAGCTCGTCCGCCGCGCGGCGGCGGCGCTCGGCGAGGATTTCGACGTGGAGATCGTCGAACAGCACCATAACCGGAAGTTGGACGCGCCGAGCGGTACGGCGCTCATGATCGCGGACGCTGTGCGCTCCGTGCGGCCGGAGTCCGAATACGTCTACGACCGCCACAGCGTCCACCGTCCGCGGGAGAAGCAGGAGATCGGGATCCACAGCATCCGCGGCGGTACGATCGTCGGCGAGCACGAGGTGATCTTTGCCGGTACGGACGAAGTGATCCGTCTTTCGCACAGTGCCGCTTCCCGCGACGTATTTGCCGCCGGAGCGATCCGGGCGGCGTTCTTCGTCGCCGACGCGCAGCCGGGACTCTATTCCATGAGCGAAGTCGTGGCAGCGTCGGGAGTCTGACGTCGCCGTTCTCAAATAAAGAAAGGAAGAATGAATATGCTGTATACCGGAGTCGTTTCCGTGACCTTCCGCCCTCTCGCTCCCGCGCGGATCACCACGCTGACGGCAGAGGTCGGGCTTGATGCCGTAGAGTGGGGAGGGGATATCCACGTGCCGCCGCATAACGCGGAAAACGCCTGTGCCGTCGCCCGTCTCACGGCAGATGCGGGGCTGCGCACCGCCTCCTACGGGTCTTATTTCCGCGCGGGCTATCAGCCGCAGGAAGAATTCGCGCAGGTGCTCCGCACCGCCGCCGTGCTCGGCGCACCGAATATCCGCATCTGGGCGGGCGACCGCGGACACGAGGAGGAACCGGACCGCGCGCGCGTGGTCGCTTCCGTGCGTGCCTGCGCGGAAGCGTGTGAAGCCGAGGGCATCACTCTTTCGCCGGAGTTTCACGGCGGCACGCTGACCGACCATTACAAATCGGCGGTGCGTCTTGCCGAGGAGGTCGGCTGCGGCGCGATGCGTCTGTACTGGCAGCCCAATCAGTTCCGTGACGACGAATATAATCTTGCCGCGCTGCGTGCCGTGCTGCCGTATCTTTCCAACGTCCACGTGTTTTTCTGGAAAGAAACGGACCGTTTTCCGCTCGCACAGGGAGAGTATATATGGCGGCAGTACATCGACGTCATCCGGAGCGCGGACGGAGATCACGGGATGTTTCTTGAGTTCGTATGCGACGGCTCCGAGGAACAGTTCGCCCGCGACGCGCAGACGCTGCGCGACTGGCTGGAAAAAGGATAACGTTTGTCCGGCGGCCCTCTCGATGATTGACAGAGGCCGCCGGACATGCTATAATGATACGCGATTTGGATTTTATTACTGACTTTAAGGAGATTTTGCCATGAGACGGATCTATGCGGAAGGGCATCGCGGTTTCTGTGCGCTTTATCCGGAGAACACATTGCTCTCATTTGAAAAAGCCATGGAACTCGGCGTGGATGCAGTGGAATTTGACGTATGGCTCACCAAGGACAAGGTTCCCGTACTGATGCACGACAGTACGACGGATCGCACCTGCGGCGTTCCCGGAACGCTGCGCGAACTGACGCTTGCCGAGGTCAAGCAGCTCGATCCCTGCTATGCCGCCAAGTTCGGTGAGCAGTTCCGCGGACAGGTACAGGTTCCGACGCTGGAAGAGCTTCTGCAGCTGCGGCGCGAGCGCCGTCCGGATCTTCTGCTCGGCGTGGAAATCAAGGAGTATACGGAGGAGAACGTCGATATCACCGTCGAGCTGCTTCGCCGCTACGGTGTATTCCAGAACTGCTGGTTCTATGCGTTCAACGGACGCATCATCCGTTATATCAAGGAAAAATACAACGGACGCACGATGGCGTACCCGGATTTCCAAATGAAGGAATTCGACGGATACGACGCCTACGACGAATTCGGGCTCAATATGACGCTCGTCCGCTCTGAGCTTTTGCCGTTCTATCAGCTCACGAAGCATATGCCGCTGCATCTGTACTGCGCGGATACGGATGACGACGTCCGCCGCTGCGTGAACGCCGGCGCTTCGCTCATCACCGCCAACGATCCCAGACCGCTTCTTGCGTATCTGGCGGAGCACCGGGACGATCCGGAATGATTCAGCCCGAACCGGGAGGAGTACGGCGCCGGGAAGCATGCGCTATCCGACGCTTTTTCCTTTTGTTCCCGGTGAATATGGAAAAAAATTCTAAAGATTCCTTGATATCTGACGCGGGAAATGATATACTATTTGTATGAATATCGTCATAACCGCCGCCGATGCGGGGAAAACGGTGCTGTCGCTGACGCGGCAGGATCTCGGACTTTCCTCCGCGTTTCTCAAACGGCTGAAATTCTCGCCGGGTGGCATCCTTGTAAACGGGGAATTTGCCACGGTACGCCGCGTTCTCTGCGAGGGGGACGTCTTGTCGCTCGCCATGGAGGACACGCCGGATGACGTCAGTCCCTATATTACTCCCTCGCCGCTGCCGCTCCGGATCCTATACGAAGACAACGCGCTGACAGTGATCGATAAGCCGCCGGATATGCCGGCGCATCCTTCGCTCGGACACCGTTCGGACACCGCCGCCAACGCGCTCGCATATCGGTACAGCGGAAAGCCCTACGTTTTCCGCCCCGTCAATCGTCTGGACCGTGATACGAGCGGCGTGATGCTGACGGCAAACACACGGCAGGCGGCTTACCGCATGGCGCTGTCCATGCAGAGCGGTGCGATCCGCAAGATGTATCTTGCCGTAACGGACGGAATACCCGATCCGTCAGAAGGATCGGTGGACGGCTGGATGCGCCGTACCGGAGACAGCATCATCACAAGAGAAAACTGCCCCCCTGACGTATCCGGCGCGCGTCATGCCGTCACGGAATACCGTCGGCTCGCAGCCGCCGATGGGCACGCGCTTCTTGCGGTCCGTCCTCTGACCGGGCGTACGCATCAGATCCGCGTACAGCTTTCCGGGATCGGATGTCCGCTGACCGGCGATACGCTCTACGGCAGTGCGAGCACGCTTATCGGACGTCACGCGCTCCATGCTGCCGCAGTATCTTTCCCGCATCCGGAAGACGGACGCGTGATGACGGTGCGCGCTGAGCTTCCGGAGGATATGCGTTCATTGATTTCCGTGCTGTTCGGCGCGGAAACCGCGACAACACTTGAAGAGGAGGCGCTGACTTGTTTCTGACCGCCTATCGCCGTCTGCGGCGCCGGATGCCTGCCGCCGCGTTTTGGATCTTTCTGCTTTCCGTCGTGTCCGGCATTCTCCACGTCGTCATGATTCGTTCGATCCGCTTCTCGGACGCGTACAACGGAAGCGTCTCGGCGTTTTTCCGCGCGCTGTTCGCCCGGCTCACAAACTGGATCCCCTTTTCTTTGGCGGAAACGCTGGTGATCGCACTGCCGGTGACAGCCGTCGCGCTGATCGTTTTCTGCATACGCCGCGCGGCACAGGGGGGCCGCCAGGCCGTATATGCGATCCTCGGTGTCCTCGCCGTGCCCGCGCTTATTTACTGCATGTTCGTACAGCTGTTCGCGGCAGGATACCATACCTCGTCTCTTTCAAGTAAATTAGGGATCGAAACGAAAGAGGTCTCTGCCGCCGAATTGGCAGAAACGGCGATGATGCTCGCCGACGGCGCGCAATCGGCACTCGACGAGATCACCTTCCGTTATCACGGTGCTTCCACCATGCCGTACGACACGGATACGCTTTCCCGCCTGCTCGTTGAGGCATATGCCGCGGTGGAGGAGGAATGTCCGTTTCTGCAGCAGCTTTCGACTCGCGTCAAGCCGATCGCGTTGAGCGAGCCGATGACGTATACGCATATTTCCGGCATGTATACGATGTTTACCGGCGAAGCGAACGTAAACGTAAACTATCCTGATTACGTTATAGCGTACACTGCGGCGCACGAACTGGCGCATCAGCGCGGGATCGCGCGGGAAAATGAGGCGAACTTCGTCGCGTTCCTCGTGTGCATATCCTCCGACGATCCCTATATCCGCTACAGCGGTTACCTGAATATGTACGAATACGTCGCCTCCGCGCTGTATTCCGCATCGCGTGAATACTACAGTATGGTGCAGTCCTCGCTCGATCTGCGGATCCGCTATGAACAGCGAGCGTACAGTGAATTTTTCGATCGGTACCGCGACAACGTGGCGGCAAACGTCAGCGAAAAGGTCAACGATACCTATCTCGTCCTGCAGGGGACGGAGGGAACGAAAAGTTACGGTATGGTCGTCGATCTTGCCGTAGCGTATATGCATTCGCGTGAAAACTGACGGAGGCATCCCATGAAACGGAAACGGTGGACGGCTGCGGCGGCATGCCTGTGCGCGGCGCTCTTGTTCTGCGTGCTGTTCGGTGCGAGAGCCCGCGCCGCATCGGCTCCCTCGCTGTTTTACGATGATGAGCGCTGGTACCGCGACGCCGCCGCGGGACTCGTTGTTCAGGACGGCGTGTTTTACGTGCCTGTCGATATTTTCGGCAGGTTTTCAGAGCTCCAACTCCGCATCGACGCCGGCATCGGCGAGTTCATGATCTACAACCGCACGACCGGTGCGTATATCACCGTTCTGGCAGCGGAAAGTCTGGCTACGGTCAACGGGGCAGAAGAGATCCCTATCGTCACCTTCCGGCGCGGCGGTTGTTATTACGTAGACGCGCCGTTCTTCTGTTCCGTGCTTTCGATGGAATGGGAAGTTTCGCCCTCTTCGGCGCCCGACGGTATCTCTCTCCGGATCTGCAGCGGGATGCAGACGCGTACATTGGCAGAACTGCTCACCCCCTACGAGTCCTCAGAGCTTCCGCCCGTTACCTCCGATTCCGGACAGATCGTGACGGATCCGCCGATCACTTCGGGGATCGACACGACGGCACGGCAAATCTATCTTACTTTCAATACGTTCACTCCCGCCATGTTCGATCGGATAGTGGGGATCCTTGACCGTTACGGTGTGAGCGCCACCTTCTTCTTCACTGAAGAAGAACTGCGCACGATGCCGGAACTCGTCGTCGCCCTTGCCGCAAGGCAGCATACCGTCGCACTGACCGCCGATACCGACGTCACGTGCGAAGAGTTCATTTCTGCTGCTGATGCGGCGAACGAGCTTCTGTACACGCTGACTAAAACGAAGACAAGGATCGTGCAGCTTCCCGGCGGATCGGCTGCTTTCGGCGCCGGGGAAGAGGAGTTCGCACGGATCGATGAAGCGGGGTACCGTCTCTGGGACTGGACGTACGACGTGCCGGACGGCGCGGGATACGCGGCAGAAACCGTTCTGCGGCTTTGCCGCGAGCAGCTGCTTCTCGAAGAAGTATGCGTATTCCGTTTCGGCGGGAGTTACGTAACGTCTCTCGTTTTGCCGGAGCTGCTGGAGTTTATCACTGCCAATCCGAGTTATACGCTGCGGACGATCAGCGAGTGCGCCGAGACCGTCCGCTTTTCCGCCCGATAACGAAAGGCAGAAAGGATGTCATGGAGAAAAAGAAAAAGATCCTGATCGTGGAAGATGAAAAGAACATCGCACAGGTACTTCTGTACAATCTGGTAAAAGCCGGATACGAGGCGGAGGTCGCGTCCGACGGCGGTGCCGGGTTGGCGCGCGGATCGAGCGGAGAATTCGATCTGATCCTGCTCGACATCATGCTGCCGGTCATGAACGGATTCGAGGTCTGCGAGCGGCTGCGCCGCGTCACGCAGGTACCGATCATTTTTGTCACGGCGCGCGAAGAAGAGAAGGACAAGATCCTCGGACTCGACACGGGTGCCGACGATTACGTGACGAAGCCGTTTTCATTCCGTGAGCTCCTCTCACGGATCCGCGCGAACATCCGCCGCTCCTCCAGCGAGCCTGTCGCCGAAAAGAAGGCGGAACAAAGCGAGCCGATCCTCATCGGTGACCTCTGCATCGACAGGGAGCGGTACAGCGTGACAAGGAAGGGTGAGGAGATCGAACTTTCAAAAAAAGACTACGATTTCCTTGTGTTCCTCGCCGAGAATGCGGGACACGCCTATTCCCGCGCCGAGCTGCTCGAGCAGGTCTGGGGGTATGACGGTTATATCGGAGACGTACGCAACGTAGACGTTACCGTGTGTCGGCTCCGCAATAAACTAGAGGACGACCCGGGACGTCCCGAATATCTTTTAACGAAGCGCGGCGTCGGATACTATCTGCGCCTGCCCTGAGCGCCTATGTTCCGAAGTCTGTATTTCAAGATCGTGCTGATGATGATCGTCTTCATCCTGACGATCCTGTGCGTGGTGAGCACGGTGCTGCTCGGTAGCGTTTTCAGCTTTTATACCGATCAGTTCATTGAACAGATGGATGAAAACTTTCAGCCCGCTTCGCTTTTGTACACGGAACTGAACGCCGCGCTGACCTCCGCCTCCTACGCGCAGGAACAGAAGGCGATCCTCCGTTCCTACGCCAGTATCCTCGGTATAGACCAATACCGCAATTACTATATCCTTACGCCGGACGGCGTCATGCTCGCCGGATCGGACGCGCAACTCGGCGCATCGCTTCCGATCACGCCGAATCTGCTGTCGGCGATGGGCGGCGGAGAAGGGAACCGACGCAGCGGCAACGCGGGATACGCGGATTATGCCGTCCGACTCGACGGAACGGAAAACTCTTCAATCATCTACGTGAAGGACACGCTGGAGGAGATGGATCAGCTCAATTCCCGGCTTTTGTCCATCATCCTTCTTACGTTTCTGGTCGGCGTGCTCATTGCGATCCTGCTCTCGTTTTTCCTTGCCAAGGCGATCACCGCGCCGCTCCAGAGTCTGACGGTGGGGGCGCAGCTCGTGGCGTCAGGTCAGTTTTCCCATGAGATCGACGTCCATTCCCGCGACGAGATCGGCGTGCTGACCGATACGTTCAACAATATGAAAAACGTGCTGAAAAACACGCTGCTTGAGATCGACGGGGAAAAGACGAAGCTCGAAACGGTGCTCTCCTGCATCTCGGACGCCATCGTCGCGTTCACTGACACCGGCGCGGTCCTCCACAGCAACGAAAGCGCCCGCGAGTTGTTCGGCGCTCCGCTGCAGGACGGGAGTTTTACCATGGAGCGCTTTTTCGAGGAGTTCGATATCCCGATGGAACGCCGCTCCAAGGGGATCATGCTCAGTGTCGGCGTTTCAGGCGTAGAGCGTTCCGACGACGGTACGCTCACCTTCCGCGACAAGGTGTACAGCGAGCGGGTGTTCGACGTCAGCCTCGGTCGGATCCGTTTCATTTCCGACACCGAGAAGCGTATCGGTCTCATCGCCGTGATCCACGACGTGACCGGACGCTTCGAGTTGGACAAATCCAGACGGGAATTCGTGGCGAATGTTTCCCACGAGCTGCGTACGCCGCTCACATCGATCAAAGGCGCCTGTGAAACGGTGATGGAAGATCCGGAGATGCCGGAAGATACGCGCAGGTATTTTCTGGACATGGCACTCACGGAGAGCGACCGCATGACACGGATCGTGTCCGATCTGCTGATCCTGTCACGGCTTGATAATAAGCGTACGCAGTGGAAGGTCGAAACATTCGATCTTTGCGCTTCCGTCCGGCATTTGCTTGACGTCATGCGCATCGATATCGAGACGCGCGGTCATACCGTGCGCTTCACTCCCCAGGGAGAGATACCGCCGATCACGGCGGATAAGGAACGCATCGAGCAGGTCGTCATCAACATCATTTCCAACGCCGTCAAGTATACTCCGCCGGGCGGAAAGATCGACATCACTGCGTTTTACGCGGATGAGCACGTCACCTTGAAGGTCGCCGACAACGGCATCGGGATCCCGGAGGAAGACCAGAAACACATTTTCGAACGTTTCTATCGCGTCGAAAAATCCCGTACTTCGGAAACGGGCGGGACCGGGCTCGGACTTGCGATCGCACGTGAACTGGTCGAGGCACACAAGGGAACGATCACCCTTACGAGTACCGTAGGGAAGGGAACCGTCATGACGGTCACGCTGCCGCGCGTCTGCAATCCTTCTTGATCGTCGACGCCGCATCGCTGTAACAGGATCCAAAGGAGGGAGAGGTCATGCGCCGAAGCGAGAACAGCCGCTTGGCGGCGATACTGATCAATATCGGTATCGCCGTGATGATGGTTGGCCTCTTTGCTCTGACCGGTGCGTATCTGGTACTGTACGTCCGCGCGGGACAGGCGGAGGAAAGAACACAGTTCGACATGCGCTTTCTGACTTCCTCGACGCAGGAAGCCGAACGGGATACGGATCGAGCCCTCCTTTCGCCGACGGCGGTCGCCGTGAAGACGGACGGTATTTGCCGTGCTATCTGGAATGAGACGGCCGTCATTGACGAACTCTGCGAGACACTGCGCGTCTCTGTCTATTCTGCTTTGAGCGGAGAAGGGACGGCTGTACCGGAGGAAGAGTGGATCCGCGGGATCTCCGCTCCCGACGCGGTCTGCCTTTTTTATGCGGCGGAACTTCCTTATCAGATCCTTTATGCCTTTGCCGCTGCGGGAGAAGCAGATCTGGCGCCGCTCACACGCGCGGACTATATCGGTGTGTCGGAAGTTCTTTTTCTCCCGACGGAGGACGATACGCTTCGTACGCTTCTCGTGCGCGGGGAAAGCGGCGTCTTTCGGTTCAGCGCCTCTCAGGCTCCCCAAACTTCTCAGTTTTCCGCCTTTGCCGAAACGTATGATTCCTATTTCTGCACTGCTTCTCTGACTATTGAAGATAACGTTACGGTGCTGCGCGCGCTTGAGCGGATATCCGCGCGGACCATATCCGTTACGGACACGGTCGCTTCGCTGCTTCTGTATCAGCCGGGCGACATCGACGCGCTGCTGCGCTTGTTTTCCTTCAATCCTGATAAACTGAACGAACACACGGAACCGGATGGGACGCGCGTATTCGTGGAATCGCACGGCGTTCTCCGCGCGGATATGTCCGCCTTGACGTATACGGCGGCGGAAGACGGCGGCGTATCCGTTTCCGGGCTGATCGGAAATGAAGAAGGAACCGACATTTACGGATATTTGCGGGCCGCGTCCCATATCCTCCGCCGTCTCGGACAGATGAACGTCCAGTATACCGGCGGCGATTCATCGCTGTATCTGTATTCCGTTACCGCACGGGACGGCGCGATTTCTCTTGCGTTTTCTTATCGCTGCGACAATATCGCTCTCGTGACGGGCAGTTCGGAGACTGTGCTTACCATCACCTTCCGCGGTGAACGGCTCATTGCTTTCACATACAGAATGTATGCTGTGACCCGCATGCTCGAAGAGCAGCGTCTCATGCTGCCGTCCTATGTCGTCCACGTACTTTCCCCTGAAGATACCGCCGCCGTACGGCTCATATATCGCGTGGATCCTGCCGCGTCACAGGGGCTTACGGCGGAATGGATGGTCATGCCGTACGGTGCGGAAAAGGAGGAGACATGGGCTGGCAGAGAATGAAGCTGACACTGCTCGCGGTACTGCTTGCGGCGAACGTGATCCTTGCCGTTTCCGTCGCGGAACTTCTGCGGGAAACGAGCCGCATTCCGACCGATTCGATCCGCGATGCAGCTGAGATCCTTGCAGAAGAAAACATTCTTGTCAACACGGCGTCCATAGATAACCGCAGGTACGATCTTTTGCTGTATTCCGGAAATTGGAACGAAGCATACTACAGCGAGACGGCTGCCGCACTGACGCAGAGCGGCGTGGTGCGCTCTTTTACGGCGCCGAGCGGCGTCGTTCTCACAATGGAGAACGGCGACCGCTGCGTATTTTCGGATCGCTTCGGATTCCGCTATGAAGCGTTCGGTTCGGGGGATACCGTATTACCGGATACGGAAAATCTATCGGCGCCCGGCTCGTCACAGGAATTGCGCATACGCCGCGTCGTACAGGAATTTCTCGGTCGGATTTCCTTTGGGACGACGTCCGCCTCACCCGTTTCGTATGACGTGACCGTCCTCGGTATCGAGCACGGTACAAGGATCGCCTGGTGCGAAATGTCGCAGTACGTACGCGGCACGCGGATCGTGAATCTGACCGCCACGGCGGCTGTGCGCGACGGACAGCTCATTCGCATGGAGGGCGCATGGTGCTTCGCCGAACCGCAGGAAACGATCTCTGCACATTTGCTCGATCAGATCAATATACTGTACAGTATGAAGAACCGGATCACACCGGGGAAATTTCCGGTCTGGATCGAGTCGCTGAACATTTGCTATACCGTGTATTTCCACGCATCCGCTGACCGCTTTTACCTGATTCCGGCATGGGATACGCTGTTTGGAAGCGGAACACATATGATCGTCAACGCAATAGACGGCAGTTTGTACACAAATTGACAAGTGTATACTGTTTGTTGTTGTTTCTTTTGACTCGATTTGTAAATAATGTGAAAATACGGCGCATACCCTCTTTCATTTTTTGCGTCAAACGGGTACAATATAATAAGCATAATTTCCGCAGTCGATACAGATCCGTTTCTGTTTCCATGATCCGGTATTACGCGAAAGGAATTCCGCTTTCGGCGGATTGGCAATATAAATATATGGAAAAGATCGTTGTCCGCGGCGGAAAGCCGCTTCTTGGCAGCGTTGAGATCAGCGGCATGAAAAACGCCGCGCTTCCGATCATTTACGCCACCGTACTCGTCGGCAGCAAATGCGTCATTGAAAACATACCGAGCGTCCGCGACGTAGCAATCTCCTTTGAGATCCTGCGGGAAATGGGAGCGAAGATCCGGATGCTTTCCCGCGATACGTACGAGATCGACTGCACGCATATGGACATTGAAGGCGTATCGCCTGAACTTTTCCGGAAGATGCGTGCGTCCTACTATCTGCTCGGTTCCGAGTTGGGACGTTTCGGTCGCGCAAAGGTCGGTTTCCCCGGCGGATGTGATTTCGGTGAGCGTCCGATCGATCAGCATATCAAAGGGCTTCAGGCGCTCGGCGGCACAGTGGAACTGGAGAACGGCAATATTTCCATCGAGGCCGAAGGCGGACGCCTTGTCGGTACGAACATTTTCTTCGACATCGTCTCCGTCGGCGCCACGATCAATATCATGCTTGCCGCCGTGACAGCGGCGGGTACCACCGTGATCGACAATCCGGCGCGTGAGCCGCATATCGTCGACTTGGCAAACTTTCTCAACACCTGCGGCGCAAATATCAGCGGAGCCGGCACCGATATGATCCGCATCAAGGGCGTCGAGCGGCTGCACGGCTGCACGTATGCGATCATCCCCGACATGATCGAAGCCGGCACTTTCATGATCGCCGCTGCCGCGGCGGGCGGTTGTGTCCGGATCGACAACGTCATCCCGAAGCATCTGGAATCCATCACCGCGAAACTCGAAGAAATGGGCGTCGAGGTCGAGGATCAGGATGATGCCGTCGTCGTGCGTCGGAGCGGACCGCTTTCCCGTACAAGCGTCAAAACGCATCCTTATCCCGGTTTCCCGACGGATATGCATCCGCAGATGACGGTGCTTCTCTCTCAGGCAGCCGGCGTCAGTTATTTGACGGAAGGCGTTTATGAGAATCGTTTCCGTTACGTGGATGAGTTGCGGCGCATGGGAGCCTCCATCAAGGTCGACGGACGGACCGCCATCGTCGAGGGCGGAGAACCGCTTCGCGGAGCGCCTGTGAAGGCGGTGGATCTTCGCGCGGGCGTAGCTATGATCATTGCCGGTCTTGTCGCCGTCGGCGAGACGGAAGTCACCGAGATCGGACTGATCGAGCGCGGTTACGACGATATCGTCGGAAAACTGCAGCGGATCGGCGCGGACATCGAGCGTGTCGTCATTCCGGATCCGGAGCAGGCGCTCCCGCGTGCCAACTGATATCGGTCAATCAAAACGGAAAATACAACACAAACGAAAAGAGGAATGGATCATGGTAGTTACAAGAAAAAGCGTGATCGGCGACGTGCTCGACGCCGATGAGGATACCGCGGAGTACTTTTTCGAGATCGGGCTGCACTGCCTCGGATGCCCGGCGTCCAGAGGCGAGTCTATCGAGGAAGCATGCCGCCTACACAGCACCGATGCAGATGCGCTTGTCGAAAAACTGAACGCGCATTTCGCAGCGAAAAAGTGATCGGAAGAAAGCGGGCGCGCCCCGCTTTTTCCTTTTCGGAGACGTCTGTATGAGTATTGTACGCGCCGCGCCGCTTCTTGATGCACGCCTCGCGCTTGCAGCATCTTTCATCCGGATGGGGGAACGGATCTGTGACGTCGGTACGGACCACGCCTATCTGCCGATCTCGCTGATCCTGCGCGGGATCTCACCATACGCCGTTGCGACGGACGTCCATGCGCCGCCGCTCGACCGTGCCCGCAGGAACGCGGAAAAATGGGGATGCGCGGATCGAATGGTGTTTATTCTTGCCGACGGCGTATCCTCACTGGATCTTGCTTCCCGCGGCGTGCGGGTACTTCTCATCTGCGGGATGGGCGGCGAGCTGATCGCACGGATCCTCGACGAAGCGCCGTATACGCGCACGGATCCCGTCCGTGCCGTGCTCCAGCCTATGTCCTCGGCGATCGATTTGCGCATATACCTGGCGCGTGCCGGTTACAGGATCATCGATGAACGTCTTGCCGCGTCTGGCGGCAGGATCTATACGTGCATGTCCGTTGTATATGACGGCGTTTCTCGCGTGCTGTCGCCCGCGGCGCTCCTTCTCGGCGAGTCGCATATTCGCCGCGGTGCACAGGAGCCGCTGTTTATGCCGTATCTTCAGCGAGAGATCGACGCGGTCCGGCGGCGCAGGGAAGGGCTCCGCCGCGGCGGAGCGGACACCGCCGCAGACGATGCGCTGCTCGCGGAATTGGGACGGATCGCCGAAGCGCAGCCGAACGTTTAACGTTGTTTTTTTGTATCTTCAAAGAGGAGTTTGAAACCGTGAAACTGAGAACGCTGGTCGAAGCACTGGAGGAACGGTATCCCCGCTCGCTGTCGTGCGCATGGGACAACGACGGACTGATGGTCTGCCGGAATCATGACGCGGCAGTGCGCCGCGTCATGTTGGCGCTTGACGCGACGCGCGCAGCGGTAGAAGCGGCAAATGCTGCTTCCTGCGAATTGCTGCTTACGCATCACCCGCTTTTGTTCCGTCCCCTGCGTGCCGTCGTCCCCGATTCGCTCGGAGGGATGCGAACGATGGCGGCGCTGGAGAGCGGCGTTGCCGTTCTCTCTCTGCACACGCGCCTCGATGCCGCCGAGAACGGCGTCAACGACGCGCTCGTATCCCGGCTCATGCTCGAACCGTGCGGTACGTTCGGAGATACCGAATCCCCGACGCTCGGACGCCTTGCCCGCCGTCCGGCCTCCATGCCGGACGATCCCGGTGAATTTGCCGCTTGTATCGGACGGATGCTGGGGGCACCGCACGTGAGGCGTACGGGCAGCCGCCCCCCCAAAAAAATCGCATTGGTCGGCGGTTCCGGGAAAGATTTTTTGCGCGCTGCCATGGAAGCCGGTGCCGATACATTCATCACCGGTGAGATCGGATACAATGACGCCGTTGACTATGCGGAGGAAGGGTTGATGATCCTTGAGGCAGGGCATTACTATACCGAATCGCCGGTGCTCGATACGCTTGCCGCGTTTTGCAGCCTGTATGCCGGGGCGGAGTGCCTGCGCTATGATTCCAATCCTTCCGTGTACCATTGAATACCTTTGGAACGTTCAAAAATCGAATATGGCGGTGCAGTCCGATACGACCGCGCCGTTTTCATTTCACGTGGCAGACCGATCCGCAGACGCGCAGATTGAGGGAAAGAATTGACATTCCGATCTGCATGTGCTATAATAATATGAATTATTGTGGTGATTTGTTGGATCCCGGAGGAAATATGGTCATTCTCGGAGTCGATCCCGGTCTGGCGACCGTAGGATGGGGGGCTGTGGAATATGCCGCTTCCCGTTTTCATACGCTCGCTTACGGCACGATCCGGACGGAAGCGGGACTTCCCGTTGATGAACGGCTGTCGCAGATCTACGACGGGCTGGCGGAATTATTGGACCGATACCGTCCCGATGCAATGGCGATAGAGGAACTGTTCTGGCAAACAAACGTCACGACGGGGATCGTTGTCGCGGAAGCGCGCGGCGTGCTCCTCGTCTGCGCCGCAAAACACGGCGTATCGATTTATGAATACACGCCGATGCAGGTAAAATCCGCCGTCGTCGGGTACGGCAAGGCGGAAAAAAAGCAAGTCATGACAATGACGGCCTCGCTTCTCGGATTGAAGCAGATCCCCCGTCCTGACGACGCGGCGGACGCGCTGGCGATCGCCGTCTGCCATGCGCATAGCGGTGCATCGGCTTTGGAAAAATACTTCAACCGTCCGACCGTCATCGGCGGGATCCCAAAAGAGGAATAAACATCGGATGTTTATCAGCGATCAATGGAAAGAATACGCTCTGCTCGACGCATCGGGCGGCGAGCGCTTGGAACGATGGGGAAAGTATATCCTGATCCGCCCGGATCCGCAGATACTGTGGGATACGCCGCGCAAAAATCCCCTGTGGCAAAATCCGGACGGTGTGTACCGCCGTTCCTCCTCCGGCGGCGGAAGTTGGGTCGTCGCACGGATGCCCTCCGCCTGGAACATCCGTTACGGATCGCTCACCTTTCAGCTCCGTCCGATGGGTTTCAAGCATACCGGTCTGTTTCCGGAACAGGCCGTCAACTGGGATTGGTTTTCCGCAAGGATCCGTTCCGCACGCTCCGTACGGCCGGAGACCGCACCGCGGGTACTGAATCTGTTCGCTTATACGGGCGGCGCGACCGCGGCGGCGGCCGCCGCCGGCGCGTCTGTTTGTCATGTGGATGCCTCCCGCGGCATGGTGAACGCTGCAAAGGAAAACCTGCGCTTGTCCGGTCTGGCTGACGCACCGGTCCGTTATCTGGTGGATGACTGCCGGAAATTCGTGGAGCGGGAGATCCGCCGCGGCAGCCGATACGACGGGATCATCATGGATCCGCCGTCCTACGGACGCGGTCCGAGCGGTGAAGTATGGAAACTGGAAGAATGCGCCTACGAGCTGATCTCCCGCACGGTACTGCTCCTCAGTGACCGACCGCTGTTCTTTCTCATCAATTCCTACACGGCCGGGCTTTCCCCGGCTTCTATGGCATACATGCTGCAGGAAAGCATGCGCACTGCCGGGATCTCAGACGGCAACGTAACGTGCGGAGAGCTCGGACTGGTCGTGGAGGAAAACGGACTTATCCTTCCCGCAGGTGCCTCTGTGCGCTGGGAAGGAAAGGTGGTGACCGCATGAGCGAATGCTTCAGGGTCGAGAATCTGTCGTATTCCTATCCGACGGAGGAGGGCGCCGCTCCTCACCGCGCACTCGATCATATCAGTTTTTCCGTGGAAGAAGGCTCGTTCGTCGCCATTCTCGGGCATAACGGAAGCGGAAAATCCACACTGGCAAAGATGCTCAGTCTGATCCTGTTTCCTGACGAAGGCAGTGTATGGCTCCGCGGGCGGAACATGAGTACCGACGATATCACAGAGGAAGACGTCCTCCGCGCGCGCCGCGAGGTCGGGATGGCTTTTCAAAATCCCGACAATCAGATCGTGGCGACCGTTGTGGAGGAAGACGTTGCTTTCGGACCGGAGAATCTCGGATTGCCCCCGGAGGAGATCCGTCGGCGCGTCGACGAAGCGCTCGCCATGGTCGGGATGACGGAATATGCCCGTCATGCGCCGCACAAACTGTCCGGCGGGCAGAAGCAGCGCGTCGCCATTGCGGGCATCATCGCCATGCGCCGCAGCTGTATCATCTTCGATGAGAGCACGGCGATGCTCGATCCCGTCGGCCGGCGTGAGGTCATGGATATCATCGAAAAGCTGAACCGGGAGGAGCATATCACGGTGCTCCATATAACACACTATATGACAGAGGCGGTCAGAGCAGACCGTGTGATCGTCATGGACCGCGGTCATATCCTTATGGACGGAACGCCGCGCGAAGTTTTCAGCCAGCCGGAGAAACTGTGGGCAGCCCATCTCGACGTGCCGCAGACAACGGAACTCCTGTATGCCATGCGGCAGCATGGGCTGGACGTCCAGCTGGACATTTTCGATCCGGACGAATGCGCGTCCGAGATCGCGGCTGCCATCTCACGGCGGTGAGAGGCAGACCATTACCGTTGGAAAGGAATCCCCGTCCGCTGCGGCGGAAGGGGGAACGGATTCTATGGCAGAGATAGAACTGAAGGACGTTTCCTTCATATACGGCGCCGGACAGCCGTATGAGATCCGCGCCCTCGATCATATCAGCCTGACGATCGGAGGGCCGGCTGTCACCGGATTCATGGGACATACCGGAAGCGGAAAATCCACGTTGGTACAGCTTTTGAACGGCATTCTCAAGCCAAGCGATGGGCAGGTACTTCTGGACGGGAAAGATATTTGGGCTGAGCCGAAAAAGATCCGCGACATCCGCTTTCGTGTCGGTCTCGTGATGCAGTATCCCGAATATCAACTTTTTGACGAGACGGTACGTGCGGATATCGCTTTCGGTCCGAAAAATATGGGAATGAGCAAAGAAGAAGTCGACGCGCGGGTGCTGGAAGCCGCGCGCTTCGTCGGATTGGACGAAACGCTGCTCGATCATTCTCCTTTCGATCTGTCCGGAGGACAGAAGCGGCGCGCCGCGTTGGCCGGCGTCATCGCCATGCGACCGGAGGTACTCGTGCTCGACGAGCCGGCTGCGGGTCTCGATCCCGGAGGCCGCCGGGAGATCCTGACACGGATCCGTGACTATCAGCGGGCGAGCGGTTCGCTTGTGATCCTCGTCAGCCACAGCATGGAAGATATGGCGCTCTATTGCGACCGCGTGGTCGTCTTGTCGCACGGGAAACTGCTTTTGGACGGAGACTGTGCCTCCGTGTTCAGTCAGTACGAAACGCTGCTCGACGCGGGGCTGGACGTGCCGCAGATCACGTACGTGGCGGCGGCGCTCGCCCGGTACGGGATCGATATCGGACGGGACGTGTATACCGTCAAATACGCAGCGCAGCGTCTCAGCGAAAAGCTCGGAGGCGGGGCGTCATGAATCTCGACATCACATTCGGTCAATACTGTGAGGGCGATTCCGTCATTCACCGTATGGACCCGCGTGCGAAGATCATTGCGGTGCTCCTGTATATCGTTGTAATATTTCTGGCGAAATCTTTCGCGGCATTCGGTCTGCTCACGGCAGCGGCCGTCGTGCTCGTGCTCCTCTCCGGGATCCGTCCGCGTATTATCCTGCACGGGCTGAAGCCGCTCATGTTTATCCTGCTTTTCACCGTCGTTCTGAATATCTTTTTCATCAAAGGCACAACGCTGCTCTTTGAATGGGCGTTCATCCACGTGTATCTGGAAGGGGTCTTCAACGCGCTTCTGATCGCGCTGCGCATCGTTCTGCTGCTCGTTTCCACGAGCGTGCTCATGACGTATACCACAACGCCGATCGCGCTGACGGACGGTCTGGAGCAGCTCTTATCCCCGCTGAAGCGTATCCATATCCCCGTGCACGAGTTTTCGATGATGATGACGATCGCTCTGCGCTTCATCCCCACGCTGATCGAGGAAACGGAAAAGATCATGAACGCCCAGAAGGCGCGCGGTGCAGATTTTTCCACCGGCTCGCTGATCCAGCGCGCCCGGGCGCTCATCCCGATCCTCGTCCCGCTGTTTATTTCCGCCTTCCGCCGTGCGGACGAGCTGGCGACCGCCATGGAATGCCGCTGTTATACGGGCGGGGAGGGAAGGACGCGCATGAACGTCCTCCATGCGCACGCGCGGGACGTTATCGCGTGCATCGGGATCTGTCTGCTCGGCGCCGGCGTCGTTCTGCTCAACCGTTTCGGCGCGTATATGCTGTCCTGGTAAACGATGAAGATACTGCTTTTGTTAAGATACGACGGAAGCGCGTTCTGCGGCTTCCAGACGCAGCCGAACGGAATATCGGTGCAGGGAACACTGACGGAAGCATTCGAACGGCTTCTCGGGTTCCCATGCGATATCACCGGGTGCAGTCGTACGGACAGCGGCGTGCACGCTCTCGGTTTTTGTGCGACACTCGCTCCCCGCAGCACGGCGAACCGGGGTGAAACATGGTGCCCGATACCCGTCGGACGCCTCCACCGGGCAATCAATCCGTTGCTGCCGGATGCTCTTGCGGTAATGGCGGCGGCGACAGTGCCGGATTCGCTGCACGCGCGGTATTCTGTCCTTTCAAAGGCATACGAATACCGCGTCTGCGACGCGCCGACGCGCGATCCGTTCCTTGTTGGACGCGTCTGCCGCGTGCCGCAGAGGATCCTCCCGGACGGTGAAGACCGCATGCGGCGCGCCGCGGCGTTATTTCTCGGGCAGCACGATTTCTCCGCGTACCGTGCAAGCGGCGCACGGAACACAAGTCCCGTGCGTACGGTGCTGTCCGCTTCCGTCGAGCGCTCGTCGAACGGACTGCTCGTATACCGCGTTGAAGCGAACGGGTTTCTGTACAATATGGTACGGATCATGGCGGGCACACTGCTCGATTGTGCGTCAGGCCGTCGTACCCTTGCCGACGTGCAGGCGTCGCTGGACGGCGGTGATCGCCGATACGCCGGCGTCACCGCACCGCCGGAGGGACTGTATCTGACGGACGTGCGCTATGACCGCGAGATCCCGTGGGAATCTGAGTAACGTTTTCCGAACGACGCAGGAAAGGAGAGTATGCCTTGGAACAGAATGCCGTGCAGACCGTCCCTCTCAGTCCCGGAGAGCCGGAGCCGAAGAAAGAAAACAAGTATTACAAAAGAGTATCTGCAGGATACGGTCTCGTCAAATGGGGGACGGTGATCCTTTTCGGCGTCGTCATGCTCCTTATGCTCATCGTCCATCGGGAGAGCGTCACCTACGAAAGTCTTCTCTATCTGCTCCGGGATCTGAATTTCTCCTCAGGCGTCAGCGGTGCCTATGCCGCCGTGGTGTACGAGGAACAACAGAACATGTCGTTTGCATCCTTTCGCGGTGAGTTTGCCGTAGCGGGTTCGTCCGGTCTCCAGCTGTACGATGCCTCCGGGGCGGTGATCCTCAAGGAATCGATCTCCTATGCTGAACCCGTCGTGCAGACGGGGGAAAAATATCTGCTGCTGTACGACGCGGGCGGTACGGAATACGCGCTGTTCACTACGCTTGCCTGCGTGCACCGCGGCACCTCTTACGGTGCGATCCAGTGTGCCGCCGTCTCCGACACCGGCGCTTACGCGGTCGTATCCCGTGCAAGCGAGGCACGCTGCGTGATCGCGCTGTACAACGCCTCCTTTTCCAAAACGGCGCTGATCTACCGCGAATCCTACGTGACGGATCTTACCTTCTCACCGGACGGAAAAACGCTGGCGGTGCTCGGCGTTTCCGCCTCGGATTGGTCGCTTGCCACCACGCTGACGCTGTGCACGGTAGGCACGGACGTGACGAAAACGATTTCGCTCGGATCGCTTCTCCCGCTGCGCGCCCAGTATATGCGCGGCGGAAAACTTGCGGTCGTGTGCGACAGCGCGCTGCTTTTCTTCGATTCATCCGGGACGGAAACGCGGCGTGTGCCGCTGAGTTCCGTGACGCTTTCCTATTTTGATCTCTCTCCGGAACGCATCGTTTTCGCATGCGCGGCGAATCTCCTCGGCACGGACGTAAGGATCCTTATCTGGGATACCGACGGCGAACAGATCGGAAGTCTCGCAATGCAGCAAAAGATCACAGGAGTGTGTGCGTCGTCCGGAAGCGCTGACGCATATCTGATCGGCGAAGACCGTCTCTGGGAGATCCGCGGCGGCGTCTTGCAGGAATACGAATGTTCGGGCAAGCTGCTCGACCTATGCGAAGTGTCCGGCACACCGATCCTCTGCTTCTCCGGAGGAGCACATGCCGCAGCGGAGTACCTGAATGCAGAAACGGAGGAAAAGAAATGAACTTTGTTTTTGACGGGATCATTCTGGCTGTCGCAGTCCTCACGATCGTCCTCAGCGCCAAGCGGGGATTCGTCAAGTCCGTCATGGGGATCTGCACGCTTCTTGCGTCCGTCATCGTCGCATACGCATTCACGCCTACGGTTGCCGCATATATTGAGCAGACTCCGGTCATCACGAATATTTCAGAATCGATTGCCGAAACGGTAGGTTCACTGACAGATAATCATAACGGTACCTACGATCTCCGACGCCTTTTCGACGTCATGCCGTCTTCCTTCCGCGAGATCCTCGACCGCTATGAAGCGGATGAGGAAGAACTGGACCGTGAGGTGCAGCCGTCAACGGAATCCGAGGAGGAAAGCGTAAATGAACTCGCGGATCTGATCGCGAAGCCAGTCGCGCGTGCCCTCTCGCGCATCGCGGCCTTTCTCGGGATCCTGATCGCAATGGTCATCCTGTTGAAACTGCTGACGTGGATACTGGATCTGATATTCCAACTCCCCGCGCTGAAAACGGCGAATACGATCCTGGGACTTCTCGTCGGGGTCGCGGCCGCATTTCTCTGGGCGTGGGTGCTCAGCGTTTTGTCCGTCGGTCTGATCCACGCGATGTCTTCCATCTATCCCGCCATGTTCAGCGATTCGATCATCAACAATACGATCATCGTTCGGTTCTTCAGCAGCGGGCAGTTCCGCATCGTGCTGGACTGGATACTCAACACGTAATAAAAAAGAAAGGGACGCCCGTCGGGCGTTTAGTATACACATATGGTACTCTGTTCCCGCTGCAAAAAAAGAATGGCAGTCGTCTTCATTTCCCATATCGAAAACGGACAGCCGAAGCAGGACGGTCTCTGCATTCCGTGTGCCCGCGAACTCGGCATCAAACCCGTTGAGGATATCATCTCCAAAATGGGTCTGAGCGACGAGGATCTCGAACGCGTCACCACGGAGATGACGAACGCCATGGAGGAGCTCAGTTCCTCCGAAGGTGAAGACACAGACAGCGAGGGCGACGGAAAGAACGATTCCTCCGACAGCGAGGGACGCGCGCCCGCCATCGATTTCGGAAGACTATTCGGCGGCGCCATGCGTATGCCTCCGCTCCCGAAGGACGGCGCGCAGGCAAAAAACGACAAGAAGACCGCAAAGAAAAAACCGGAACACAAATATCTTGACACCTATTGTCAGAATCTCACCCGCAAGGCGGAGAACGGTCAGCTCGACCGCATCGTCGGACGCGAACGTGAACTTTCCCGCGTCGTTCAGATCCTTTCGCGCCGTCAGAAGAACAATCCCTGCCTGATCGGTGAACCGGGCGTCGGCAAGACGGCGATCGCCGAGGCGCTTGCCCAGCGGATCGCGGACGGTGAGGTGCCGTACCGTCTGCGCGGTGCACAGGTCTGTCTCGTCGATCTGACTGCGCTTGTCGCCGGTACGCAGTTCCGCGGTCAGTTCGAATCGCGTGTGCTTGGTCTGCTCAACGATGTGAAAGACGCGGGCAACGTCATTCTCGTGATCGACGAGGTACACAACATCGTCGGGGCAGGGGACGCAGAAGGAAGCATGAACGCCGCGAACATCCTCAAGCCGGCGCTGTCGCGCGGCGAAGTGCAGATCATCGGCGCGACGACACTGACCGAATACAGAAAGTATATCGAAAAGGACTCGGCGCTTGAACGGCGTTTCCAACCGGTCATGGTCAATGAACCGAACGCGGCGGATACCGAAAAGATCCTCGAAGGGATCAAGCATTACTACGAGGAATATCACGGGATCCATATCCCGCAGTCCGTGCTCCATGACGCCGTGATCCTGAGCGAGCGGTATATCACGGACCGGTATCTCCCCGACAAAGCGATCGATCTTCTCGACGAAGCGGCGGCGCAGATCTCCCTCTCCTCTCCGGAGATCAATGAAAGCCGGATGCTGCGCGAACAGCACGCAAAGCTTGAGGAAGAGATCACCGGTCTCGAGACAAAAGCGGCGCAGGGCGAGGCGGACGACACCACCTATGAGCGTCTTGCGGACGCAAAGGTAGAGATGATCCGCACCGAGGACCGCAGCAAAGCGCTTGAGGAAGCATGCGCCAAGATCTCCATGACTTCCGCGGATCTCGCCGACGTCATCGAAATATGGACGGGGATCCCCGCATCCACGATCAACGAAGACGAATATACGCGCCTTGCGGGGCTGGAGGAACGGCTCGCCCGCCGCATCATAGGGCAAAGCGAAGCGGTCGGCGCAGTATCCCGCGCCGTACGCCGCAGCCGAACGGGAGTCTCCTTTAAGCGAAAGCCCGTTTCCTTCATTTTTGCCGGACCTACGGGCGTCGGGAAAACCGAACTGGTCAAGGTCCTCGCGGCCGATCTCTTTTCCTCGCCGGAGACGTTGATCCGGCTCGATATGAGTGAATTCATGGACAAATTCTCCGTGTCGCGCATCATCGGCGCTCCGCCCGGATACGTCGGCTACGACGACGCCGGACAGCTCACGGAAAAGATCCGCCGCCACCCGTATTCCGTCGTGCTGTTCGATGAGATCGAGAAGGCGCATCCGGACGTGATGAACATTCTGCTCCAGATTCTCGACGACGGACGTGTGACGGATGCACAGGGAAGAACGGTCGATTTTTCCAATACGATCCTTGTTATGACGACGAATGCCGGTTCCTCCTCCGGTGCGTCCGCTCCCGCCGGTTTTACGGAAAGCGCCGCGGTACAATCCTCCGAGAGAACGTCGCGTGCTCTCGCCGAATTTCTGCGTCCCGAATTCCTCAACCGCGTGGACGAGATCATCACGTTCCGCTCGCTCGACCGAAACGACTTCACGAAGATCGCCGAGCTGCAGCTCGGCGACTGTGCCGCCGCTCTCTCGGAAAAGAAGATCCGCCTGACGTGGACGCAGGAAGCCTCCGCCCTCATCGCGGAGCGGTCGTTCTCCGCCCGTTACGGCGCGCGCAACATGCGCCGGTATATCCAGACGGAGGTCGAGGATCGGATCGCTTCCGAATTGATCCGTCTGCACGGAGACGTAAGCGCCGTAGAAGTCGGCGTAACGGATGGGGTGATCTCCGTCCGCGCCTTGTGATCCGTATGGAAGAAAAACGTTCCAACCGCTGGCATTCTCTGCCGGCGGAAGCGGCTGTCCGCGCGTTTTCAACGGATCCGTATAAAGGACTGACCGAAAAGGAAGCCGGACGGCGCGCTGTCCGGCTTTCTGGTCATTCCCTATGGAAGGTGGAGCGCGAATCGCTCAGCCGCGCCGTTTTCGGTGAGTTTTTGGATCTTGCGGCTTTTCTGCTTATCGTGACCGCAGCCATCGCCGCCGCTTTCGGACGCGGCGCGGAGGTCGCGGGCATCTGTGCGGTATTGCTCTTGTCCGCGGTACTGCGGGCGATCACCGCCGTTGCAGCGCGGCGTGTCTTTGAGAATGCGGCACGCTCTGACATTCCGCGTGCGCACGTACTGCGGGACGGCGTCTGCCGCATGATCCCGGCGGACGAAGTGGTACCCGGAGATATTCTCTGCCTTTTTGCCGGAGATACGGTGGCGGCGGATGCACGTCTTCTGTCCGGCTCGCTGACCGCGGCGGAGAGCACTTCCTCCGATCAAACGCTACTGCGCGAAAAATCCACTGACGGAACATTCGCGGAAAGTACCCCGATCGCACAGCGTGCGAATATCGTTTTCGCCGCCTCGGACGTCGTGCGCGGCGAGGCGCGTGCCGTCGTTTTTGCCGCCGGAGAGCAGACATACGCCTATGCGCGCAAGGGAACGATATCCGTCTCCTGCGACGTCCGTTCCGAAGTCTGGACGGCTCTGGCGTCATGGCGCCGCCGTGTATCGCTGTTCATGATCTTATTCGTATTCGTGATCCTGGCGGTCGGTCTCGCCGGAAATCGAGGCGCATACTCCATCGAAGAACTGTACCTTTCCTCGCTGGCACTCGCCGTCTCCTCCATGAGCGAATTTCTCGGTACGATCGCCTGTATCATATATGCCTGTTCCATGCGGATGGCGGCATCCTCCGGCAGCGGTTCCGTGATAAAAGACGTCCGTTCACTGGAAACGCTCGGAGGAGCGGATACCATCGTTCTTGCTTCGGAGCGGCTTCTCCGCTCGGGCGATCTTCGCATCGGACAGCACCAGTATCTCGGCACGGAAAGCGAGGGGACCGATGAGGCAGCGCGCGCACTTCTTCGCTTCTGTGCGCTGTGTACGGAGGAGACCCTGCTCGGTACGTCTCCCGGTCCGGGAGACACGGACGATCTCCGCGCGCGGATCGCTTATCTTCGCAGTACGTACTATCCGGACGACTCGGTGCCGCGACCGCCCCGCCTCGACGTCCGTCGGGAAAGCGGGCTCAGTACGGTGCTGGTAACCGACGGCGGCGCTCCGCGAGCTTACCTCTGCGGCTCTTTGACCGACGTTCTTTCCTGCTGCACGGAACAGCGTCTTCCTTCGGGATCCGTCATGATCGATCCGGCGCTCCGTACCCGGCTTCTTGAATACGACGCGTACTGCGCGGCGCGCGCGATGTACACGGTCGCCGTGGCGACGCGTCCCTCTCCGTATTCGGATCTTACCAAACTGAAAGCGGTACAAATGCGCATGGAACTTATCGGTTATCTGACGATCCACGATACGGTACCGCTCTCACTCGTGCGTTATGCGGAAAAATGCCGCCGCGGCGAGCTGCGTTTGGCCGTCCTGACGGATCGTGACGCAGACGCAAAATACCTCGCGAAAGAGGCCGGCATTCTGAAAGAGGAGGATCTGTATTTCGCCGCCGATTCTCCCTCGTTCTCCTCCTGGCTTTCCCCGGATTCCCCCATGAAAAACGCGCTGATCCAATGCCGGGGAAGCGAGGACCGCGCGCACGCTGTAAAACGGATCAAGGCGGAAAGGAACAAAACGACAGTCTGCGTGATCGATACGTTGGAAGATCTTGATGCGCTTTCGAATGCGGACGTACGTGCCGCAGCGTACCGCTCCGACGCAAGGACGCCCACCGTGCTCAGCCGCCGCGCCGACGTTCTGATCGGATGGAATGAAGAAGGGAAGTGGACGCATAATGCGCCCGCCTGCGGCGTTCTGCAGATGATCGGCTATGCGCGCAGCGCGCTCCTTAACGTCCGTGCCGCCTCGGAGTATCTGCTTCTTTCCCAGACGATGCGGCTCATGCTTCTTTTGACCGCGGTCCTTACCGGCGCGCCGCTCCTCTCGCCGCTGCCCCTGCTTTTATGGGGACTGATCCTCGATTTCGCGGCTGTGTTGTCCTTTGCGTTCCGGCGTCCGCAGCTGGGGATCCTGACCGTATCGCGTTCACAAACGGCGCTTCTGCATACGCTTACGGATTTTCTCTTTCCCTTGGCGGCGGGAACGCTCTCCGGCGTGGTATTGATCGCGCTCTTTGCTGCGGCCCCGTATCTCGGGTGGTCCGGCGATCCGCAGCAGCTCCGTGCGGTGTTCTGGGTCGGCGGGATCCTCACGTCTTTTGCCGCATCCGTTGAGTATATGCACACTTTTACCGTTTTCGCCGGTGATTTCCAGCTTACGCGGCAATCCTTGATGTACCTGCTTCTGATGCTCTGTATGCTGGCGTGCGGCATCGTACAGACGCTGAACGTATCCGCGGACGGTTGGCCGCTCCTCCTCGCCGCATCGATCCCCGCGCTGCTCACAGCGATCCTTTGTGAGATCCGCAAGAAGCTCCGAAGTTTGTCTGAAAAAGATCATAACGACAAAAAAACGGCTTGACGCCTCATCCAATCGGCGTCAAGCCGCTTTTTTACGTGTGATAATTCAAATATTGGTCAGGTTGGATATGACCTTTTCCGCCCAGCGGACGATCTCGGTGCGCTCCTCGAGCGTGATCTTCGCGCCGCTGAAGATACCGGGAGACTGAAGATAATAGATATCGTCCACAACGTTCGTTCCGGCGTCGCGGAGCGCGTCCTTGACGATCTTGATCCCGCGGGTCTGCTCCTTGTTGTCGACCACAAGGGCCACGTTGAACGCACGCGTCGTGTTCAGCTCGGTACAGAACAGACGCAGCTTGTCGCTCGGATCTCCTCTCAGCGACATAACGATGATGACAAGACGCTCCTTATCGCACGGATATGCCGGCGGAACGTCTTCGACGCGGCATTTGAACGCCTCGCTGAGCGCTGTAGCATATGTACGGATCTTCGCTTTTGAAGAAGCGCAGACAACGCGCATCTTGATAGGTGATTGAGCTTGAGATGCCATGGAACTACCTCCCGTTTTTCACTGATTCCGTGTATATTATATCACGAAACGGCCAAAAATCCAACAGAAAACGGCACAAAATTGATTTTTGTTCAATATGCACAAATCAAAGGACGAACACAGAAAAAGCAGCGATAGTAAAATCGCTGCTTTTTGAATGGGAACGGAGCAGGGAAGAGATCACTTCTTGAAAAGTCTTGTCGAATAAAGCGCCTTCACGATCAACGGACAAAGAATCATATTGAGCAGCAGCTCTACGATAAAATTCGCTCCGACGAGAACGATGAACACAAAGTGGAAGATCGCTGTTCCGGAAGCCATAGCGCCGAACGTCTCGCTTTCCGCAAGCGGCTTGGCAAAAACGAGAAGTACGCCGAGGCAGAAAATACCCGTATTGACGATCGGCACAGCCGCGGACGGAATGAGCGCGTTCAGTGAACGTTTGGCGGACACCTTATTGATGAGTCGGTACAGGTAACCGGCGATCAGGCCGGCAGCCGCCGTTTTGACGATGCAAAGCGCCGCCGTAAAGATGGGAGCGGCGTCGATGAATACCCGGTACAATTCGATGGAGGAGGCAAGCAAAAACGTCTGGATCGCCGTGGTGATGCCGGAACAAGCGCCGACGATGCATCCCGCAAGAGGACTGATGATGCATGCCGCGATCACGATCGGCACAAGCGCAAAATTCAGGGAAAGGCCGAAGAAAATCGGGATCTGGAAGGTAGAAAGGGCTACGGCGAGCGCACAGAGAAGCGCCGTCTGGACCATGCGGAGCGTTCGCTGACTGCGTTCGCTCACGTTTCTTTCGGGTCTCTTCGTTTTTTCCATGGGGAAGCCATCCTTCGGGACTAAATACCCGTGCTGCCTCCTCGCTATGCGAGTGAAGCGCAGTGTAATATATAACCGGCCGAAGCCGAATTATACAAAATATTATGTGTTCCTGCGGTAGATCTCAGCGATGCCGAGAAGGGTGAGCTCCGGAACGAGTGTGAATTGGTTCCGGCAAAACGGGATCACGCGATCCGCGAGTCCGCCGGTCGCGATCAAGGAAAGCTTTTCGCCGTCCTTGGGGATCGTTTGACGGATCTCCCGGATAAATCCATCGATCATGAGGATATGTCCGTTGACAACGCCGGAATTGACGGAATCCGCGGTGTTTCTTCCGATGAGCGATGAAGGTCTTGCGAGATCCGCGGAATTGATCAGCGCGGCGGATCGCGCCATCGACTCCATAGACGTACGGAGACCCGGACAAAGGATCGCACCGATCAATGAGGATGCGCCGTCCGCGACCGCGATCGCGGTGACGGTGCCGACGTCAACGATCGCAACGGGCGCCTTCGTCATGGCGACGGCGGCCACGGTGTCTGCCACGATATCCGAACCGATCTGTACGTGATTGTCAATGCGGATATTCAAACCGGTATGTATGCCGGGACCGATCCATAATGGCGCGCATCCGGTAAAATATTCGCCGGCCAGCGAAACAGTGTGCACCAGTTCAGGAACGACGCAGGAGACGGCGCATTCCGTAACGGAGCGCGGATCGATCCCATAAAGCTGCATCAGTTCTCGCAGGATCAGAATATGCTCGTCCGGCGTACGCCGCGTTTCCGTGCTGAAACGGGATCGCGCGGTCAAAGCGAAGCCATTGTCACACCGTTCAAAAAAGCCGACACAAATGCCGGAGTTGCCGACGTCGAGCGCCATCAGCATATTCTCACCTTCTTTCCGCCCCCTGATTTATATAAAATTTGCATTTTGTATAATTTGCGCATAGTCGGGAAAGAAGGATGTTCTTCCCGTTCCCCTATATTATAGCTGATTTCACCCTCTGCGTCAATGCGCGATTTTACCCAATCGCCGCACGGGTCTGACGGATTTTTTGGTACTTTGCTTTCGTAGCCTGACCGCCGCGTATGTGACGTTCCGCTTTGTTCTGCGCCAGAACTCTGTGCGCTTCCTCATACAGTGTACGGTTGATATGCGGCAGTTTTTCCGATATGTCCTTGTGCACGGTCGATTTGCTGACGCCGAAGATATTCGCTGTGGCTCGCACCGTCGTGCGGTGCTCGATCAGATATTCCGCCAGTTGAATGCAGCGTTCTTTTCCTTGTGGATCCCATCCGCTCATGCTGATATCGGTTTTCTGTTTCATACGCATCACTCCGCTCGCAGTTGATGCTACAGTATATGTGCGATGCGGCGGAATATGAATGAACCGTACTTTGAATTATCAGCATGGATAAATGCGTCTCCCCTGCCCTGCGCGTCGGCTACGGATCGTTTTCGATGACCATACCGTATACGGCGTAGGAGTCCCCATAGGAACGAATAAGAAGTGTGATCGTACCGCTGAACGCACGGCGGACGGAATAGATCTCCTGCTGTACCTGAAAGATGATCGGCACAATGAAAGCGCCCGGCTCCGGTTCATAGACGATCTTTGCGGTAAGGTCTCTTTGCTCTGCCGTGACAGGCGTCACGTAGGAGAAGCTGTCCAGCGAGCGGCGCAGTTTGGCACTGAGTTGTGATCCTGGCGCCGTCATTGCAAGAACCGCCTGCAGATGCGCCTGCGTCTCATAGAACCCCCAGGAGGTGTACGTGAAATACGCGTGCACGAACTCTTTGGCAAGTGAGATCACGTCCGCGTTGTCGATCTGCGGGAGCACCGATGAGAAAGAAACGACTCTTCCCTCCTCGGTACGTTCCGTCGGGAGCGTATATCCGTGATACGTGACAAGCGGCGCTTCCGGATCAAGGAACAACCGTTCTACAACGTATTTCTCCCATTGCGGCGCCTGCTTCGGATCGTCGTACAAATCAATAAATCTCGATTCGGTTTCCGGTTGGCGATAGCACGCACAGTCCTGCCCGCGCATGGTGACCGTCGATCCGACGGGCACGGTAATTTCACAGCGGTAAAGTTCCTCTTCCGGATAGTCCGCCTGGTACGTGCCGTTCGATTCTTCGAGCGGCAGCTGCACTCCGCCGCGGAAAGCGGTGACGGTCGGCTGAGCAAGAAGATCGCTCACCGCGTAATACTCCCTGTACGGAAGACCGTCAGCTCCCTCTTCGAGTGCTTCATACACTTCATACGCGGATCCGTTTGCTTCTGCATACGAAGTCGGGGCTTCCGTCCGATACCGATCGTCAAGTGCGATACCGTTGACCCTGACTTCCGTGCCGTTCGGTACGACGACGGCGGCGGTGTGATAATCCGGCAGGAGGAACTGTATTTCTCCTTCCATTCCGTCCGGGGAAAGCGGACATTCCGCATCCCCAAGCCGACAGCGCACGTCAGGCGCGGCATGCAGTCCGGATACGGAATAGGTGCAGCAAAACGATCCGGCTATCCCGGCATCGAATTCCGTAAAATACGGGTATGGTGTGTCCACGGATACAAGTTCGTTCGTTCCGAGCGTGATGCCGTTCACGGTCACGACGCTTTCCTTCGGCGCGCGGATCACAACGGCGCAGTCGGCGGGAACAAGCGCGTCCGGGATAACGGCGATCGAGGCGACCGTCCACACGGGAAATCCGAAACGATCCGAATCATCCGTCTTCAGTGTGAGCGTTCCGAAGGCAACGTCACTGCACGTCAGTGTGAATACGGGGGAATCGGCGTTTCCGCCTGCGCTCTTGCGCACCGAGATCTCGTTGATGCGCAGCGCTTCCCTGCATGCATCCAGCACCGCCTCGTCCGATTCGTAGGGACCGGAGGTCTCTGTCACCGCATTCTGCAGCAGCGTCTCCCAGTCGGCTCCCGTAAGCGACGCCGCATAGATCTCGGCAGCATGGATCGGCTGCGAATCCTCATAGGCGGCGATATAGCCGCGGAACACAAACAGCCCCACGACGATCCCGATCAGGGCAAGGGCGGTAAAGATCCCGTATAACAGCCAAAATCGACCGCGGCGCGTTTTTTTCGTCTCCGTGTTCATACTACTCTTATTTCACCAGAATCGCCGTGGCGACGACCCTTTCCCCGAAAATATAGGCGCTGGAGGTGAGGTACTCGTCATTCATGATCATAATGGAAGAAGAGCCGCCGTCCAGATTCGTGGCGTTGACTGCGCCGTATTCGAGAAAAATATCCACCAGATCGTCAAGCGTGGCGCCGAGGCTGTCCAGTGCGCGGCCGTTGATGACGAGCAGCATCATTGCGCCGTCAGCGCGCTGTCCGATGGCGGTGCGCGGATTCAGTCCGCCTCCCAGCGCGTAGGATCCGCCGGCTGATTTGCCGTTCACCACCAGCGCAGGTCCGTAACTGGCGGCGTACCGGACGCCGATGTCGAGCGCATGCTGCGCAGTCATATATCCGACGTGGAGGATCCCGTTTCCGTCGATCCCGGCAAGGTTATAACTGCTCGTGAGCTCCCCCCACAAAAGTTTCCCTTCCGATATCACGATCCCTTCCGGGATGCCGCCCGTACCGCGGCCGTTCGGATCGTAGAATCCGCCGGCATTCGTTCCGGCGGTACAGCCGTATTTGCGGATCATGGCGGCAACGGTCAGCCCGGAGGCATCGCTCCCGTACGCATCGGGCACACCGACGAATACGCGGGTGGGATCGGAAACGATCATCAACTTCCCGTGGTACGTACTGCCGGTGACGTCAATGATCTCGATCCCGTCATCCGCTGAAGGACGTTCATCGACCGGAGAAGTCGTTTCCGGCGCGCCGGAAAGCGTATCCGCCGCAGGATCGGGATCCGTCGGAGAGGATGGATCGCTGCCGACCGTCGATGGCTGTACGGCATCGGAAGGATCCGTCGGTTCGGAATGCTGCGCGGGCAGAGAGATCAGCGACAGATCCATCTCGACGGTCTCCTGCTCGTGAGAATCCGCTTCCTGGATCGCGCGGATCTCTTCGTCGCTCAGATACAGATCCGCGAGAAAGCCCCCGGCGGACGTCTCCTTCACGGACAAAACGAACAGTCTCTTCGCCGTAGGAGACGGACCGTTAACCAAAATCCACATAACGCCGTACGCGGCGAAGAGAAACAACAGAAGCACGGTAAAGAAAACGATCGTGATACGCACGGCAACGCGCGCACGTCCTCCGGATCGCGTCTTTTCCTCCATACTGCGCTGCCTCCTTTTCGCGATTTCTTCGGAATCTTCCCGGAACACTTGCATTTTCCGTTAAAATATGATATTATTATTATAATCTATATTTTGGTCGAAATCAAGCAGAGCGAACATGAAAAAACGAATTCCCGCAGTTCTTTTTCTTCTTGTTTTTCTTTTGGGTCTCAGTGGGTGTATCTCTTTCCGTCCGCTCACGCAGTCATCCGTGACGGATACTGCACCGGGGACGAACGAGGGGCCGAGCGTCCCGGCTTCCGTCACGGATGAACCGACGGATCCGGTGACGGAGGATATCACCGACACGCCGGTGACGGACGCTCCTGAACCGCTTGAGGAACTCCGCGTCTCTTTTCTCGGCGCCGGAGACAATATCATATACTACGGCAACGTCCGCGATGCGGCATCCTGCGCCGTATCGGGCAGGACGTATAATTTCGCACCGATGTACGAACGGCTCGCGGAGCGGATCGCCGGGGCGGATATCGCATTCATCAATCAGGAAACGCTGATGAGCGGCGGTGCGTTCTCCTACTATCCTCTCTTCAACGGTCCGCAGGATCTCGGATTCGATCTCGCCGAAGTCGGTTTCGACATCGTGAATATCGCCAACAATCATATGCTGGACAAGGGAGCGGACGGGCTCTCTTCCACGATCGACTTCTGGCGGACGATCGAGAGCGTGACGCTGATCGGCGGCTATAAGAATGAACAGGAATACAACGACCCGTGCGTTCTAGAGAAGAACGGCCTGCGCATCGCTTTCCTGTCGTATACCTGTATGACGAACGGGCTGTCGCTCCCTGCGGGTTCTTCCCTCATCGTTCCCCTGCCGGAGGAGGACGTGGTGCGTACGCAGCTTGCACGGGCGCGCGAAGCGGCGGATTTTGTCATCGTCTCCGTCCATTGGGGCGACGAAAACGTCTTTACTCCGAATGAAGAGCAAAAAACACTCGCTTCCCTTTTCGCCGAGAACGGCGCGGACGTGATCCTCGGACACCATCCGCACGTCCTGCAGCCCGTCGAATGGATCGACCGCGCGGACGGCGGACGGACGCTGTGCGTATACTCTCTCGGGAATTTCGCGGCGGAAATGGCATATGATTACAACATGCTCGGCGGAATGATCTCCTTTGATATCGTTCGGCACGAAACGGGTGAGATCACAGCCGAAGACGTCGTCTTTCTGCCGACCGTATACTACTTTACGTCAACGTTTTATCAGAACCGGATCTATTTGCTTGAAGACTTTACAGAGCAGCTCGCGGCGTCGCACGGCGTTGTGGGTTACTACGGACACGCGATGACGCTTGCCCGATTGAACCGGTATCTGAAGCAGACCATCCGGGAAGAATTCCTCCCGGAGTCGCTGCGCTGAGTTCTAGGAGGCACTGCATGGATCCTTCCCTTCTCTCCGGGGTCATCGTCGTGATCCCTTCCCTGAATCCGGATGAAAAATTAGAGGTCACCGTGGATGCGCTCATCGCATCCGGCTTTACCGATATCTTTCTCGTCAACGACGGCTCCGACGCGGAGCACGCGGCGAATTTTCCCATCCGTCCGGAGTGTACGCTGCTCGTCCATACGGTAAACCGCGGAAAGGGCGCCGCGCTGAAAACGGCGTTCCGCGCCATTGCGGACAGTCGTCCGGACTGCCGCGGCGTCGTAACGGTGGACGGCGACGGACAGCACCGACCGGAGGATGCCGTTCACTGCGCGCAGGAAATGCTGCACACGGGCGGCATCGTCCTCGGCGTCCGCGATTTCGACCGTGACAACGTCCCGGCACGCAGCCGTTTCGGCAACCGCATGACGTCGCTCGTTTTCCGCGTCTTCTGCGGACTGCGCATTTCAGATACACAGACCGGTCTGCGCGCGATCCCGGCACGGTATCTTCCCGTCATGCTCACCGTGCACGGAGATCGATATGAATATGAGACGAACGCGCTGCTGCAAATGAAATCGGCGGCTATCCCTTTCAGCGAAGTACAGATCCAAACGATCTATCTCGGCGAAAACGAAGCGTCGCATTTTCGACCGATCCGGGATTCGCTTCGCATATATTCCCTGATCCTTTTGTATCTTTCCTCCTCGCTGATCTCGACCGGCACCGATCTGCTTCTCTTTTTCATTTTTTCACGCGTCCTTCCCTCGTCGTGGGGCGCCGCCGCCGCGACAGTGCTCGCCCGCGTGCTCTCCTCGATCCTCAATTATCTCCTGAACAGAAAAGCCGTATTCCGCTCAAAAGCGTCGGTCGGTCGGACGTTCGTGCGCTACGTGATCCTTGCCGCTGTCGTGATGCTCGTCTCCGCAGGGGCGGTCTCCGGGATCAGTGCGCTGCTCGGCTTGGAATCCGAAGGGGATGCACTTCTAAAAACGGTCATCAAGGCAGGTGTCGACTGCATACTCTTCCTTGTGAATTTCCGCATACAGAGAGAATGGGTCTTCGCCGATAAAGAGACGAAGCGTAAGGAAACAAAGTAAGGAGTTTTACCGTGGATCCGAGAAAAGTATTCTCATACGATTCGACGTATATTCCGCCCGTGTACAACGGACGGAAAAAGAAGCTCATCCGTCACCCGACGCCTGTACGTACACGCGTCGTACAGGAAGAAGTACGCTCGCCCGAACGTCAGAAGCGCACCGACGTCCGGCGGACAGAAAGGTCGAAAAACGCGGAGAAATCCTCCGGGATCACCGTCGGATGCGTGATACGCCGCACGCTGCTCGTACTCTTCACGATTCTGCTTCTCGCCGTGTATTCCGTGCTCGCGCTGTGCAATACGATCGCCAAAGGACCGAGCGTGACCGTACGGAACCTGCTCGTTCTTTCCGCCATGCAGGCGAGCGCGACGAAATGGGCGCCGGGACTCTTTCTGGACAAAGAAACGGTCGATCAGATCGTCTCTGACAGCGAGGTCATCAGCACCGACGTGATCTCCCTTGAAGAATATCAGAAGAATCTCCAAACGAACGTCTCCGGAGACGGTGACACGACATCCGGTGCGGATGAATGGGCAAACGCAAAGGATGGAATGCGGCTCGACATTATCAGCGGATCCACCTACAAGGCGTACGTCCTTCTGGTCAAGGATCCCTCCCGTGTCTACGTGGGGACGTCCAGCGACTATAAGAGCGGCAAAATGGGCATCCGCATCTTTGATATCGCGGCGCGCGACAACGCGGTGGCGGCGATCAACGGCGGTGAATTCTACGACGTGGGCGGACAAGGCACCGGCGACAATCCGATCGGACTGACGTATTCCCGCGGCGCATGCGTGTGGAACGACGGATACCGTCGGACGTTCATCGGCTTCGACAGCGAGAACCGTATGATCGTGACGGAGAAAATGACGAAAGCGGAAGCGGACGCGCTGGGGATCCGCGACGCCGTATCCTTCCAGACGGGGAACGTCCTGATCGACCATGACGGAGACAATCTGCATCTGTACTACGCCGACAGCAACACGGGCACGGCGCAGAGGACGGCGATCGGTCAGCGCGCCGACGGCGCAGTCATACTTCTCGTGACGGACGGGAGAACGGCGAGCAGTCTCGGCGCTACCCACAACGACGTCATCGACATCATGGTATCCTACGGCGCCGTGAGCGCCGCCATGCTCGACGGAGGCTCCTCCGCCATGATGTATTACGAAGATTATTATACAAAGTATTCGATCGATACCTCCACGCTCGATCAATACCAGCTGCGCGGACTGGTGAACAAATATAAGGCGTTCACGAATCCGCGGCGTATCCCCACCTATTTTCTCGTGGCGAAGGAGGGATGACGCGTGAAGAAAAAGAAAAAACGCTCCATTTTTTATCCCGTTTACTTTCTCCTCATCGCCGTATTCCTTATCGCCCTGCATATCGGTCTGCGGTACGTGCGCGTGATCTTAGCGGATTACGAGACCGCACAGCCACAGTACGAAGCGGAGCGCGTCTTTCAGACGTACTATGCCGACGGCTCGTTCGATCGTCTCGTCAACGCAGCCGCTTCCGTTCCGCTGACGCCGTACGAGGACAAAGATGCCGTCGCCGCCTATCTTCGTACCTATACCGCGGGAAAGGACATTTCATACAGTTCCATTTCCACCGGGCTCGACGACGTGCGCAAATACATCGTGAAGGCGGACGACGTCAAATTTTCGGCTTTCACGATCCGTCCTGGTGAAAAAAAGACGGAGAAAGGCTTTGCCCTTTATGAACTGGATACCATCGAGCTCTACTGTGCCGGCCGGGAAAGCGTGAGGATCACCGTCCCCAAGGGTGATTCCGTATACGTCAACGGACGTCTGCTCGGCGACGAGGCGCTGACGGGAGAACGTACGGAGCATGAGAGCTGCGCCCATATGTCGCCCGGCGTCGAGGGGATCGTCTTCGTGACCTATGCGGCTGACGGACTGTATCTCCCCCCTGCTTCCGTTGAAGTACGGGAGCCTGCCGGGGCTGAGGTACCTCTCACGCAGGATGCGGACGGCACCTATTCCGCCCCCATCGTATACAGCGAATCCCTGCGTGCCGAATACTCGGAATACGTCGTCGCGGCAGCGCAGGCGCTTGCCGCGTATATGCAGAACGATGCGGGCTTCTATCGTGCGGCAGCGTACATAGATCCGAACAGCGAGTTGTACGAGAACACGCGCCTGACGGAAACGTACTTCGTTATAGACCACTCCTCCTATGAATTTCAGGACGTGGAGACGTCCGAGTTTTACGCCTACGATCCGGATACCTTCTCCTGCCGCGTTACGATGATCCACGTGCTCCACCGCATCGGCAGCGCGGATTACCGCGACTATATCGACACCACTTTTTACCTTCGCCGCGTCGGAGAGAAATATCTGATGTACGACAGATTGAACCATTGAGGAGACGTAAAATATGAATGTATTTGAACTAGGCATTCTCGACTTCATCCAGGAAACGTTCCGCTGTACCTTTTTGGACGTATTCTTTCCCATCGTCACAAAATTCGGCGACGGCGGTATTTTCTGGATCGCCGTATCGATTTTGTTTCTATGCTTCAAAAAAACGCGCCGTACAGGTCTGATGATGGGCGCGGCACTGACGCTTGGCGTACTGATCGTCAACTGCGGCATCAAGCCGCTCGTCGCCCGTACCCGTCCCTATGACCTGAATCCCGCGATCGAACTCCTCGTCGACAAGCTGGCGGACGGATCCTTCCCTTCCGGACACACGCTTGCCTGCTTTGAGTGCACGACGGTCTTGATGTTCCGGGACAAGCGCTTCGGTATCCCGGCGCTCGTTCTTTCGATCCTCGTGGCGCTTTCGCGTCTCTATCTGTACGTACATTATCCGAGCGACGTGCTCGTCGGGCTGCTGCTCGGGATCCTCTTCGGCTGGTGCGGCATGAAACTGGTCGGTTATCTGCTCGACCGCTACGACCGGCGCGGCTGGTTCCCCGATGCCAGTTCCCCGGTCTCTGATTGAACCGTATACGAAAAGCACCGTGCAGTTTTTGCTGCACGGTGCTTTTTGATGAAACGGGTAATCAGTTCAGCATTTCCTGACCGCCGGTCACAGGGATCGCCTGTCCGGTCTCGTATTTCTGACGGATGATATAGGAAACGGCACAGGCGACGTCTTCCGTGCGGCAGCCGCGTCCCAGAGGCACCTTTGCCTCATAATACGCGCGCACGTCCGCGACGGTCTTGGCTCCCGGCACCTTGCCCGCACGGAGATACTGGACGAACAGTCCCCGATCCGGATCGGACCACAGCGGACCGTCGAGGAAATTGCCGGGGCAGATGGCGTTGACCTTGATCCCGTACGGCGCAAGCTCGAGAGCGAAGGACTGCGTCAATCCGATACCGCCGAATTTGCTGCCGGCGTAAGCAAAATTCTTGTTGCTTCCCGCGAGGCCGGACTTGGAGTTGATCTCAATGACGTCGGACATGTATTCCGGCGAGGCAAGCCGCTGGAGTTTCATCGGCACGGTGGCGTATTTGACGCAGAGGAAGTACGCGGTATAATTGACCGCGGTAACGAGTTCGAAATTCGATTTCGTCATTTCTTCGAGACTTCCCGCGCGAACGATCCCGGCATTGTTGACGAATATGTCAAGACCGCCGAAGGCAAGCACCGTCTGTTCGATCATCTTCCGAACGGAATCCTCGTCGGACACGTTGGCGGCGACGGACAGCGAAGGCGTTCCGATCTCGCTCCGGATCTTCTCCGCTTCCGCGGCGGCTCCGGAAGCGTTCATATCGGCAATAACGACGGCAGCACCTTCACTCGCCAAATACTCGGCGATCCCGGCGCCGAAGCCCTGCGCGCTGCCGGTCACGAGCGCGATCTTTCCGCTCAGCGGCGCGCCGGCGGACTTACCGCCGCTTACCTTGGCACGATAACTCTCCACTTCCCAGTGGATGATGAAATCGGCGAGCGCCGGCGTCATGTGAGAAGCGCCGCCGAAATTTTCCGCATATACGGCGATCTTCATGGCGTCAAGGAACACGGATTCGGCGGTCTCGGCGTCCTTCTCCGTCGCACCGACGGAGAACATGCCGACGCCGCGCAGGAAGACGATGCGCGGATCGAATCCGCGGCGTTCCCGGAAGGCACGGAAAGCCGCGATGACGGCCTGCGGCTCCGTTTCCGTGAGGAAGAGCGGTTCCGCCTTGCAGTACACGATATGATCGGGAGTAAACGGCTCCACGAGCGGCGCGAACGTTTCTTGGGAGGCGGCAAAGCGCTCGATCTCGCGGTTATTCAGGAAGCGAACGATCGCACAGCCGTCAGGCGCGGAAAGCATCCTGAGAAGCGGAGCGACGGACGCCGCTGCGGCCGTGTCCGCCTCGGATGCGGTGAGATCCGGTTCACGGACGATGCGGGACGCGATCGCATCCATAACGCGCGTCACGAGCGTATCCAGCGCATCGGAGGATTCCGCCGCAAAGAATACGCCGTGATTTTGCAGAAAGACGACTTGCGGTGCCGCGCCGTTCTTCTCGGCATAGGCAGCGATCCGATCGCTGCAGGTCTTGGCGAGCACGTATCCCGGCTCAGACTGACCGATCCAAAGCGCGTCGGGAAAGAGAGCACGCGCCGTTTTCTCACCGTCGACGGAACAGGTGAGCCCGTTGACGAGCGCGGGATGTACGTGGAGCACGTACTTCTGCGGGAAAAGATTGTGGAGCAGCGTCTCAACGGACGGGCGCTTCCCTTCCTCTCCCGCACAGCGTGCGTGCATGAGATCGCGCAGCGCTTCCGCCTCCCGCGCCGCAGGATCCGAAGGATATACGTGGGTCATGATAGCGTCCAGCGCGGCGCGATCCATTTTGACGAACCCGTCCGCCGTGATGGAGGCAAGAGAAGTACCGCTTGCCTTGACGAACAGCGTCCCCTCCGTTTTATAGGAGGTATTTCCTCCGCCTGCGAGAACGAACCGGGGATCCGATCCGTATTTGCGGGAAAACTGTACCAATGCTTCAATGCTCATAACCGTGTGCTCGCTTACGCGATCCTTTCCTGAAATTTGCAGAATACTGAAATATCACCGTTCACCAACGGAGGAGAAGTAAGAGATCCGATCGGCAAGAGAGGGCATGCGTGCGATGGTCTCGGCGGAAAACATGCCGTTTTCCAACCGCTGAGACGCCGCCTTTTCGTGTCCGATCAGCGCGTAGGCAGCCTTCCGGAGGTGGAGGAATTCCTTGCGCTGGAGCGCTTGGCAGAGGAACGACTGACGAGGCGAGTTGATATCCTCTCCGCTGATCTGGAAAAAGCCGTACTTTTCGCAGAGTCCCATGACCCGTTCGAGCTGAGCGAGCGTATTACGGGATGGCATGTAGGTGATCGCCCGGAAGCCGATGCGGTGCAGCTCTTCAAAGAGCTCGTCGAGGAAGTCATCCTCGAATTTCTGTGCCTTCTTATCTCCCGTAACGGATTCGCCGACGTCGCCGAGATAGGCGTAGGCGGAGATACCGCCCAGCCTGTCGGAAAGCGCGGCAAATTCGGAAATGTGCATGCATTCCTTGTCGGCGTCCACGTAGAAGCGGGTAACCATATAGCTTTTCAGGATCCCGAGGATGTCGTATTCATAGAACTGCGCGGGAGCCTCGCGCAGTTTCTTCCGTTCCTTTTCCGTGAGCGGCTGGTCGATCACGCGTTCGATCGCCTGCATGCAGTCTTCGCGTGCCGGATACGCCGCGGTAAGAAGACGGGTAAGTGCGAAGAGCACGTGGCGCTCCGTGACGCTTCCGCCCTCTTCCGCCATAGACAGCGGAAGGACGTCACGATCAAAATCGAGACGGATCCCCGTCTGTGCGAGCAGTGAAGAGATCCGCTCGCACATGAGCCGGTTCCGCGCGTTGCGGTGCGCACGCAGCGGCGCGAGCACCTTTTCCGCCTCGGTAAGGCTCTGATGCGGAATGCCGTGCATGGCGACGTACGCACAGGAGACCTGATCGGGATTGTTCAGACGCCGGTGCTCAAGCGGCGTTCCCGCTGCGCTCACACGGCACTCAAATCCAACGGTAACGGGCAGATGCATGATCTCTCCCGCTTCAAGGAATTCGAGCGTGCCGCCGACGCTGTCGTGGTCCATGATACCTGCCGTTTTCAGCCCTGCGCGCCAGGCTGAAAAGACCGCCGAAGTCGGCGTATACGGAGAGAACGAATAGGACGTGTGGATGTGATTGTTCGTGAAATGGCCGGGCTGATCCGCTGTGATCTCGCCGCGCCGGACGGCTTCGGCGAGCTGACGGAGCGCGTCGAGTCGCCGCTGCGCCGTAACGTCGGTACGGCCGATCGTTTCGAGAAGCTGTGCTTGGTTCATGGAAACCTCCTGTGTCGCTGGTGAAGCGGTATGTGTCGTGTCATCGGGGAACGGCGGCGGATCCTCCGCCGTCAGCAAGCGGTACGCATCCTGGTATTCCTGCCTTTTCTGTCGGGTCGTTGCGGAATCCGGGCGGAAATCGCGGATACGGTACGCGCGGAGCATGATGTTTTTGGGCGTATCTTCCGGATCGATGAATTCGAGCGCTTCGGCGGAATACCCGGTGCATTCGAGCCGCAGAAGCCGTAAGGCGTCCGTCGCCGCGTCGCAGAATTTTCGACGGAGCACCGGGCTGTTTGCGATAAAAGCGAGCGAGGGACATCGCAGATCCCGGCTGAGCTGCCGCTGACAGCAGGGCGTCGAGAGGATGACGGAAGCATGCGCCCGTGCGGCGGCTTCAAGCACAAGATCCGTCGCCACGTCGCACGCGTGGAGAGACAGCACGAGATCCGGCGGCTCCGGCGGTGAGTAGCCGGAAATATCGCCGCAGAGGAACGTCATCCCGTCAAAGCCGAGCGACCGTGCCGTCTGCGCACAGTAGTCGATGACGCTTTTCTTAAGATCCATGCAGAGCATCTGCACGTCTCGTCCCGCGATCGTATGCAGTACGTGATATACGGCAAAACTCAGATAGCTTTTTCCGCAGCAGAGATCGGCAACGCGCAGCGTCCCCGTCTGCGGCATGCGCGGCAGCGCTTCGAGAACGAGCTCGGAAAAGCGGCAGATCTGCCGGAATTTCGCCTGTTTTTTGTCATGTACGCGTCCGGAAACGTCCGATATCCCGAGCGCGCGAAGGAACGGTTCGCTGCCGTCGAGTACGCGGCGTTTTTCCCGATCGTTGCCGAACAGTTCCATCGCGGAGCGGACGGAAGCGGCGGCGGATCCGTCCAGCGCCCGGAGCAGCACGTTGGGAAGAAGCGCTTTGACTTGTCCGTGCTTCGAGAGGAGCAGCGACGCCGTGCCGTTTTCATCGTTGAGATCGATGCGGAAGAAAGGAGCGCCGAAGTACTTTCGGATCGCGTCCCCGATTTGCTCGGGAGGAACGTTCTCCTGAGAGACACGCCCTTCCGTATAACTCGATTCAAGCTGCAGCACCCGCTTTGCCGCGATCAGGCGGAGCGTGCCTTTGATCTTGCACAGCTCGCCGGATACGGGTGAGGAGAATACAAGATTGCGCAGCGTCGAAGAGTACGCGCTGCGGATGACGGTATCGAAAAAACGGAGGATCTCCGCATTCTGCGCATCGGTGAAGGTCATGATCCCTTTCCGTCCTCACTGTGATCCTCCGATGCGGCGGGATCGGCGGCGCTCTTTTTCTCCTTATGTGAAAAGGATATCTTGTTTTCCTTTCCCTCGATGAGGCGCTTGATGTTCGTGCGGTGCTTGATCACGACGATGGCCGCGATCGCAATGGCAAACAGCAGAACGAGCGACGGGTCGCTTCCGTTCAGCCGTGAGAGGAGCAACGGATAGATCAAAGCGCACATGACGGAGCCGAGCGATATGAAGCGGGTCGCGGCGACGAGCAGAACGAAAAACGAGATCAGGATCACCCCGACGAGCCAGTTGGTCATAAGGATCGTTACGCACGTAACGACGACGCCCTTCCCTCCTTTGAACTTATAAAAGACGGGAAAAACGTGACCGAGCACACAGCAAAGTCCGGCGACGTAAGCGCCGATGCTGCCCCAGATCAGTCGTCCGATCACCACGGCAAGGACGGCTTTGAGCGCATCTCCGGCAAGAGTGAGCGCGGCGGGACCGGTGCCGTAAGTGCGGAGCATGTTCGTCATCCCGGCGTTCCCGCTGCCATAGTCGCGGATATCCTCATGGAAACAGCGTTTTGAAAGGATCACGGCAAAATTGAGGCTTCCGAGAAGATACGGGATTATGGAGGCGACGAGGAACCCGAGCGTGACGAGCAGAAAGAAGCCGCCGCCGGTCTCCGTTCCCGTCTGTTCCAGATATGTACCGAGAAATCCCTTGGAATACACGTCGTCGAACGTATAATTCATAGTGCCTCCTTATTGATCCTTTTCGTCTCCGCGCTGCCGGAGGATCAGCCGGATCGGCGTTCCGCGGAAACCGAACGTATTGCGCAGACAGTTTTCTATATAGCGCTGATAGGAAAAATGGAACAGTTCGATGCTGTTGGTAAAAAGAATGAAAGTCGGCGGCGCCACGGAGGACTGCGTCATGTAGTAGATCTTCAGCCGCTTTCCCTTATCGGACGGCGGCTGGACACGGCTGACTGCGTCGGCGAGCACGTCGTTGAGCATGCCCGTGGAGATCCGCAGATTCGTCTGATTGTGCACGTAATTGATCTGCTCGAACAGTTTTCCGACGCGCTGTCCGGTCACGGCGGACACGAACAAAATCGGCGCGTACGTCATATAGGAAAGCGCGTTTTCGATCTTTTTCGTGAAGGATTCCGCCGTTCCGTTCTCCTTCTCCACAAGATCCCACTTGTTGACGGCGATGATCGTCGCTTTACCCGCTTCGTGCGCGATGCCGGCGATCTTTTCGTCCTGTTCCGTGATCCCTTCGGAAGCGTCGATGACGAGGATGCAGACGTCGGCGCGTTCCACAGCCATCTTGGCACGCAGCACGCTGTATTTTTCGATGCGGTCCTCGACGCGGCTGTGGCGGCGGATTCCCGCCGTATCGATAAAGGTATACTTTCCGAATTCGTTGTCCAGACGGGAGTCGATGGCGTCCCGCGTCGTTCCCGGGATATCGGAGACGATCATGCGCTCGTCGCCGAGGATACGGTTGACGAGCGAGGATTTCCCCGCGTTCGGCTTCCCGATGACGGCGACGCTGATCCGATCCTCCTCGACCTCTTCCTCCGCACCGGGCGGCAGCGCCGCCAACGCGGCATCGAGAACGTCGCCCGTCCCCGTTCCGTGCACGGAAGAAAGCGGGATCGGATCGATCTCAAAACCGAGCTCGTAGAATTCGTAAAACTCCGGTGCGGTATTTCCGACGGCATCCGCTTTGTTGACGCACGGGACCACCGGTTTTCCGCTGCGTTTCAGCATGACGGCGATATCGCGGTCATCCGGCATCAGCCCCGTGCGGATATCGCATACGAACAGGATCACGTCCGCCGTATCGATGGCGATCTGCGCCTGCGCCCGCATTTTGACGAGAAGCGGATCGTCCGTTCCGGGCTCGATGCCGCCCGTATCAATCACGATGAGCGAGCGTCCGTTCCATTCCGTTTCCCCGTAAATGCGGTCTCTCGTGATGCCGGGGATATCCTCAACGATGGCGCGCCGTTCCCCGATCAATTTGTTGAACAGGGTGCTTTTCCCGACGTTGGGACGTCCGACGATGGCAAGTACTGGCTTCGGCATATGTTTCGTCCGTTTCTTTACTGCATTGAATTTGTTTTCAGACCGCACAGCGCGGCAACCGTGGGATCCTCCGTGTGCAGATACTTCCGCACGTCGCGGATGTCGGCGGAAAAGCCGGCGTATCCGTCAAGACCCTGCACCACGTCGATCAGCACCCCGATACGTCCCTCCGTAAAGTAAAGCGAAGGATAGATCCCGTATTCGGCACGGTACTGCGCGATCATATCGGTATAGGATACCTCCCGTGCAAGCGAAGGATATCCGAAATCCTGAGTAAACGCACCGCTCTCAAAGAGCTTTCGGAACGCGGGATAGTCGGCAATTACGTCCTCCGTACGCAAAACGGAGCCGGAGTTGAGATCGTAGTTGAAGGAATACGCGAACCGCACGTTCTCGGATGCATCCTCAGCGGAAAACACGACGCCGATCCGTACCGAAACGAGCTGCGGCGCGGCAAGGCAAAGGACCGCTTCGGCCGTCTCATACCGATAGTCTGCGGCAGTGCCGGAGACCGGTCCTTTTTCGGCAAACACGTCCAGCGCGTACGTCAGCGCCGCGCCGCGGAAGGCTTCGGCGGCGGCGCCGTCCGGATATCCTACAAGGACGGGAATCGTCACCCATCCGCGGGCACGGGAACCTTCCGGCAGTTCTTCGTCGGTGAAATCCACGGAAAACGGAGCATCCGGCAGCGTCACGGGATCCGAGAGGCATCCGCACAGTGCGGCAGCGAACACAGCCGCAATAAGCAGGACTGTAAAGCGTTTCATCATTTCCGTTTACCTACAACCCGGCGTGCCCCGCACGTCTCCGCCCTCTCCGAGCAGCGCGTCCAGAAAGGCGGCGCCGTCGTTTTCGGAGAAGCGCAGCCGCACGTTCAATATTGACGATAATTGCTCCGGCGTCATCCCGCACAAAAAGAGATCTCCTTCCGCACGCAGCGTCGTCCGCGGCAGAAGCAGCTCTTCGCCGAGCGGCTTGCCGACAAGCTGCTCGGCAAGATCCTTCCCCGTCAACAGTCCCGCGACCGTGACAAGACCGCCGAAGAAGCGATTCTCCACGCAGTATACGGTACATTCCATATTATAACACACTTGCTTTGCTTTTACAACCAGTCCGGAAATAAAATCAAACGCGGCCTCGCCCGTAGCGACGGAAATACGGCGCGGCAGCGCCTTTTCCTCGTCCGTCAGCGCTTCGAGCGCCGCGTCGAATTCGTACCCCATGGAGGCGATCATCCCGACGCCGTTCTCGATCTGTGAAAAGTCCCCCCAGTATTCGTAAGGCGGGATCGGGATCCCGGCGCGGAGATAAAATTCATCGGAACAGTAAAAGATCCTCTCGCCGAAGCGGGAGAGACATTCCTCGCCGAAGCGATCGACCTGACCGATCACCTCCGCGCACTCTTCGGGCGTGAACGGCTCCAGAGGATACAATCCCTCCCGATGACCGGTCAGACCGGCAGGAACGACCGACACGCTGTCGAGCGCCGGATAATAGGATGTAAGATCGGTGAGCGTGCGCGTCAGTTCTTCGCCGTCGTTGATCCCGCGGCAGAGAACGATCTGTCCGCGGAGACTGATCCCTGCGTCCGCCAGCTGGCGGATGTACCCGAGCACCTCCCCCGCGCGGCGGTTGTGCATCATTTTTACACGCAGTTCCGGATTCGTCGTATGGATCGAAATATTCACGGGAGAAATATGCATCTCAATGATACGGTCGACGTCGTGCTGGCGAAGATTCGTGAGCGTGATATAATTCCCATGCAGAAAGGACAAGCGGGAATCGTCGTCTTTGAAGTACAGGGAGGGGCGCATGCCGCCCGGGAGCTGATCGATGAAGCAAAAGATGCACTTATTCTCGCAGCGGTGCTTTTGATCCATCAGCGGCGTCTCGAACGAAAGCCCTATATCGTCGTACATCCTTTTGCGGATCTCGACGTCAAACAGATCGGCATCCCGGTGGATCAGAAGACGGATCTTTTTTTCAGCAAGAAAAAAACGGTAATCCAGAACGTCCCGGATATCGTGACCGTCGATGGAAATCAGATAATCCCCGGCACGGATCCCCGCACGTGCGGCGAGCGAATCCGCGTCCACGCCGATGATTTTGACCATGGGAGTCCTTTCATACGGATGTACAGGATATGATACTTCATTATACATGAATTTTCCACCGCGGTCAAGTCTTTTCCGCAATTACGGAAGGAGAGCACGGGAACGGAATTTCACAGAAAATGCGCCGGATGATTTGACAGTCGGTCGTAAGTCTGCTATAATAATAGCAGGCAACGGAAAAAGGAGGCGGACGGATGAAGAATCCCGGCATATTCCCGACTCTCATCGGCAACGAACGGATCCGGGACATCCTCGGCCGCGATATTCTGAGCGGTCGTGCCGGTCACGCCTTTATCCTCGAGGGTCCCCCCGGCAGCGGAAAGCATACGGCCGCGCTGGCCGCCGCCGCTGCGTTCAGCTGCACGGGTGATACCGACGAACGGTTTCCCTGCGGACGGTGCGCCGTCTGCCGCAAGATCCGCGAGGGAGTGTCCCCGGACGTGTACTTTGTACGGCGGGACAAGGATCACGCCACGGTGGGCGTCGATGCGATCCGCACCCTGCGCGAGGATCTCTGGAGCGCGCCGAACGAAAATACGAAGAAGATCTATTGTATCGAGGAAGCGGAAAAGCTGACGCCGTCCGCGCAGAACGCCCTGCTGCTCTCGCTGGAAGAGCCGCCCCCGTACGCCGTATTCTTTCTTCTGACGACGGATTCCTCCGCCCTGCTCGAAACGGTGCGCAGCCGCGCTCCGATCTTCCGTATGCAAAGCTTTACGGCGCCGGAAGTCGCGGAGTATCTTTGCGCGGAAAGCCGCTTTGCCGCGCTGGAACGCTCCGATCCGGAGTGGTTCGCCGAAGCGTGTGCCGCCTGCGGCGGCGCGCTCGGCGAGGCAAAGCGCCTCCTCGCCCGCTCCTCGTCCGACGGCGCGCGGTATCACGCGCTGCGCCAGGATGCCGTACGCGCCGTATCGCTGCTTTTCCGCACCGATTCCGCCGAATGTGCACAGCTTCTCTTATCCCTGCCGAAAGAGAGAGAGGCCGTCCTTACGCTTCTGTCGCTCATGATGCTGGCGCTGCGCGACCTTGCCGTCCGCAAAAAATGCCCCGATCTTCCCGTACAGTTTTCGTTCGCGGAAGGACAGAATACGCCGGCCGGCGGAGTCGGACTGACGCGGATCACCGCCGCCTTCCGACGCGTCTTCAGCGCATACGACAGGATCCGCGCAAACGCCGGGATCTTCCCCACAATGACCGATCTGTTTCTGCACACACATGAATCGAAAGGAATGGCGGGTGTCCGCTGACCGTTATGGAACAGGATAACAGAATGCATCAGAATTTCGGTGCCCCGGAGATGACGGAAATCGTCGGGGTGCGCTTCCGCGACACAGGCAAAGTATATTATTTCTCGCCCGGAAAACTGGAGATCTCCGCCGGCGATCACGTGATCGTCGAGACCTCCCGCGGCGTGGAATACGGCGAGGCGGTGATCGCCAACAAGGAGGTACCGACGTCGGAGCTCGTGCCGCCGCTCCGCGCCGTGATCCGCCGTGCCACGACGAACGACGACGAACGCCACGACGCGAACATCGCCCTTGAAAAAAACGCTTTCGACATCTGTCTGCAGAAGATCCGCGACCACAATCTGGAAATGAAGCTCATCGACGCAGAGTATACTTTTGACAACAGCAAACTGCTCTTTTATTTCTCCGCTGAAGGACGCGTGGACTTCCGCGACCTCGTCAAAGATCTGGCCTCCGTTTTCCGTACCAGGATCGAGCTGCGTCAGATCGGCATCCGGGACGAAGCGAAAATGATGGGCGGGATCGGGATCTGCGGACGTCCTTTCTGCTGCACGACGTTTCTGTCCGATTTCGCACAGGTATCGATCAAGATGGCGAAAGAACAGAATCTCTCTCTGAATTCCGCAAAGATCTCCGGCGCCTGCGGCAGACTTATGTGCTGTCTCCACTATGAGTACAAGACCTATGAAGAGGAACTGCGCCTGACGCCGCCGGTCGGAAGCCGCGTCGACACTTCGGACGGTCCCGGTACCGTGACGGAGATCGCACCGCTGGAGGGAATGCTCAAGGTCGCCTTCACCGACCGGCAGGGAGAAACGGTGTTCCGTTCCTTCAACCGGGACGACGTCACCGTGCTGAAGCTTCCGGAGCACTCACAGTCCAAAAAGAACGCGCAGAAGCCGAAAGGATCGGAGCCCAAAGACGCCGAACAGTAACGCATTTCCGCGGCTAAGTGAAATCCTTTAAGTTTTTTTCTCTTTTTTTGAAGAAACAATTGCAATTTGCTTCGTTTTGTGTTACAGTATATATAGAAACCAAAAGGAGGTACAGTTATGGCTTATAAGATCGATGCCGACGCTTGTGTCGGCTGCGGCTCGTGCGCTGCGGAATGCCCTGTGGAATGCATCAAGGAAAAAGACGGCAAGTTCGTCATCAATCCGGATGAGTGCCTCGAATGCGGCGCCTGTGCAGGCGCCTGCCCCGTCGGCGCTCCCGCGCTGGACGCGTAATCCAAGGAAACCGTACATGCAGCGAAAACCGCGCCTCGTGCGCGGTTTTTGTTGCATACCGATCATCACGAAAGGGACTGCGATGCGGCATGACTTTCCCCCGACGGCGGACGACGAGCTGATCGAAAACGTCAACGAGCATATTTCACTTCTGCAGAAAAAGGACGGGATACGCTTCGGCACGGACGCCTATCTTCTCAGCGCGTTCGTCCGACCGATCCCGCGCGGTATCCTTGCGGATCTCGGCAGCGGCAGCGGCATCGTTTCCCTGCTCTGTCTTGCGGGCGGTAAGATCGAGCACGCCCACGCCGTGGAATTGCAGGAGGAATACTGTGCGCTGATCCGCCGCAACGCGGAGCGAAACGGTCTCGGCGCGCGGATCTCCGTCGTCCAAACAGACGTACGGAAGCTGGGAGTCCGTGCGATCGGAGAGCACCCGACGGTCGTCGTTTCCAACCCGCCGTACCTGCGGTGCGGCGCGGGACTGCGTCATTCTTCGCAGAGAATGGAGACGGCGCGGCGGGAGGAAAACGGTACGGTGGACGACTTCTGTGCGGCCGGGTCCCGGCTGCTTCAAAGCAGAGACTCGTTTTACGTCGTGTACCGCCCGGATCGTCTCGCGGATCTTCTGTGCGCGCTGCGCGCCGGGAGGCTGGAACCCAAGCGTATGGTCACCGTATACCCGGATCCCTCGTCGGCGCCCTGCCTGATCCTTGTGGAGGCCGTCAAGGACGCATCGCCCTCCCTTCTTTACGCGCCTCCCCTCTGCATCTATCGCAGCGCCGCCGAACGGGTCTATACCGACGCGATGCAGCGCATCTACGACGGCTTTTCCATGGAATTTCTGTTTTCCGCCGGAAAGGAAACAAAGATATGAGCCATCCGAAGAAGAGGAATCTCTCCGCCGAGGACAAAAACCGCACGCTCGGCGGCACCCTGTATCTCGTAGCTACGCCGATCGGCAATCTGTCAGACCTCTCGCCGCGCGCGCAGAAAGTACTGTCGGAGGTCGATTTCATCGCGGCGGAGGATACAAGGAATTCCGGACAGCTTCTTGCATACTTCGGCATCTCCAAGCCGATGGTCAGCTATTATGAACACAATAAGCGGGAACGCGGTGAAATCATCGCCGAACGTCTGGAGGCAGGCGAGTCCTGCGCGCTCGTCACGGATGCGGGTACCCCGGCGATCAGCGATCCGGGAGAAGATCTCGTCGTCCTCTGTGCGGAGCGGGGCATCCCCGTCACTTCCGTCCCCGGCGCATGCGCCGCCGTCACGGCACTGACGCTGTCCGCGCTCCCGACCGGACGTTTTGTCTTCGAGGGATTTCTTTCCACGGACAAAAGCGAACGCAGAGAACGGCTGAGCGAGCTTGCCGAAGAACCGAGAACGATGATCTTCTATGAAGCACCGCACAAGCTGCGCGCGACGTTGAGCGACCTTATCCGTACCTTCGGCGCGGAACGCCGCGTCACGCTCTGCCGCGAGATCACAAAACTGAATGAAGAGATCCTGCGCATGACGCTCGGCGGCGCCGCGGATCATTTCGCCGAAACGGAACCGAAAGGGGAATTCGTACTGATCGTAGCCGGTACGGAACGCAATAAACGCCATGAGGAATATCCGGCGGATCCGTGTGAGCACGTCGCGGCGCTCATGCAGCAGGGGCTCGGACGTATGGACGCGCTGAAGGCGGCCGCGCGCGCACGCGGCGTATCCAAAAGCGAGCTGTACCGCATGCTGCATGAACGTACGAATACGGATGCCCCCGCCAACGGCGGAGAATAATCATAAAACCCTTGCAATACCGGCGTATTTTTGCTATACTATTACAATAACGATATCGGCAATGACGATATGAGGATACGATGAGGCGATTATGAAAAGACTGTTTGTCGGCGGACAAGTATATGATACGGAAACGCATTCTTTCCGACAGGTACAACTTCTCACGGAGGGAGATCGGATCGCGGCGCTCACGGACGGCATGCCGGAGTCCGACGAACGCATCGACTGCGGCGGATCCTGGATCATACCCGGTATGGTCGACGTGCACACGCACGGCAGAGCCGGATACGATTTCTGCACGATCCCGGCGGACAAAATGGAGGAGATCCTGCTTTCCTATGCGAAAGCCGGAACGACTTGCCTTTTCCCTACGCTTGCCTCCGCCACGCCGGAGGAATGGGCGGCCGCAGGGGAGCGGATCCGCGAAGCCGCGGCGAATCCGCCGCGCGGAGCGCGGATCGGCGGGATCCATTGGGAAGGACGCTATCTGAGTAAAAAACGCCGCGGCGCACACAACGAGGATCTTCTGACGGATCCCGATCCGACGGAACTCCCCGTGCTGCTCGGCGACGGACAGCGCCCCGTGCATATCTCCGTCGCGCCGGAACTGACCGGCAGCGAGACGTTCATCCGTGAGGCGGTCCGACGCGGTGCGACCGTCGGCATCGCCCATACGGACTGCACGTATGAACAAGCGATGCAGGCCATCGAATGGGGCGCGACCTCCTTCACGCACACCTTCAACTGCATGAGCCCGCTCCATCACCGGCAGCCGGGCTGCGTCTGCGCGGCGATGCTTGCGGATGGCGCCTATGCGGAATTCATCTGTGACGGGATGCACACGGATCCCGCCATCGCCCGTCTGCTCGCACGCACGAAGCCGAAGGATAAACTCGTGCTGATCACCGATTCCATGGAAGCGACCGGTTGTCCCGACGGGCGGTACACGATCGGCGGATTGCCCGTACTCGTAAAAGCCGGACGCGCCGTCACGGAGACGGACGGCGCGCTGGCAGGGAGTACGCTGTCGCTTCTCAACGGGCTGTACAATTTCGTCCGCTTCACCGGCATCCCGCTGGAGGAGGCGATCCCGTACGCGACGGCGAATCCGGCGGCGATGGTCGGGATCGCGGACGACGTCGGTTCCCTTGCGCCGGGCAAGTACGCGGATTTTCTTATCCTGAATAACAAAAACGTTCCTTCCCCCGTCCGCGCGGTCTGCGGCGGACGGATACTCTGACCGCTTTGTGTACGAAAGGAGTTCATTATGGCGGAAAAAGAAAAATTCTATATTACAACGGCGATCGCCTACGCATCTGCGAAGCCGCATTTCGGAAATACGTACGAGGTCATCATGACGGACGCGATCGCCCGCTATAAGCGGCAGCGCGGATACGACGTGTTTTTTCTCACCGGGACGGACGAGCACGGGAAGAAAATCGAAAACAAAGCGCTCCAGGCGGGCGTCACGCCGAAGGAATACGTTGATCGCGTATCCGGTGAGATCCGGCGCATCTGGGATCTGATGGGGGCCTCCTACGATCATTTCATCCGCACGACGGACGATTATCACGAGCGCGCCGTCTCCCACATGTTCCGAAAAATGTACGAGCAGGGGGACATCTATAAGAGCAAATACGAGGGATGGTACTGTGTCCAGTGCGAATCCTTCTTCACCGATACGCAGCTTGCCGACGGAAAGTGCCCGGACTGCGGACGCGAGGTCAAGAAAGCGGCGGAGGAAGCGTACAAATTCCGTATGAGCAAGTATGCCGATCGCCTCATCAAATATATCGAGGAAAATCCGGATTTCATCCAGCCGGAAGCACGCCGCAAGGAAATGATCAACAATTTCCTCAAGCCCGGCCTTCAGGATCTCTGCGTCTCCCGCTCCTCCATCCGCTGGGGCATCCCCGTTTCATTCGATGAAAAACACGTGACGTACGTCTGGCTGGACGCGCTGTCCAATTATATCACCGCGCTCGGCTACGATCCGGACAACGAACAGCAGCCGGAGAAATTCAACCGTTACTGGCCGGCGGACGTGCATATCATCGGCAAGGATATCGTCCGTTTCCACTCCATTTACTGGCCGATCTTCCTTATGTCGCTCGGTCTGCCGCTCCCGAAGCTCATCTTCGGGCATCCGTGGTTCAATTCCGGCCTCGACAAGATGAGCAAATCGCGCGGCAACGTCATCTATGCGGACGATCTCGCGCGCCGCATCACCGTGGACGGCGTGCGTTATTACGCCCTGGCGGAGATGCCGTACGTCAACGACGGCTCCGTTACCTACGAGAATATCGTGAACCGCTACAATTCCGATCTGGCGAACACGCTCGGCAATCTGGTGAGTCGTACCGTCGCCATGACGAAAAAATACTTCGGCGGCGTGATCCCGGCGCCTTCCGGTGAAGAAGGCACGGATGTAGAGCTGCACGCGGCGGCGCTGTCCGCCGTGCAGGCGTTCACTGACGCCATGGACGACTACCATATCGCCGATGCGATCGAAGCCGTCGTGCAGTTTCTGCGCCGCGCGAACAAGTACGTCGACGAGACGACGCCGTGGGCGCTTGCCAAAGATGAAGCAAACAAACCGCGCCTCGGCACCGTTCTGTACAATCTGATCGAGGCGATCCGCTTTGCCGCCGTCCTCCTCGAACCGATCATCCCCTCCTCATCGCAGTCCATCTACCGCCAGATCGGCGCCGTACAGACCGGATACGATTCCCTTGCGGCCTTTGGCGCTTCCGTGCCCGGCGCACCCGTGAACGAAGCGGCGCCGCTGTTTGCCCGCATCGACGAGGCACAGTTCATGAAGGAGATCCGTGAAGAGAACGAAGCAAAAGAGGCGGCGTCCGCTCCCGCGGCTGAGAAAAAGCCGGAGAAGCCGGAAGGGATCGCGCAGATCGGGATCGACGATTTCATGAACGTGGAACTGCGCACGGCGCAGGTCGTTGCGTGCGAGCCGGTGCCGAAGGCAAAAAAACTACTGAAGCTTCTGCTCGATCTCGGCTACGAGACGCGGCAGGTCGTTTCCGGTATCGCCCGTTTCTATACGCCGGATGCGCTGATCGGAAAGAAACTGATCGTCGTGGCGAACCTGAAGCCGGCGACGCTCTGCGGCGTCGAATCGAACGGTATGATCCTCGCCAGCGGAGAAGAACAGATCCGCGTCGTATTTCTTGCCGACGACACGCCGCTCGGCGAGCGTGTGCACTGACGATGCTGTTCGATTCGCACGCACATTACAACGATCCGCGCTTTGAAGCGGAATATCCGGGAGGAGCGGCGCAGGCGCTCAACGACGCACGCGCGGCGGGCGTCACGAGGATCCTCAACGCCGGTACCTCCGTGTCCGCCTCCGAAGCGTCGCTCGCCTTGTGCGCATGCTTCCCCGGTATGGTCGCCTCCGTCGGTCTCCATCCGACGGATTCGCTCGAGGTGCCTGACACGGATCTGATGGCGACGCTCGACGCGCTGCGACGCTTGTCTTCTTCTTCCAAAGCAGTCGCGATCGGAGAGATCGGACTCGATTATCACTGGGATCCGGACGGCCGCGAGCGACAGAAACGGATCTTCGATCTGCAGCTCTCCCTGGCTGAGGAAGTTCGCCTTCCCGTGATCGTCCACGACCGTGAAGCGCACGGGGATACGTTGGAACTTGTACGGCTCCACCCCAACGTAACGGGCGTCTTTCACAGCTTCAGCGGCAGCGCGGAAATGGCGCGGCAGCTTGCCGCCGCAGGATGGTATATCTCCTTTTCCGGTCCGATCACCTATAAAAACGCCCGTCATCTCCGCGAGGCCGCCGCGGCTGTCCCGCCGGAGCGGATCCTTGCGGAAACGGACGCGCCGTATCTGCCGCCCGTCCCGCACCGCGGAGAGATCAATTCATCCGCCCTCCTTCCCTGCACCGTCCGCGCCGTTGCCGACGCCTGCGGCACATCGTATGAAGAGATGGCGGCACGCACGTATAAGAACGCCTGCACCCTGTTCGCGCTGCAGGAATGAAGAAAGTCCGCCCGACGGCGGACTTCTCTTCTCCTCTCATCTCCCGTCCGTTCCATGTTCCAGATAGTCGCTGATCCGGGATAGAACGTTTTTTTCTATCCGCGAGACATAGGAACGGGAGATCCCGAGCCGTTCGGCGACTTCGCGCTGCGTGATCGGCTTTTCGTTGCCGAGACCGTAGCGAAGAACGATGATCTCCCGCTCCCGCTTGCTCAGAAAACGTTTAACGTATCGTATCACGCGCGCGATCTTCCAACGTACGTCGATGTCCTCCGCGATCGTGTCCTCCACGCGCACCACGTCGACGTACGTCAGCGGATTTCCGTCTCTGTCCGTTTCAATAGCGTCGTCGATGGAGACCTCACACTGATTCTTTTTCTGCGCGCGAAACGCCATAAGGATCTCGTTCTGGATGCACTTCGCGGCATACGTCGCAAAGCGCGCGCCGTTTTTTCGGTTGAACGAATCGACTGCCTTGATCAGACCGATCGTCCCGATGGACAACAGATCTTCCTGTCCTGCCTGTGACGAGTAGTATTTGCGGACGATATGCGCGACAAGGCGCAGATTGTGCTCGATGAGCAGCGCGCGCGCTTCCGTATCGTTTTCTTCGCGCATTTTGCTGAACAGCTCCGTCTCCCGCTGCTGCGAGAGCGGCGGCGGAAATTTCTGACCGGATGACACGCTCAATATGAGGTAACTGATCCCGCCGCTCAAAAGCGCAAGAAGTTCGGCAATCACCATGATTATGATACCTCCGCTGCTTGTGGACTCCCTGCATTATATGCGTCATCGCGCGGGGAATTGCGGACGGAGGGCAGAAAGGCGATAATCTATGAATCCGACCGTTTTCTGGGATTTCAACGGGACGATCGTTGACGACGTCGCGCTCGGTATCCGTTCCGTGAACCGTATGCTGGAAAAGCGCGGTCTTCCCGTTATATCCTCCGTCGAAGCGTATCGTTCCGTGTTCACCTTCCCCATCATCGAGTATTACCGTGCGCTCGGCTTCGATTTTGAACGGGAACCGTACGAAGTGCTCGCGGTAGAGTGGGTCGCCAACTATACGGACGGTCTCTCCTCGCTTCGTCTCAACGACGGATTTACGGACGCGTGGGAGTCTCTGCGGCAACGCGGCGTTCGGCAGTGCATCCTCTCCTCGTCGGAAAGCGGGATGCTGCACCGCCAGCTTTCGATGCTCGGTCTCGAGGGATGCTTTGACGAGATCCTTGCACTGGACAACATCTATGCGGCGGGAAAAGCGGATATGGCGCGCAGGCGTCTGGGAGACGCCTGCCGGAATGCGTTCCTGATCGGAGATACGCCGCACGATGCCTGCACCGCCCGCACGATCGGCGCTTCCTGTATCCTTTTTACCGGCGGACACGCGTCCCGGGAGACACTCGCCGCCTGCGGATACCCGATGATCGACCGGCTCGGCGACGCTGTTCCCTTGATTTTGCACGATCCGGAAGATGATGGGGATCTTGGATGATATTTCCACTGATAATCCATGCGCATGCTGCACATGATAGAAGCGGCCTCCGCTGTATCATGCGGATCATTTGAAAAAGGGGAGCGGCGGGCACCGCCGCAACAAAAAACGCATGCTCATAGACAAGATTTCGCTCATACTTGTGATCATCGGCGCGGTCAACTGGGGAAGTATCGGACTCTTCCAGTTTGACATCGTTTCCTGGTTGTTCGGCGGTCAGAACGCGACCGTCAGCCGCATCGTGTACACGCTCGTTGCACTTGCCGGACTTTGGTGCATTTCTCTGCTCTTCCGTTCCCGCGAAGAAGTCGAGGGTTGACAAAAAAGAAAATCTGCACGGTTCAGATACCGTGCGGATTTTTTGTTTAGAGCCTAAGGAGCGATATAAGGCGTTTTTCTGAGATACGCTCCCGCCTCGGGGACCGTGTGCAGACAAAGCGTATAGAGACGGTCGGCATACACGGCGCGCCCGTACTGTGCGGCAGTACCCGGATCGTCCGGTACAACGGACGGTTTCGTGATGACGGGGAGCGTGAAATCGCGACGATGCCCGGAAAGATAAGCGCATCCGACCGGACTGGCTGAGAGCAGCAACAGATACCGAACTTTTTCTCTCAGCGCATCAGCGGGAACGGAAAGAAGAGAAAAGAGCGCAGCGCGTCGAAGCCGCGCATTCGTATACTGATGGGCTGAAGCGCGGCGATACATATATTCGGCGTTTGCCGTAGACGCAGATGCCGCAATCAATCGCTCCAGAAGCCCTCCGTTTCCTTCGGCAGACTCGCCGACGTCTTGCAGCGAGATGAGCCGCAGATGACGGTATGCCATCTCCTGAAGTATCCGGTCATCGGCGACCGCACCGCTTTCCCATGCGCGGCGAAAGACCGCGGCGGCGGTCTCCGGTACGGCGGAATCGAGCGCGGCGATTCCTTCCGCCGCGAGGCGTTCGCGCAGCAGAGCGGCACAGCGATAGGAAGGGATTTCCGTACTTCCGACACGAAGGATAGGACGAGTTTTCATTACCGAACCGCGACGGCACAGAGCAGCGCAATATTCCGAAGCAAGGATATCATTCGGCATACGCAGAAAATCATGGTCCCGTGCGTCAAGCAGCGTGCGAAGAACGGATTCCCGCGTCCTTGCGGGACCGTTTCTGACGGCGTCACATTTATGTTCGGCAAACGCCGCGTTGAATTCGTCGCTTGCCAAAGCAGCGCCGATCCGCCGATACCGCTCCGGATCGTCAGAGGATGCGCCGAAAAACAGCGTGTCCGCGCCCGCCGCCTCGGCGAGTGACGTCCCCGCCTCCGCGAAATACTGTGCGCTTGCCGCACTGAACGGGAACGGAAGCTGAAATACGAGGTCGGCGCCCGCCGACGCGAGCGCCTCCGCGCGCGTATACGCATCGAACACGGCGGCACTGCCGCGCTGTACGAAATTGCCGCTGAGGATCGCAATGACGCAGTCCGCCTCTTCACGCATCCGTGACAGGAGATACTGATGGCCGAAATGCAGCGGATTGCATTCGCATATGACCGCCGCCGCGTTCATGGCAGTCTCAGACGCTCGACCGTCTGCTTGTCCGGCGTAACGTACGCCGTCCAGTTCGTCGTGTAGATCACAAATCCCGGTTTGCTGCCCGCCGGTTTTTTCACCGCGTGGACGTGCGTATAATCTACCGGTACGGATACGCCGTCAGCCGCTTTCGAATGAAACGCCGCGATCATGGCGGCTTGTGTGAAATCCCGTTCCGTCGGTTCGTCTGCGTCCCCCGCCGACTGCATCACGACGTGAGATCCCGGCTGATTCTTCACGTGGAACCACCAATCCGACCGGGATGCGAGCTTCGTCGTCAAATAGTCGTTCGCCGTATTGTTTTTGCCGCAGTATACGAGTCGTCCGTCATCCGTCCGGAAGCGTATCAAAGACGGCGCCGCCTGTTTTTTCGCGGTGTAATTCTTCATACGGGACGCGTATCCGCTGTGATACAGCTCGTCGCGCACCTCCGTCAGATCCCGTTCGTTTTCCGCACGTGTAAGTGCGTCGCTGACCGAGGCAAGATAGGCGAGTTCTTCCTTTCCGCGTGCAAGCTGTTCTGTCAGATGGGTGCGGGCGTTTTTCGATTTCGTGTATTTCTTGTAATATTTCTGCGCGTTCTGCGAAGGAGTGAGCGTCCTGTCGAGCGGGATCTCAACGGGCGTTCCGCCGTCGTAGTAATTTTCGAGGACGACGGAATCCACGCCTTTTTTCATCCGATACAACCCTGCCGTGATCAGATCCCCCCACAGGCGATAGCGTTCTCCGTCCGCGCATTCCTCAAGTTCCCGTGTCTGCAGCGCGATCTTCCGCTCCACGCGGGACTGCGCCGCGGAAAGGATATGAAGAATGTCGGAGGCACGCTGCCGCAAGGAATCCTTGCGGCTCCGCTCCCGGTAGAAGGAATCGATCAGCGCACAAAAGGTATCGGGATGCGTACAGACCATTCTGTCACCATACTGCCGGACGTCCATATACAAAAATTCCTTTGGCGTTCCGTCCGCGTCCGCCACGAGCGTAGGACACGCTCCCTCTCCGCAGATCGCGCGCTGATACGCGTTGAATTCCGTCCACAGCCGCATAGAGCATTCGTCGAGCGCTGCATCCGTCCTCCCTCCCGCGCGCAGCGCGATCTCCCGCGCGGTCACCCCCGCTATCCCGTAAAAAGCGGAAGTAAGAGCAGTTTCCGCCGTCTGCGTCCCCTCCGCGGCGGCAAGAATACGGTTGAAAGTTCCCTCGTCCACGGCAGTCGGATCCGCCTTGTCCTGCGCCGGCGGCATTTCATACGGGATACCGGGCAAAAGCTGCCGCTTCTGACTCACGGAAAAATCAACGGGTTTGAGGATCGACAGGATCTTTTCGTCCGCATCCGTAAAGATGAGATTACTGTACTTTCCCATGATCTCGGCGATCAGATGCTTCGTGGTACGAAAGCCGAGCGCATCATAGGTATCAAAGGAAATACGGGCAGCGCGCTCAAAGCCGAGCTGGCGGATATCCGTTACGATCGCACCGGACAGATGCTTGCGCAGCATCATGCAGAGCATCGGCGGTACCGCCGGATTCTCCGTTTTTTCGCTTGTGATGCAGAGACGGGGCGAGGATGGTCCCGCGTTGATGAGCAGTCTGTACGCTTCCCTGCCGTTTTTTATCGAGAGAACGACCGTATCCTTTTGCGGCATATAGATCTTCTCTACCTTCCCGCCGCGCAGGATGGGATCGATCTCACGCACGACACAGCGCAGCATACCGGCGTCAAAAGGCATACGTATACCTCCATGCAGGCGTCAAAGCCTATTCGAACGATAATATACGAAACTGAGGCGGAGCCCGGTCTGAACGAATCCGACCTTAGCGGCAACTCCCGCGGATGCGGCGTTCTGCGCCCGACAGCGGTACAAAACGTTTTTTCCGCGCGCGAGGAGCGACTGTGTCAGAAGCGCCGCGCAGGAAGATGCATATCCGCACCGTCTGTATTGCGGAGCACATTCGACGTGGATCTCGACGCCGTCCTCGTTCTCACCGTCATTTTCCGCGGCATACGCCGCTATGACGCCGTCACGGATATGTACGGCGCACGGATGTCCGTCCTCCGGCTCAAGCGTATGCGTCGTCGCATTGACGAAATGTGCGCATTCCTCATCGGATTCCACAAGGACGGTGCCGGGAAGAACCGTCTCGATTCGTACGGAACCCGGCAAACCGACGGAAAACTCGCGGATAAGGACGGCGCCGTCCGGCGAGGGATCGAATCCTTTGTCATGCATCTGCCCGTTCAGCGTATCAAGCCAAAAAGCGGCCGCCGTCTGAGAGAACGGATCGCCCCCGTGCAGGCGGAGAAACGCCTCTGCCTGCGGCAGAAACTCCGGATAGACCAGCAGATCCGCCTCCGCGGCGGCGACGGACCGGAATATTTCGACCGGGACGGCGATATCGCCTTCTCTCAGGGAAAAATCAGCAAAATCTGCATCCTCGCAGCGGATCAACGCATTCATCTCCTTTACTCGTCTTCACCGTCGCAGGGGGTATGCTGCACGTAGGACGGATTCCGTATCACAAAGAAATACGCGGTCAGATGTTCTTCGGAGTAGTGCGGTGTCATACGGACGCCGGTGCTGTGCGTCGACGCCGCGGAATACATACGGTCGAAAAACGACAGGCGGGAACGGTCGACGACGCAGATGCTCGTCTCGTCCCCTATATAGGCCGAGCGGTACAGACAGAGCAGCGGAAACAGTTCTTCACTTTCCGCGCGGAGCGGACTGCCGTCGTCCATATCGGCGGTATCCGCGATGACAAAAACGGCACGCCCCGTTCCGGCGGCCGCTTTTTGCGCCGCCTCGTACAGCGCCGACGCCCGCGCCGCGGCGCTCGCTTCCTCATCGGAACGCGCCGGAAGATCGACGACCCTGCAGGAAAGTCGGCGCTGCGGAGGATACTTGTCGTTGAGCTCGCCCAGTGCGGCAAGGAAAGAATAAAACGCGTCGCTGTATTCCGTATCCCGACGCAGCTGTTCGATATACGATCCGCGTTCATACCCGGCCGAGGAGGAAAGGATCTTCACGATCATATCCTGCCCCTCATCCGTATCGAACAATACCGTTCCTACGTCCGTGGTATGCTTGATCGAAACGATCAGGTCCGTCATCAGCGTATAGCTCTCGGCGCAGGAAAAATCGATCCCGACGGCGATCACGTCCGCCCCGCTGCTGCTGCGCCGGATATCGTAATACTCCGTGTAGGAATTGTCGTTCGGCGTGACGCGTTCTCCGATCGCAGAGAAGCAGAGCGGCAGGAGTTTCTCCAGCATTTCCGTCGTACAGAAAAGAGAGAAAGCGCCCTGCACGAGAAGTACGGCAAGCAAAAAACAAAGGATCGTTTTCAGGCGGGTTTTCCGTTTCACGTCCGGCGTCTCTCCTTTCCATAGCCTTCGTTTACAATCAGTATACCACCGGCGGCGGTGCCTGTCAAGAAGCGTCCGCTCATTTTCGCCCCCCGAAATACGCTCTTTTACGGATGAATATGTACGAATTGAAAATTCTCATCCGACTGCGCCCACAGTGTGGATTTTTTTCGCATTTTGTGATATAATAAAATGATTCCCCGGAAAGGAGGCATGTATATGCCGAAATACATCGAAAAAATCGAAAAGCTCACGCTTCCCGTCATCCCGCTTCGCGGCATCGTGGCTTTTCCCGCTCTTCCTTTGAACTTTGAGCTGTCTCGGGACATTTCCATTTCCGCATGCAGCACCGCGTCTGCATCGGATATGTATATATTCCTCGTCTCACAGAAGGAACTGGACAAAGAATACCCGCAGCCGCAGGATCTGTACACCGTCGGCGTCGTCGCGAAGATCCGTCAGACGCTGAAGACTTCGGAAGGTCATCTGCGCGTGATCGCCGAAGGGATCTGCCGCGCCACCGTGACCGCCTATGCCGTCGGCGAAGATCACATGAACGCGGAAGTCATGTCGAAGACCGTATCCATCGACCGTTCCCTCGGCGGAGACGTCAAAGTCGAGGCGCTGATGAACGAGGCACTGACGGCCCTCGAAAACATGGTAAAGTATATCCCTTCCTCTACCGACGAGCTGCTCCTGACCGCCAAAGCGCTGAAGAATCCCGGTCTTCTCGCCGATTTCATCGCTTCGAACGCACTGGTTCGGCTTGAAGACAAACAGCAGATCCTTGAAATGTACGAGCCGCTCAGACGTCTGGAAAAGCTGACGATCCTGCTCGACGGTGAGGCGGAGCTTCTTCAGACGGAAGCGAGCATCCATCAGCGCGTCAGAGAACAGATCGACGACAATCAGCGGGACTATTATCTGCGCGAACAGCTCAAGGTGATCCAGGGCGAGCTCGGCATGGATTCCGGCGACGAAGTAGAGGAATACTACGACAAGATCGCCAAAGCGCATCTTCCCAAGGAAGTGGAACAAAAGCTTTTGAAAGAGGTCGGCCGTCTCAACAAAACGCAGTACGGCTCGCCGGAGGCCTCCGTTCTCCGCACGTATCTGGATACTTGTCTTGAGATCCCGTGGTCCAAATCCTCGGCAGACCGCGCCGACGTCGCTGCGGCCAAAAAGATACTCGACGCCGACCACGACGGGCTGGAGAAAGTAAAAGACCGCATCCTCGAATACATTGCCGTCCGCCAGCTTTCCCCGAATCTGAAAAGCCAGATCCTCTGCTTCGTCGGTCCTCCCGGCATCGGGAAGACGTCGCTCGCCGCGTCGATCGCCCGCGCCATGCACCGCAAATACGTCCGTGTTTCCCTCGGCGGGATCCGGGACGAAGCGGATATCCGCGGTCACCGCAAGACGTACATCGGCGCGATGCCCGGCAGGATCGTGAACGCGCTCGTCCAGGCGGGCACGCGCAACCCGCTGATCCTTCTCGATGAAGTTGACAAAATGTGTTCGGACGCGCACGGCGATCCGGCGTCCGCCCTTCTCGAAGTACTCGACTCCGAGCAGAACAAGACCTTCCGCGACCACTTTATCGAAATGCCGCTCGATCTCTCCGACTGTGTATTCATCGCCACGGCGAACACGCTGGATACGGTACCGCGTCCGCTGATCGACCGTATGGAGATCCTCGAACTGACGACGTACACGAAAAATGAAAAACTGGCGATCGCCAAGAACCATCTGATTCCCAAGCAGCTCAAACGCCACGGACTCACGCGGCGGATGCTCCGTTTTTCGGACGACGCCATACATGAGATCATCGACGGTTACACGCGCGAATCCGGCGTGCGGAATCTGGAAAGAGAGATCGGCGCCGTCTGCCGCAAGGCGGCGCGCCGCATCGTCGAAAGCAAGATCAAAACACTGACGGTCCGCGCCGAAGACGTCGTCTCGTATCTGGGCGTGCGCAAAATGATCCCGGATCGAATCTTTGACGCCGATCCGATCGGAGTCGTCAACGGACTTGCCTACACGGAATCCGGCGGAGATCTGCTCCGCATCGAGACCGTCATCATGGAAGGGACGGGCAAGCTGGAGCTGACCGGCTCGCTCGGCGACGTGATGAAGGAATCCGCCCATCTTGCCGTCAGCTACATACGCGCGCACGCCGCGGAACTCCGGGTCGATCCGGATTTCTACAAGACGAAAGACATCCATATCCACGTCCCGGAAGGCGCCGTACCGAAGGACGGACCGTCCGCCGGCGTTTCGATCCTCACTTCGCTGACGAGCGCGCTTTCCGGCAATCCCGTACACCGTGATATCGCCATGACAGGCGAGCTGACGCTGACGGGACGCGTCCTGGCGATCGGCGGACTAAAGGAAAAAACGACCGCCGCCTGGTCCGCCGGGGTGAATACCGTGCTCATCCCCGCCGACAACCAGAGAGACCTCGAGGAGATCGATCCCGTCGTGCGCAAACAGCTCTGCTTTGTCCCCTGCCGGACGGCACAGGAGGTCCTGCGCGCGGCGATCGTACTCCCGCTGCCGACCGTACAGCACGAGGCGCTGAGCCCGCTTTCCGACGAATCCGCGGAGTTCCCCGTGATCCCGGCCGACGGCATGCGCGTTCCCGCAAGGATGTGACCGATGAGACTGAACCTCAACAACGCCTCGCTGCGCATAAGCGCCGGACTGCCGCAGCAGTTCCCCGCCGATCCTGTCCCGCAGATCGTCTTTTCCGGACGTTCCAACGTCGGGAAAAGCTCGCTCATCAATTCCCTGCTCAACCGGAAATCGCTCGCACACGTGAGCGGTGCGCCGGGGAAAACGATCACCGTCAACTTCTACGACGTGGACGGGCGGCTGTTTTTTGTGGATCTTCCCGGATACGGCTACGCGAAACGCTCTCAGGAGGATAAACAGCGCTGGTCACGCCTGACGGACGGGTATTTCACCGCGAATCCGCGCATCGATCTGTTGCGTCTCGTGGTACAGCTCATCGATTCCTACGTCGGTCCGACCGCCGACGACCGGGATATGCTCCGGTATCTGCGCAGCGCTTCTCTCCCCCATCTCATCGTCGCCACGAAAGCGGACAAGCTGAACGCGACGCAGCGAAAAGAGTCCGAGGAAAAGTTTCAAAAGGATCCGCTCTGCTCCGCCGCCGCCTCCGTGATCTTCTATTCCGTACACGACGGCGAGGGACGGAACGAGGTCTGGCGAGAGATCGTACGGTACGCCGGTCTTTAAGATCGGGACTAAAAATTCCACTTTGAAAAGGACGATACGTATGCTTCACTCCTGTTACGGCGTCAATGCGGAAGGACATCTCACACTCGGCGGACTGGATACCGTCAAGCTGGCCAAAGAGTACGGCACGCCTCTGTATCTTCTGGACACCGATCACGTGCGCGCGATGTGCCGCATGTACAAGAAATCGTTTGCCGCCGCCTTCGGGAGCGCTTCCGCACCGGTGTACGCCGGAAAGGCGCTCTGCTGTACGAGAATCTACCGCATCATGGCAGAGGAAGGGCTGTACGCGGACTGCGTCTCGCCCGGCGAGATCCTGACCGCCCGGCACGCGGGCTTTCCGATGTCAGACGTATTCTTCCATGGCAACAATAAAACGGACGAGGATCTGCGCACGGCGCTTTCGCTCGGCGTCGGTCATATCGTCGTTGATTCGATGGACGAGCTGGACGCACTGGAGGATCTCGCCGCCGCGATGAACGTCACGGCGAAGATCCTTCTGCGCATCACGCCCGGGATCGATCCGCACACGCACCGCAAGATCATCACCGGCAACGTGGATTCCAAATTCGGCAGTGCGATCGTGACGGGAGCCGCCGAAGCGATCCTCTGCGCCGCCATGCGCAAGCCGCATCTCGTCCTCGACGGACTGCATTGTCATATCGGTTCGCAGATCTTCGAGATCGAGCCGTTCGCCGACGCCGCCGATATCATGACCGGCTTCATTGCACGCATGCGCCAAGCACACGGCTACGCGGGAACGATCCTCAATCTCGGCGGCGGCTTCGGCGTCCGCTATACGGAAGACGATCCGACGATCGACTATCCCTCCTATGTCTGTGCACTCGGGAAAGAACTGGATCAGCGGTGCGAACGGTACCGCATCGAACGTCCGACGATCCTTATGGAACCGGGACGTTCTCTCGTCGCCGCCGCCGGCGTGACGCTCTACACCGTCGGAAGCGTCAAGGAGATCCCCGGCTTCCGCAACTACGTTTCCATTGACGGCGGCATGCCGGACAATCCGCGCTATACGCTGTATCAGTCCCGATACACGGTCCTTCACGCGGAGCATGCCGACGCCGCGCCTGACTTTCCCTGCACCGTGGCGGGTCGCTGCTGCGAAAGCGGCGATCTCATCGCGGAAAACGTGTCCGTCGTCCGGCCCCGCCGCGGTGATATCCTCGCCGTGCTCGTGACCGGCGCCTACAACTATTCCATGGCTTCGCATTACAACCGCATCCCCAAGCCGCCCGTTATTGAGATTTCGGAAGGCAAAGCGACCGTCGCCGTACGCCGCGAGCGCTGGGAGGATCTGTACGCGCTGGACGAGGTGCCGCCGGATACCGCCTCGGAAGAGGTGAGCCCATGACGGACGCGCTGCGGGAAAACCTGCTCGAACTTCTGTACACGATCCCCGCTATCCTGGTCGCGCTCACCTTTCACGAATACGCGCACGGATACGTGGCGTACCGCTGCGGCGACGACACTGCGCTCAAGCTCGGGCGGCTCACGCTGAATCCGCTCAAGCACCTCGATCCGATCGGCACGATCTGCATGATCCTGTTCCATTTCGGCTGGGCGCGGCCGGTGCCGGTCAATTCAAGAAATTTCAAAAAGCCGCGCAGGGACATGATCCTCGTAGCTCTTGCGGGCGTCACGATGAATCTGATCCTCGCTTTCGTCGGGATCCTGCTTCTGCGGATCTTTGCGGCGCTGTGGAGCGGCGTCGCGGATACAGGCAGTTTCGGGGCGGATCTGCTCTACGTGGCGTGTACCTTTTTCGGATGGTTTGCCAGTCTGAATATCTACCTGGCGGTATTTAATCTCCTCCCGATCCCGCCTCTTGACGGCTCGCGGATCCTTACGGCCCTTCTGCCGGCAAAGATCGCTTATACTATCTATCAGTACGAGCGGTATATCTCTCTTGCGCTCGTTCTGCTGCTCTTTCTCGGAGTATTGCGGACGCCGCTGCTCTACGTGCATAATTTGATTTACAACGGCATGAACTGGCTGATCGGTCTCCTGCCGTTCTTATGAGTATGGAAGCACTGCAGTATAAACTCGACCGCTTTGAGGGACCGCTGGATCTTCTGCTCTCGCTGGTCGAAAAGAACAAGATCAACATCGACGATATCCCGATCTCCCTTCTGTGCGCCCAGTATATGGACTATCTTGCCGCGGCGCAGGCGATGGATATCGCGCTCTCCTCCGAATTCATCGTTATGGCGAGCGAGCTCATGCTCATCAAGAGCAAAATGCTCCTGCCGCGCGATGAGAAAACGGAAGAAGATCCCCGTGCGGCGCTGGCTGCCGCTATGCTCGAATACAAACGGATCAAGGAAGCGAGCGCCTCCATGGCTTCTCTGTACGCCGAGTACGGTCTGCGCATGGTCAAGGATACGGACGAGATCCGCGCGGACGACGCGGAGATCTCGCCGCACAGCGTCGAACTGCTCCGGCGCGCCATGCTGCGGATCCTTTCGGAGGTCCGGATCACAGACGAAGAAGCGATCGAGAGTTTCGAACCGCTCCTTCGCCGCCCCACCGTCACCGTGGCGGAAGTCGCAGAGCGGCTGATCGCCTCGCTGAGAGAACACCGTCAGGTCACGCTTCGCTCCTTTTTCGGCGCCGCGCATTCCCGCCCCATGCTGATCGCGCTGTTCATGTCCATGCTCGAGTTGTTGAAAAACGGCGTGATCTCACTGACGGAAACGGAATATGCCGCCGACGGCGTGATCCGCTCGGACGGAGACGCCGCCATCGCGCTGCAGAGCGATACGGACCCGGAAGAAATCAAGAAAATCCTGAAGGAAAGCGCCAATATATGAGGTTCGGCGCATAGAAGTACGACATGGACAACATGATACTTTCAGCCGCGAGCGAAGAGTCGGCCCCGCTCGCACAATCGGAGATCCGCGCGATCCTCGAAGCGATCCTCTTCGCCGCCGGTCATCCTGTCACCTACGATAAACTCGCGGAGGTACTTCGCCTGACGCCGGGGCAGGTCCGCCGGATCGTCGAGGAATACGCGGCGGAGTACGATCAAAGCGACGGCGACACGCCGCGCGGGATCCTGCTCCTCGCGTATCCGGACAGCTGTCAGCTGTGCACGAAAGAGACGTACGGTCCCTTTATCCGCGAAGCACTCGGGATCCGCCGGGGCGGCAACCTGTCCGCTTCCTCCCTCGAAGTGCTCGCCATCGTTGCCTATAACGAGCCGGTCACGCGCGCGTACATCGATACGGTCCGCGGCGTGGATTCAAGCTACAGCGTCACCTCCCTCAGTGACAAGCACTTGATCGAACCGTGCGGACGGCTCGACGCGCCGGGGCGTCCCCTCCTCTATCGCACGACGCCGGATTTTCTGCGCGTGTTCGGGATATCATCTCTCAAAGAACTGCCCCAGATACCGCTTCCGGCTCATTCCTCCGAGATTGATCCCGCGGCGGAAGCGGCCGACGTTCCGTCAGCCGAAGGAGAGTCGGAGATCAGCGAAAACGAATAAAAACAAATACACGCGGAAAGGAAGGGACGCCGGAGATGATACTCAAGATCCTGCTTGCGCTCTTTCTGCTGCTCTTGTTTTTGTTTCTTATCCCGATCACGCTGCGCATCTCCTATGACGGCGCCGTCCGTCTCTCGGTCGGCGCACTGGGGATCTATTATACGATCGTTCCGAAGAAGCCGAAGAAAATACGCCTGAAAAACTTCACCGCGAAGAAACTCCGGAAGCGGCGGGAAAAAGAACGGCTCGCCGCACTGAAAAAGCAGCGAAAAAAGGAAGAAAAAGAACGAAAGAAAAAAGCGTCTGCCGCAGCCGCCAAGGCGGAAGGAAAAAAGAAACTCCCGCCGGAGCCGATGTCGGACGAACCGTCCACGCTCCGGATCCTTCTCGGCATGACGGACCGTATCCTGAACACTTTTTTCGGAAAACTGCGCGTTGACGTTCTGCGGATGCGTATCATCGTCGGAGGTCCGGACGCCTCCTCCGTCGGCATAACGTACGGTATCGTATCACAGGCGGTCGCTTATCTCATGGAGCTTATTTCGGCGAAAACCCGTTTCCGCCGTGTGCACGATGAGGAGGTTTCCGTCGTTTCCGATTTTCTGCTTGCAAAAACAACGGCGGAGATCGATCTCCGCTTCCGAATCAGTCTTTGGGATCTGGCAGCGACGGGTATCTCGCTCGGATTCCGCTTCCTGCGCGAAAAAAATGCGGCCAGACCGAAGCAGAACCGCTCCGGCAAAAGCCGTGAACTACAGAAAGGATGACGCACGATGAGCGACAACAACAAGCTCGACGAGATTATCCGGACGTCCCTCGACAGCATCCGTTCCATGATCGATTCCAACACGGTGATCGGCGATCCGATCACGACGCAGAACGGCACGCTGGTGATCCCGGTATCCAAGGTGTTCGTCGGTTTCGCCTCCGGCGGTCTGGACTATCGGGGAAAGAATACGGCGGACTCCGCCTCGAACAATTTCGGCGGAGGAGGAGGAACGGGACTGACCGTATCGCCCGTCGCGTTTCTGGTGGTGTCGCCGGACGGCGACGTCCGGCTCCTGAACGTCAACGAGCCGACGCCGGACAAAAACGACCCCGTCGCGCTTATCGTCAATCTTCTCGAACGTTCGCCGGAACTGATCGAGCGCGTGAAAGGTCTTTTCTCAAAATCCTCCGCGGACGGTGAAACGAAGTCCGAAGCGGCGGAACAGGAAAAGAAGTAATCCGCTGCAACATTTTTCATGGTATGTACCCTCTACAGCCGGAGATGATAACGGTATCATCCACCGAAGGAGTTATGCCATGAATCGTACCCGGATCTTTTCCGCGCTGTGCGCGATCGTTCTGCTTCTCTGCGCTGCCTCCGCTGCCGCCGCGCCGCCCGCACTGTCTGCCGCATCCGCCGTGCTCATGGAAGCGGAAAGCGGTCAGATCCTTGCACAGACCGACGCGCACCGACGGATGCCGATGGCGAGTACGACGAAGATCATGACGGCGCTCGCAGCGTTGGAGCACGGCGATATCGAGGATATCATCCGTGTTCCTCCGGAAGCCGTCGGCGTCGAGGGATCCTCCGTTTCCCTGAAGGAGGGAGAATCGCTGACGCTGGGGGAGCTGCTTTATGCGCTTCTGCTCGAAAGTGCCAACGATGCCGCCGCCGCGATCGCCGTCGCGCTCGCAGGAGATATCCCGCGTTTCGCCGATTGGATGAATGAAACGGCGGCGCGCCTTGGAATGAACGACACGCACTTTACGAACCCGCACGGGCTCGACGAATCGGAACACTATACGACCGCTTACGATCTCGCGCTGCTCACGCGATACGCGCTGCAGAACGAAACGTTCGCCGAGATCGTATCGACGAAGAAAACGTCGATCCCCTGGCAAGACGGCGCCGGGACGCGCGTGCTCGTCAATCACAACCGCCTGCTCCGCGTCTATGACGGCGCCGTCGGCGTAAAGACGGGCTACACGAGCAAAAGCGGCCGATGCCTCGTTTCCGCAGCGGAGCGCGGCGGCGTCCGATTGATCGCCGTGACGCTGAGCGCGCCCGACGACTGGAACGATCACGTCGCGCTGCTCGACTACGGCTTCTCTCTCTGTACCTCCGTTCTTCTCGCGCGGGACGGCGAGATCTCCGTCAGGCTTCCCTGCCTCGGTTCTCCGGTCACGGAAGTCACGGCATCGAATACCGGTGAGGTACGGGCGGTATTGCCGCGCACGCACGGTCCCGTGACCGTCTCGGTCGAGACGAATCACGTGCTCGCCGCTCCGGTCGCAGCGGGCGATACGGTCGGTCGGATCCTGTTTTCCTGCGACGGAAGACAGATCGCGTCGGTCCCGCTGGTCGCCCGTACGGCGGCGGACGCCGTACCGCAGCGGCTTTCCTTCTTCGGGCGGCTCATGAATTCAATCCGCGGGGAGTGATCCGATATGGCAGAACTTCGCTTGCAGAAATATTTCTCCGAATGCGGCTTGCTTTCCCGCCGCGCCGCGGAGGCGGAGATCGCGGCGGGACGCGTGCTCGTCAACGGACAGCCTGCCCTTTTGGGCACGAAGATCGATCCCGATTCCGATCTTGTCGAATGGAACGGCAAACGCATCGCCCCTCCTGCAAAGCAGGTCGGGCATATATACGTCATGCTGCACAAGCCCGTCGGCTACGTAACGACCATGAAGGATGAACGGGGACGTCCGACCGCCGCCTCTCTGCTTTCTTCTCTCGACGTACGCGTATATCCCGTCGGGCGGCTCGATATGTATTCGGACGGACTTCTTTTGTTTACGGACGACGGCGAACTTGCCAACCGAATGATGCATCCGTCCCATCACGTGCGAAAGCAATATCTTTTAACGCTGAAAGGGACGCTGACTGAGGAAGACGCACACCGTTATGAAGAGCCGATGCGGCTGGACGGCTATGCGATCCGTCCCGTCCGCGCCCGGCTTCTCTCCTCCGGCTTTACACTGCCGGACGGCGTCGTCGCCTCGACGGTCGAGATCACGCTGTGGGAAGGTCGGAACCGGCAGATCCGCCGTATGAGCGAGCAGCTCGGTTATACGGTGATCCGCCTGCGCCGCATCGCCGTCGGGGAGATCCGGCTGGATCTCCGCACGCCCGGTCAATGGCGGTATCTGACCGAGGAGGAGATCCGCTACCTGCATTCCATAACATAGAGGATAAGAACATGCTGGTCATCAAACCGATCCAGGACAAAGCCGAACAAGAACGCATCGTAACAGCGTGCGGCGGCAGCTATGACGCGGATGCGCTCGCCTATGCGGCGTATGACTGCGCCGATGACGCGGAAACGGTCCGCGCTCTGCTCGGCGTCTGTCAGTTTTCCCTGCGGCGCGGATACGGCGCGATCACCGCGCTTCTTCCGGCTCCCGGCACGGACGATACGGAGGCAATGACGATCATGGCGCGTACCGCCGCCTTTTTTCTCTATCGGTGCGGATACCCGAAAGCCGTGCTCGAGGACGGCGCCGCCGATCCCGCGCTTGTCAGATCGCTCGGCTTTCGCCGCGATGCGCAGAAGCAGAACGCGCTTGATCTGGAACGCTTCTATAGCTCTCCCTGTCATGCAAGGGAGATCGCCCCGGACGCGCAGCAGAAAGAGGAACAGTATGTAGAAAGCCGATAACGCGTTATCGGCTTTCATCGCAGCACTCGGTACAAAGCAGCTCGGAAACGGTGACGAACTCGTAGCCGCGTGCCAACAGTTCGGGAATAAAGATCCGCAGCGCCGCCGGCGTTGGGGACGGTTTTCCTCCGATATAATCGTGACAGAGGATGATATCTCCTGTCGTCACTTCATTTCGCACCGTTTCAGCGATCGTCTCGGACGGGGTATGCGCCCAGTCCAACGTATCGATGCTCCAAAGGATCACCTCGTAGTCCGCCGCCCGCGCTGCGTCGCATACGGCGGCATCGTACAGACCTCCGGGCGGACGCAGCAGTTTGGGACGCTGATCGCAGATCGCGAGGACAGCGTCCTCTGCTCTGACGATCTCCTGCATCACGGCATCCATGCTTTTTTTGTGCAGGTATTCGTGGTCGTAGGTGTGGTTTCCGATCTCATGCCCCTCCCGCTGGATGCGGAGGACCGTTTCCGGGTATTGAACGGCGTTTTCGCCTACAAGAAAAAACGTGGCTCGGATACCGTACTCCGCGAGAATATCGAGTATCAGCGGGGTATATACGGGATGCGGACCGTCGTCGAAGGTCAGCGCGATCCTCCGCCCGGCATCCGGTCGGGAGGAATACACGATCCTCTCCGCCGCACCGTCGTCACCCGCACAGTGGCCGGGGGACAACAGCAGGCAAAGTGCCGCGGCAGCGGCGGCGGCGCACCGCCGCCGCACCGCATTCCGAGTACCTTTCATCCCGCGGACTCGGCCGTCAGTTCATCCAACGTTCCGAAACGGTATCCTCGTTCCTTCAGCGTACGGATCAGATCTCCGAGGATCGCGGCGTTCGTCTCAGACGTAGGATGAAGCAGCAGGACCTCCCCGTTGTGCAGTCCGCCGAGCACGATCCGCATCGCATCGCTGCCGCTCATCTGCCGCTCGTTGTCCCAATCCACGTATCCGAAGCTCCAGAAGATCGTTTTATAGCCGCCGGCCTGCGCATACCGCAGATTCTCCTCACTGAATCGTCCTTCCGGAGGTCGGTAATACGGCGATACCGTTCCGCCGGCTTGCCGCACCGCTTCATTGAGTTTTTCAAGTTCTGCCAAAAAAGCCTCTTTGTCGTGTACCTTCGTCATATCTTTATGGGATGCCGTGTGGTTGCCGATCGTGTGCCCTTCCGCCGTCATGCGGCGGATCAGGTCCGGCCGGCTCTCGGCAAAATGAGACAGGACGAAAAAGGCTCCGGGTACTCCTTCCCTTTGCAGAACGTCCAGGATCTTCTCCACGTTGCCGTTTTCATATCCTGCGTCAAAGGTCAGATAAATGACTTTCTCTGCCGCCTCCGGATCGCTGTTCCGATGATCGATATAATACCCGCCGCAGGATTCGATAAACTGCATGGCTCCATCGCACGCGGGCTGGCTTCCGTCCGTGACGTGACGGCAATACCAGTTGAAAGCCTCATTCGGACGAGCAGCCTGCGTACCGGAACCGCACAAAAGCACCGCCGCGGAAACCGCGGCAAAAAATCGTGATCTCATGATGTCTCTCCTTTCTGTCCGCAGAGTATTATCTGCACCGGATGACGAATTACCCGTTGAAATCGATACCAGTTCGCACGGCTTTATCCGCCGTCACGGGATCTTTTCCTTTCCTGTTAGAATTCAGCATGGGGGCTGTCGGAATTTTGGTTGATTTGCCACTTGACGCCGCCCTTTCTTGATTGTATAATATTAGTATGTATTCCATATATATTCATATATTTATTCACGGAGGCATACCATGAAAAAAGAAATCAAAAAGATCGTTCTTGCCTATTCCGGCGGTCTCGACACCTCGGTCATCATCCCATGGCTGAAAGAAAACTATCCCGGGTGCGAGATCATCGCGGTGTCCGGGAACGTCGGTCAGGGGACGGAACTGGACGGACTGGAAGAAAAGGCTCTGAAAACCGGCGCTTCCAAGCTGTACATCGAGGATCTGCGCGACGAGTACGTCAACGAGTATATCTGGCCGTGCCTGAAGGCCGATGCGAAGTATGAGGAATATCTTCTCGGTACCTCGCACGCCCGTCCCTGCATCGCCAAGCGCCTCGTGCAGATCGCAAAGGCAGAGGGCGCTGACGCCATCTGTCACGGCTGCACCGGCAAGGGCAACGATCAGGTGCGTTTTGAATTGGCGATCAAGGCGTTTGCGCCGGACATGCAGATCATCGCCCCGTGGCGCGTATGGAATATCCGTTCCCGCGACGAGGAGATCGACTATGCGGAAGCGCACGACATCCCGCTGAAGATCAGCCGTGAGACAAACTATTCCAAGGACAAAAACCTCTGGCATCTGAGTCACGAAGGACTGGATCTTGAAAGTCCCGCCAATGAACCGGACTATCAGAAAAAGGGCTTTCTCGAACTCAGCGTTTCGCCCGAGATGGCGCCCGACGTCCCGACGTACGTGACGATCCACTTCGAAGCCGGTATTCCCACGGCGCTGAACGGAGAAAAAATGGACGGCGTAACGCTCATCGAACAGCTGAACGCCATCGGCGGCGCGAACGGTATCGGGATCCTCGATATCGTGGAAAACCGTCTTGTCGGCATGAAGAGCCGCGGCGTCTATGAGACGCCCGCGGGCACGATCCTTTACAAGGCGCATGCAGTGCTGGAAAGCATCACGCTCGATAAGGAGACCTCCCATTTCAAGAACATCGTTTCCCAGAAGCTCGCCGAACTCGTCTACAACGGACAGTGGTTCACTCCGCTGCGCGAAGCCATCGCCGCCTTTATCGATGAAACGCAGAAGACGGTGACGGGCGACGTCAAACTGAAGCTGTACAAGGGCAATCTGATCTCCGCCGGCGTTACTTCCCCCTTCACGCTCTATGACGAGCAGACCGCTTCCTTCGGAAAGGACGAAGATTACAATCAGATGGACTCCGCGGGCTTCATCAACCTGTACGGTCTGCCGCTCAAGGTACGCGCCAAACTGCTCGGGCCGAAGGAATGATCGTCGGCAGTTTTTCGATCCTTCTATGAAAAGAAAAGGCGCGAGGTAATTATGAAAGAAAAAATGTGGGATGCGCGCTTTTCCAAAAAGGTCGACGCGCGTGTAAACGACTTCAATTCCTCCATCCGTTTTGATTATCGGATGTACCGCTGCGACATCGACGGCTCCGTCGCCCACGCGACCATGCTCGGTGAATGCGGGATCATCTCTCCCGCCGAAGCAGACAAGATCGTCGCGGGACTGAAGCAGATCAAAGCGGATCTCGAATCCGGTACGCTCGCGTTTGATCCGGAAGCGGAAGATATCCATATGTTCGTGGAGGAAGTCTTGACGCAGCGGATCGGCGAGACAGGCAAACGGCTCCACACGGCGCGCAGCCGCAACGATCAGGTCGCACTCGATATCCGCATGTACCTGCGCGACAGGATCCGCGACATACAAAAGCGCGTCCTTTCCCTGCTCGGCGTGATCGCGCATAAGGCGGAAGAGAACACGGAAACGGTCATGCCGGGATATACCCATCTGCAGCGCGCACAGCCCGTCACATTCGCTCATTACCTCCTCGCCTATGCCCAAATGCTCGAACGTGATTTCGCGCGTCTGGAAGGCGCGTATGCGCGTACCAACGTGATGCCGCTCGGATCCGGCGCGCTCGCGGCGACAACGTATCCGATCGACCGGCAGCGAACGGCACAACTGCTCGGGTTCGACGGCGTAACGGAAAACAGCATCGACGGCGTATCGGACCGCGACTTCGTACTGGAGCTTGCATCGGCGCTCTCCATCCTCATGATGCATATGAGCCGTTTCGCGGAAGAAATCATCCTCTGGTGTTCCTCGGAGTTCCGTTTCATCGAACTGGACGACGCGTATGCGACCGGTTCCTCGATCATGCCGCAGAAAAAGAATCCGGACGTCGCCGAGCTGGTGCGCGGCAAGACCGGACGGGTATACGGCGATCTGACAACGCTTCTCACGATGATGAAGGGGCTTCCGCTCGCCTATAACAAAGACATGCAGGAAGATAAGGAAGCCATTTTCGACGCGCTCGACAACACGGAGATCTCTCTCGAAGTATTTACCGCAATGCTCGATACGTTGACCGTACGCCGTGACGCAATGAGAGCGGCGGCTTCCCGCGGCTTCATCAACGCGACGGACTGCGCCGACTATCTCGTGAAAAAAGGAATGCCTTTCCGCGACGCCTATAAAGTCAGCGGACGCCTCGTTGCGCACTGCATCGCCGAGGAAACGACGCTGGAGGAACTGCCGCTCGAGGTATACCGCAGATATTCTCCGCTGTTTGAGGTGGACGTATACGAAGCGATCGATCTCGCCGCTTGTGTCGCGGGACGGAACGCCTACGGCGGACCGGCCCCCGCCTCAGTCAGACACCAGCTCGATCTGCTGAACGATTATCTCGCTTCGCACGCCTGACCGTATCCCGATCTTCACAGCAAAAAAGAACGCCCGGACGACTCCGGGCGTTCTTTATTCATGTGTACTGTCGGTATCCTGTGCCGATCATTTGGTCATATAGGAACCCGCTGTATCGAAAACTTTCTCGGCGATATTCTCTTTCGCGCGGGAAGTCTTGATCTTCTCCTGGAGATAGTCCCAGAATTCCGAGCCGTCGTTCGGGAGAGAGACCGGGGCGTTCTTCCACGTAGAGAGAAGCATTGCATTGGAAATGGAAAGCTCCTTGATCCCATCGTAACCGGGGGCGAGGAGCGGCTCTCCGTTGAGGATGTGATTCGTGAAGTTTTTGAGGATCCCGAGATGCTGTTCGCCGTCGTTCTCAAAGACGGTCTCCTCCGTCTTGCACTCGATCTGCTTGAACGCATTCTGGCTTGCGTAGCAGTATTCGCGGTCGTCCATGGAAAGCGCCGTGTATTTCAGCTTGCCGTTCTCGAACACAAGCTTCCCCTTGGAGCCGGAAATCTCCAGACGGTTCGTCCCGGGGCATTCACCGGTCGTCGTGATGAAAACGCCGGTCGCGCCGTTCGGATACTCGGCATAGGCGGTGACTTCGTCTTCCACTTCGATATCATGATACTTACCGAAAGAGCAGAAAGCCTGGATCTTGTTCGGCATACCGAAAATCCACTGCCAAAGATCGAGCTGATGCGGGCACTGATTGATCAGCACGCCGCCGCCTTCGCCGGCCCACGTCGCACGCCATCCGCCGCTGTTATAGTACGCCTGCGTACGGTACCAGCTGGTGATGATCCACACGCATCTCTTCAGCGCGCCGAGCTGACCGGACTGCACGATCTCGCGCATCTTCTGATACGCGGGGTTCGTGCGCTGGTTGAACATCAAACCGAACGTTTTTCCGCTCTCGCGCGCGACCTGCATAAGTTCCTCGATCTTCTTCGTGTAGACGCCCACCGGCTTCTCGCTCAGCACGTTGAGACCGGCGCGGAACGCATCGATGCCGATGACGGGATGCAGATAATGCGGCGTAGCGATGATGACGGCATCGATCTTGCCGCTCGCAAGCATTTCCTTATAATCCTTGTAATACGCGACCTCATCGCCGCAGACCGATTTCGCCCACGCAAGACGGTCGTCCTTCAAATCACAAACGGCGGTCAAGACGGCGTTCGGAACCTTCTTGTGATAAAGGTCGTTCAGATGACCGCTGCCCATGTTGCCGATGCCGACAATGCCGAATCTGAGCTGATCCATAATACCCTCCTGAAATTTTCAGATTTCCTTTGACCTCTAAAATTATATAATAACGGCGCTGAAATTGCAATAGCCTGCCGATGATTCCCGGTGAATTTTTTATGAACTCGCGCCGGACGCGTAAAACGTGCGGTGGATGTCATGGATCATCCGCACTACGTCCCGGATATAGCCGTTCACTTCGCTGCCGCCCTGATCCAGATCCGTCATGATGACGAGTATATAGGGATGCTCGTCATAGACGATCGCCATATCGTGATAGGAAGCCTCGTCCCATCCGTATTTGTGGGCACAGGGGAGCGGCGACACGCTGTACGGGATGAGGACGTTGTGCGTAGAACGGAGCATTGCATCCTTGAGAACGGAACCGTACTTTTCGTTCTCCTCCATAAAGGTATACATCGCCTCAAGGAACTTCCCGCAGTCCGCGGCGGAAAGACGCATGAACCCGCTGGAGGTGCCGCGTACGCCGAGAGCGCGGACAATGGTATAAAACTCCGAATACCCGAACATTTCTCTGAGTTGTGCGAACGCGATGTTGTCGCTGTACAGGATCGCGTACTGCACGAGTTCCAGATAGGTGAGCTGCAGACCGTCCTCCGCCTCAGCGAGGACGCCGGAGCCCTCCACCGTCATCTTCTTTTTATTAAAGGTCCAGATCCTGCTGAGATCGTACTTCTCTTCTCCGGCACCGTAGACAATGTTCCCGTTCGCGTCCAGGTTCGGATGCTGTCCGGAAAAGAGCGGATTTCCTTCTTCGTCGTAGAGAGGATCGCCATGGGCGTCAAAGTGCATCTTCCGATCCTCAAAATCGGCGACCGTCTGAAGCAAAGAATAAATGTACGGCGCCTTGATGAGACTGGCGGAATACATCACGTCGTCAGAATTGTAAGAAAGCGTGTACCCCGTCGTAATATCCCGGTAGTAAAAGGAAATGTTCGCGGAAACTTCCGTTTCAGTGGTAACGATCTCGCCGGTGACGTCATCCGTATTCTCGGTAACGACGGTTCGCGTGGGACGGTTCGGCTCGGCGAGTTTCAAAAGGAGATCACTGATCTTCTGAGCCTGATAGCCGAAATTCAGCGTTGTGATGTTTTCGTAATTTTCGATCAGCTCGTTCAGTGAAGCGATCTCGGCGGCAGACGTTTCCGCTTCCCGCCGCAGCGATTCGATCTCATCGAGCAGGATCTGCTGATACTCGTCCGACGCGTTCCCCTCGCGGATCAGCACGGTGACTTTATGTTCTAACTCTTCGATTTTGGCTTGCGTATCCTTCAGTTCATTCTGCACATTGATCAAAAGCTCAGTCAAACGGGAACGTTCCGCACTAAGATTGGAATTCTCCTGCCGCGCGTCGGAAAGCGCCTGCGCGAGACGGCTCGCATCCGCGTAAGCGGCGATCTCCTCCGGGCTCTCGTATTCGCAGTACAGCCACAAAGAAAGAGCCGTCATACCGGCAAGAAGAAAGAGAAGCACAAAGAGAATAAGGGAAAACTTTTTGGACATGTTTTGATTCACCCCGTTTATGACTGCAGCGAATGGATTGAAATAACGCGCTCACCCGCCGAGATATGCGGCAGCCTCCGTACCGGCGACGGCACCGTCTGAAACGGCTGTAGCGATCTGCCGCAGTGACTTGACGCGGATATCGCCTGCCGCGAACAGACCGGGTACAGACGTCCTGCATCGCTCATCCGTCGGCACGTACCCGTCCGCAAGAACAAGCTCCGGGATCCCGGAAAGAAATCCGGATTGCGGCGCGTTTCCGACAGCGATGAAAACGGCGCTTGCCGATATCTCCCACGGTTTCTCCGCAGAGGATCCGGCAGCGGGCCGAAGACGCAGCGCCTCAACGCGCCCTGTTCCGAGAACGGCTTCCACGTTGGCTGAGAGAACGAAGCGGATATTCTCCGCCGCCGCGGCTCGCTCGACCAGGATCTTGTCGGCGCGGAAAGCATCCCGTCTATGGACGACCGTCACGCTGCGGCAGATCCTTGAAAGATACATCGCGTCGCCCAGCGCGGTATTGCCGCCGCCGACGACGGCAACGTCCTTGCCTGAGAAAAAACGACCGTCGCATACGGCACAGTACGACACGCCGCGTCCGCGGAATTCTTCCTCTCCCGGTACGCCGAGCGATCTGTGACTCGCTCCCGACGCGATCACAAGAGCGCGGCACAAAACATCCTCCGTCCCATCGAAACTGAGACGGAACGACCCGTCCGCAAGCCGGACGGAACGGACGGCGTCATAACGGATATCGACGCCTAGCGCTTCCGCCTGCGCCGTCATGGCATCCGCAAGATCCATGCCGGTAACGGAAGAAACGCCGGGATAATTCTCTATCTCCGGCGTCAGAAGCATTTGTCCGCCGCACGAGGAACCCTCCCACAATACGGGTCGGTACCCGGCGCGGCAAGCATAGACGGAAGCGGTCAGACCAGCGGGACCGCCGCCGATAATTCCAAGTTCAATGGACATGCCGTCACCTATAAATACTGCCGCATGCGAAAACACGATGCGGCAGAAAGCTCAATGATTCAAATCGTTGTAGAAGACGATTTCCTCCGGAAGACGCAGATTCAGTTTTTCCCGCGCGACCCGGATGATATATTCGTCGTCAAACGGCGTTTCAAGGGCGCTGTTCAGCGCTTCGACACGATCCTCCGCAGCGGACACCTGCGCTTCGAGCGCATCGCGTTTCGCCCGCAAAGAATTGTATTCGAGTTGGAGATGCACGATCATAATGATGGAAAAGAGCACGAGAATGAGCAGCGTGGCGCGGAACATCACGCTATTTTTCCAACTGTTCATCGATAAGCTCCTTTCCGAAAGATTGTACAGCGAGAATGAGATGCCGCTTTTCCCGGTGGGTATACGCAACGCGCCGCATACGAGTCAGATACGCACGAAGCGGGAGCATACACCGCCGTCGTATCCAGTATCCGGCACGCACACAAAAACGCGCGGTACACCGCAGAGGGAAAAGGATCAGCCATAGGCAATACCGACCGACTACGCGCAATAGATATGCGGCGCTCTCCGTAAAAAGCATCACAACGCGTCCCGGCAAAACAGAATACAAAACGAATCCCGTTCCGGCGGCTGCAAGAGTATACCACCGGAAGACACCGGAACCGGCGGCAAAAAGACAAACGGAAAATCCAACGCCTGCCGCCAACGCGAAGAAAACGTCACCGATCCCGATCAAAAACAGCCGGAAAGGGCGGGAAGCCGGAAAACGGTGTTCGTCTACCACGCCGATGAGCGGAAGAGCGCGTCCTTTCCACGACGCGGGGATATGGGTACAACAAGAGAGGCCGAAACATACGCGCAGGATCCGGAGGCAATCATACACGGCGCCGCAAGCGGCGCCTAAGCACAGAAACTGCAGCAGCGAGCCGAATTGCTCCTCAGTGGAAAGCGGCATACCGCGTTATTCGGATCGGCGGGAGAAAATGGACCTCCGCCCGTTTGTCTTCCGTTCCGTATAATACAGTGCGCTGATCTTTCCGACGACCGTCACGTGTCCGCTTTCAACCGAAAAACGGTCGATACGCAACCCTTCTCCTTCAATGCTCAACTCGCCGTCTGAACTCAAAAGAAGAATGCCGGTCTCGTCAAAATTCACGACCTCGCGGATGCCGTCGAGCTCGGCAAGCTGACGATTCCGGATGCAGACGCTGTGCGGCAGCGGCGTTTCCTGATTCATGCTCTTCCCTCCGCAGCATAAGATACACTATCCTATGCAAACGGAAGGAAAATTATTCCTCAGCGTCCAAAACCTCATACAGCGACGCGGCGTCAGCCTTTCCGGCGTGCTCCTGCACGTTGAGAACACGGAATCGAAGCGTACGATCGCCGAACGTGATCGCTATGACGTCATTGACCTTTACGTCGTAAGAAGCCTTCGCGCGTTTGCCGTTCACTTCGACGTGCTCCGTGTCGCACGCATCGTTTGCCACGGTGCGCCGCTTGATGATGCGGGAAACCTTCAGATACTTGTCCAGTCTCATATACGCCTCCGGGAAAAAACAGCTCCAGTGCGGAACACCGGAGCTGGCGGGATCGAATCAGCCGTTGACCGCATCCTTCAGGGACTTGCCCGCGGTAAAGGTAGGATGCTTGGCAGACGGGATCTCGATGGAAGCGCCGGTAGCAGGATTGCGGCCGATGCGCTTATCTCTCGTCTTGACGTCAAACGTGCCGAAACCGGCGATCTGAACCTTCTCACCGCCCACGAGCGCGTCGGTAACAGCGGCAAGAACGGCATTGACGGACGCTTCCGCCTCTTTCTTCTTGAGACCGGTCTCACGGGCAACAACTTCGATCAGCTGAGTCTTATTCATGGTAGCGTTCCTTTCTGTTATGACATTTAATGTCAATTATGAAATATATATGAATCATGTGCAACTGTTATTATACCATTTTTGTGAACAGGAATCAAGTGTTTTCCGGGATTTTATACGACATATTCTCCGAGTTTTTCAACAGAAATGCGTAATTTGCGATCTCGGCGCGCGATTCATCCGTCAACGCGGAAAAATCGCCCCTATTTTTCTCTTCATCGGAAACCGTACGTATGAAGGATTCACAGCGGTGAGAAAGGATCTCCTCGCAGTCCAGTCCCATGCTCTGTGCGGCGGCGGCGGCGCAGAATACCATCTCTCCGATCCGTCGGGCGGCGTCCTCTGTATCACCCGCGCGCACCGCGGCGTAAAGCTTGTCCGCTTGTTCCGCGCAGGCGCCGACAAGCGTTTCCGTACTTTCACCGATCCCTGCCTGCGCCGCTTTCTTGACGCATTTCTGCGCGCGCATGAGCGCCGGGAGTGACGGCGGGATCGCCGCGAGAGACCCTGCCGTCCCTCTGCGCTGCTTTTCTTCCGTTTTGATCTTTTCCCACGCTTCAAGCACCGCCTCCGCACCGTCTGCCTGCGCGGAAGCGAAAATATGCGGATGACGGCGGATCAATTTGAGACAAACGCCGGAGATGACGTCGTCGATGCTGAAATCTCCGGCTTCCTCCGACATGCGCGCGTGAAACACGACCTGCAGAAGCAGATCGCCGAGTTCCTCGCAAAGGAGCGGCGCGTCCTCCTTGTCGATCGCCTCGACGACTTCATAGGTCTCCTCGATCAGGTTGGAGCGGATGGAAGCGTGCGTCTGGAGCCGATCCCACGGACACCCGTCCTCCGAGCGGAGCAGCGCCATGATCCGCACGAGAGCGGTAAAATCATACTTCTCCTCACGCAAAAGTGCAGCGGCTTCTTCGGAAATCACGTGTTTCCTCCTTACGCTTCCCGCACGAGGCGGATCTTTTTGAGTACGGACAGGATCTTCTCCCCCTTCGGGATCAAGCGGATATCATCCGCCGTGACGGCGCGGATGAGAAATACCATCAGTGCGTATATGACGGCCGCCGCAGCGATCGAAAGCAGCGTCGGGATCCTGCCGGATAGACCGATGACGGAGGTGAGTACCGTTTGTGCGCCGAACGCCGCCGCGGCACAGCAGATGCCGGCGACGAGCGGACGCCCGAAAACGCGCCCCATATTCGGCATGACGCCGACCCGTTTGGCAACAAAGTATATATTCATCCCCGTGGCGGTCAGATAGCAGAGGAACGTGCTGATCGGGGTACCGTACATACCTATGATATGGAGAAGAATATAGTTGGAAACCAGCTTGACCGCCGCGCCGACAAGCATGGAATAGAGCGGCATCCTCTCATAACCGCACGCCTGCAGGATCGCGTTCGTGACGGACAGCATGCACACAAAGAACGTGGACGGCGCAAGAAGGGAGAGCAGCGGCCACGCCATCTCGACGGATTCCGCCTTGTACAGCATGGAAAGGATCGGCTGGGACAGAACGGACAGTCCGAGCGCGCACGGGAGACCGATCAGAACGGCGACGCGCAGCGACGACTCCATGATACGGTTGGCGCGCGGATGATCTCCCGATGAGCGCGCCAGGGTAAGGAGCGGAATGATGGAATAGGAGATCGGGTAGATCAGGTACGGCGGCATGTTGAACATGGGGACGGCGAGGGAGGTGTAATTTCCGTAGACGGTCGTCGCCGCCTCCTCGGTCATTCCGATCGTCTGGAGGATCCGCTCGACGAGCACGGCGTCGAGCAGATTCGTGATGCTCATCACGGAGGAACTGATCGTGATCGGGATGGCGATCACGGCAAGTCGGCGCAGGATCTTCCCCGCCGGTTCCGTTTCGTCCGTTTCCCCTTCCTCCGCCACGAACTCCTCGTTGTATTTTGCCTCACGGAACAGGAGCTTATAAAACGTAAGGAATATCATTCCGAGTCCCGCCCCGACTGTCAGGCCGATGGCGGCGTACGCGGCCACGATATGGATCTCATACCCCTGTGCCAGCGCATAGCGGGCAAAGAAAATACCGAGAAGCAGTTTGCATACCGCCTCGATCATCTGAGAGACCGCCGTAGGCAACATCTGCTGATATCCCTGGAAATACCCGCGGTACGCGCTGGAGATCGTGATAAAGAACAGCGTCGGCGCTATGGCGATGATGCAGTAGACGGTGGACTCCGCCTTCAGGCCGTATCTCGCATACGGACGGGCGCCGAAGATCATGATGAGCATCCCGATGAGTCCGACGGCTAAAAACAGCAAAAGCGCGACGCGGAAGATCCGTTTCGCGTTCTTGAGCTGACGCTTGGAACGACTTTCCGAAAGCATCATCGCCAACGCGACGGGAAGACCGTTCGTGGCGATCATGAAAAAACAAGTATACAGCGTATACGCGTGGGAATAGTATCCCATCCCCGTATCACCGACGATATAGTTCATCGGGATCTTGAAAAGGAGCCCGATCGCCTTGATGATGAGATTGGAGATCGTCAGAATGATCACGCCGGAGAAGAACAGCTTCGTGCTGTTTTTGACCTTCGGCGCGGTCGGTTTGCTTTCGCCGTTATTCAATATGGTACCTCCCGGTGCAAAGTCTCGGATCAGCCGAGAAATTCATGATAGACCGAGTTTTCCGGCAGACAGGACGGATCGATGTCGTTGCCGGCGATCGCGCGGAATTTCATCAGCAGCGCCTGTGCCTCCTCCGCGTGGGGATCGGAAGAAGGGACGGCCTCCAGAAGCGGAACGGCGAACTGACCGAGCATAAACAGTTCGTACGGCTGCAGAGAGTTTATGATGTAACGGCATCCCCCGACGTTCGGGAAAATATTCGCGTCCTCATTCTCACGGACGCCCGCCCACATTTCGAGCGTCTTCTCCGGTGCGGCGGCACGGAAGCGGTAATCGCGCACGATCCGGCGCGCAAGCCGCACCTCGTTGGCGGTAAAGAGAACGCCGTTGACGGTAATGTCGTCCATGACGGAAATGAATACGCGCTCGTGTACGTAGCCGCTGAACAGCGCGGTCACCTCCGGATAGACGGCCTGGATCCCCTCAAAAACGAGGATATCGTCCGGAGTACACGTATAATCATAGCTGCCGCTGCGCGTCCCGCTGACAAAATCGAAACGCGGAAGCGTCGTCGGCAGCTCGCGCAGCATCCGGTCGACGCATCGGCCGAGCAAGGAAAGGTCGATGGCGGCGACGCTGTCGTAATCGACGCGTCCGTTCACGACGGGCATTTCGGATCGGTTCAGGTAGAAATCGTCGATGGAAAACACCTTTGCGACCTTGCCCGCGGAGGTGATCTCCTCAATAAGCTTTCGGGCAGCCGTCGTTTTTCCGGCGCACGTGGGTCCGGAAAGCAGGATACTCTCCAGTTTTTCGGTGTGAACGACGTCGTGCACAAGATGCGCGAGACGGTATTCAAAATTCCTGTCGCAGAGGCGGACGAATTCCGCGCCCTGCTCCGGCGTCCGTATTTTTCTGTGTACGCAGACCATGTGTCCCTCCCGAGGGTCAAAAATACTTTTGATAAAACGTGCGTGCAAAATCCGCAAGAGAACGCATCCGCTCCTCACGGCACCCGTCCGAATACTCTTTCAGATATTCATATGGATATTTCGCCTCAAATATGCGGTCGATGCGCTGACTTCCGTCAGGCGAGAGCGGGGATACCAGTTTCGTCACCGCCGACGCACCGGCGGCGAAGATGCTGTGTACCTCTTCCATCATACAGACGTTGTACAGTCCCTCCGCTCCCGGCAGAGAATAGCCGACGTTTTCAAGATTCCCGACCGTGTTTTTCTGGCGGTACATATAATACGGGATATACCCGTCGCCGCAGAGCGTCCGCTGCGCGCAGTCCACGGCGGCAGCAGCCTCTGCGCCCACCCTGTCGTATACGGAGGTCTCGCTTTGACGGATCTCGGCGGATTTCTTGACGCAGAAGGTATGGACTGTCACGTTTTCCGCCCGGAGCGGAAGAATGCGATCCACGGTATCGGCAAAGCTGTCCGCGCTCTCGCCCGGCAATCCGGCGATCAGATCGATATTGATCTGCGGGATCCCGCAGCGGCGCGCCGTGTCAAACGCCTCGAAAAACTGCGCCGCTGTGTGCTGCCGCCCGATCGCACGCAGGATCTCTTCGTTCAGCGTCTGCGTATTGACACTGATACGGTTCACGCCGCAGGCGCGGGCGATATCCAGTTTCTCCGCCGTGATCGTATCGGGGCGCCCGGCCTCCAACGTGAATTCCTCAAGCGCCGTGACGTCCGTTTCCCCGGCAACGGTCTCCAGAAGAAACCGCAGCTGTTCAGCCGTAAGAACGGTAGGCGTCCCGCCGCCGATATAGACCGTGGAAACGGGGATACCCAAAGAACGGATCGCGGAAAAAATGACGCGGATATTGACGCGGAGCGCTTCAAGATACGACGGGATCAGCGAAAGCAGTTTCTTTGAAGTATAAGACACGAAAGAACAGTACGCGCAGCGCGTCGGGCAGAACGGGATCGCGATATACACACTGCACCGGCGTGAAAGCTCTTCCCGGATCAGCCGTCTTTCCGCATCCGCGACGGCAGCGGCGAGTTCCGCCTTCTGCGGCGTCACCATATAGTGCTCCTCGATCCAGCGCCGCGCCTGTGCAGGCGAGTCGCCGGCACGGAAACGCTCGGAAGCGATCTTCGCCGGCCGGACGCCGGTCATGATGCCCCACGGCGGGCAGACGCCGGTCAAAGAGGAGGCAGCGCGGTAAAAAGCTTCGCCGACCGCAAGCTGACGCGCATGCGGCGCATCCACGCCGTCTCCCACCGCGCACTTCCCCGCCCCGTCCCGCGTATCGGAGCCGAGCCGAAGCGTCACACGTGCTTCGGCGCACCCGTCGGCCATCCGCACGGACACCGACGCGGACGGAACGCCCGAAGACGGCTCCTCGTCCTCCGGGAACTTGACGCCGGGGAAAAACATCATGCACAGCGTCTGTACGTAGTACGGCTTGACGTCGCCGTCGATTTTCAGAATCATCTCATTACTCTTTCCAACGGGAATTCATGATACTCAGAAGCCGGATTTCGGTGCGCGGAGAACGGCGCTGTCCATCGGGATCGTGATCGGACCGTCGTTGACGAGAGAGACCTCCATGTGCGCGCCGAATACGCCGCGTTCGAGACGCGGGACCTGCGGCTGCATCCGTTCGCAGAAATAACGGAAGAGTTCCTCGGCACGCTGCGGCGCCTCCGAATTGAAGAAGTCCGGACGGTTCCCGCGGCGATAGGAAGCGAGAAGCGTAAAGTTCGGAACGACGAGAACACCGCCGCCGACGTCCGTCAGCGACAGATTCATCTTTTCCTCCGCATCCTCAAAGATCCGCATTTTGGCGATCTTGTCCGCCAGAAGCTGTGCATCCGTTTCCGTATCCCCCCGGGCGACCCCGAGCAGGACCATAAATCCCTTCCCGCAGGAACCGACCGTTTCCCCTTCCACGGTAACGGATGCGCTGAGCACGCGCTGTACGATGGCGATCATAGGTTTGCCTCCTGTAACCGGACTTTACCCGAAACTGCGGGTCACGGACTGAACGCTGCGGATCCCTTTGAGCCGCGAGAGAATGGAATTGAAATGTTCTATATTCTTGCATCCGACGGTCAGATGGATGGTGATCGAGGTGTCCGTTCTCTTCTGCGTATTGATCGCCAGAAGCGAGACCTTCATCTCCGCGAGCGCCGTCGTCACCTCAGCGAGCAGCGTGATCGTGTTCTCCGCCTGCACGAGGATGGAAGATTCATACAGCGCCCGACTGTCGCTGCTTCCCGGCGCAGTATCCCATTCCGCTTCCTTCCATCGCGATCGGTTCTCCTCGTTCTTCATGCCGATCACGACGTTCGGGCAATCCTTCTTATGCACGGAAACGCCGTACCCCTTGGTCACGAAAGCGATGATCTCGTCGCCGGGCAGCGGATTGCAGCATTTGGCAAACTTCACGGCACAGCCGTCCTCGCCGTCGATGACGATGCCGCCCGTATGGACCCGGCGGTTTTCCTCGGTCTTGACCTGCTCGATCTCCAGAACGGGCGCTTCGGCGGATTCCATCTGCTTGACCAAACGGTCGTACTCGTCCCGAAGCTTGGGAGCGATCTTTGTGATCGGGAGACCTCCGTAACCGATCGTGTTGAACAGATCGTCGAGTTCCTGGATCCCGATCCGGTGCGCGACCGCCGCCGCGATATCGAGCTTCTGAGTATCCGTGAGCTGCCGCCCGAAGCGCGAGATCTCACGCAGGATCTCCGAGCGGCCGACGGCGATATTCTCGGTACGTTTTTCTTTCTTGAACCATTGGCGGATCTTCGAGCGTGCTTCGCTTGTGCGGACGATGTTCAGCCAGTCGCGGCTCGGTCCCTTCGACGCCGCCGAGGTAAGGATCTCGACGATATCGCCCGTCTCCGGGACACGGTCGATCGGCGCGATCAAACCGTTGATCTTTGCCCCCACCATCTTGTTGCCGACGCCGGAATGGATCGCGTACGCGAAATCGATCAGCGTGGAGCCCTGCGGAAGAGAAATCACGTCTCCTTTCGGCGTGAACACGAACGTTTCGTCATGGAAGAGATCGATCTTCAAGGCGCGCAGAAACTCGTCCGGGTCCGCCGCCGTCGTTTCCGTGTCGATCAACTTGGAGATCCACGACAGCTTGCGGTCGATCTCCTCCTTGCTCTGCGTACCGGATTTATACTTCCAGTGTGCGGCGATACCGTATTCGGCGATATGATGCATCTCCCAGGTGCGGATCTGCACCTCGAAAGGGATCCCGGCGCGCCCGATGACCGTCGTGTGCAGCGACTGGTACATATTCGGCTTCGGCGTGGAGATGTAATCCTTGAAACGGCCGGGGACGCTCTTGAAGAGCTCGTGGATGATGCCGAGCGCCGTATAGCATTCCAGTTCCGTGTCGACGATGATGCGCAGCGCGTAAAAATCGTAGATCTGGTCGAAGCTTTTGTTGTGGTTGAACATCTTGTTGTAGATGCTGTAGACCGTTTTCACGCGTCCTTCGAGTGTGAAGTGGATCTTGTACTCCGACAGCTTCTCCGAAATATACGTGCGGATATTCTCGAGGAAATCGCGGTTCTGACCGAATTTCTGTTCTATGTCCGCGTTCACCTCGGCGTACCCGATGGGATCCAGATAGCTGAGCGCCAGGTTTTCGAGTTCCTGCTTGATTCGCTGCATACCGAGTCGGTGCGCAAGCGGCGCGTATACGTTCATCGTTTCCAGCGCCGTCGTGCGGCGTTTGTTTTCCGGCTTGGCGGAAAGCGTACGCATATTGTGCAGGCGGTCGCAGAGCTTGATGAAAATGACCCGGATATCCTTCGACATGGCGAGAAGCATCTTCCGGATATTCTCCATCTGCGCTTCTTCCCGATCCTGGATCTGGATATTGGACATTTTGGTCAGCCCGTCGACGAGCATGGAGACGTCTTCGCCGAAATTCTCCGCGATCTGCTTCAGGTCCGTCTTATCCGGACAATCCTCCACCGTATCGTGCAGAAACGCCGCGCAGATCGAATCCGTATCGAGTCCGAGCGAAGCCACGATCTCCGCGACGGCCACGGGATGAGAGATATACGGATCTCCGCTGTTGCGGAACTGCCCCTCGTGGATCGCCGCCGCATAGGAAAAAGCCCGCTGGATCTTGGGAATGTCGTAATTCTTCCCGCTGACCTCCAGGATCCCGAGCAGCTTATCGATGGTGACAGGTTCGTGATTCATACTCAATTCGTCGGACATGCGATCTCACCCGATTCTCATTCGCCGCCGTGTTCTGCCGGATCGCAGCGGCGGATTCGTTGCATGACGGAAGCAGACTGCAGATCGATCTTCGTCGTCTGCGGGATATAGCGGAAGCGGTAGATCTCACGCGGATCCTCCGCGGTCTCGACGGCGAAAAGGCGCAGCTCGCTCATCGCGGAAAGGATCAGCTTCAGCCGCACGTAAGACAGCGCCGTGCTGCCGGAGCGCAGCAGATGGCGCAGCGCCCGGATGCTGTATACCGTGTGGCCGAGAGACGTCTCGTGCTTCAGCGCCGTATAGACGGCCGCGAAATCCTCACGCCGCGGACAAACGGCATCGAACGTCTCGACGGAGAGAACGCTTCCGTTCTCCATCGCCTCGCATACATTACGGTACTGAAGATGCTCCGCCTCCTCTTCGGCGGAAATATCCTCCGACAGACGGATCTCCCGCAGAATGCACTGTACAGTACGGTTCCCCTGGAACTCGTTGACGTCGAGCTGATACATGATATCGATGCGGTCGCCGGGATATACGTCGATATCCTCCGGGGAACGGCGGAAGAACATCGCGGTCACGGTGATCCCGTCGCGCGTGAGGTAAAAGCGGATATGCTTTCCGCCGCCGACGGCGGACACGTCTGCGACCGTCATCGAAGCCGTATAAAACAGCGGCGTCGGATTCCCGGTGCCGAACGGTTCGAGACGGTAGAGTTCCTCCGCCTGCAAAATCGTCATGTCCGCGGCATTCAGTTCACATTCCGCTTCAAGCACCGGCGTCGGAAGGCCGGATGCAAAGCACGCTCTCGCATAGTCGTTGATGCTTTTTCTCAATTCCGGCAGCTTGGAACGCTGAACGGTCAGTCCGGCTGCCAGCTCATGCCCGCCGAACTTTACAAGGCAGGAAGCGGACGCGCTGAGCGCGTCGACCAGATTCATGCCCTTGACGCTGCGCCCCGATCCCCGTCCGAGATCCTCCGGCGACGGTTCGGGTGCAGCCGTACCGTTCTGATTTTCAAAGGAGATCAAAATGCACGGCAGTCCGTACCGCTCCGTGATGCGGGACGCCACGATCCCGATGACGCCGTGATGCCACCGGTCGCTGTCCAAAATGATGACGGGATCCTTTGTGAAATCGTGGCGTGCGTCGATCTGTGCATACGCCTCGGAGAGGATCGCGTTTTCTTCGTTCTGTCTCTCCCGGTTGATGTCGCAGAGCCTGTGCGCCACCTCCCGCGCCTTCTCCGCATCCTGCGATAAAAAGAGTTCTACGGCGAGCGACGCATCCTGTAAACGCCCTGCGGCGTTGATCCGCGGTGCGATCGTAAATCCGACAAGCGAAGACGTGATCCTCCGGCGCGCGGGCGTTTTGGATTCGCTCGTCGCCGCGTCAAGAAGCGCACGCACGCCTTCACGCGGCGAGGTCTCGATCAGATGAAGCCCGAATGCGACGATAAGCCGGTTCTCCCCCACGATCGGCATCACGTCCGCAATCGTACCGATGGCGATGAGATCGGCATATTCCATACAGATACGGCGGACGCATTCGCCCATCGGGAGCTCGGGCGAGCGAAGCGATTCCATCGCACACAGAAGTTTGAAGACGACGCCGACCCCGGCAAGCTCCTTAAAAGGCGAGACGTCGTCCTGCCGATGCGGATTCACCGCAGCCGCGGCGTGCGGAATCGACGCGGTGCATTCATGATGATCGGTGATAACGAGCGTCAAGCCGAGCGACGCGGCTGTCTCCGCTTCATGAACGGCGGTAATGCCCGTATCGACCGTGACGACGACCTCGGCGCCTTCCTGTGCCAGTCGGGTCAGCGCGGCGTCGGTCATGCCGTATCCGTCGCCGCTGCGGCTGGGGATATAATACTCCGGTGAGGCGCCGAGAGACTTGAGATACAGATACAAACAAGAAACGGAGGTAACGCCGTCGACGTCGTAATCACCGAATATGACGATCTTTTTCTTTTCTTCGACAGCGCTGAGGACGGTTTCTGCCGCCTCGCGGATATCCTTCAAAGAAAAAGGATCGTGAAATAGCTCCGTTTTCTTGGAAAGAAAATCCGCGGCATTCTCCGGCGTCGTACAGCCGCGGTTGATAAGGAGCTGCGCCGTGACCGGCGTCAGATCGAGCGCGTCCGAAATCGCCCGGACGACCGGCGACTGACGCATCGATCGCTCCGTGACACGCACACGCCATTCCGTATTGCTTTGCTGCTTCATAACTGGTTATTCCTGTATTTTCTTATCCGATTCCGAATTTTGAGAGGCATCGCTCAGGATCGCCGTGATCCGTATCTGCGGGCCGTCTTTTCTCCTTGAGCGGTCGACGGCGTATACAGCGACCATTGAGAGAAGAAATCCGGTCCCGGCGGCGATCCACGGGATCCATTCAAGCGGCGAGAAAGCGGATGCGGCACAGTAGAACAAAAACGCGGCAGCCACGGGAACGAGGAACACGAGAGCCGCATAACCGAGAACGACGGATGAAGCCGTTTCGAGCCGCACGCGATCACCGACAGCGGCGCGGGCGTCGTTTGCCGCCTCCGCGGTCATCGTTCTGGCAGCGCCGAGGAGCTCGCCGCACACGCAGCTCCCGTTCTTCGTTTGTTTGGCACATCCTTCACACATGGCGGTGCGCAGCACCTCCACGCGCGCCGTCTCTCCCCGTACTTCCTTCACAATGCCGATCTGTTCCATACCGTTTCCTTTCCATGGATACGCGGGATATCACTCATCCGCCGTATCGATGTGCGGCCGCGCAAAGCGGCGCAGGATCGCCTGCGCGGTACGGAGGCCGTCGACCGCCGCGCTCATGATCCCGCCGGCGTATCCGGCCCCCTCCCCGCAGGGATAGATCCGATCATGTCCGAGAGCGCACAGCGACACCGGATCCCGCAGGATGCGGAGCGGCGCGGAGGTGCGCGTCTCCACCCCCGTCATCGGTACGTCCGGCGCATCGAATCCCCGGATCTGGCGCCCGAAACGGTGCAGACCGACCTCCAGCATTTCAGTAACGAACGAAGGCAGGATCGTGTGAAGATCGGCCGCACGAACGTCCCCCTGCCGATAGGTCGGCAGGATGCGCTGCGGCGCGGTGCCCGTTCGCCCGTTCAAAAAATCGCCGACCGTCTGAAACGGCGCGGCATACGTACCGCCGCCGCATCGGAATGCGGTACGTTCCAACTCCCGCTGAAACGCGACGGCTTCGATAGGAGATCCGCCGCAATCGGAAGGAAGAACGGAAACGGCGAGCGCGGCGTTGGCGTTTCTGCCGCCGCGCGCGTGAAAACTCATGCCGTTCGTTACGACGCCGCCCTCTTCCGAGGCAGCGGCTACGACCTGCCCGCCGGGACACATGCAAAAAGAATAAACGCCTCGCTCGCCGATGCGCAGAGACAGTGCGTAGTCGGCGGCGGTGAGCCCGTATTTGCCCGCCATGCCGCCGTACATGGCACGATCGATATCCTCTTGAAGATGCTCGATGCGTATCCCGACGGAAAACGCTTTTGCTTCAACGGAAAACCCGCTGCCGATCAGTTCAGCGTACAGATCGCGGGCGCTGTGTCCGCAGGCGATCACAAGCGCACCGAAGGGGATCCGTTCCCGTCCGACGTAGAGCGCATCGTCCCCGACACGCTCCGCGCGGGCGTGATACCGGATCTCACCGCCCAACGCGCGGATCCGTGCGTCCGCCTGACGGACTACGCCGCGCAGGAGATCCGTCCCGACGTGCGGTTTGGCGCGCCAAAGGATATCCTCCGGCGCTCCGAGCGCATGCAGCCATTCGAGCACCGTATCGCAGCGCGCGTCGCCGATCCTGGTCGTCAGTTTCCCGTCAGAAAAGGTACCGGCACCGCCGGCGCCGAATTGGATATTCGTGGAACAGTCGAGTGACCCGCCGGAACTGAAAGCGTCTACCGTCCGGATCCGCTCGTCCAGTGCTCCGCCGCGTTCAAGGATCAGCGGTCGGAAGCCGCACTCCGCAAGCAGAAGCGCACAGAACATGCCGGCAGGCCCCATGCCGATGATAACAGGTCTTCCGGACATCCGTTCCTTTCCGACGGGACGTTCCAGCGGCTCCCGTTTCTCGAAGCGGATCCTGAATGCCGCCAGCCGCTCCGTATCCGGATCTGCCGTCGTTTCCGCCTCCGCATAGACGGTACACACGAACGTAATGGCGTCCCTGCGGCGGGCATCGATCGATTTGCGGTGCATCTTTATACGCAGAAGCGGTCCGAAACAGCCGCAGGCAGCCGCCCGCTTCTCCGCCTGCCGAAAAGCCGCCGCGTCCGGCGCATCGACCGGGATACGGATATCGCCGATAAGAAGTCGGGAGATCCCCGACAGCGATTCACCTGTCAATTCAGTTTCACCTGTACGGAATACTCGCCGACCTCATACACGCCGTCCGCATAAACGGAATCGATGCGGATCACGGCAGGCTCGCGGATCACGCCGGACGAATCCGCCGTGTAGCCGCTCAGATCGATCACGGCGGAAAAATCCGTCGAACGGAGACGGCTGAGCTGCTCGAGTGTTCCGCGCACCGTCACGGACAGCGACGTATCGAGGATCTCATAGCGGATACCGACCGCTCCGGTCACGTCGATATCGGTGACGGAAAAAACCGCGGTGTACGTACCGACGTGCGTGATGGTCAGAAGTACGTTTTCCGTGCCGTCCGCCGCCGTGATGCCGTCCTCAAAATTCAGCGGAACGAGCTGCGTGGAATCGCCGGCGATCTTTTTCTCGTCGATCGTTGCAACGACAAGCTCGGAAAGCCGGTCGATCACAGCCGGATCGCCGCGAACGGTAAGCGTAGACGGCGAAAGCGCGACGCGCACCGTATCGCTGTTGTAGTACCCGTATTTATAATTCACGGTCAGCGGCAAAGTCTTCGTGGTATACACCGGGATCTGCACGGTGACCTCGGAGCGGGAGAGCTTCAGATACGGATTGTCGATGCGGTTTCCCGCATGATCGACAAGATACAGTTTTCCCGAGGCGGTCATGGAAGCGGAAACCGATCCGAGCTCCAGCGTGATCTGCGCGTAATCGATCGCGTCGAGCGCCTCCTTCGGACCGGTGACCGCAACGGTATCGTATTCCGGTTCGAGTTCACCCATCTCAAGGTGACTCGCCATCATAAACTGCGAAATGCGCGCGCGAACGCCGACGACCTTGCTGGATTTCTCGTCACAGTACACGGGGATCGTGTTCTGCGACACGGAAACGAGCGAAACGCCGCTCGGAAGCTCCACGTTCACCGGCAGGTCGGAGAATCCGGCTTCCGTGATGGCGGAAAGATCCGCCGTGGCGTAAAAATCCTCTGCGGTCAGCTTATTGAGAACGCTCTGCTGCCCGATCACGGTCACGTCGACGGTATTGCCGTATCCGCTGTACACGGACAGACCGTGCGCCCCTTCCAGAACGGAAGAGTTCGTCAGCGACACCATAACGGAATAATACGTTTCCTGATGTCCCGGATTGTCGATCTGCATAACGTACAGCCAGATAAAGAATGCGATCAGGAGGCAAACGCCCTTGGCGATCCAGTTGCCGAACTTCGGCTTCGCGGCGGAAACGTCACGTAGACTGACGACGGAAACGTTGCGGTCATTCTGCGCCATGCGTTCTGTCCTCCTTCTTGCCGTTCCGGGAACGCTCCGCGGACGATTGGGATCGGGTCAAACGGCTGCGCGCCTTGTCCACCAGTCTTTCTTCCTTCGGGAGCATGTACCGGTTCAGTTCGTCGAGAAGCGTGGCGCGATCGAAGCCGCGCTTCAGTTTTCCTTCATACGCGACGGAAATAAGTCCGGTCTCCTCGGAGACGACGATCACAACGGCGTCGCTGTTCTCGCTCATACCGATGGCGGCGCGGTGCCGCGTACCGAGATCCTTGACGATATCCGGATTCGTCGACAGCGGGAGCAGACACCCCGCCGCATACAGTCTGCCGTCGCGGACGATCAGCGCGCCGTCATGGAGCGGCGCCTTGTTGAAGAAAATATTTTTTATCAGAAACGGAGTTGGATCCGCGTTGATGACGGTCCCGGTAAGGATCAGATCGCCGAGCTTCGTCGAGCGTTCCAGAACGATCAGCGCGCCGGTCTTGCTTTCCGACATATCGGCAGCGGCGGCGGAAACGGACTCCGTCATCGCGCGCAGATTCGCGGCTTCCTTCGATTCGCCGATGCTCCGGATCCCGCGCAGCGATTCCCCGCCCATCTTTTCAAGAACGGAACGCAGCTCCGGCTGAAAAACGACGACGAGCGTGATCAGACCGACCTGGAAGAAATTCTGGAGGATGAACAGCATGGCATGCATATTCAAAAGATTGCTCAAAAGCAGGAAGGCAATGATGAGCACGACACCGACCGCAAGCTTTCCCGCACGGCGATCACGGATAAACTTATAGGCATAATAAAGCACGAACGTGACGCCCAAAATATCCAGAACGTCAAAGAACGTGATCGCCTTGATCGTCCTGAGAACACTTTCCGCCGTGTCCGTCAACCATGTCGGAAGCATAAACTCCTCCAAACGATGTATTCATTATTATTTTATCACATAACGGCGCGCATTTCAAACCCTTTTCCGCTTTTTCAGCAAAAAAATAATAACTTCCGCTTTTCCGCCGTATGCGGAAGCACAGGCAGTAATATACTGAGTCAAGTAATATTGTAATTCATAATTTCCGCACGGCGGCACATAGTAAGCGAGGACGAAAAAGTTCATTCTGAAAAACGGGGGCTCCGCCTCACGGCGGATGAAAATGATGAAACAAGCAAGGACAGGTCCGCTGCGGTGGATGCTCGCCGTACTCGTGACGGCGGCGCTGATCCTCGGCGCGGCGGATTATCAGATCGACGACCGGATCACACTGCGCCGCGGCGATTCGCTGCCGGCATGGCAGTGGTATACAGTAACGTCGGATGAAAAAGAAGCGGCGGTCTCACTCACCGAATACCGGGCGTTCAGCTGCTCCGCCCGTCTGTTCGGCGTGGTCCCGCTCAAGCATATCGACGTATCGTATCTGGAAGAGACGCGGCTGTGTCCGGGTGGGATGCCGTTCGGCGCCAAGATATTCGCCGGCGGACTGCTCGTCACGGCTGTCGGCGACGTCGATTCACAGGGCGGCGTCTGCCAACCCGCATATGACGCCGGGATCCGCCCGTCGGACATCATTATGAAGATCGACGGAAAAATCGTATATTCCGCGGAGGAGCTGGCGCAGGCGGTCGCGCAGTCAGAGGGTAAGGAAATGGAATTTACGGTCCGACGCGGCGAGGAATACCGCGTATTCCGCGTAACGCCGCAGCTATCCGTCACAGACGGAGCATACCGGACGGGCATGTGGGTACGAGACAGCATCGCCGGGATCGGTACGATCACGTATATCGAGCCGGAAAGCGGCGAGTTTGCCGGACTCGGTCACGGGATCTGCGATACGGCGACCGGAGCGCTGCTTCCGATATCGCGCGGCGTTGTCGTGCACGCGGAGATCCGCGGCATACGGAAAGGCGCCCCCGGTTCGCCGGGAGAGCTACGGGGGCAGTTTTCTTCCGGCAGGATCGGAGTACTGAACATGAACGCGGCGCAGGGCGTGTTCGGAGTACTGACGGAATTGCCGGTGAACGTCTGTGAAGAAACCGCCGTACCGATCGCAATGAAAGAAGAGATCCTCGACGGCGAAGCGACGCTGCTCTGTACGGTGGACGAAAACGGGGCGAAGGAATACAGCGTCACGATCCGGAAGATCAAAAACGGAAGCGGCGACAAAAACATGGAGATCACCGTAACGGATCCGGAGCTGCTTGAAAAGACCGGCGGGATCGTCCAGGGAATGAGCGGTTCTCCGCTTCTGCAGAACGGACGGCTTATCGGCGCCGTAACTCACGTCCTGATCAACAACCCCGCCAAAGGATACGGGATCTATATCGAGAACATGCTCCGTGCGGTACAGGAAGCGAAGACGAATGGCAATATGAGGCAGGAAGGAAACTGAATAAACAAATACGCGCCCCGGCAATACTGGAGTACAGAAATCGTATTGCGAGGCGCGTATGTACTATAACAAGGTCGAGATCTGCGGCGTCAACACCGCAAAACTCCCCGTGCTGACCGTCGAGGAAAAACGCGAACTGCTCGTCCGGGCACAGAAAGGCGACGGGGAAGCGCGGCAGAAGCTGATCGACGGAAATCTCCGGCTCGTCCTCAGCATCATCCAGCGCTTTACGAATCGTCGGGAAAGCATGGACGATCTGTTTCAGGTCGGATGCATCGGACTGATCAAGGCGATCGACAATTTCGATCTCTCCATGGAGGTAAAATTCAGCACGTACGCGGTACCGATGATCGTCGGAGAGATCCGGCGGTATCTGCGGGATTACAATACGATCCGCGTCAGCCGTTCCGTCAGGGATCTTGCCTACCGCGCGCTGCAGGCGCGGGAGCGCCTCTCGATATCCCTGAACGCGGAACCGACCGTTTCCCAGATCGCCGAGGAACTCCGCGAAAAGGAAAGCGACGTATACCAGGCGATCGAAGCGATCGTCGAGCCGGTTTCCCTGTACGATCCGGTCTATAACGACGGCGGCGACTCGATCTACGTCATGGATCAGATCCGGGACGAAAGCTCCTCCGATGAAACGTGGCTGGAAAACATCGCGCTGCGTGAAGCGATGCGCCGTCTGACGGAACGGGAAAAGCGCATCATCCAACTGCGTTTTTTTCGCGGAAAGACGCAGATGGAGATCGCCTCCGAGATCGGGATCTCTCAGGCGCAGGTCTCGCGTCTCGAAAAGGGAGCGCTTGAGCGGATCAGAAAACAGATGTGAGGCAAAAAAGAAGTCTCCCGGCAAAACCGGGAGACTTTTTGGGTAAAGAAGGCGATTACTTCAGAATGCGGAAGGAACCGATCACGGGGAGCTCTTTGGCCTTGCCGTTGACGGCGTTGATGATGCCGAGGATCGAAAGGATGAAGCAGCCGACGTTGGCGACCCAGGTGATGATGGAGATGATCGTGCCGACCACCGGGATCCAGCCGAGAACGCTGGAGATAACGATCAAAGCGAGCTCCGCGATCGCAAGGACAAGACCCTGATTGACGTGGAAGCGGGCAAACTTGGAATCCTTCGCAGCAAAGATCGGGATCAGGACGAGCCAGAACAGATAGGCGAGGATGCCCATGACCTTATTGTTCTCGATGTCCTGCGGATCCATCTCGGAGGTGTAATCCTTCGTGTTGTTGAGTTCTGCGACCTTGCTGTCAAGAGAGGCTGCCGCCTCGATCTGTGCGCCGCAGTTGGGGCAGACCTTCGCCGAGTCGTCGAGCTGTGTGCCGCAATTCTTGCAGGTGATCATGATATTTCTCCTTTTAAAAAATGATGTATGGAAGATAAGGGGAACCGTAAGGGGAACTTCGGTGGTTTACATGCCGCCGAAGAGCTGCTGGAGCAGATCGGGTATGCCGGAAACGTCCGATACGCCGAGATTCTGGAGAAGCGTCTGACCGAAGATCGCACCGACGAGCGCGATCACTCCGGAAATGATCAGACCGACGAGTATCCAGATCAAAATGGAGCGGGCAAAATGCTTTCTGTTCTCATTTTTGGCGGCAAACGCCATGATGAGGCAGGCAATGAAACCGATCAGCGGAACGGCAAACAGGAACATCAGCCAGAAATACGACGCGGTGCTCAGCGGTTTGACGCGCTTCGCCTCCTCCGGATCGAATTCGTTCGGCACGGGCATGGGCTGCACGGGTGCGTTCGGTACGATCACGGGTGTCGGATTCTGCATATTCTGGATCGGCTGTCCCTGCGGCGGCTGCTGTGCGGGCTGCTGCGGCTGACGGAACTGCTGCTGCTCCGGCTTCGGCGGCTGAGCAAAAGACTGCGGCTGACCGGATTGCTGCGGCTGACCGAAGGACTGAGGCGACTGCTGCTGTGCGGGCTGCTGCTGTCCGAAAGACTGCGGCTGCTGACTTTGCTGTCCGTAGACGTTCGGCGTCAGCGTGAGCTGAGGCGCCGTATCGGGCGTCTTCGATGCTTCCGGCTGAACGGCGGCGGGCTCGGCGGCATCCGGCGTTTCCTTCTTCTCGGCACTGTCCGGTGCATCCGGCTGCGTCTGCTGTGCGGTCTGCTGCTGCGGGACCTCGGCGCCGCATTCCGGGCAGGCGGTCGCGCCGGGTTCCAGTTCTTTTCCGCAGTTCGAGCAGAATTTTGCCATAGTATTTCCTCCTTATTTCATCGGAACGGATCACGGCTGACAGCCGCTCGGTCCCGTAATAACCTATGCGGGCAAATCGATTATTCTTCCTCGTTCTCCCAGTTATGGTATACTTCGCTGACGTCGTCGCAGTCGTCCAGATGTTCGAGAAGAAGGCGCATGTTCTTGATGTCTTCCTCCGCGGTGAGCGTGACGTACGTCGAGGGGATCTTGTCCTCCTCCGCGGATTCGATCACGTAGCCTTTTTCCTGGAGCGCGTCGCGCACGGCGTACAGATCGTCCGTTTCCGTCAGGATCTCGAACGCCTCTTCGTCGGCGGAGAAGTCGGCGGCGCCCGCTTCGAGCGCGTCCTCCATGAGCGCGTCTTCGTCGACGCCGTCTTCGCGGAGGATGACGATCACGCCTTTGTCCTCAAAGAGGAAGGAAACGCATCCGTTCTGTCCGAGATTTCCGCCGTATTTGTCGAAATAGTGGCGCATATCGGATGCGGTGCGGTTGCGGCTGTCCGTCGCGGTCTCCACGATCACGGCGACGCCGCTCGGTCCATATCCCTCGTAGATGATCTCCTCGTACTCGACGGCGCCGGCGCTGCTCGCCTTTTTGATAGCGCGGTCGATGTTGTCGTTCGGCACGTTGTTCGCCTTCGCCTTGGCGATCAGTTCGCGGAGCTTGCTGTTCCCGTTCGGATCCGGACCGCCCTCGCGGACGGCGATGGCGATCTCTTTGCCGATCTTCGTGAATACCTTGCCCTTCTGGGCGTCGGTCTTCGCTTTTTTATTCTTGATATTGTTCCATTTGCTGTGTCCTGACATATTGTATTCCTTTCTTTTCTGCTTTTCTTCGTGTATGCTTCCGGCTCCGTATCAGATCTTTTCCGGCGTTTTGAGGCAGATGAGATGCAGCGCGTTGCGGAGCACGATCCCCGCGGCGCGGGTAAGCCGGACGCGCGCGGCGCGCACCGCCGCGTCCTCCGCCGACAGGATCGGGCAATTCTGGTAGAACCGGTTGAACGCGGTGCACACCTCGATGATATACCGCGTGATGACGGACGGCTCATACTGTGCGGCGGCCGTCTGGACCTTCTCGGGAAATTTGGAAAGCACGACGAGCAAGGCGGATTCCTCCGGTGCGGTGAGCTGCACCGTCCCCTCCTCCGGCACGCCGCCCGCCTTTTCGAGGATACTGCACGTCCGTGCGTAGGTGTACTGCGCGTACGGTCCGGTGCTCCCCTCAAAGCTGAGCGCCTGCTCCAGCGTGAAGTTGATGTCTTTGATGCGGCTGTTGTACAGATAGTAGAAGATGATCGCCCCGACGCCGACCGCTTCGGCGACGCCGTCCTTGTCGGCGAGATTCGGGTTCTTTACCTCCATGATCTCCCGCACCTTTTCGATGGAAAGGCGGAAGAGATCTTTGAGCAGAACAACGTTTCCGGTACGGGTCGCCAGCTTGGCGCCGTCCACGGAGACCGTCCCGTAGGGGACGTGAACCAATTTGTCGTGCCAGTCGTAGCCCATCAGCTCGAGGACCTTGAACAACTGCGCAAAATGCAGGCTCTGCTGAGCGGAGGTGACGTAGATCGCCAAATCGAAATCATACGTGTTTTTCCGGTATACGGCCGTTGCAATATCACGCGCATGATAGATGGTCGAACCATCCTTTTTAAGGATCAGGCACGGAGGCATATTGTACTCCGTGAGATCGACGATCGAAGCACCATCGTCGATTTTCAGGAGGCCGAGATCGCGCAGCCGATCCACCTGCGCAGGTACCTTATCGACAGCGAATGATTCGCCGAGATAGTAATCGAACTTGATGTCGAGCTGCCGGTAGGTTTTCTGGTATTCCGCGAGCGAGACGTCGACAAACCATTTCCAAAGCGCATAATTTTCCTCGTCGCCCGTCTCCAGCTTGTGGAATTCGGCTCTCGCCTCGTCCTCCAGCGCGGGATCCTTTTCCGCCTCTTCGTGGAACTTCACATACAGACGCACCAGCTCGTCACAGCCGCCCGCTTCCACGGTCTCTCGGTCGCCCCAGCGCTTGAATGCCACGATCTGCTTGCCGAACTGCGTCCCCCAGTCGCCCAGATAATTGACGCCGACGCAGCGGTAGCCGAGGAATTCGTGAATGAGCTTCAGCGAATGACCGATGACCGTCGTGCCGAGGTGACCGATATGAAACGGCTTGCACACGTTGGGCGAGGAATAATCGAGCACGACCGTCTTCCCCGCTCCGCTCTCACCGGCGCCGTAGCGCTCGTCCCGTGCTTCAATGGAGGCGAGCACGTGATCCGTCAGATACGCACGGCTCATGCGGAAGTTCAGATATCCGCCCGCTGCCGATACGTCGGCGGCGGATAAATCGCCGAGCGCCTCGGCAAGCGCCGCGGCGATAGACGGCGGCGCGGCGCGCAGCGTGCGGCTCAGCTTGAAGCACGGCAGCGCGAGATCCCCCATCCCGTCGTCGGGAGGGTACTCGAGCATTTCGAGGATCGTTTCATCCGTGAGACCGGCATGCGGCCAGCGCGAAGCGGCGGCACATGCGATCACGTGCGCAATGGATCGTTTGAATGGAAGCATAGGGCTGCGTTACTCCTTACTGATCAGCGGCAGCTGTTCCGCCTCGCCCAGTTTTTCCGACTGGCGTTCGAGCAGCGCGTGGATGCGCTGGACCGGATTGAGAAGCTCGCTGATCGATGCGTCGTGATTCAGCGTATCGATGATATACGACACGTACTTGCACATATTGACCTGACAGTACCACGGACGCGCCAGAAGTTCCGGCGGTCCGTAGACCAGATTCGTCGTAAAGACCTTGGTGATGATCCCGTCCTCATAGGCACGGTCGAACAGTTCCAGACCGTTGCAGAAGAGACCGAAGGAGACGAAGAGGAAGATCCGGCGCGCCCCCTTCGCCTTGAGCTGCATGGAAACGTCCAGAATGGACTCGCCGGAGGAGATCATGTCGTCGACGACGACGACGTCCTTCTCGCGGATATCCTTGCCGAGGTATTCGTGCGCCTCGATCGGATTCTTGCCGTTGACGATCACGGCGTAATTGCGGCGCTTATAGAACATGCCGATATCGACGCCCATCACGGAGGAATAGTACATGCAGCGGGACATCGCGCCTTCGTCCGGGGATATGATCATGATCTGATCGTGAGACAAGGAGATATCCGGGAATTCTTTCACGAGCGCCTTGAGCATCTGATAGGTCGGACGGACGTTGTCGAAGCCGATGAGGGGGATCGCGTTCTGCACGCGCGCGTCGTGCGCGTCGAAGGTGATGATATTGGAGACACCCATGTTGGCAAGTTCCTGAAGCGCCAGCGCGCAGTCGAGCGACTCGCGCGAGGAACGGTTGTGCTGACGTCCCTCGTAGAGCATCGGCATGATAACGGACACGCGGTGCGCCTTGCCCTCGATGGCGGCGATCACCCGTTTGAGGTCCTGGAAATGATCGTCCGGACTCATGGGAACGCGCATGCCGCGCATCTCGTAGGTCACGCCGTAGTTGAAGCAGTCCGTGACGATATACACGTCCTTGCCGCGCATGGACTGATGGATGAGCGCTTTTGCCTCTCCGGAGCCGAAGCGGGGGCAGTCTGCGTCGATGAGATACGTCTCCGGCGCGTCCGGGTCGTCCTTGCGCCATTCTTTCAGATAACTGTCAACACACTGCACGAAGTTTTCGCATCCGCTCATGCCGATCACGGCGAGTTCTCCGAACAATCTCTCCTTCATTGTCTTTCCCCTTTTTTGAAATTCAGGCAACGGTGACGAAATACGTATGCCGCACGGTCCCGCACGGACGACAGAAAAAGGGAGAAGTCCCCCTTCTCCCCGTCATGGCACAGCCACAGGCGCACAGAGGCAGAAAGAGGACGTTCCCATCGCCTTCATCCGGACATAAATATGAAAGACCGTCTCCGTCATAATCCCCTCGTATCCGACTGCCGAAACCGACAGCAAATCCTTACACAAACATTATAATGCGAAATGGCGAAAAAATCAATATCGTTTTTACATAAAACCCCGGAAATCTCGTCGGGATTTCTCTACTAATCCGTGAAGTACGCTCCGATCCCCTCTGCGATGGCGGCGGCAATGAGCGCCTGCCATGCCGGATCGGTCATATTCTTTGCATCCATCGGGTTCGTGACGAAGCCGACCTCGATGAGCGCGGCAGGTACCGGCGCCTCGCGGATCACGTAATACGCCTGATCGTACTTCATCTCGGTGACGGTCGTCTTCTTCGCGTCCGGCTGCGCGGCGTTGATCGCTTTACAGATCGCCTCGGCGACCTTGGCGGACTGTTTCGTATGCTTCGTATCGGCGCTGTAATAGATCCGCGTACCGTTGACGGAAGCAATGTCCTCATAGGAATCGCAGTGGATCGATACGTAGTAATCGATCTTTTTCGTCTTTACGTACGCGATCCGTTCCTGCGGACGGAAAAGATCGTTCCCGTCGTCGTTCTCCGCCTTCGGGAAAGTCTCGCCGTCATGGGTCAGAAGCACGCGGAACCCGCGCGCCTCCAGCTCGTCCCGCAGCATGAGACCGATGGCGAGAGTGACGTCCTTTTCGTACAGTTCGCCGAGCAGATCGGAATACGTGCCGTTGTCGCCGAAGCCGTGTCCCGGGTCGACGCAGATCACGGGCGTGGTATCCGTCACGGCCGGATCCGCCGCGGTGCCGCCCCGATCTCCCGTGCCGCCGGTATCGTCGGAAGCAAGGACGCTTTCACGCCAGATCCCGGAAGACGGTTCCGCCATCACGGCGGCGGTACGGCCGCAGCCGGCGAGGAGAAGAAGGATACACATGAGTCCGCCGAGGAGGCGGAAGTACCGTTCGTTCATATCACAGCGGCTCCTCATGCATCAAAATACGCGGGAAGGAATTCGGCGGATACGATGGAGCGGACGTGGGAATACGCCCAGTCAAGCGAGAAATCCGGCGAATTCGCGCGGCATCCGTGCAGCGCGGCAAGTTCTTTGGTGTAGTTCTCCAGCATGTAGATCTGCAGTCCGTTCCGCGCCATGGTATAATGGGTGACGATGGGATGGAGCACCGGAGCGGCGACCGAACACCTGCCGTCCGGATCCTTGACAAGGTCGAAGGTGATCATACCGCCGACCATATTGCGGGCATAGAGCTGTGTCGAGAGAAAATTCCCCAGAGAATACGCAACGAGCGTCCGTCTCCCGCCGGATCCTTCGATCCATTCGACCGGCTGCAGGATGTGCGGATGATGACCGAGGATCACGTCGGCGCCGGCGTCCGCCAGAACGGCGGCCCACCGCTTCTCAAAATCCGTAACGTCGGCTACGTCGTCGAGTCCCCAGTGCGCCGAAACGATCACGAAATCCGCCTGCTGCCGCGCGGCGCGCACGTCGGCGCGGATCCGTTCTTCGTTGTCAAAGAGAGACAAGACGAAGCCCGCGCTCGCCGGATCATAGGCGCCGTTCGAGCCGTAACAGTAGGAAAGCCACGCTACGGAGATCCCGTCGATCTCCGTGATGCGCGCCTTCGCGGCGTCGGCGGCATCCGTATACACTCCGATCTCCGTGACGGGAAGCGTCCGCACGTACTCGAGCGTGGCGCGCGCTCCGGCAGCGCGCATATCCAGGATATGATTGTTGGCAAGATTGACGACGTCAAAGCCGACGGAAACGAGCGCTTCTCCTGCTTCCCGCGGAGAATTGAAGGTCGGATAGCCGTAAATACCGTATTCCTTGCCCGCCATCGGCGTCTCGTGATTGATAAACGCGATATCCGCCGCGGCTACGGCGGAAGCCACGCCGTCGTACATCGGAACGAAATCATATTCCGCACCGCCCGTTGCCCGCGCACGGGCGTCGAGGAACACGGATTCATGAATGATATTATCCCCCACGGCGAGCAGCGAGATGCGCTTCTCGGCGGGCTTCGGCGGCTCTGTCTCCGGCGGCGGCTCCGTCACGGGCGCATCGGTATCGGGCGCCGACGTCTCCGTCTCCGGGGGCAGCGTATCCGGCGTCCCGCTGACGTCCAGCGTTTCCGGTACGGTCTTTTCCGTGTCGGATGCGGTCGTCACGTCGGAACGCCCGACGCCTGCGGGGCGGAAAGAGCATGCGCCGCAGAGGCAGATGAGAAGCAGCGCGGCGGCGCACAGCGCCGTATGGAAGAATCGGATCATCGTTTGCTCAGCGTGCTGTTCTCGTACTCCTGCACGTCGGCGATCCAGCTGTCGCGTACGGGCACACCGCAGTTTTCGCAGTATCGATCCCACACGGCGCTGAACGGATACGATTTCAACTCCTCCAGATACGCGAGACGGGAGGTATAGTCGCCCTTCGCCTCCATTTCCTGAAGGCGTGCGGTCGGCTCCAGCGCCGCGTACAGAAGCGCTTTCTGCATATTGCGCGCGCCGATCGTCCACGCCGCCACGCGGTTGATGCTCGCATCGAAGTAATCGAGCCCGATATGGATCCGATCCTCGTAGTGATACCGCAGGATCTCCAGAGCGATGGCTTTCAGTTCGTCGTCAAAGATCACGACGTGGTCGCTGTCCCAACGGACGGGGCGGGATACGTGGAGCAGGATCCCCTTCTTGTTATATAGGAGCGCGGAAGAAAGTTTGTCGGAGATCACCTCCGTCGGATGGAAGTGCCCGGCATCCAGCGTCAGAAGAAGATTATGCTTCAGGGCGCAGCCCATGTAGAACTCGTGCGAACCGACGGTGCAGCTTTCCGCGCCGATCCCGAACACCTTGCTCTCGACCGCGTCGAGATTGAAAGCGTCGTCCACGGGCTCGGCGAAGATCTGATCGTAGGAATCCGCCAAACGCGCGCGCGCGGCGGCACGGTCCACGGGGATATCCTTGAAACCGTCGGGCACCCAATAGTTCGTGCAGACCGTTTGTCCGAGCGCGCGTCCGATCGCGACGGCGATGTTCCGGGAGGCGAGACAGTGCCGGATCCAGAACGCGCGCACGCCGGGGTCGACGTGGCTCAGCGTAAAGCCGTCGGCGGCCAGCGGATGCGAAAAGCAGGTGGGATTGAAATCGATCCCGTAACGGCGTTCCCTCGCCCATTCGATCCAGGAAGCGAAATGCTTCGGCTCGATCTCGTCGCGCGGGACCGCTTTGCCGCCGTTATCGAGGTAGATCGCGTGGAGGCTGATCTTCTTTTTCCCGGGGATGAGCCGCGCGGCAAAATCAAAATCCGCGCGGAGCTCGTCGATATTGCGGGCGCGTCCCGGATAATTCCCCGTCGTCTGGATGCCGCCGCTCAGCCCGGCGTCCGGATTCTCAAAGCCCCGCACGTCGTCGCCCTGCCAGCACTGGATGGAAACGGGGATGTCGGACACGCGGCGGATCGCGGCGTCCGTATCCACGCCGATCTCCGCGTACAGATCCCTGGCGATCCGATACATGTTTTCCGTACTCATGCGATGTTCTCCCTCTCTGTGAGATTCATGGATGCCGCCGTCAGTTTTCACCGATCAAAGCGAGGAAGCGGGAATAGCCCTCGTCCCACGCGGCTTTCGCGGACGGATCCGGCGTATACTGCTTCAGCGGAACGGAAGCGCGGATCATGCTGCGCGCCTGCCATGCGTCGGCAAGCTCGCCGCCGGCGATCATCTGCATGGCGATATTGCCGAGAGCCGTCGCTTCGACGGGACCGGCGCAAACGACGCAGCCCGATGCGTCCGCCGCGAACTGCGACAGCATTTCCTCTTTCGTGCCGCCGCCGACGATGTTGATGACCGGATAGCGGCGACCGGTAAGAAGCTCCAGCTTTTCCGCCGTCCAACGGTAACGGAGCGAGAGGCTCTCGAAAATGCAGCGCACGATCTCTCCCATGTTCTCCGGAACGTGCTGCCCGGTGCGGCGGCAGTATTCGCGAATCCGCCCCGGCATGTCGCCCGCCGGCGAGAAACTCTCGTCGTCCGGGTTGATGATGGACTGCAGCGGCTTGGAAGCGGCAGCCATCGCGGACAGATCGTCGAAGGAGACCTGAACGCCCTCGCGCTTCCACTGACGGCGGGATTCCTGTTCGAGCCACAGCCCCATGATGTTCTTGAGCACGCGATACGTGCCGAAGACGCCGCCCTCGTTCGTGAAGCCGTAATTGCGCGACGCGTCGGAGATGACCGGCGTTTTGCTCTCGATGCCCATGAGCGACCACGTGCCGCTGCTGATGTATAAGAAGTCCTCATTCTCCGCCGGAACGGAGAGGACGGCGCTCGCCGTGTCGTGAGAGGCAATGCTGATGACCTTCGCGCCGGTGAAACCCGTTTCCTCATTGACGGAGGGGAGCAGCGGACCGAGGAGGGTACCCGGTTCCGTGATGGGACAGAACAGGCTGCGGCGGATGCCGAGCCGTTCGAGAAGAGAAAAAGCGAACTCACGCCGCGCGGCATCGAGCACCGCGCCGGTCGAAGCGATCGTATACTCGCTGTGCTTTTCCCCGCTCAGGAAGTAACCGAGCAGATCCGGAGTAAACAGCAGCTTGTCCGCCGCCTCGACGACCCACGGACGGTCGCGCAGATCGGCGATGAGCTGATAGACGGTATTGAAATTCATGGACTGTATGCCGGTCACCGCGTACAGTTCTTCCCACGGCACGCGGGCAAACACGTCCTTCGTGATGTTCTCGGTGCGGGTATCGCGGTAATGGTGCGGATTGGAAAGCAGCGCGCCGCTCTTATCGATGAACCCGTAATCGACGCCCCAGGTATCGATCCCGATCGTTTCAACGCCGCCCTCGTGCGAAGCGTTCAGGATCGCCGCCTTGATCTCGTGAAGCAGGCGAAGCGTGTCCCACCAGAAGCCGCCCGCGGCGTGCACGGGATCGTTGGAAAAACGGTGGATCTCGGAAAGCGTGATCTGCTTCCCGTCAAAGGAACCGATGATGCCTCTTCCGCTGGATGCGCCGAGGTCGACGGCGAGCATTTTGCGTTCAGCCATGGAGTATCTCCTTTCTTTCGTTCCGATACGGTTTCGGAAATGGATCAAAGAATGACGGCGTTGTTCGGCATGCACATGCGCGTGCCGAGAACGGCGGCGGCGAAAGCTTCTTCCTTTGAAGCGAAAGCGCTGTTGTTGATCCTCGTCTTCTCGCCCGCTTCCAGCGCGCTCAGGCCGTCGAACACGTGGAGGTGCGGCTCGACGGTCAGTATCATATCGCCCGGTACCGTCCGGTTGAGGACGGCGAACGTCTCCGGGATGCAGCCGATGCCCGCGCCGGGAACGACGACCGTACCGTTGGCAACGCAGTCCTTGACGTGCATGTACGTGATATGCTTCTGCAGCAGTTCAAAGCCGGACGGGAACGGCACGGCGCCGACCTGAAGGTAATTCGCCGGATCGAACACGATGCCGATCCTGTCGCCGAAGGTCTCGGCGATCTCGAGGCAGCGCTCCGGCGTGTCGCCGTAGATCCCCTTTTCATTTTCGTGACAAAGAAGGACGCCGTACTCCTCGGCGATCTCGATCATGGCGCCGAGACGTTCCATGACCTCGTCGCGATAGACGGAGAAATCCTCCGTCCCGGCGGGGAGCCGGAAACTGAACATGCGGATGCGCTGGGCGCCGAGGATCTTCGCGATCTCGCAGGTGCGGCGCAGACTGATCTTGTGCGCTTCGAAATCCGCGTCGAGCGTGACCTTCCCGATGGGAGAACCGAGAGCAGAAACGGTGATCCCCGCCGCGCTGAGCTTCGCGTGGACCTCCATCGCCTTCTCCGACGTAAGATCGGAAATATTGATCCCGTCCACGTTGCGCGGCTCGATCATATGGACGCCGTTTTCAAGAAGTCCCTTGATCTGCTCCTCCAGATCGGGAGAATACTCGTCTGCGAATGCGCTGAGATGGAATACTGCCATGATGCTGCTCCTTTACGGTAATGAATTGCGGTATGACCGTGCTGACTGCGTATAGTATAGCATTTTTCTTTGAAAAAAGCAATGGCGAACGCGGAATTCGTGTGCAAATACCGCCGTCTTAGCGCGTCATTTGAGTTCGACGATCGTCACGCCGCTGTCGCCTTCTCCGTACATGCCGGCGCGGAAGGTTGCGACGCGGCTGTCCGCCCGCAGATAATTCCAGATCGCCGCGCGCAGAGCGCCCGTTCCTTTCCCGTGGATGATCGTCACGGAATGGACGGAGGCTACGGCGGCCTCGTCGAGGTACTTGTCCACCATAAAGCAGGCTTCGTCGCCCGTCTGACCGCGCACGTCGATCTCCGGCTTGAATTCGCGGGTGACCGCCGCACGGTACTGCTGCTGCAGTTTCCGGCTGCGGGCCTCCTCCGTTTCCGCGTCTTCGATGAGGCGCAGATCGCGGACGTTGGCGCGCGTTTTTACCTGCCCCATGCGGAGCGTGACGTTGCCGTTTTTATCCGGCGCGTCGAGAAGGATCCCGTTCGTTCCGAGGTTGCGGTGCCGTACGCGGTCGCCCTTGACGAGCGGGCGCGGAAGCACGTATTCCCCGTCGTCGTCCGTCTCCTGCGCCGATAAAGCGTTCTCTTCGTATTCCCTTACGCGCGAACGGATGCTGCGGCGCGTCTCCGCCAGTTTTTCGGCGAGCTGCTCGGAATCCCGCTGCTTTTTCAGCGCTTCGAGCTGGGAGTAGATATAATTGCTCGTGGCTTTCGCGCCGTTCAGCATCTGCTCCGCCTGTTTGCGCATCCGTTCCGCGTCGCGTTCGGCCGTTCCGAGCCGTTCGTTCAGTTTCTTTTCCGCTTCCTCGCGGAACGCCTCGTACTCGACGCGCTGGCGTTCTTTTTCGCTGCGCTCCGCCTCCAGCGCCTGGCGGGTCTCCTCGAGTTTTTCGATCACCGCCTCGAAATTCCGCGAACCGGAATCGACGTACATCCGGGCGCGCGCAACGATCTCCTCCGGCAGCCCGAGCTTCTCGGAGATGGCGAAGGCGTTGGACTTCCCCGGCGTCCCGATGATGAGGCGGTACGTCGGCCGCAGCGTCTCGACGTCGAATTCGCAACTCGCGTTCATGACGCCTTCCGTCTCGACGGCATACGCTTTCAGTTCCGCGTAGTGCGTCGTCGCCGCACAGAGCGCGCCGCGGCGCCGGACCTCCTCGAGGATCGCCGCGGCGAGCGCCGCGCCCTCCACCGGATCCGTCCCCGCGCCGAGCTCATCGAACAGCACGAGAGAATCCTCCGTCATTTTATCGATAAACGATACGATCCCGACCATGTGCGAGGAAAACGTCGACAGAGACTGCTCGATGCTCTGTTCGTCGCCGATATCGGAGAAAACGTCGTCGAACACGCACAGAGACGACCCCTCCTGCGCCGGGATGTGCAGCCCGGACTGCGCCATCAGCGAAAGCAGTCCGATCGTTTTCAGCGTGACCGTTTTGCCGCCGGTGTTCGGACCGGTGATGACGAGCATCGTATACTCCCCGCCGAGCTTCACGGAGATCGGGACGACGCGGTCTGGATCGAGCAGCGGATGGCGGGCGGAGCGCAGCTGTACCTCTCGTCGCTCCGTGACGATCGGCTCCTGCGCGTCCATGCGGAAGGAAAGAGAGGCGCAGGCGAACGCGAACGCGAGATCCGTGATGTTCAGATAGTCGAGGCGGATCGGATGGGCGATCTCCGCGCAGGAAGCGGACAGCGCGGAAAGGATCCGCTCGATCTCGTGCTCCTCCTGACTCTGGAGAGTACGGAGCTCATTGTTGGCGTCCACGACGGCCATCGGTTCAATGAAGAGCGTCGCTCCGGACGAAGAGGTATCATGGATCAGCCCCTTCACCTCGTTGCGGTATTCCGCCTTGACGGGGATCACGAAGCGCCCGCCGCGCGTCGTCACGATGTTCTCCTGAAGGTATTTGCTTCCCACGGTACCGGAGGTGTATTTCTGCATCAGGTCCTTGATCTTGAGCTGGACGGCGCGGATCTTTCGGCGGATCTCCGCGAGCGCCGGGCTCGCCTCGTCGGCGATCATATCCTCCGCGAGGATAGAGCGGGAAATGCGCTCTTCCAGCGGACGGTCGGGGATCAGCCGCTCGAAGATCTCGTCGAGTACCGTCGTAAAATCCCGTTCTCCCCGGCTGTAATCCTGAAGGATCCGGGCGGCGCGGAGAAGCGCCGCGATCTGGAGCAGTTCCCGCGTGCTGAGCACCGCGCCCTTTTCCGCGCGTTCCAGCGCGTCGCCGACGTCGTTCACGCCGCTGAAGGCGGGCATCCCCTTGATCTGTGCGAGACGCTTGGCATCCGTCGTCCGCGTCATGCGGCGCCGGATCTCGACCGCGTCGTCGCTCGGACAAAGCGCAAGCGCACGTTCCTTTGCGCCGTCCGTCGGGGCGATCTCCGCAAGGAGCGCGCGGATCTTGTCAAATTCGAGTGTTTTCAGCGTTTTTTCTTTAAAACTCATGTTTCGTCGTTTCCTCATGCGCCGGACGCGCCGCCCGGCGTATCACAGGAGAGATTTATAAAACTCCAAAGTATAAAAACCGTGTTCGATATGATTCAGCAGATATTTCTCGCATACGGAAGCAAACAGCGGCATCTCGTCCCCGGACAGCGAAAAAGAAAGATACCGACCGACGGGAGCGGACACCGCGTACCGCATCGCTTCGAGAACGGCGGGCGTCAGCCGAAGATAGATATGCGCCGTTCCCTCGTCGTCGGCATCGGCGGTACGCCGCACCGTGCGAAGACAGTCCTCGCACAAAAGCCGCCCGTTCATGATGTCGAGGCGCAGCGGCTTCCCTTCCCGGACGCCGCACACGCCGCACTCGTCAAGATTCGGCAGATATCCTTCGATCGCAGCGGACCGCAGTTCATACGCCGCCTTCACGAGTTCGAGCGAACCGGGGCGATCCTCCGAGATCGCGTAGAGCGTATTCAGCGTCAGGCGGAGCAGTTCTTCATCCCCGACGCCCTCCACCGCGAACTCCGCCGCGATATCGCACAGATACGATGCGAGCGCGAGTTTGTTCAGATCCATCCGCAGATGAAAGAAACTCTCGATCAGCGCGCTGTCGGAAATGTAGTAATAGCCGTGCGACTGCCGGAGGACGAAATCGCTGTAGCAGAAGAGCTGCGTCGCCGGCATGTGTTTGCTTTTGAGACTGCGCACGCCCTTTCCGGATACGGTGATGCGTCCGAGTTCTTCCGTTATGACGGTCAGGAGCTTGTCGTACTCGCCCAGCTGATTCTCCCGGACGACGAGCCCCCGTACGTGAAGCTGGTCCATCCGTCAGGTGAGATCCTTCGGATCGAAACCGAAGCTGTGCAGATACGCGTCGCTGTCGCGCCACTTTTCCTTGACCTTGACCCACAGATTCAGGTACACCTTGATCCCGAAGAAAGCCTCCAGATCCTCCCGCGCGTACGTACCGATCCGCTTCAGCGTCTCGCCGCCGCGGCCGACGAGGATCCCCTTATGCGACTGCTTCTCACAGAAGATCTCGGCGCGAATGCGGATGATCGATTCTTCTTCGGTGAATTCCTCGATCACGACCGCCGTCCCGTGCGGGATCTCGTCGGACAGCGTGCGCAGGATCTTCTCGCGGATCACTTCCGCGGCGATCTGCCTCTCCGACTGATCCGTCGCGATATCGTCCGGGAAATACCAGACGCTTTCGCGCAGGAATTTCCGCGCCTCGTCGAGCACCTCGCCGACGTTCTTCCCCTTCTCCGCGCAGGTCGGGACGACCGCGGCGAAGTCGTACAGCGCCGCGTATTCCGTGATCGTCCGGGCGAGCCGTTCCCTGTCGGTCAGATCGATCTTGTTCAGAACGAGGATCGCGGGCAGCCCGGCGCGCTTCAGATTTTCCATGATCCGCTTCTCCGTATCGCCCGCCGGATATCCCGCCTCGGCGATGAGAATCGCGGCGTCCGCGCCGCCGAGCGCGGAGGAAACGGATTTCATCATGAAGCTGCCCAACTTGTTCTTCGGGCGGTGGATCCCCGGCGTGTCCAGAAAGACGAACTGATCCCGTCCCTCCGTAAAGATCCCCGTGATGCGGTTGCGCGTCGTCTGCGGCTTGTGGGAAACAATGGCCACCTTCTCGCCGAGCATGGCGTTCATCAGCGTGGATTTTCCCACGTTCGGACGCCCGATGATGGCTATGAACGCGGTACGCGTGGGAAGTCCTTTTTCTCCTTCAGCCATTTTCTTTCCCGCCTTCCTCGCCGAGCTGCGCCATGATCGTCCGCTGGCGGCTCAGCATCTCCTCTTCCGCCTCATCGGAACGTTCGTGATCGTATCCGAGCAGATGGAGCACGGAATGGACGCAGAGGAACTGCGCCTCCCGTGTCAGGCTGTGACCGAGCTCGTCCGCCTGCTTCTGCGCGTACTCAAGAGACAGGACGATATCCCCGAGAACGAGCGGCTCGTCGGGGGACGCGGTCTCCCCGGCGGCAAAATCGTACTGGGGGAAAGAAAGCACGTCCGTCGCGCTGTCGCGCCCCCGGTACTCCCGATTGAGCGCGCGGATCCCCTCGCTGTCCGTAAACGTCAGCGAGATCTCCGCCGGCTGCCGGATCCCTTCCTCCGCGAGCGCCGCCTTGATCGCGCGGCGGAGCGCAGCCCGAAGGGCGGGCGTCACGGGTACGTTTTTCTGCTTGTTGGAAGAATAGATTCTGACCTTCGTCACTGCTTTTCACCTCCGCTGCGCCTTGCCGTAAAACGGCGGACGGCTTCTTTGTTTTCCGATTGCTTCGCGCGTCTCTCTCGGTCGTACCGGTCGTACGCCATGATGATCCGCTGTACGAGGCGGTGCCGGACGACGTCGCGTTCCGTGAACTCATGCACCGTGATATCCTCGACGTTTTTGAGGATCCTTACGGCGGCGGACAGCCCGCTCCGTTTCCCGTCCGGAAGATCCGTCTGCGTAAGATCCCCCGTCACGACGATCTTCGAGCCGCTGCCGAGACGGGTCAAAAACATCTTCATCTGTTCCTGCGTGGTGTTCTGCGCCTCGTCGAGGATGATGAACGAATCATCCAGCGTGCGTCCGCGCATGTACGCGAGCGGCGCGATCTCGATGGTCATCTTTTCTATGAGCTTCGCGACCGTCTCCGCGCCGAGCATTTCGTACAGCGCGTCGTACAGCGGTCTCAGATACGGATCGATCTTGCTTTGCAGATCTCCCGGCAGAAAGCCGAGCTTCTCTCCGGCCTCGACGGCGGGACGGGTCAGGATGATGCGCGAGACCTCGTGAGCGCGCATCGCCTTGACCGCCATGGCGACGGCGAGATACGTCTTCCCGGTCCCGGCCGGACCCGTACATATGACGATCGTGCTGCGCCGGATCGCATCCACGTATTTTTTTTGTCCGACCGTTTTCGCCTTGACGGGCTTGCCGCGCGCCGTCACGAAAAAGCAGTCGTCATCCAGCTCCGTAAGCTGGCTCGTCTCTCCTTCGCTGACCATGCGGATCACGTAATCCACGTTCTGATCGGTCAGCTCGTTCCCCAGTTCCGCGATCTTTCTCAAATAATCCAGCGCGTCGTACGCCGCCGCGACCGCCTCGCCGTCCCCTTCGAGAACGACGCAGTCGCCCGTCCCGTCCGTATCGAGACGGTTATACATACGTACCTTGAACGCTTCCTCCAGCCGCTGCGCGTTCCGGTCGAAATTCCCGAAGAGTCTCCGGGTGACCTCGGCGCTCGGCAGTATCATTTTCTTTTCCGTCATCGTACACTCTGCTTTTTTCAGTAATCGATCAGGAGCTCCCCGGCGCCTGTCGCGGAACGCGGACCGGCACGGCGCGCGCGATGTCGCACAGGCACACCGCCTGCCCTTCTATCCGGTACGCGCTCTCGTCCCAGTCCCTCTCCAGCGTGATCTCCAAAATCTCCCCGTCGGCGAGCAGCGTTTCCATTTGCCGCCGGAGGGCGGACTCCGCCTCGCGCTCCGCCTCCGCTTCCGACAAAACGGTCGTCACCGTGCCCGTGATACGCCGCGTTTCCCGCCGCAGCGAAACGGGAAGCGCCCGGCCGTCCGGCAGCGTCAGGGACCGCTCCCGTATTATTGTATCATATCTTCCCTCCTCAATTCCACTGTTTTTGCAAAGTTTTATCTCTTTTCCGAAAAATATCAGCGTGAGACCGCCGTTTTCCTCCCGCATGCACACGTCCTCCTCACGCACGGCGGGGACCGTCACGGAGATCTCCCGGCGTACCTGCGCCAGCACCGTTCCGTCCGCCCTCTCAAAGCGCAGTCCGTTCTCGCCGATGGTCAGTATCCCTCCGATCAGAAGCTCCCCCGCGCGCACCGTGTCTCCGGCGGATACTTCCGCCCGCCCGCCGCGCACGCGGAGCTCGACGATCTGCGCGTCCTCCGCCGCGACGACGTTGGCGACGCCGTCTGCCTCCGGCTCCGGCGTCATGCCGCGCTCACGCACCTCCACGTGCGCCACGGTACCCTGGATATTGACCGCGATCCACGCGAGTGAATCCGTGCGGCGCAGCACTTCATTCTGGAGCACGTCGCAGTCCGTGCCGCGGCAGCGGCTTCCGACGCCGAAGCCGCAGTCGGCGAGCAGCCGGACGATCTCGCTCTCCGGCACGTCGTCGTTCCCGACCACACGGATCTCCCACACGACGCGCGTCGAAGCGTAAACCGTCAGCGAAAAAAGGAGAACGCCCAGCGGGATCCCCCATCTCCCTCTCAGTCTCTCAAGGATCCGCGGCAGGCCGTACACGGCTGTGATCCGTATCCCGGCTCCCTCCGCGCTGCATATCGAAGTCAGTGCCCGGGCGTCTTTTTCTCTCATGCGGAGCGACAGCGATCCGTCTTCTCCCCGGCGGATACGCCAGTGCGTGAACCCGTGCCGACGGATCGTCTCCCACATCCGTGCCGCACGTTCTCCCGCGCAGAGGACCTCCGCGTACCCGCCGAACCATGCAAGCAGCCATCCGATCACAACGTATCCTCCTCCGTGTGCACGGTGCGTATCCGTCCGTATACCGTGATGCGGTCCCCGAGCAGAGAGCGGATACACAGTCCTTCCCCGCAGATACGTACCTCGCCGCGTTCGGTACGCAGCACGATCTCCTGCGGAGAGTATGCGCGCACGCTCCTGCATCCCGTCACGACCGCCTCCTGCCCGTCCGTTACCTCAACGGTGCTCGCGCCTCCCAACGCGGCGAGCGGTACGTCGCACATCTCGGCAAATCTTTCCCGAAACGGCATCCGATGCGTCTTTTTTCCACGCCTCACCTCTATTTTCCTCCTCTGCCGCATAAGATACGGTATCCCTGACGCGGACCACCGTATGCATATGTCCGTCCGGTTTGTCCCATTCTGATACGGAGATAAGATCATGAAGAACTGCCGCGTTGTCCGCTCTCTCCCGCTTCTTCTGCTCCTCGCAGCCGCCGCGGCGCTCGTCTCGGGACGCGCCGCGTCCGCCGACGCCGCCCGGGACGCGCTGTCTCTCTGCGCGCGCATCGTTATACCGTCCCTGTTCCCGTATATGGTCGTCTCGTCCATGACCGTATCGCTCGGCGCAGAGGAGATCATGGGGCGGCCGCTGCGGCCTTTGTTGTGCCGTATCCTCCGGCTTCCCGATGCCGCCGCCGGCGCCTTTCTACTCGGCACGCTCTGCGGCTTTCCCATAGGCGTCAGAGCAGCGTCCGCGCTGTATGCGCGCGGGAAGCTCACGAAGGAAGAAGCAGAACGGCTGGCGGCGATCGCCAATAACGTCAGTCCCGCATTCCTTGTCGGCGTCGTCGGAGCGGTATACTGGCACAGTGCGGCGTTCGGTGCCCTTCTCTATGCGGTGCAGCTTCTGGCGGCGCTCCTGATCGGCGCCGTATACGCCCGCAGCGCTCCGCGTCCTTGGGACGCCGCGGCGGAAAAGGAACGCCGGACGGCGCCGAAGGCGGCGGACTGGGCTGCCGCCTTCACCGCATCCGTCGGAGAGGCGGCATCCTCCGTCGTGACCGTGTGCGGGTTCGTCGTTTTCTTTTCCTGCCTGTTCTCCGCGTTCTCCTCGATCGCACGGTCCGTCGGTCTCGACGGCGCCGTTCTCTGGGCGGCACCGTTCTTTGAGATGACCGCCGGTGTCGGGCGGGCGGCCGCGCACGGCGGGAGTCTCGGTCTGTTCCTCACCGGATTTGCCGTCGGGTGGGGAGGGCTGTCCGTCTGCGCGCAGGCGGAAGCGTTCGCCGCGCCGCACGGGCTCTCTCTGCGGCGGATGCTCGCCGCAAAGCTTTTGCAGGGATGCGTGACCGGCGCCGCCGCCTGTACGCTCGCCGCACGGTTCCCGGCGGTGACGGCGTCCGCCGCAGCCGACGCCGCCTCCCCTCTCTCCCCCGCGCCGCTTGTCGCGGCGGAGCTCACTCTGCTCTCTCTTTTCTGCCTTTTTCCTGTGATTTTCCGAAAACGCGCTTGATTTTTCGCGGAAACTGCGGTATACTACTGCTATAGAGTCAAAACGCGCGGGGAGGCACAGCCACATGAAAAAGAACGTACCGGAAACCGAGCGGCTCTGCCGCTTCTGCGAGTGGGCGTCCGCCCTGCACGGAGAGGATCAGATGCTGTGCCGTAAACGCGGCGTCGTCTCGCCGCTCTACGTATGCCGTGCATTCCGCTATGATCCGCTCAAGCGCGATCCGGGCGCACCGCCCGCAGCACAGAAACTGGAGTACATCAGCCTGGAGGAGGACGCCCCTTCCGAATGACGCCGTCGGCGCCGTTCCTTCAGCGATCGCGCGGACGGTGAACGCGCGATATCGAAATCCACAACGATACTACTTTCTTCAACGGAGGATCTCCCTTTGATTATCGCATTGGAAAACGCCAAAGCCGAACTGAACGGTTTCACGGATCGGGTCCGTGATCTGGGAAGCGCGCTGCATATCGATTCGCTGCGCGAGCAGGCGACGCTCCTGGAGGAAAAGTCTCAGTCCTCCGAATTCTGGAACGATCAGACGAAATCGACGCAGGCGCTGCAGACGCTGAAGCAGCTCAAGGACAAGATCGCCGCTTACGACGCGCTCCGGCAGCGGCTGGAGGACACGCTGACCATGACGGAGATCGCCATCGAGGAAAACGACGAATCCATGACGGACGAGATCCTCGCCGACGTACAGTGGATCCGGCGTGAAGAGGACAAGCAGCGCATCGAGATACTGCTCAGCGGTCAGTACGACAAAAACAACGCGATCCTCTCCTTCCATCCGGGCGCCGGCGGAACGGAGGCACAGGACTGGGCGCAGATGCTGTACCGCATGTACACGCGCTGGGGCGAATCCCACGGATACACCGTAAAGCTCGCGGACTGGCTGGACGGGGACGAAGCCGGCATCAAATCCGCCACGATCATCATCGAAGGACGGAACGCTTACGGCTTTCTCAAGAGCGAGAACGGCGTGCACCGGCTCGTGCGCGTGTCGCCCTTCGACGCGTCGGGGAGGCGGCATACCTCCTTCGCCTCCGTCGAGGTGATGCCGGAATTCGACGACGAGGACAATTCCATCGTCCTGCGCGACGAGGATCTGGAGATCACCGCCCACCGTTCGAGCGGCGCGGGCGGACAGCACATCAACAAGACGGACTCCGCCATCCGCATCGTACACATCCCGACGGGGATCGTCGTCGGCTGCCAGACGGAACGCAGCCAGCTCCAGAACAAGGAAACGGCGCTGAAAATGCTCAAATCCAAACTGATGGAGATCAAGGAACGGGAAAAGCTCGAACGGATCGAAGACATCCAGGGTACGAAGGTCAACATCGAATGGGGTTCCCAGATCCGTTCCTACGTGTTCATGCCGTACACGCTCGCGAAGGACACGCGCACGAATTACGAGGAAACGGATATCCAGGCCGTGATGGACGGCGAGATCGACGGATTCATCAACGCCTATCTGAAAATGACGGCGCATCAGTCCTGACGTCATGAAAAAAGAAGCGGCGCGCTGCGTCCCGTCAGCGCTGTTCGAGGGGATGACTTCCCTATCCGCCGTGATCGAGGCGGCAAACCGGCACGTCAGCGACCGGCGGATCCTGCGGGTCCTGTACGACGGCGGCAAAGAGACCGCGAAAGCGCGCGAGCTTGCTTTTCTTCGCAGAAGCGGCAGCGCGCTCGGCTTTTGCGTGGAAAAGACGACGTCGGACGTCATCGATTCGCTGGCGACCGGCACCTCGCACGGCGGGATCCTCGCCGAATGCTCCGACCGGACGATACCTTCCCTGACGGACGGATCGTTCCCCGACGCCGGGTTCGTCGTGATGCTGGAAGGGATCGAGGATCCGTACAACTTCGGCTATGCGCTCCGTACGCTGTACGCCTCCGGCGCGGACGCGGCGATCCTGCCGCCGCGCAGCTGGATGAGCGCGGCTGGCGTCGTATGCCGCGCTTCGGCCGGCGCGTCGGAGCTTCTGCCGCTGTACGAATCGGAAGCGGCGGAAGCGGCCTGCGCGGCGAAGCGGCGCGGCTACAAGGTCGTCTGCGCCGGGATCCGCGATTCCGTATCGGCGTTCGACGCCGATCTTAAAAAACCGCTCTTTCTGATCGTCGGCGGAGAAAAGCGCGGGATCTCGCGCGCCGTGCTCTCATCGGCGGACGCCGTGGTACGGCTCGAATACGGGAGGCCCTTCCGCGGTTCCCTGTCCGCCGCCTCCGCCGCCTCCGTACTCGCCTATGAGGTGCTTCGCCAAAACAGAGATCCAAAGAAACCGTAAAGGGGGGCATCGGTATGGAGATCACGATACGGCGCGTACAGCCGGGAGACGAGCACACGCTGGCGTATATACAGACGGAAAGCTGGAAAGCCGCTTTCCGTTCCATCCTCGCCCCGGACGTGCTCGCCCGCTGCACGGAGATCGGCCGCGCGGAAGATATGTACCGGCGGCTCCTCGCCGAGAACAAGGGCAACGGCTATCTCTTGTTCCTTGACGGCGCCCCGCACTGCATCGCCTGGTGGGACGCCGCCCGCGACGCGGACATGGAGGGATACGCGGAACTCATCTGCATCCACAGCCTGCCGCAAAACTGGCGGCGCGGCTGCGGCACGCGGATGATGGCGCGATGTCTCGGCGACATGAAGGCGGCGGGATACGGGCGCGTCATGCTCTGGGTCTTTGCGGAGAACGAACGCGCGAGACGGTTCTACGAGGCAAACGGATTTTCGGCAACCGCAAAACACAAAGAGATCAAGGGAGTCACGGAAATCTGCTGCGTGCGGTCTCTCTGAAAGTCGGATAAAGCGAAAGCGCATGCCCGTCAGCACGGGCATGCGCTTTTTCTGCATTTGCCGAATTCCAGGTCATTCGCAGGTGAACTCGTACACCGTCGTGCGGTCGTACGCTTCGCCGGGACGAAGGACGACGTTCGTGAAGCCGGGATGGTTGATGCTGTCCGGCATCGCCTGCGTCTCAAGGCACAGCGCGCAGTGAACGCGCTGCGGCACGCCGCCCTTGAAGGGCACGTCGTTTTCGTTGATCATGTTCGCGGTGTACAGCTGTACGCACGGCTGATCCGTGTACATCTTCATCACGCGGCCGCTCGCCGGATGGCGGAGCGTAGCACGATGCCGCACCTTGCCGTCGAAATCGCGGAAAATGAAGTTGTTGTCGAAGCCGTTGAACTCACGTACCATCGGGTGATCGGCGGCGATCGCGTCCCCTACGGATCTTTCCGTGCGGAAATCGTACGGCGTCCCGTCGACCGGGAGGATCGTCCCGTCCGGGATCAGACCGGCGCCGAGTCCGTTGATACGGTCGGCATCGATCCAGAGCGTGTGGGAACCGACGTTCCCGTTCTGATAGCCGCTCAGATTGAAATAGGAGTGATTCGTCAGGCTGAGGATCGTCGGCGCGTCCGTCATCGCCATATAGCGGATCGACAGCGCACCGGCGGCGGTGAGCGTATAAATCACCGTGACGGTCAGCGTTCCGGGATAGTTCTCCTCCATCGCCGGGCTGACGAGCGTAAGGATCAGCGCGGGCTCCGCGTCCGTGCCGGACTGACGCACGGTCCAAAGCTTCTTATCGAAGCCGCACTTCCCGCCGTGCAGATGATTGTCGCCGTCGTTCTTGTAAAGATCGTAGGCGACGCCGTCCAGCGTGAAGCGCGCCCCGCCGATCCGGTTCCCGTACCGGCCGATCAGCGCGCCCTGATACCCCGACGCACTGCGATACCCGTCAACGGAGTCGTAGCCGCAGATCACGTCCGCCGTTTCGCCGTTTTTGTCCTTCGCCCAGATATTGAGCAGCGTTCCGCCGAGATTCATCACGCGGACGGAGGTGGAGGACGCGTTCTTCAGCGTATACGCCCAGACCTCGCAGCCGCACGGCAGTTTTCCAAACAGTTCCTTTTCAATGCTCATGACGTTTCTACCTCGTCTTCCTTTTCTATTTCAGTCTTCGTACCCGTTCGGGTTCATTTTCTGCCATCTCCACGAGTCGGCGCACATGTCGAGAATATCGTTTTCCGCTTCCCAGCCCAGCTCCGCCTTTGCTTTTTCGGCGCTTGCATAACACGTGGCGATATCGCCCGGTCGGCGCGGCTTGATGGAATACGGGATCCTCACGCCCGTCGCCTTCTCAAAATTCTTTACGATGTCGAGAACGCTGTACCCTTTGCCCGTGCCGAGATTGTAGATATACAGGCCGCCCTCTCCCTGCAGTTTGGCAAGTGCCTTCACGTGCCCCTTCGCAAGATCCACGACGTGGATATAATCGCGCACGCCCGTACCGTCCGGCGTGTCGTAATCGTTGCCGAAAACACCGAGCTCCGGACGCTTCCCGACGGCGACCTGCGTCACGTACGGCATCAGATTGTTCGGGACCCCGTTGGGATTCTCGCCGATGAGCCCGCTCTTATGCGCGCCGATCGGGTTGAAATACCGGAGAAGCACCACGTTCCAGGACGGATCCGCGCGCTGGATATCCGTCAGGATCTGCTCAAGCATCGATTTCGTCCAGCCGTACGGATTCGTGCACTGCCCCTTCGGGCATTCCTCCGTGATCGGGATAAAGGCGGGATCGCCGTACACCGTGGCGGAAGAGGAAAAAATGATATTCTTCACGCCGTGCCGGCGCATCACGTCGACGAGCGTCAGCGTGCCGCCGATGTTGTTTTCGTAGTATTCCCACGGCTTGGCGACAGACTCGCCGACGGCTTTCAGCCCTGCGAAATGGATCACGGAATCGATCTTCTGCTCCTCAAAGATCTTCTCCATGGCTTCGCGGTCGCGGATATCCGCTTTATAGAAAACGACGGGCTTTCCGGTGATGACCCGGACGCGCTCGAGCGATTTTGCGCTTGAATTGCTCAGATTGTCGCATACGACGACGTCATATCCCGCGCTCTGCAGCTCGACGATCGTATGGGAACCGATATACCCGCTCCCGCCCGTAACAAGAATCGACATAATTATCCTTTCCCCGGCATGGCCGGTATCCCGTCTTTTATTTCCAGAGCCCGTCCGGATATTCGCCGTTTCGCACCATGGCGCGGATGCTTTCCGTCACGGAAGCCTTATCTTCGTGATACGTCACGCCGTACCAGCGCGCGGTCGTGGCAAGAACGGCGACCTCGCATTCCTTTGCCCGGATCATCTCGCCGACCACACTGGGCAGATAGCACTCGGATTTCAGCGGATCGCGCGACGTATCGGCGAGAAACGCGTCGAAATACTTCGCGGAATCGGTAAAGAAGGAGGGCGTGAACCCCCAGAAATTCATGGATACCGGGGTGTCCGGCGGCAGGATCACGGTATTTCCGTTTTCGTCCGTAAAGCGCGCTCCGGCAGGATCCTTGAAGATCTTCGTCCGCTCGACGATGGAACGAAGGATCCCGTTTTCCGTCACGCAGACGCCGCGCGCGACGCTGCCCGCCTCCGTCAGCGTGTTCCCGACGGGATAGCCGACCATGGCAAAGGTACGGTTGTCCGGACACTTCTCCACGGAACGCAGAAAATCCGCCATCTTCCGGTACGCGTCCGCGCCGTAGAAGTCGTCGGCGTTGATGACGGCGAACGGCTCGTTCAAATACGTCCTCGCGCACAAAAGCGCATGGAACGTTCCCCACGGCTTGACACGTTCGGGCGGGATCTTATCGGCGGGAACGAGCATATCCATTCCCTGGAACGCGTATTCCACGCGGATCTTTCCTTCGAGCCGCGCGCCGATCGTTTCGCGGAACAGCGCGGCATTCTCCCGCTTGATGATAAAGACGACCCGGTCGAAGCCGACGCGCAGCGCGTCGTACACGGAGAAATCGATGATGAATTCGCCGTGTTCCGTCATCGGATCGATCTGCTTCAGACCGCCGTAGCGGGAACCCATCCCTGCCGCAAGAACAAATAACGTCATGACAAAACCTTACAGCCGCATGGCTGCCTTTCTTCCATAGTTATGAAATCTGCCATACGGTATTATTGTAGTATATTTGCCGGAGAAATGCAAGGGGGGGACGCGAGATTTGACGACGTTTTTCTCTTTTCTTTGCCCGCAGCGGCGGATCGGGAGGGTATGCGGCGCATACCCTCCCGACCTGCTTTTATCCGCCGCATCGGCGCGTCGATGCATCCGAGGCGCCGCAGCCGCAGTCCCCGACCAGTTCGCTCCCGGACGGAGGGCTGAACTCGGAGATCGGGAATTTCATATTGCGGAACGCGCTGCACGGATTGTCGTCCTCCACGGCGCCGCATTCCTTCTCCGGGACGGCGTAGTCCGACGCGCTGATCAGATACTGCGCCGGCCGCTCCAGACGAACGACGGAAAAGAGACCGAGCGACACGAGCAGTCGGTTCGCATTTTCCGGCGCCGTCAGCCGACAGCCGAGCATACAGCCGATATCGTCGGGGATCTCGTCGACGGAACAGGCGCAGCAGCACGGACGGTGCGGCTCCGCGATGCGGGAATTGAGCACGAGAGGCTCCACCGTTTCGAGCACGGCGATCGGCAGATTGCTGCCGACGCTGCATTCTCCCGTACCGCGGTCCGGGCAGAAGCCCGATCCGCCGCTGCTCTTGAAGATGCTGACGCTCCCTTCGCTCCCGAAGAGGACCGTCTTTTTATCGACGGCGCACACCCCGCACAGCTCGCGGGTATTTCCCTGACCGACGCACGCCTCGCAGACGATCTTGATGAACAGACGGATATGGAGCTGATAGAAGCCGCGGTGGAACGGCATGGGATCGATATCGATATACGCGCGCAGGATCTGTGCGTCACGCACGCGGAGCGAGCCGCTGCGGTCGACGATATCCTGTCCCTCTTCCGTCAGATACACACGGACGTCCTCAAAGCAATCCTTGTCACGGCAGGAATCGAGGACGCGGTATGTATCGATGCACACCGTATCCCTCCTGGTATCATTCATAGTTTTCACCGAATCCTTTCTCTGCACTGTATCGACGCCCCGCCGGTGCGGGGCATACGGCATACAAAGAGCACGCTGCCCTTCTGTACCATCATATGCGGGCTGTGCGAAAATGACAGAATCCGGCAGAAAAAAAGATCCCGCGGAGCGGCAGCGCCGCTCCGCGGGACGGGTTCGTATCGGATCAAAGGTACTTTTTCACAGTGTCCGAAGCTTCCTCGACGGGTATGGAGGAGGTCATCACGCAGTTGACGTTGAGTTTGGAGGTGAGCGCGTCCACACGGCTGAGGAAAACGTCGAACGCATCCCGGTCGTTGTTGCCGATTTTCAGAGCGGAATCGATAAACAGATCGGTCACGTCGTGATTGCTGGCAAGGATCCCGGCGACAAACCCGTACAGCGTTTCGCAGTCCGACACGGAATACACTTCCGTATCGATCAGGCGGCACTGATACTTGATGTCGTATGTAAGCTTGTTGCCCTTTTCGATGCAGACGACGTCGCCCTTGCTCTGCTGCAGCGCAGTATTCACCAACTCGATCAGCGTTTTCGTTTTGCCGGTCCCCTTCACTCCGATGATCAGTCTCATGATTCGCATTCCTCCTACGTGGATGTTTTGTGGGTTACGGACATACCCACCTATAGTATACAGTATCGGCGGAGAAAATGCAAGGAGGAATCGCCGGGAAAGGTGAAAACAAACCGTAAACTTTTCATGTCGGCGCGGCGGGAACGGAAAGTCCGGTCAAATCATCCCATGCGCGCTTCGAGCGCCGCGCGCTTCTCCTCGTATCCCGGTTTGCCGAGCAGCGCGAACATATTCTTCTTGTACGCCTCGACGCCGGGCTGATCGAACGGATTCACGCCGAGCATATAGCCGGAGACGGCGCAGGCAAGTTCAAAGAAGTATACGAGCGTGCCGAACGTGTACGCGCTTCTGTCGTCGATCTCGATCACGGCGTTCGGAACGCTGCCGTCCGTATGCGCGAAGAGCGTGCCGAGCATCGCCGTGCGGTTGATGTCGTGCAGATCGCTGCCGGAGAGGAAGTTGAGACCGTCCATATTCGCCGGATCATCCGGCACGGAGACGGAAACGGGCGAGGTACGGATGTCGAGCACGGTCTCGAACTGATTGCGAAGTCCCTGCTGGATGTACTGACCGAGAGAATGAAGGTCGGTCGAGAAAACGACGGAAGCCGGGAACAGACCGCGGTTGTCCTTGCCCTCGCTCTCCCCGTACAGCTGCTTCCACCATTCGCTGAGCATCTGCGCCGCGGGTTCGTACGCGGCGAGGATCTCGGTGACCTTCCCTTTGCGCAGAAGGATGTTCCGGATCGCGGCGTACCGCAGGCAGTCGTTTTCCGCGAACGGAGCGCTGAGGAAGCGTTCCCGCGCGTCGGCGGCGCCGCGCATCATCGCGTCGACGTCGATCCCGGCGCAGGCGATCGGCAACAGACCGACGGAGGTGAGCACCGAGTAGCGCCCGCCGATATCGTCGGGGACGACGAACGTCTCGTATCCCATTGCGTCGGAGAATTCTTTCAGCGTTCCGCGCGCCTTGTCCGTCGTGGCGAAGATCCGCTCGCGCGCGCCGTCGACGCCGTATTTCTTCTCAAGAAGACCGCGGAAGATGCGGAAAGCGACGGCCGGCTCCGTCGTCGTGCCGGACTTCGAGACCACGTTCACACAGATATCTTTTCCGCGGCAGATCTCGAGCAGATCGTGCATGGCGGAAGCGCTGATGCTGTTCCCCGTGAAATAGATCTGAGGCGTATCCTTCGCAAGCGTATTGTACAGCGGAGAGGTGACGAACTCGATCGCGGCGCGCGCGCCGAGATAGGAACCGCCGATGCCGATCACGACGAGCACGTCACACATTTTGCGGATGCGCTCCGCGGCCGCCTTGACGCGCGCGAATTCGTCCTTGTCATAGGCGACGGGAAGATCGAGCCAACCGAGGAAATCCGCCCCCGGTCCGCTGTGTCCGACGACCGTCGCGCAGGCGTTCATCGCCTGCGGCTCGATGGCGCGCATCTCGTTCTCCGAAATAAAATCCTTCAAAAATTTCTCGTTGAGTTTCAGTGCCATGGATATCATCCTCCGAAGATTCAATTTGACGTTATTATACAATATCTTCGGGGGCATTGCAAGATATCCGGCACAAAAAGTTGACTTCTGTCAAAAAGAATCGTTATTTTCCGAGAAGCATCCCGTGAACGAGCCGCAGAAGAAGTTCCCAGAAGCCGATCTCCGTCACCTCCTCCGAGGCGGTGACGGGGATCTCGCCGACGACCTCACCGTCCAGACGGAATACGGTGCGCCCGACGACCTGCCCCTGTACGACGGGCGCTTCGAGCGACTGTGCGAGCGTTGTCTCCTCCGTGACGCCGCGGCATTTTTCTTTCTCCATCACCAAAGAAAACGCGGCGCGTTCCGTGCGGCACTCCGAAGCGGTGCCGCCCGTCACGCGGACGGTCCCGCAGGCAGCCGCCGGAGATTCGTACAGGGCGTAGCGGGAGAACCCCCATTCGAGCAGACGCTTCGCCATCTCGTTGCGCACGTCGCGCGTCGGCGAACCCATGATGACGGCGATCAGATGCATGCCGTCCCGTTCGGCCGTCGCGCTGATGCAGAATTTCGCCTTCGCGGTGGAACCGGTCTTCAGTCCGGTCGCACCGCTGAAATACCGGATCAGGCGGTTCGTGTTCGTCAGTCCGAACGCGCCGTCACGGATCGAATCCATCCAGATCGTCGTATACTTCAAAATCGTTTCATGGCGGAGCAGTTCCCGCGACATCAGGGCGATATCGAGAGCGCTCGTCTGGTGCGCCGTCGTGTCGTCGTCCAATCCGGTCACGTTCTCAAAATGCGTGCTCGTCATACCGAGTTCCGCCGCCCGCTCGTTCATGCGCCCGACAAACGCTTCTTCCGTACCGCAGACCGCTTCGGCGAGCGCGACGGCGGCGTCGTTGGCGGAGGAGATCACGGTACATTTGATCAGATCCTCGACGGTCATCTTCTCCCCCGGCTCCAGATACACCTGGGAACCGCCCATCGAGGCGGCGTATTCGCTGACGGTCAGCGTATCCTCGAGCCGCATCCGCCCGCCGTCGACCGCTTCCATCACCAAAAGCAGCGTCATGATCTTCGTGACGGACGCGGGCGGCAGCGCCTCGTCCGCGTTCTTCGCATACAGGACCTGCCCCGTGTGCGCCTCCATGAGCACGGCGCTGCGCGCGTCGACGTCGAACGGCGCGGCTTCCCCCGCCGCCGTGCACAGGCACGGGACAGCCAGCGCGGCGGCGATCAGCGCCGCCGCCAACCGAACGATCCTCCTTACGTTTTTCCCCTTCATGGTCATCTCCCCCCCTGCCGGTTATTCTCACCGTATGCTTTTCCAGTATACGAATCGAGCGCGCCGGATATGCTTTCCGGAAACGGAATGCGGCAAGAAATGAAAATCCCTTGTTTTTCGCGGCGCATTATGCTATAATGTACACAGCCTATGGAAAAAAGGATCGTACGTCCGCTCTCCGTATACGAAAGTCGCGTTCCGCGGACATCGGTGATAATGAATGACGCAGACACAGGATCTTCAAAAAGAATACCTCCGCGCCAAACGCGCGCTGTTCGATCGCTATTATTCCTCCCTGAACGAAACGCAGCGGCAGGCCGTGTACGCGGTGGACGGGCCGCTGTTGATACTCGCCGGCGCCGGAAGCGGCAAGACGACGGTGCTCGTGCACCGCATCGCGCACATCATCCGCTACGGATGCGCCTATACCGATCCGACCGTGCCCGCCGACGCGGGAGAGGAAGCGCTCGATGAACTTCGCCGCGCGGCGGAACTGCCGCGGGAGGAACTGGGTGAGTATCTTACCCGATTCGCCGTAAACACGCCGCCGCCGTGGGCGGTGCTCGCCATCACGTTCACGAACAAAGCCGCCGGCGAGATCAAAGCCCGTCTCGCGTCCGTATTCGGTCCGGACAGCACGGCGCCGGGCGACATCTGGGCCGGTACCTTCCACTCCGTCTGCATGCGGCTTCTCCGCAAATACTGCATCTCCGTCGGATATCAGCCCGGCTTCGGCGTATGCGACACGGACGACGCGAAGAAGCTGCTCTCCCAATGCATGAAGGAGCTGAACATCGACGACCGTCAGCTCCCCGTGAAGACCGTCATGAACCAGATCGGACGCGCGAAGGACAGGCTCCTGACGCCGGACGATTTCGCGCGGGAGGCGGGAACGGACTTCAAACTGAAGCAGATCGCGCAGATCTACGCGCTCTATCAGGAGCGCCTCGTCTCCTCGAATCTGCTCGACTTCGACGACATCATCATGCAGACGGTACGGCTTCTGCGCGAGGACGCCGAGGCGCGAGAATACGTGCAGAACAAATTCCGCTACGTCTGCGTGGACGAGTATCAGGATACGAACCGGGCGCAGCTTGAGCTGACGCTGCTCCTCTCCGGCAAATACAACAACATCATGGTCGTCGGCGACGACGACCAGAGCATCTACCGTTTCCGCGGCGCCACCATCGAAAACATCCTCCATTTCGAGGATACCTGCCGCGGCGCGCGCGTCATCAAGCTGGAGCAGAATTACCGCTCCACCCGCACGATCCTCGACGCCGCGAACGGCGTGATCTCCCACAACGCTTCCCGCCATGAAAAAACGCTCTGGACGGACGGCGCGGTCGGTGAAAAGATCTCGCTGCGCCGTCTCGGCAACCAGAACGACGAGGCGCGCTTCATCTGCGACCGGATCCACGCGGGACTGCGTTCTCACGCGCACGCATGCCGCGATTACGCCGTCCTGTACCGCACGAACGCGCAGTCCCGCGCCATCGAGCAGGTCTTCGCGAAAAGCGGGATCCCGTACCGGATGCTCGGCGCGCTCCGCTTCTACGACCGTCAGGAGATCCGCGATATCCTCGCCTATCTCTGCGTGGTCAACAATCCGCTCGACGGGATCCGTCTGCGGCGGATCGTGAACGTGCCGCGCCGCGGGATCGGCGAAAAATCCGTCACCGCCGCGGAAACGCTCGCCGCAGCCGTCGGCTGCCCGCTGACGGAGCTGTTCGCCCACGCGGGCGAATACAAGGCGATCCCGGCTGCCGCCGCGCGGGGGATGGAAGAACTCGCCTCGCTCATCGATCGGCTCCGGGAAGCGGCGGCGGAGAAATCCGTATCCGAGCTGATCCGCATGACGGCGGTCGAAAGCGGATACGAAAAGATGTGGATGGACGCGGGCGAGGCGGAAGCGGACCGGCTCGAAAACATCGGCGAGCTGATCTCCTCCGCCGTCCAGTACGAACAGTCCGCCGAGGAGCCGTCCCTCTCCGAATTTCTCGAAGAGGTCGCGCTCGTCTCCGACGTGGACAAGTACGACGAGACGGCGGACGCCGTCGTCCTCATGACGATCCACAGCGCGAAGGGACTGGAATTCCCCGTCGTCTTCCTTCCCGGCATGGAGGAAGGGATCTTCCCCGGTCATCAATCCGTCCTCGATCCGGACGAGGTCGAGGAGGAGCGGCGGCTCGCTTACGTTGCCATCACGCGCGCCAAGGAAAAAGTATATATCACCTGCGTGCACGACCGCATGCTGAACGGATCCACGCAGTACAATCCGCCCTCCCGCTTCATCGACGAGATCCCCGCCGAGCTCCTTGAAGAGGAAGACGTATACCGCGCCGCCCCGTCCGGCAAAACCATCGTCTTCGGATCGAACGCCTCGCCTGCCCGCGCGCAGTACGGCACGGGAAATTCTCCTTTCCGTCCCGCCCCGCCGTCCGCCTCCTCAAAAAAGGTCTTGGATTCACCGAAACTCCCGTCTTTCGCCGTCGGCGACCGCGTCCGGCACACGACCTTCGGCGAGGGAGAGATCCTGTCCGTGCGGCAGATGGGCGGCGACACGCTTTACGAGATCGCCTTTGACCGCGTCGGGACAAAGAAACTCATGGCTACCTACGCACGGCTCACCCGCGCATAATCCGCCGGACAGACGCCCGACGGACACCACATATACAGCGGCGCGTACCGCGCCGAAAGAAAGGAACGGCAATGAAAAACGACAAAGACAAGAAATTGGTGGAGCAGATCACATCCATGGACGTGGATTTCGCGCAGTGGTATACGGATATCTGCAAAAAAGCGGATCTGATCGACTATTCGAGCGTCAAGGGATGCATCATCATCCGTCCGTACGGATACGCGATCTGGGAGAACATCCAGCGCATACTCGACCAGCGCTTCAAAGAACTCGGTCACGAGAACGTCTATATGCCCATGTTTATCCCCGAAGGGCTCCTCAATAAAGAAAAGGATCACGTCGAGGGCTTCGCGCCGGAAGTCGCGTGGGTCACGCACGGCGGGAACGAGCCGCTCCAGGAGCGGCTGTGCGTCCGTCCGACGTCCGAGACGCTCTTCTGCGAACATTACGCCAACATCATCCGCTCCTACCGCGATCTGCCGAAGCTGTACAACCAGTGGTGCTCCGTCGTACGCTGGGAAAAAACGACGCGCCCCTTCCTCCGCTCCAGAGAATTCCTTTGGCAGGAAGGGCATACCATGCACGAAACGGCAGAAGAAGCACGCGAGGAAACGATCCGCATGCTGAACGTCTACGCCGATTTCCATGAAAAGGATCTTGCGATCCCCGTCATCAAGGGAGCGAAGACACCGAGCGACAAGTTCGCCGGCGCCGAAGACACCTACTGCATCGAAGCGATGATGCACGACGGCAAAGCGCTCCAGGCGGGCACCTCCCACTTCTTCGGCGACGGCTTCGCCCGCGCCTTCGACATCCAGTTCGCCGACCGCAGCAACCAGCTCCGCTACCCGTTCCAGACATCCTGGGGCGTTTCCACCCGCATGATCGGCGGGATCATCATGGCGCACGGCGACGACAACGGACTCGTTCTTCCGCCCGCCGTCGCGCCGATCCAGATCGTCGTGATCCCGATCGCGGCACACAAGGAGGGCGTGACCGAGGCCGCCCGCGCCGTTGCGGAGCGGCTGTCCGTCCGTTTCCGCGTCAAACTCGACGACAGTGACAATTCCCCCGGCTGGAAATTCTCCGAATACGAAATGAAGGGCGTGCCGCTCCGCGTCGAGATCGGTCCGCGCGATCTGGAAGCCGGACAGTGTGTGCTCGTGACGCGCCACGACCGCGAGAAAACGATCGTTCCGCTCGACGGGCTCGAGGACGCCGCGGCGGAGCGTCTCGCCGCCGTGCGTGACGGGATGTACGAAAAAGCGCTCGCCAACCGCGAACGGCGTACGTATACCTGCCGGACGCTCGACGAGATCACGCAGAAGCTCGCGGAGAACGGCGACGGTCTCGTGCGCGCCATGTGGTGCGGTGACGAGGCGTGCGAGGACGCCGTCAAGGAAAAGACCGGCGTCGGCTCCCGCTGCATCCCCTTTGAGCAGGAAGCCGTATCCGACCGCTGCGTCTGCTGCGGCCGTCCCGCCAAGCAGCTCGTATACTGGGGCAAGGCGTACTGATTACTGATCCATTTGTAACGGAGAACGGACATGAAGGAATTCTCGGTATCTCTGCGGGAAAAGCTCCGGCGGATCGACTATGTGATTCTCCTCTGTGCGATCGGCATGACCGTTCTCAGCGTGCTGGCTTTGCTCGGAGACGCGCGGACGGACGCCGGCGTACGCCGCGTCTATATGCAGGCAGGCGCCGCGCTTGTCGGGCTCGTCGCCGTCTTCATCTTTTCGCTGATCGACTACGAGGAACTGCTCAACAAGCTCGTCCTTCCCCTATTCATCGTTTCCGTGCTCGTCATGGCGTTCACGTGGAGATTCGGCGTCGGTCCGACGCCGGATTCCACGAACCGATGCTGGATCGACCTGAAATTCGTTATGCTCCAGCCGTCGGAGTTTGTAAAGATCGCCTTCATCATGACGTTCGGCAAACATATCGACATCGTAAAGGAAAAGATCAACCGCCCTCTGACCGTGCTCTCCCTCTGCATCCACGGCGGGATCATCATCGGGCTCGTCCTCCTGACGGGGGATCTCGGCTCGGCGCTCGTCTTTGCCGCCATCTTCGCCTTCATGCTCTTTACCGCCGGACTTTCGATGTGGTATTTCGCCGCGGCGTTTTTGATCCTCGTTCTTCTTTTCCCCTACGTATGGCCCCGTCTTCACCCGTATCAGCGCAACAGGATCCTCGCCGGTTTCAATCCGGAGATCGATCCGGAACACGTCGGGTATCAGCCGCTGAAGAGCCGCGCGGCCATCGCCGCCGGCGGCTTCCGCGGCGCGGGGCTGTACGGCGGCTCCTATTACCGCCTCGTCCCCGCCCATGAGACCGATTTCTTCTTCGCCATGGTGGCGGAAAAATTCGGCTTCTTCGGCGCCTTCGGGTATATGGTCCTCATGGGCGTCATGATCGTCCGTCTTTTGTATCTCGCCCGCAGCGCGCGCAAAGACTGCGGCGCCAATATCTGCGTCGGCGTCGTCGCCATCATGGCGGTGCAGGCCGTAGAGAACATCGGGATGTGCCTCGGTATGCTCCCCGTCGTCGGGATCACGCTTCCCTTCCTCAGCTACGGAGGCTCCTCCATGCTCGCCTGTTATCTTTACATTGCCGTCGCGGAAAGTGTAGCGACTCACAATCATAAGTATTACTTTGAACGGGAACGCGCGTAGCCGCCCCGCCGATCTTCCGTGCCGGAGGTTCCATCATTGAACAAGTCGCTGAAATTTTGTCTGGCGCTGCTCCCCGCCTTGCTGTGCTGCGTTCTGATCTTCTGCCTCTCCGCACAGACGGCGCCGGAATCGTCGAACACGAGCAGCCGTTTTATCAAATGGATTCTGACCGTGTTCGATCCGGACTTCTCCGAAAGTCCGGCAGCCGAACAGACGAAGAATATCCAGTCGCTTTCCACCCTCACCCGCAAATGCGCGCACGGGGCGATCTACTTTTTGCTCGGCGCGCTGGTCATGATCCCGGTCGCCGTCCGGATCCGATTCACTCCGTATTCCGCCGCGTTCGCATGGCTTTTCTCCGTTCTCTACGCCGTAAGCGACGAGATCCATCAGTATTTCGTCGCGGGAAGGAGCTGTGAGCTGCGCGATATCTGCATCGACGCGGCGGGCGCGCTCTGCGGGGTCCTGTTCGTATATCTGATCCATGCCCTGTACCGACGCCGACAAAAAACGCCTTCCCCGTAAGATCGCGGCACACCGCCGGAATATTTCAGACGGACGCCGCGATTTTTTTATTTTTCTCTTGACAACGGGACCGGTCCGTGCTATACTATGTAAAGCAATTTGCTTTACACACATCGGAGCGTTCGTGATGTTTGAAAAGGATATGCATTTCGCCCTGCTGCTGGACGCATACGGCGATCTGCTCAGCGAACATCGGCGGGAGATCTTCGAGCTGTACTATTCCGAGGATCTTTCCTTATCGGAGATCGCCGAAAACACGGGCATCTCCCGGCAGGGCGTACGCGAATCCATAAAGAAGACGGAATCCGAACTGCTCCGCTGGGAAGAGAAACTCGGTCTCGTCGCCCGCCAGGAGGCGCTGCACACCGACGCAGAACGGCACGCCGCGCTCCTTGAATCGCTTTCCGCGGCGCTCCCGCAGGATCGGAAACCGATCGCGGACGAGGTCGTGCGGTATCTCAGAACACTCCACTTCTGAACGGACGGAGGAAGCCATGTTTGACAGCTTGTCCGATAAACTGGCAAACGCATTCAAGAAATTCAGAAATAAAGGAAAACTGACCGAAGCGGACGTCAAGGAAGGAATGCGGGAGATCAAGCTCGCGCTGCTCGAAGCGGACGTGAACTTCAAGGTCGTTCGCGATTTCGTCAAGACCATCTCCGAGCGCGCCGTCGGGACCGAAGTCCTCGAAAGTCTCGTTCCCGCGCAGCAGATCGTCAAGATCGTCAATGAAGAGCTGATCCGTCTGATGGGCGAAACGCAGGCGAAGCTGGAGATCTCCTCCAAGCCGCCCACCGTCGTCATGATGGTCGGTCTGCAGGGCTCCGGTAAAACGACGCACAGCGCCAAGCTTGCCGGCATGTACAAAAAGCAGGGGAAGCATCCGCTCCTCGCCGCCTGCGACGTATACCGTCCCGCCGCCATCAAGCAGCTCGAGGTCGTCGGCGAACAGATCGGCGTCCCCGTCTTTTCCCTGGGTGATTCCGTCTCTCCGGTCGATATCGCCCGCGGCGCCGTGGAGCACGCGCTCCGCAGCGGCTGCGACATGGTCTTTCTCGACACGGCCGGTCGCCTTCACGTGGACGACACGCTCATGACGGAGCTGGAGAATATCCGCGACGCGGTCCATCCGACGGAAATACTGCTCGTGATCGACGCGATGCTCGGTCAGGACGCGGTGAACGTCGCGCAGTCCTTCAACGACCGTCTCGACATCACCGGGGTGATCCTTACGAAGCTCGACGGCGATACGCGCGGCGGCGCGGCGCTGTCCGTCCGGTACGTCACGGGCAAGCCGATCAAATTCGTCGGCATCGGCGAAAAGCTCGACGCCATCGAGCCCTTCTATCCGGACCGCATGGCATCCCGTATCCTCGGCATGGGGGACGTCCTCTCGCTGATCGAAAAGGCACAGCAGAATTTCGATGAGAAAAAGGCGGAGGAAATGGAGCGCAAGCTCCGCGAGTCCACCTTCGATCTGAACGATTACCTGGAGCAGTTCCGGCAGGTGCGCAATATGGGACCGCTCGATCAGATCGCCGGTATGATCCCCGGCGTCAAGCCGGGCGCCCTCAAGGACGTACAGATCGACGAGCGGGCACTGGCGCGCACGGAGGCGATCATCCTCGCCATGACGAAAAAGGAACGGGAAAAGCCCGAGCTGATCAACGCGTCGCGGAAAAAGCGCATCGCGGCGGGCAGCGGCACGAGCGTCGAGGACGTGAACCGTCTGCTGCGGCAGTTTGAGACGGTCAGCAAAATGTTCAAGCAGTTCACGTCCATGTCCGGAAAATCGAAAAAGCGAATGAAAATGCCGTTCTCACTGTGACGGATTTTTATAAAAAAACATTTTTGGAGGAAATCACTATGGCAGTCAAGATCAGATTGAAGAGGATCGGCGCGAAAAAGGCGCCCTTCTACCGCATCGTCGTTGCCGATTCCCGGTATCCCCGCAACGGCCGTTTCATCGAGGAGATCGGCACGTACGATCCGATGAAGAATCCCGCTGAGATCAAGATCGACGCGGAGAAAGTGCAGACCTGGCTGAAGAACGGCGCGCAGCCGACCGATACGGTCCGCGCTTTGATCGCGAAAAGCGGGAATCAGCAGTAATGGAAGAGAACGTCAGCATCCCTACGCGCGACGTGGATCTCAGCCGCGTTCTTTCCGATATGGCGCGCGCCGTCGTGGATCATCCCGACAAGGTGAAAGTGCGGCAGTCGGAATCGGATGACGGGATCCTGCTCACGCTGGCCGTCGACGAGGAGGACATGGGCATGGTGATCGGAAAGCACGGAAAAATCGCCCGCGCGCTCCGTACTGTCATGAAGGCCGCCGCCAAGATCGCCGACAAAAAGGTCACCGTCGATATTGAATAATGTACGAGCATACTGAAAGCGTGTAGATTACGTCAGCGCGCTCGTACGTGAATCGCCGCTGCGAGGGCACAGCCCCGCAGTCCCGCTGCGCGGGATACCGGCGATTCCGAAGTACGGTTACGGTTCAATGTACGAGCGTCTTGAAAGCATGTATATTTCGTAAGCGTGCTCGTACGTGAATCGCCGCTGCGAGGGCACAGCCCCGCAGTCCCGCTGCGCGGGATACCGGCGATTCCGAAGTACGGTTACGGTTCAATGTACGAGCGTCTTGAAAGCATGTAAATT
>JAEEYP010000062.1 GCA_016288155.1 Clostridiales bacterium | reverse complement strand
TCTTTTTTGTTCTCTATCAAGTATTGAACAAGTATTGAATTCAGGATCAAATCACGAATTCAGATCACTGCTTCAAGACTTCTGTCATAAGGAGAGGAGCCCGGCTCCTCTCCTTATGGATCCACTCCCGCCAAGGGGGCTTCCGCCCCCTCCGGCCACCCCCTGGGCTTCGACGCTCGACACCCGCTGACGGGCGTACAGCGGTTGGGGGCATAGCCCCCAAACCCTCCCATTAGGGTTATGGGCGAGGGCGTTCGGATGCTGAACAACGGAGAGAAAGCGGAGAGCGCTTGGCAGCGTAGGCAAATTTGGTTTGCCGTAGGGCTTACGGCTCCGCACCCTCCGGCCACCCCCGGGGCTTCGGCGCTCGACACCCGCTGACGGGCGTACAGCGGTTGGGGGCATAGCCCCCAAACCCTCCCATTAGGGTTATGGGCGAGGGGCGTTCGGATGCTGAACAACGGAGAGAAAGCGGAGAGCGCTTGGCAGCGTAGGCAAATATCGTTTCGCTCCTCCTCTCTGGAAGAAATCGTCAGCGCTTCTTGACAGGCGCGGATCCCCTATGCTATAATAATCATTGTGAAACACGCGCCCTCTGCGGCGCGTCGCAATGGTATTTTCTGAATTTCCGGAGGAAAAAAATGGAGAAGATCAGAGTCGGCGTCGTCGGCTTCGGAGGCCGCGGTATGTTCCTCATGAAAGAGATGATCATGCCGCGCGAGAACGTGGAGGTCACCGCCGTCTGCGACCTGATACCCGAACGCGCACAGACCGCCGCGGACGCCGTACAGGAATACTGCGGAAAGCGTCCCCTTGTCACGACGGACTACCGTGAGCTCACCGCCTCGAAGGACGTGGACGCCGTCGTCGTTTCCACCTCGTGGGAGGCGCACGTCGAGGTCTCCATCAGCGCGATGGAGAACCGCAAATTCACCGCCACCGAGGTGGCGGGCGCCTATTCGCTCAACGACTGCTGGCGGCTCGTCGAAACGTACGAGAAGACCGGCATGCACTGCATGATGCTCGAGAACTGCTGCTACGACCGCAAGGAACTCATGGTCTCCCGTATGGTGCGGGAGGGGCTGTTCGGCGACGTCATGCACTGCTCCGGCGGGTATCATCACGACGTCCGCCGTCAGATCGCGCACGGGCATGAAACGCTCCACTACCGTCAGCGCAACTACATGCACCGCAACTGTGAGAACTATCCGACGCACGAGCTCGGGCCGATCGCAAAGATCCTCGACGTCAACCGCGGGAACCGGATGATCTCGCTCGTCTCCGTCGGCAGCGCCCAGCGCGGCATCCACGAATTCATCCGCAGCAATCCGGATACGGATCAGCGCCTTCTGGAGAAGCGCTTCGCGCAGTCGGACGTCGTCTCGACGATCATCCGCTGCGCGGGCGGGCAGACGATCGCGCTCACGCTCGACACGACGCTCCCGCATCTCTACACGCGCGACTTCACCGTTCGCGGCACGCGGGGCATGTATGAGGAGAACAGCCACACGATCTTCCTCGCCGACGCGACGCGTCCGGCGTATCTGACCGATTTCGTCAACGACTACGGCAACGAGGAGAAGTTCCGCCATTACTTCGAGCATCCGATCTGGGCCCGCTTCATCGAGGAGGGCGTGCACGGCGGACACGGCGGGATCGACTGGCTCGAATTCGACGCCTTCTTCGGCGCCATCGAGCGCGGGATCGAGCTGCCGATCGACACCTACGACACGGCGGCATGGATGGCGATCACGCCGCTCTCCGAAGCGTCGCTCGCCACCGGGCTCCCCGTCGATATCCCGGACTTCACCCGCGGCGCGTGGACGCACCGCGCTCCGAAGACCGAGTGGGAGTATTCTCTCTGATACGAAACGAAAACGAAAGCGTCCCCTGTCCGATGGACAGGGGACGCTTTTGCACGCACGCGCCGCGCGTTGTCACAGGATATTGAACTGACCGATGATCGGCAGCTCCCGCGCGCGTCCCGAAGCGGCGTTGACGACGCCGACCACGGCGAGCACGAGGACGCAGAAAATGCCGATCGTGTAGAAAAACGAGCCGACGAAGGGGAGATACTGCACGACGTGCACGACACCCGCGGCGATGAGGAGCAGTATCCCCTGATTGACGTGATAGCGGACGAACGGCTTATCCTTCCCCGCGAGAAGAGGGATGACGACGAGGAACATCAGATACGAAAGGACGGCGAGCCACTTCCCTTCGGCGATCTGGAGCGGCGTGTAGTCGGCGGTCGTGTCCGGCGCGGCAAAAGCGCGACAGAACGCGGACGGCTGCCGCGGAGCGGCGGTCGGCGCGAGCGGCGCGCCGCAGCCGGGGCAGAAGCGCGCCCCGTCCGCACAGCTGTGTCCGCAGCGGATGCAGTACATGATCGGATACCTCCTTATCCCCGTCCGCTCCCCTGCGGGATGCGGACGCTTTGCATTATATAACGGGATCGGCGGGAGAATCTGTCGCCTCCGTGAGAAAATTTCGGGATCTTCCGTTTTTTCTCATTCCCGGCTGCCGCCGACCGCGCCCGCGGCGCCCGTCACGGCGCCGTCCGCCCCGCTCCCCGGCGCGGTGTTCCACAGGGCGCTCGCCGCCTTCTGGTTGGCGGTGCGGCAGCTTGTGTTGATCGTCTTGAATTCCAGCGTCATCTCGGAGCAGCACTGGGAGTAGTTGGTCCCGCGGAGTTCCAGAACGTCGTTCAGTTCCCCGATGCTGATGTTGCTGACGCCCTGATTGTCGGCATAGCGGCAGGCCTCGGCGAACATTCTGCTGTTCTCGGAGTATCCCGACGACGCGCCCATGGCCTGCCCGTTGATGTCCTTCGGCACGTACAGATCGTAGGTCTTCGGGACCTGGTGGCAGCACTCGTTCATTTTTTCGGTGAGGCCGACGGCCCTCATCGTGTCGTCGCTCACGTCGGCGATCTCGCGGTTCAGGAATTTTTCGCACTCCGAGGAGATCTTCTGCATCCGTGCCTTATCGCTCATCAGGGCGTCCCATTTGCTGTTCGCTTCCCTGAACTCGTACGCCATCTTGAACTCGCCGGTCTTCATGTTGTGGGCGATCGCCTCGTCGGAGAACGCCTCCACGGACTTCAACTTGTCGAACTCCATGTAGTATTCCTGATGCGTCGGCGTGACGCTGACGACCTTCATCTCGCCGCTCTTCGCTATGGCGTCGTCGATGCCGGTATATTCTATGCCCATTGCCTCGCAGTAGCTGGTGGACACGACCACGTCCGATTCCGCCTGCGTGAGGTATTTGTACTTGCCCGTTTCCCGGTCGAAGATCAACACCGAGTTGTCCGAATCGAAGGGAGACGTGATGCCCTCCTTGAGATCGGCGGCGGTCTTGCCCGTGGCGCGCTTGATGATGACTTCGTCCTCGGATACGCCGTATTTGGCGGCGACCTTGCGCCGCATGATCTTCTCCGCGGGATCGTCCATGAAGCCCGCCTTGCACTCGTTGAACGCCGCCCTGTACTCGTTCGGGATCCTGATCTTCTCCGCGATCTGCGCGCCGGTCTTGCCGTCGGCGTTCAGCGCGCGGATGGCGAACGTATCCTTCTCGACGGCCGAGAAAGCGTCCTTCAGCTCTTTCACGGCCGCGGGGCTCTTGTCGGTCAGCGAGCGGTTCCACGCCTTCTTGAACCGCTCCAGCTTCGCGGCGGCCTTGAGCTCGGCGACGCGCTGGACCTTGTCCAGCATCTGTCCCTTGGCGGAAAGGCCGGTCTTGCGGACCTTCACGATATCGCCGCGGACCGTCGATTTTGCCTTCAGGTTCAGCGCGTCCGTCTCCGCCGCGGCCTTGCGGATATTGAACATCCTCTTGCGCGGATCGAAGGAGTTGATCTTGTCCGCGAGCGTCTTGAATTTCTCCGCCAGCCGCTGGGAGGCGTACACCCAGCTCTCGGGGATCCTGCTCATGACGGCCTGCGTCGCTTTCATGGCGTAGCCCTTCAGCCACCGCTTGACCGGCTCCGGCGTCACCGCCCAGGTGGCCTTGCTGCCCGCGCCGACGAATTTGAACGCGCCGAGGGTAGCGACGGTTATGATGACGGGCACGGAGCCCGCGAACAGCTTGCCTCCGAAGGTCCTGTCGCAGAGCAGCGTCCGCTCGTTGTAGTCGCTGACCGCCTTGTTCACGTCCATGGCGAGGAAGACGACCTCGGACAGCCCTCCGGTGCAGAAGCCGAGGGCGATGCGGCCCGCCAGGCCGCCCCAGGTATCGAGATACTTGTCGCTGATCATGGCGAAACTCTTCGACCAGATCGTCATGGTATTGTTGTCCGCGTTGGCCGTCTCCTGCATCTTCTCGAGCATCTTCTGCCGCTCCGCGAGCGCGTGGCGCTTGACGGCGTGCATGTAGTTCTCGATGTTGCTCTGGATCTGCGCCACGAGGATCGGGTCGTACCCGAACTGCTCGTCGTAGCTGTGCCACAGCTCGGAGAGCATCATGTACTCGCCGCCCAGATCGTCCATGAGGCAGCATTCCGCGATCATCTCCTGCGTGCTGTCGATCCACGCCTGGATGCGCTGGTCGCCCTCGATATCGGTCATCGTCACCTTCTCGCGCATGCGCTGGCTGAGGAGCGTGACCGCCTTGTCGCAGACGTACTCGACCTCGACGCCGTTCTCGATCTCCACGGCCTTCGCGTGCAGGCGCACGTTCGCCCGCAGCGGCGGCTCGAGCCATCCTTTTTTGCAGTAGAACGTATAGATCGTCGTGCCGTCCTTGATCTCCGTCGGCACCGCTTCGATCCCGATGCCATCCAGCCGCTCCTGCATGAGGCTGTCGCTGCCGTCGAGCGGCGTGATGGTGATCTCCGGCGCGGCGGGCTTGTAGTACATCTCCCGCTTCTCCTCGTCCACCTTGAGGATCATGACGCTGGCCTGCGTGTAGGAGATATCGAAGTCGGCCGCCGTCAGCTCGTCGGCCTTTTTGCCTGCCGCCGTTTTCTTCAGCGTTCTGTAGCAGTTCAGCGTGCTCACGCCCACGTTGAGACCGACGCTGACGCGGTAGACGTCGATCTTGCCGTCGGCGGAGGTCTTGCCGTCGTACGCGTGCACCCGGAGCGTATGCACCACGTAGGTGCCCGGATCGCCTTCCTCCTCGTTGACGTCCGCGATGACGGCGAAATACGTGCCCGGGATCGGCTCCTTCAGTTCCTTGTCCACCGCCTGGACCGGCGCGGCCACGTAGCTTCTGCCGCCTTCAAAGCGCAGCTCGACCTTCAATTTTTCCGTATCGAGTCCCTCGACGGTGAAGCCGAGTTCCGCTCCCTTTTCATCCTTTGCGACGAGGGCCAGGTTATCCTGATAGAAGATGATCCGGGGCTCCTGGATCCTGAAAACGACCATGTCGGTGAACGTGCCGCCCGCGCCGACGAATTCAAAGTCGATCATGCCCTCCGCCGCATCGCCGTGCTCCGGATCGACCTCTACCGCCGCGCCCTTGTATATGCCGCTCAGCCCGTCCTGCGGCCACACACGGAAAGTACCGTCATGGCAGCGGATGTTTATGTTCCGCGTCAGGTCCGGCCGCTCCTTCTCCGTCTTCCCGTCGATCTCGACGATGCGGGCGTACACCGCCGCCGTCTCGCCGAGGCGGATCGTGTCGCCGAACTCCTTGTAGATCTTCATGGCGAAGGACGGTCCCTGCTTTTTCTCCTCGCCGGAGGCGGCCGCCGCCGCGAGGACGGCCGCGCCCGCCGCGACGACGCCCACCGCGATCACGGCCGGTATGGGAGTGCCCGCGGTCTCGCCGGGCGTGTTTTCCGCCGTTTCGACGACCTCCGCGTTCACGCCCTTCGGCAGCATGGCGAGCACCTTCACCCTGACGCGCAGGTACTGTCCCGCGATCTTTTTGTTCTCGAAGTACAGCGTAAAGTATACGTCGTCTCCCTCTCCGGGCTTCTCGCGGCGGACGTCCGGCATGATCTGCGCCGTGTAATCCTCGTCGATGTCGTACTCGTACGTCTCGGTCTCTTCCCGGGAATTGTCGCGGTAGACCGTGGAGGACAGGTATTCCTTCCCTTTCACGTGCATCTCGATCATATTGCTCCCGAAGCGGATGTCGGAGAGATACAGCTCGAACCAGTAGTCGTACTTATACGGGTCGAAGCCGAAGGAGATCGTGATGCCGTTGCCGCCGGACACGGAGCCGGTATCGTCGTCCGTCACCGCATCGTACGCCGTGCCGCGGATACGGACGGTCCCGTTGTCGATATCTTTATTGAAGAAATTGTTCTTGAGGATGAAGGACTGCCCGTCGGCGATCGCGATCTCCTTGAGCGGGTGGTCCGACACGTGATGCGCTTCGAGCGTCAGCATGTCGCTTTCGGCGCCGTCCACCGCGAAGCAGAGCGCGTCGCACTGGTACAGGCTGGGGATCCACGTCGTGTCGCTGCCGTTGTATCGGACGTACAGTCCCGCCGGCGAGACGTATCCGTTCGGGATATTTGCGGCGAAAACGATCACGGGAGGGACAAAGAGCATGGCGAAGAGCAGCACCGCAAGGAATCCTTTCACAGCCTTCTTCATCGTCCGCGCCTCCTTTCCCGGCCGTACTTTCCCCGGCCGGTCCTATTATTCAAGATGATTATACTATACAGCATAGACACTCTCAATAGTTGCCCGGAATTTGTCAATGACATTTTTCCGGACAACAAAGCGGCGGACGCGGAAAACGAAGAAAAGAATTTTGCGAAACCCCTTGACAAACCCGCCGCGGTGTGTTATTGTATTATTGTACTAATACAGCAAAACAGCGAGGTGATCCTATGGACTGGCAATTATCGGAGGAGCGCCCCATCTTCCAGCAGCTCTACGAGGAGATGTGCCGGCGCATCCTCACGGGACGTTATCCGCCCGGCTCACGGATGCCCTCCGTGCGGGAGCTGGCGGCGGAGGCGGGCGTGAATCCCAACACCATGCAGCGGGCGCTGCAGCAGCTCGACGGCGCGGGGCTGACGGAATCCACACGCGCCGACGGACGGACCGTGACCGCGGACGAGACCCTGACGCGGCGTCTGCGGCAAGAGCTCGCCGGGGGAGCGGCGCGGCGGTTCTTTTGTGAAACGGCCGCGCTCGGCTTTTCCCGTGCGGAGGCCAAAGAACTGATTCTTCGGGAGGAGGACGGCCATCATGAGTGATACCTTGATCCAATGCACGGATCTGTGCAAAAGCTACGGCGCCGGTCCGGTGCTGTCGCATCTGAATCTGACGCTCGGCGCGGGCCGCATCGTCGGGCTGCTCGGGCCGAACGGCACGGGCAAGACCACCCTCATCAAGATCCTGGCGGGGCTGCTCCAGCCCACCTCCGGGCAGGTGCTCGTCGACGGCTGCGTCCCCGGTCCGGAGAGCAAGGCGGTCGTCAGCTATCTCCCCGACCGGATGTACTTCGCCGACTGGATGAAGGCGAAGGATCTGCTCGATCTGTTCGAGGATTTCTACCGTGATTTCGACCGCGAGAAGGCGGAGCGGATGTGCGCGTCGCTCGGCATCACGCCGGATCAGCGCGTCAAGACGATGTCCAAGGGCACGAGAGAAAAGATGCAGCTGGCGCTCGTCATGAGCCGCCGCGCGAAGCTCTATCTGCTCGACGAGCCGATCGCCGGCGTCGACCCGGCGGCGCGCGACTTCATCATGAACACCATCCTGACCAACTACTCCTCCGACGGCACGCTGCTCATCTCCACGCACCTGATCGGGGACATCGAGCGGGTGCTGGACGAGGTCATCATCCTCAAAGACGCCGACGTGGCGCTGCACGATTCGGTGGACAACATCCGGCAGAACCGGGGCATGAGCGTGGACGCGCTTTTCCGGGAAATGTTCCGCATGGATCCTCTGGAAGGGGGGTATTTCGATGCTCGGTAAACTCTTGAAGTACGATCTGCGCTCCATGCTCAAGACCTTTCTGCTCGTCTGGGGCGCGGCGCTCGTCCTCGCGTTCGTGAATCACTTCACCCTGGGACGTCTGGATATCGACACGGGCTTCCTTCCCATCGCGTCGATATTGAAGGCCGTTTCCCTTTTCGTCTATATCGCCATTCTCGTGGCTATGACCGTTTTGACGTGGATCTTCGTCATTCAGCGCTTCTACAACGGGCTCCTGAAGGATGAAGGATATCTGATGTTCACGCTTCCGGTGAAGCCGTGGCAGCTCGTCACCGCCAAGGGCATCGCGGCGGTCGCCGTCAACGTGGTCAGCGGTCTCGTCGCCGTCGGTTCCGTTCTGATCGTCGCTCCCTGGGACAAGGTCGCGGAAGCGATGCGCAACGTGTTCGCCTTTCTGCGGGACAACGGGATCTTCAGCGGCGGTCAGCTGGCGGTGCTGTTCGCCGAGGCGGCCCTGCTCTTCCTCTTCACCACCGCCCGGAGCATCTATCAGGTCTACGCCGCGATCGCGCTCGGACACCTGTTCAGAAAGCATCGGGTCGGCATGGCGTTCGTAATGTATCTGGTCATCAACACCGTTCTGTCTACCGCCGGTTCCCTGATCCTCAGCACCGTCGCGGTCTCCGACGCCCTGTGGGGCACGGTCTCCTCTCTCCTCGAAAAATGGAGCGCGTTCGGGCTCCTCAATCTGGCTCTCTGGTTCTATATCGTCGTCAGCGCGATCCATCTGGCGGCGTTCCACGTCGTCACCGAGCGCATCCTTGCAAAAAAGCTGAATCTGGAATGAGGAGGAACGGCATATGAATCCCGAAAAAACGGTCCTCGGCATCGAACTCGGCAGCACGCGGATCAAAGCCGTGCTGATCGACGAAAGCCACGTCCCCGTCGCCTCCGGCTTCTACGAGTGGGAAAATCAGCTTGTGAACGGCGTGTGGACGTATCCGCTCGAAGCCGTCCGCGTCGGTCTGCAGAGCTGTTTCGCCGCGCTGAAAGCGGACGTGAAGGAAAAATACGGCCTCGATCTCACCACGGTCGGCGCGATCGGCGTGTCCGCCATGATGCACGGCTATCTCGTTTTCGACGCGGAGGGAGGACAGCTCGCCGAATTCCGCACCTGGCGCAACCGGATCACCGGGGAGGCGTCGGAGAAGCTGAGCGCCCTGTTCGGCGTCAACGTCCCCCAGCGGTGGAGCGTCGCGCACCTGTATCAAGCGATGCTGAACCGCGAGGAGCACGTGGGGAGGGTCGCCAGCCTGACTACGCTTGCGGGCTATATCCATCGGCGGCTCACCGGCGAGAACGTCGTGGGGATCGGCGAGGCGTCGGGGATGTTCCCCGTCGACAGCGAAAAGCTGGACTACAACGAAGAGATGCTCCGAAAGTTCAAGGAGCTGACGGGCGTGGATCTTCGCTCCGTCCTGCCGCGGCCGCTCCCCGCCGGGGAGACGGCGGGATACCTGACGGAAGACGGCGCGCGGTTCCTCGATCCGTCCGGCACGCTGCGCCCCGGGATCCCGTTCGCCCCCTGCGAAGGAGACGCCGGCACCGGCATGATCGCAACGAACTCCGTCCGCGTGCGGACGGGCAGCGTGTCCGCCGGGACCTCGATCTTTGCCATGATCGTCACGGACCGGCCCGTGGGCGTGCACCGGGAGATCGACATGGTCACGACGCCGGACGGCTTTCCCGTCGCGCTCGTCCAGTGCAACAACTGCACGAGCGACATCAACGCCTGGGTGGCGCTCTTCTCCGAATTCTGCGTGACGATGGGCATGGACGTGAAAAAAGACGAATTGTTCGCCGCGCTGTTCCATAAAGCGCTGGAGGGCGAGGCGGACTGCGGCGGGCTCGTCAGTTACAACTATTTCTCCGGCGAAGGCGTGACCGATCTGACCGAGGGGCGCCCGCTCTTCGCGCGGATGCAGAACGCCCGCTTCACGCTTGCGAATTTCATGCGCACCCATCTTCTGTCCGCGCTCGCGTCGCTCAAGATCGGGCTCGACATCCTTACCCAGACGGAGCGCGTGCCGATCGACCGCCTCTGCGGCCACGGCGGCTTCTTCAGAACGCCCGAGGTCGGGCAGCGGATGCTCTCCGCCGCGGTCGGCGCGCCCGTCACCGTGATGGAAACGGCGGGCGAAGGCGGTCCGTACGGCATGGCGCTCTTGGCCGCCTACACGATCCGGAAAGAAAAAGGCGAGACGCTGCCGGACTATCTGGACAACAAGGCATTCGCCGGCGCGCGTTCCGTCACGGTCACGGCCGACGCCGGGGACGCGGCGGGCTTCGACGCTTTTCTCGCGCGCTACAAAAAGGCGCTACCGCTCGAGAAGAAAGCGACGGAGGTGCTCTGATGCTGGAGGAACTGAAAAAGACCGTCCGCGAAGCGAACACGCTTCTGCCGAAGTACGGTCTCGTCACTTTCACCTGGGGAAACGTCAGCGGCATCGACCGCGCGCACGGCCTCATGGTCATCAAGCCCTCCGGCGTCCCCTATGAGGAGCTGACGGACGAGGACATGGTCGTCGTCGATTGGGACGGGAACGTCGTCGAGGGCACGCTCCGCCCGAGCAGCGATACGCCCACCCATCTGGAGCTTTACCGGGCGTTTCCCCTGTGCGGCGGCATCGTGCACACGCATTCCCGCTGGGCGACGAGCTTCGCTCAGGCAGGGCGCGGCATCCCCGCGCTCGGCACGACGCACGCCGACTGTTTCCGCGGGGCTATCCCCTGCACGCGCCCGATGACGGACGAAGAGATCGCCGGCGAGTACGAAAAAGAGACCGGCCGGGTCATCGCGGAAACGTTCGTCGGGCTCGATCCCTCAGCGATCCCCGGCGTGCTGGTGTATTCCCACGGTCCCTTCGCCTGGGGGACCGATCCCGGGAACGCCGTGCACAACGCCGTCGTCATGGAGGAGGCCGCTTTCACGGACTGGCACGCGATGATGCTCGCCCCCGGGCTCGCTCCCATGCAGCAAACGCTGCTCGACCGGCACTATCTCCGCAAGCACGGAGAGAACGCCTATTACGGGCAGGCGTGAGCCGCCTCATCGGACGCCGGAGAAGAGAACGGGAACGGATCTCCGGCGTCCTCTTGACAAATCCGCCTCGGCGCGCTATGATTATAGTGCCGGAGCACAGCGATCCCGCGCCGCGGTCCCCGTCCCTCTCCGGCGGCACCCGCATGCGATATCCCGCGCTCTCTTCCCGCCCGCGCAGGACCTATTTTCAGAAAGGATATGGCGCGGCTTCGTCCGCGTCATAAAAGGGGCAAGCCATGAACGGAAAGATCAGGTTCGGCATTTTCGGCTGCGGCCGCGGACTTTTCGCCGCGAATTACATCAGGGACTATTTCCCAAACGAGGCGGTCGTGACCGCCTTGTGCGACCGCCGGAAGGATCGGCTGGACTACGTGAAGAAGTCCTGCCCGGACGCGCTCACGTTCGACAATTTCGACGAGTTCATCGAAAGCGGGATGGACGCCGTCGTCCTCTGCAACTATTTCCACGAGCACGAACGCTACGCCGTGCGCGCGCTCGAAAAGGGGATCGCGGTCCTGAGCGAGACGACCGCCGCCGTCACGCACCGGGAGTGCGTGGAGCTGGTCGAAACGGTAGAGCGGACGGGCGTGAAATACTCTCTGGCGGAAAACTATCCGTTCTCCGCCGCCAAACTCGAGATGAAGCGGGTATACGAGACCGGCAAACTCGGGAAGGTCATGTACGCGGAGGGCGAATACTGCCATCCGTCCAGCATCGAGGAAATCCGTTCCCTCGACCCCGAAGAGTTCCACTGGCGGAAATACAACCCGATGACGTATTATATCACGCATTCTCTCGCGCCGCTCATGTACATGACCGGCGCGCTCCCGAAGGCGGTCACGGCGCGGACCTGCTACGACGAGGGCAGAGCGGAGAGGATCGGCCGCAAGTACAGCGACGTGGCGGCGATCATGCTGATCTCCATGGACAACGACTCCGTGTTCCGCGTGCCGGCGTGCGCCATGTTCGCGCCCGGCGGAAACTGGTACCGTCTCTCCTGCACCGAGGGGGGCATCGAAACGGTCCGCGGGGACGAAAGCATGGTCCGGCTCTCCTTCGTTTCGTGGAACATTCCCGAAGGCGAGGAGAAGGAACGCTTCTACCGTCCCGACTGGCAGGCATATCAGGATATCGCCGCAAAGGCGGGACACGGCGGCGGAGATTTCTGGGTGCTGCGCAACTTCATCGATTACCTGAAGGGGGAACGGGAAGCGGATTTCGACGTCTACCGCGCGACCGCCATGTCCGCGACCGCCATTCAGGCGTGGAGAAGCGTCCTCAACGGGAACGCGAGCTATCCCGTGCCGGACTATCGGAACAAGACGGACAGGATGGCGTACGCGAACGACAATCTCACCCCGTTCGTCGACGACGAGGGCAAAGGCGCCACGCTCCCGCAGGACAGCCGCATGAGATAACGCGGGAACGCGCCGCATGTGAAAGTATGAAAGCACCGTAAAGATCGCCTTTGATCTCATTCCCAAAGGATCCCCGCGCATCCGCGCGGGGACTTTTGTCGGATGCGCCGTCCTTTGCGTGCGGTCCCCCATTGACAGGATCGCCGTTTTGTGGTACACTGGAATCGGACGGATCGGACGGAGCGCCGATCCCGATCGGTCGATATGGGATCAAACGGAGGAAGATCGTCATGAAAAAACGTCTGTGCGCGGTCGTATGTCTGCTTTTGCTCGGCGCGGCCCTGCTTTCCGCCTGCTCGCCGAAGAAGGAATTCGTCGTGGAGAACGTGTTCTGCATCACGGACCGGAAGCTGAACGGCGACGTGGTATACATCGGCGATACGCGGCTCTATGGAAAGATCGGCGGCAAAGAATACACCGTCGCGGTCAAGGTGGCGTTCGCGGAGTACGTGGTCGTGGACTATCACGGGGAATACGCAAAGGATGATCCGCACGACACGCAGCTGAGCAGTCTGTGGCTCAGAGTACGCGACGCGGACGGCGTCGAGAGAGAGCTCACCCTGCGGCCGGGAGACCGCTTCTCCGTAAAATCCGCCGATATCGTGCCGGTAATTGTTCTGAGCGGCGACTGACGGATGCCGGCAGCGAACGGTTTTCCCCTTAGTATTTTATTATTCTTCCCCGATGGAGGATCATATGGAACTTGTAAACGGCATCTATCCGACCATGCTGGTCACGTACAACAAAGACGGGACGCTCGACCTCGGGGCGCAGGGCGCGCTCCTTGACTGGTATCTGGAAAACGGGATCCACGGTCTGTTCGCCCTCTGCCACTCCACGGAAAGCCACTGGCTGACCTGGAAGGAGCGGATCGAGCTGGCGATTTTCGTGCGCGACAAAATACACGGGCGGATCCCCGTCGTATACTCCGGGATCACGGCGGAGGATATCGGCGAACAGCTCAGTCAGGCGAAGGAAATCCAGGCGCTCGGCGCGGACGCCGTCGTCTTTCTGCGCAACCGGCTGGGGGCTGACTCCGATTCCTTCAGGCGGAACCTTGACAAAATCTGCGCGGCGCTGCCGGACGGGACGCCGCTCGGCATGTACGAATGCCCGTATCCCTACAAGCAGCACCTGACGGACGAGGAATTCACCGCGGTCGTGAACACCGGGCGGTTCCGCTTTCTGAAGGACACGGTATGCGACAGGGCGGTGATGAGAAGAAGAAAAGAGATCCGCGACCGGACGGACCCGTCCTTCCATCTCTACAACGCGAACTGCGCCACGCTGCTCGAATCGCTGCGCTTCGGCTACAACGGTTTTTCCGGGATCATGGCGAATTTCCACCCGGATCTGTACGTGTGGATGTACGAGCACAGCGACGACCCGCGCGCTGACGTGATCGACAAGTATCTCGGCATGACGTCCGTGATCGAGATGCGCTGCTACCCGATCTGCGCGAAGCGGTATCTGAAAAAGTACGAGCATATCGACATGACGGACGTGTGCCGTTCCGTGAAGGACGAGACGGTGGACGCCTTGTGGAGCGAGCTGGAGGATCTGTATCAGCTCACACAAATCGCGCGCGCCCTCGTGCGGTGATTTTTGCCGGATCCGCAAAATAACCCTTGACACCCCCTTACCCGCCGTGTTATAATGACATTGGCGGACGGGGGACGGCACCCATGACAAAAAACAGCATCCGCATCACATCGGAGCACAAGGGGGCGACACCCATCGAAAAAAACGTGATTGTGGTCGATGCATCGGGAAACGAATACGAAGCGACCTATCCGAAACGGGCCAAAGGCCTGGTGAAAAAAGGCAGGGCACGCTTTGTAGACGAGCATACCATCTGCCTTGCGTGCCCTCCCGCATATAACGAGGAGGACAATATGTCTGAAAAGAATACAACGATCGAAGAGATCAAAGCGGAAGCCAAAGAAGCCGCCGGAAAGGCGAAGGAGTTCACGAAAGCGTTCGAGCGGGAGATGCAGGCCGGAGAGGCCGCGGGTCCCGGCAAAGAGGACGTCGTGACGGAAAAGATGCTCATCGAGCTGCTTAATAAAATGGCGTCCCTTGCCGAAGAGACGAGTAAGATCGCCTATCTCAGGCCCGGGATCGAGCTGGTCGATGCTGATTTGGACTCCGACGCCGCCGTAGCGTACTATGAAGCGTGCAAGGAGACCGCCAACACCGTTTTGGCAGCGATCTCTCAAATCTCCGAGACGATCAGCGCCATGGATCAGACGGTTCGCTATCTGATCGACTGCCTGAAAAAAAAGAACGGCTGACGCGCAAAACACAGCAAAAGGAAAACCGGCATCCCGCCGGTTTTCTTTTTTTCTGTATGAGCCGCCGCCCGCGGTGCGCCCGTCAGCCGACCGCTACTCTCGCAAACATGATATTCTTCCGTTTCCAGGTATACGAGACCGAAAAGCCGCCGTCGTCCGCTATGACCGTCGGATAGGAGAACTCGCCGGGCTCGTCCTCCAGCGTGAGCGTGTCGCCGAAGGTCTTCCCGCCGTCCGTCGAGAATCCCATGACGAGCGGCGTGCGCGCCCCCCACGGGGAGGCGTTCGGGTTATAGCAGAGCGCCAGGACGCCGTCCTTGTACGCGGCGCAGATCCCGCTGTTGTTGTTCGGGATATCGGTCCTGTACGCCGGAGACCAGTTCAGCCCGTCGGCGCTGTCCGCGCGGTACACGGCGCTCCACGTGGAGCGCGTGAACATGTGCACGCCGTCCGCGTCCGCCCAAAGCGTCGGCTGGATGATGCCGTTCAGCTTCGCCGTGCGGTAGGATTCGGCGAGCACGTCGTCGTACTTGTATTCGATCGGTTTCGACGGGAGCCACGTCTTCCCGCCGTCGAAGCTGACGTCGTTCTCGACCGTCCACGCGGTGTCGGTCTGGACCGAGCGCGGAGCGATCATAAGGCCGTTCCAGCGGAGGATCGGGTTCTTCACCGGTCCCCGCCCGCCCGAGAAATCGCCCGGGATGAGCTCGGCGGGCTCGCTCCACACAGCCCCGTCCGCGGAACGGGACACGCAGGTCTTCCAGATCCTCGTGGTCCGTCCGAATTTGAAATACAGAGAATACCCAGCCCCGTCCCGGTCGAGCACCGGATTCCAGTGCGGCTCGTCGCCTGCGCGGACCCGGACCGGCGGCGCAAAGTGCACGCCGTCGTCGGACGCGGCAAGCCAGATCGAGACGTCGGCATGCCCTTCCCCCGTACCTCCGAACGCGGCGCAGAGGTATCCGCCGTCCGCCTTTCGGCAGACCGTCGAGGCGTGGCAGGAATCAAAATGGCGCCCCTCTTCAAAAACAAACGATTTGGACAGTATTTCCGCTTTCATATCCGGTCTCCTTCTCCGCTGTTTTTTCCATTGTAGCATACGCGCGGCGGATATGTCAAGGCGGCGGGACGATAATCCGGCGCGATCCGGACGGATGACGCTGATTTTTCTCTTGCGGCAGCGGCGGATGTGTGTTATAATAAAACAAAAACGGAAAGGACGAGAGGTCATGCAATCGCTCAAAAAGATCGACATCCACGCCCATATCGTGGCGTTCCCCCAGTGGGTACCGCTCAATCTCTACGGCAGCCGTATGCTTTCCCCGGAAGAACTGATCAGAAAGTACGATCAGCTGGATATCGAAAGAGGGGTGCTTCTGCCCATCGTCTCCCCGGAGGGACAGACGGTCCCGCTGAGCGTCGAAGGCTGCATCTACGCCGCGCAGAAATACCCGGATCGGTTCTCCTGGTTCTGCAACGTGGATCCCCGCGCGCTGAACAATGCCGCCGCGCCCTCCGATTTCTCCTTTTTGCTCGCGCATTACAAAAAGCTGGGCGCCCGGGGCGTGGGCGAGATGACCTCCAATATCTTCACGGACGATCCGCGGATGGACAGTTTCTTCTCTTACTGCGAGGAGGCGGGGCTCCCCGTGCTGTTCCATATCTCCACCGGGATCGGCAACTGGTACGGCATGGTGGACGAGCTCGGTCTGCCCCGGCTCGAGAAAATGCTGAAAAAGCACCCGAAGCTCCAATTCATCGGTCACTCCCAGCCGTTCTGGAGCGAAATGTCCGCCGACAACACGGATGAGATCCGCAACGACTACCCGAAGGGAAAGGTCACGCCCGGACGGCTCTGGACGCTGATGCGGGAATACGAGAACCTTTCCTGCGATCTCTCGGCGGGCAGCGGCGCGAACGCCCTGATGCGGGATCCGGAGAACGCCGCGGCGTTCCTTGTGGAATTCCAGGATCGGATCTACTACGGCTGCGATATCTGCGCCGACACCAACAAGCATCCGTTCATCTTCCGGGAATTCATCGACGGGCTGTGCGAAAGCGGCGCCATCCCGAAAACGGTGTACCGGAAGGTCTGCCGGGACAACGCGGCGAAGCTGCTCGGCGTCTGAATCCGCTCCCCCATCCCGCCCGCGGTCGGCGAGACCGCGTAAAAAATCGGCACAGGAGGCTTCCGTCATGGAAAAACTCGCGCTTCTGGGCGGCGCGCCCGTGATCCCCGAACAGCCCGAGGAGCTGTTCAAATGGCCCGTCATGGGGCAGGAAGACTACGACGCCGCCATGGACGTCGTGCGGAACAACAAATTCTCCGGGACGGATATCACGGAGAAATTCCAGGAAGAGTTCGCGGCGTGGCAGGGGCGGAAATACGCCGTCGCCTACTGCAACGGCACGATGGCGCTGACCTCCGCCATGTTCGCCGTCGGACTCGGTCATGGGGATGAGATCATCTGTCCGACCAAGACCTACTGGGGCAGCGTGTCCCAGGCGATCAATTTCGGCGCGTCCGCCGTTTTCTGCAACATCAACGACATGCTCAGCATCGACCCCGGCGATATCGAACGGTGCATCACGCCGCGCACGAAGGTCCTCGTGGTCGTGCACTACTACGGCTATCCGTGCGACATGGACGCGATCATGCCGATCGCAAAAAAGTACGGTCTGAAGGTGATCGAGGACGTGTCCCACGCGCAGGGCGGACTGTACAAGGGAAAGAAGGTCGGGAACTTCGGCGACGTCGCCGCCATGTCGCTCATGAGCGGCAAGTCCTTCGCCGCCGGGGAGCTGGGCATCCTTGTGACCGACGACAGAGAGATCTACGAGCGAGCCATGGCGTTCGGCCACTACGAGCGGAACAACGCGCGGTACATCAAGGAAACGGAAAACCTGAAGCCCTATTTCCACATCGCGCTGGGCGGCGCCAAGGGACGCGCCAATCAGCTCTGCTCCGCGCTGGCAAGAGTGCAGCTCAAGTATTACGATCAGCGCTGTAAAGAGATCCGCCGGGCGATGAACGCCTTCTGGGACCGGCTGGAAGGATTGCCGGGGATCTATCCGATCCGCGTCGACGAGGCGACCGGCTCCAACATGGCGGGCTGGTACGGCGCACAGGGCGGCTACAAGAAGGAAGAGCTGGGCGGGCTGTCCGTCGTCAAATTCTGCGAGGCCGTCCGCGCGGAGGGATACACGGGCTGCTGGAGCGGCGGGAATTTCTGCCTGCACACGCATCCGTTCTTCAAAACGTTCGATCTGCGCGGCGAGGGCAAGCCCTCGCGCATCGTGTTCAACGACCGCGACGTGAGAGCAGAGGACGATCTCTGCAAACGCTCCGAGACCGTCGAGTGCTTCAACGTGCCGTGGTTCAAGCACTTCGATGCCGAATGGATCGAAAAATACGCCGCCGTTTTCCGCAAGGTCATCGAAAACCACGAACAGCTGCTGGACGACGATCAGAGGCAGGGACAGGGCGGCCGCTGGTACGGCACCGAAAACGCATAGCCCGCGCAGCGGGAAGCGGAAGAAGACTTCCGAGGCCGAAGTTCTCCTCCCGTTTCCCGCGCGTTTTTATCCTCCCGCTCAAGGAAAGCGGGACCGACAAAGGAAAGGACGGTGATCCCGATGAAAAAAGCGATCATTGTGACGGATCTGGAAGGGATCAGCATGGTGGATTCGGCGGACATGATGTCCGACGACGGATACGTCTTCGCCTGCCGGCGGCTGGAGGCGGATCTGAACGCAGCGGTCGCAGGCTGCTTCGACGCCGGCGCGGACGCCGTATGGTATATCGACGGTCACGGCGGCGGAGGGAATCTCGATCCCGCAAACGTCGATCCCCGGGCGTTCCGGATCCCGGATTTCAACGATCCCGCCATTTTCGACGGCTGCACCGCCTATCTGGAGGTGGGACTGCACGCCAAAGCCGGAACGCTGAACGCGTTCCTCGATCACACGCAGAGCTCCGCCACCGTGCACGATTACTGCATCAACGGCACGGCGTACGGCGAGTTCGCGCAGGGCGCCGCTTACTGCGGGGCGTACGGCGTCCCCTTCGTCATGGTCAGCGGGGACCGCGCCGCCTGCGCGGAAGCCGCCGCTCTCGTGCCGGGGATCGCCTGCGCGGTCGTAAAAGAGGCGCGCGGACGGAACAAAGCCGTCTGCATCGAAGCGGCGGAAGCGGAAAAGAAGATCCGCGAGGCGGCGCGCGACGGGTTCGGGAGAGCGCCGACGATCCAGCCCTGGACCGTCTCGTGCCCCGCGGAGATCCGCTTCCATTTCCACCACACCTGGTACTGCGACGATATGTGCGCGGCTCTGCCCCACTGGACCCGCCTCGACGGCAGGACGATGGCGAAAACGATCGACCGGGTCGTGACGTACCGCGACCTGAATCTCGGCTGAAATACCCGCCGCACGGCGGATCGGAGGAAAGATATGAAAAAAATAGCGCTGATCGGCGTGGAGAATTCCCACGCGCCCGCGTTTGCCGGACTCATGAAGAAAAAACCGGAGAAGTACGGCGACATCGAGATCGTCGGCGTATACAGCTACGACGGCGCCGCCGCCCGGAAAATGGTGGAGGACGGTCTCGCGCCCATGGCAGCCGACACGCCCTCGTACTTTCTCGGCAAAGCGGACGGGATCATCAATACCGCCCGCCACGGGGACAGCCATTACGAATTCTCGATGCCCTACATCAAGGCGGGTATCCCGACGTTCATCGACAAGCCCTTCTGCATCTCGCCGCGCAGCGCCGCGGAAATGATCGGAGAAGCCCGGAAAGCCGGCGCGCCGCTCTGCGGCGGCTCCTGCCTCAGATTCGCGCCCGAGCTGGCGGCGCTGAAGGAGGAGATCGCCTCCGGTTCCCTCGGGAGCGTCGTCTCGGCGGCCTTGTCCGCCCCGGTAAAAATGGACAGCCCCTTCGGCAATTTCTTCTTCTACGCCGGGCACCTGGCGCAGATGCTGCTCACGATGTTCGGACTGCCCCACTCCGTGTACGCGGCGGCGCACGAGAAGTCCGTCACCGCGCTGTGCCGCTACGGTGACTTTGAAGCGGTGCTCCACTATACTCCCAACTACGTCTACAGCGTGACCCTGTACGCGGAAAAAGCGAACCGGTACGTCACCTGCGACAGCGTCGGCGATCTGTATGAGGCGGAGCTGGACGAGTACTGCCGCATGCTCCGCACCGGAAAAATGGAAGAGTCCTACGAGGACCTTGCCGCCCCCGTCGCTCTGCTTGACGCGATCTGCCGTTCTTACAGCACCGGCACGGAACAGCCGGTGTCGCCCATCGCCTGAGGGCCGTCCGATCACGGCGGGGACCGCACGTGTCCCTGCGTCACCGAAAGGAGAACGCGATCATGCTCACCGTTACCGCAGGGCTCGTCCCTTTCTGGGACGATTCTCTCATCGACCGCGGCAGAACGGACGCGGTCCTGTCCGTCAACCGTCCGACGAAGGCGGACGTCGTCATGACGTTCGACCGTCCGTGGGACGGCAACGCGGACAATTTCTTCTCCATCGTCCGGGACGACGGCTTTTACCGCATGTATTACGAGGCGTGGTCCTTCTTCGACCCGACGTATACGGAAGGGATCAGCGTCTGCTACGCCGAGAGCCGGGACGGGCTCCGTTGGGAGCGGCCGAGTCTCGGACTGTGCGCGTTCCGCGGCAGCACGGACAACAACATCATCATGAGGGGCATCCAGGACAACATCGTCGTCATGAAGGACGAGAACCCCGCCTGCCCGCCCCAGCACCGGTACAAGGCGATCATGTCCGAGTACGACGCGAGCGGTTTTCGGGGGTACGATCCCGCAAAGCAGAGCCACCGCTCCCTCGTGTGCCGCGTATCCTCGGACGGGATCCGTTTTACGGACTACTGCGTGATCTCGCAGGGGTACGGCTACGATTCGCAGAACACCGTCCACTGGGATCCGCACCGGAAGAAATACTACTGCTATTTCCGTGACGTGCATAAGAAGATCGGCGCGCTCGACCCCGCGCTGAACGAAGAGGACGTCCGCGGGATCATGGTCACCGAGTCGGAGGATTTCCTCCACTGGAGCGAGCCGGTCCGGCTGCGCTTCAACCGTGACGAGGACTATCCGCTCTACACGAACTGCGTCACGGCGTATCCGTACGATACGCGGTATTACGTCGGATTTCCCACGCGGTACGTCGAACGGAAGGAATGGACGAAGAATTACGACCGCCTCTGCGGGGCGGACCGGCGGCGTCACCGGATGGAGAAGGACGCGCGCTTCGGGCTCACTGTGACCGACTGCATCTTCATGAGCTCGCGCGATCACGTGAACTGGTACCGCTTTGACGAGGCGTGCCTGACGCCGGGGCCGGAATACGCGGGGAACTGGGTGTACGGCGACTGCTATCCGGCGGTCGGCGGACTGCTCGAAACGCCGGGGCGATTCGCGGGCGACCCGCCGGAGCTGTCCATGTACGCAAAAAGCCACCACCGGATGCCGGAGAAGGGAGAACTGCGGCGCTACGTCTGGCGGCGGGACGGATTCGCCTCGGTCAAGGCGACGTACGAGCCGCAGACACTGCGCACGAAGCCGTTCGTTCTCGACGCGGAAACGCTGAAGCTCAATTTCCGCACCTCCGCGCGCGGGGGGATGGTTTTACGTATTTTAGACGGGGACGGAAGCCCGATCCCCGGATACGAAACGTGCGAGCTCTTCGGCGACGCCGAGGAGCGGATCGTCGATTTCGACGCGCCGCTCTCCGCGCTGCGCGGGCGCGCCGTATGCTTTGATTTCACCATGCGGGACGCGGAGATCTTCGCGATGCGGTTCGAGTGATCCCCGCGCGCGCGCCGTACCGACACTTCCGATCACGGTCATAAACAAACATGAAAGAAGGAGAGTTTTGAATATGAACGCAGACCTGTACGGAGATTCCGTGCGGGGCGAGAAGGTCTCCGTCTACGAGAACCGCTACACGCCGCGGCATGATCTGATCTACTACGAATCCTCCGTAACACCGGGGCTCAAGCTGGCGATGCGGGTGGACAAGCCGAGAACGAAAGGCTATATCCTCGCCTCCACCCACGGCTGGCACATGACGATCCCGTCCCTTGACGAGGACGTGCCGCCGACGGAAGAGCCGTATCTGCGCATCCACGTCGATATGCGCGGGCGCGCGTACTCGACGGGCAAGCCGGACTGCAACGGCTATGAACTCATCGACGTATACGACGCGGTCCGCTATGCGCAGAAGCACTACGCCGACTACCTCCTCGATCCGGACGTCGTCTACTACGAAGGCGGCAGCGGCGGCGGCGGGAACGGCTTCGCGCTGGCGGTGAAATTTCCCGATCTCTTCTCGGCGGTGACGGCGCTGTGCGGCATCTCCGATTACGGGGAATGGTATGAAAACGATTCCGTGGGGGAGTTCCGCGACGAGATGGAGCCGTGGATCGGCTGCACGCCGGAGGAAAACCGGACGGCGTACGATTCCCGCTCCGGCGCCAAGGGCGCCCGGAACCTGATCGCTCCGCTGTTCACGGCGCACGGCGAGACGGACGTACGGGTGTCGGCCTGGCAGGCGCGCAACTTCGTCTCCTGCGCGAAGGCGGCGGGCAAAGGCGATCTCGTCTCCTACTGGGAGCTTCCCGGCGTCGGGACGAGAAGCCACTGGGGAAACGCAACGGAAGAACAGCTCGCCGAGATCGACCGGCGCAGTGAAGCGAACCGCGCCTCCTGCCGCAGACCGCTGACGGTCCCGGAACGCGGAAAACTGACGATCCTCGGCTATCTCTATACCAAACGCTTCATCGTCCGGCTCGACAGCGTCGACGACGTAGGCGAGATCGAGTACGACTGCGCCGCGGGAACGTACGTCGTGACGGGAGCGAAGCGATATACGCTGAAAGTGCTGTGAGCGGCGCGGCCGCCGCGCACGGCGGGAAAAGCAGCGATACCGGGATCCTTCATCGGATCCCGGTATCGCTCTCTTTCCGGGCAGCCGTCCCCCGGCACGGCCGGCAGTATGCGCCCTCCTTCCCGGCTCATCGGCACCGGCCGCGATATTTCGCCTCGTATTTTCGTGTTTTTTGCGTTTTGTATTGAGAAATCCCCGATTTCATGGTATACTACTACCGTAATGACGAAACAGGACAGGAGGACACGCATATGAAAACGGGACCGATCGTCGTGACGAGCCAAGGGATCGGGATAAAGGAAGCGCTCGCGCTCACCGAAAAGCTCGGGAGCGACGCGGGGCTGGACAAAAAGTCGGTTTTACACCTTCGCCTTCTCGCCGAGGAACTGTTCGGGATGCTCCGCGGGATCGCCGGAGAGGTGGAGGCAAACTACTGGGCAGAGACCGAGGGAGGAAGTTTCGAGCTCCATATGAAGTCGGAGGTAAAGATGACCGACGACATGCACGCGCAGTTCCTCGCCGCCTCCTCGAGCGGGAAGAACGCCGCCGCCGTGAGCTTTATGGGGAAGATCCGCGTGATGATCGCGGACATGCTGCTCTCTTCGAAAGAAACGCTCCCCTACGCGATGGCGCTCGCCGGTTCCGCCGGCGCGGGGGGCAGCATCAGCGGCGAGGCGGCGTCCGTGTGGTCGATGGCGATGTATCGGAATATGGTGCAGCAGCACCTCGGAGAAAGCCCCGAAGCGTCCGCGGCGTGGGATGAACTTGAAAAATCCATCGTCGCCAACATCGCCGACGACGTCAAGGTCAGCATCCTCGGCGCGAACGTCGAGATCGCCGTATACAAAACGTTTTGATCCAAAATAATACAGAAAAGAGGACAACACCATGACGATCGCCAAAACGCAGAACGGGACCGCTCTCACCCTCGCCCTCGAGGGAAGGCTGGACACGATCACCGCGCCGGAACTGGAAGCGGAGATCAAGGCGTCGCTTGACGGCGTGACGTCCCTCACGCTCGATCTGGAAAAGCTCGAGTACATATCCTCCGCCGGTCTGCGCGTGCTGCTCTCCGCGCAGAAGGTCATGAACAAGCAGGGCGACATGAAGGTGACGAACGTGAACGAAACGATCCGGGAGATCTTCGAGGTCACCGGCTTTTCGGACATTTTGTCGATCCTTCCGTAAAACGCGGGATCGCCCGGATCGCGCAAACGATCGGGCGCGCCGCGCAGCCGATGAGGAGATCGGATGCGGCTCATGCACCGGCTCAGGCGCGGTGCGGCAATAAAAGCTCCGGCGCGGGGAAACGCGCCGGAGCTTTTTTTGCCGTTTTTGCAGATCGCCGTTTACGCTTCGGTAAAGAGCGGCGTGGAGTAATACCGGTCGCCGCTGTCGGGCAGCAGCGCCACGATGATCTTGCCCTTGTTCTCCGGCCGCTTCGCCAGCCCGATCGCCGCATGGAGCGCCGCGCCGGACGAAATGCCGACGGAGATGCCCTCTTTCTTTGCGAGCAGTTTCGCGGCGGCGAAGGCGTCCTCGTTGGCGACCTTGACGACCTCGTCGTAGACCTTCGTGTTCAGCACGTCGGGGACGAAGCCCGCGCCGATCCCCTGGATCTTGTGCGGACCGGACTTCCCCTCCGAAAGGACGGGGGAACTCTCCGGCTCGACGGCGACGACCTGGACGGAAGACTTCTGCTCCTTCAGGTATTCGCCCGTGCCCGTGATCGTGCCGCCCGTGCCGACGCCGGCGACGAAGATATCCACCGTACCGTCCGTATCGTGCCAGATCTCCGGACCGGTCGTCGCGCGATGGACCGCCGGATTCGCCGGATTGACGAACTGACCGGGGATAAAGCTGTTCGGGATCTCCGCCGCGAGCTCTTCCGCCTTGGCGATGGCGCCCTTCATGCCCTTCGCGCCCTCCGTCAGAACGATCTCGGCGCCGTACGCTTTGAGGATGTTCCGCCGTTCCACGCTCATCGTCTCGGGCATCGTCAGAATGATGCGGTAGCCCTTCGCCGCGGCGATGGCGGCAAGACCGATGCCGGTGTTTCCGGAGGTCGGCTCGATGATGACGGAATCCGCCTTGAGTATCCCCTTCTCCTCCGCGTCCTCGATCATCGCCTTGGCAATGCGGTCCTTGACGCTCCCCGCCGGATTGAAGTATTCGAGCTTGACGATGAGTTTCGCCTCCAGCCCGAGCAGTTTTTCCAGGTTGACGGTCTCCACGAGCGGCGTGTTGCCGATCAGTCCGAGCGTTCCCTTGTAAACGTTTGCCATGTCTCTATTCTCCTGTTCTATGATTTGTGATGGGATGGGGCTCACCGCAGCGCGGCGAAGCCGGCTTCGAGATCCGCGATGATGTCGTCGATATGTTCCGTGCCGATCGAGAGGCGGATCGTGCTCTGACGGATGTTCTGGCTCTCAAGCTCCTCGGGCGAGAGCTGGGAATGCGTCGTGGACGCCGGATGGATGACGAGCGACTTGACGTCCGCCACGTTGGCGAGCAGCGAGAAGATCGTCAGATGGTCGATGAACTTCCACGCTTCGTCCCGTCCGCCCTTGATATCGAAGGTGAAGATCGACGCGCCGCCGTTCGGAAAATACTTTTCGTACAGCGCGTGCTGCGGGTGATCGGGGAGCGACGGGTGATTGACCCGTTCCACGAGCGGATGGCTCGCGAGATACGCGACGACCTTCTTCGTGTTCTCCGCGTGCCGTTCCAGCCGCAGCGACAGCGTCTCGATGCCCTGGAGGAGGAGGAACGCGTTGAACGGCGAGATCGCGGCGCCGGTATCGCGGAGGAGGATCGCGCGGACGTAGGTGACGTACGCCGCCGGACCGACGGCGTCGGCGAAGGAGATCCCGTGATAGCTCGGATTCGGCTTCGCGATCGGCGCGTACCGGTCCGCGTGCGCTTTCCAGTCGAATTTGCCGCTGTCCACGATGATGCCGCCGAGCGTCGTGCCGTGGCCGCCGAGGAATTTCGTCGCGGAATGGACGACGACGTCGGCGCCGTGCTCGATCGGGCGGATGAGATACGGCGTGCCGAAGGTGTTGTCGATCACGACGGGGATGCCCCGCGCGTGGGCGATCTCTGCGATCGCGTCGACGTCCGGGATGTCGCTGTTCGGGTTGCCGAGCGTCTCGATGAAGATCGCCTTCGTGTTCGGACGGATCGCCGCTTTCACTTCCCCGAGATCGTGGATATCGACGAAGGACGTCTCGACGCCGTACTGCGGGAGCGTGTGCGCGAGGAGATTGTAGCTGCCGCCGTAGATCGTCTTCTGCGCGACGACGTGGTCGCCCTTCTGCGCCAGCGCCTCGATCGCGTAGGTGATCGCCGCCGCGCCGGACGCGAGCGCGAGCGCCGCGACGCCGCCCTCGAGCGCCGCGACCCGTTTTTCGAGCACGTCCTGCGTCGAGTTGGTCAGTCTGCCGTAGATGTTGCCCGGATCGGCGAGGCCGAAGCGCGCCGCCGCGTGGGCGCTGTCGTGGAATACGTAGGACGTCGTCTGATAGATCGGCACCGCTCTCGCGTCGGTCGCCGGGTCGGGCTGCTCCTGCCCTACGTGGAGCTGGAGCGTTTCAAATCTGTAGCTGCTCATTTCGTACCTCTTTCTATTTTCTGTCTGCGGATCGGAGCTTTGCTGCGCCTTTTTTGTTTTCTGCGACTATTATACACCGCTTTTCCCCGTTTGTCCAATACCGCGATCCGATACGCAGCTATAGCCTGAGGCTATAGCCCGGCGAGGTACTTCTTGATTTCTTCTATATACAGCGTCGCCATCTTGCTGAGGATCATGTTCTTTTTCGTGATATAGCCGATCTCCATCCGGCTTCCGATCACGCCCTCGTCCGCCTCGAACGGCACGGCGATGAAGTCGTCGCCGTTCAGCTCCTCGCAGATGATGCCGGAGCAGAGCGTATACCCGTTCAGCCCGACCATCAGATTGAGCATCGTCGCGCGGTCGTTCGCCTTGATCGTCCGCGGGTACTCGGCGGTGCTGAGCAGCTCCTCCGCGTAGTAGAAGGAACCGGCGTCCTGCTCAAAGGAAAGGCAGGGATACGGCGCAAGATCCGCGAACCGGATCGACTTCTCTTTCGCGAGCGGATGCCCCTTCCAGAGATAGACGAACGCGTCGCATTCGATCAGCGGGGAAAACGCCAGCTCGCTTGCGCGGAGGATCTTGTCGATCGCGCTGCGGTTGAAGTCGCTTTCGTACAGGATGCCGATCTCGCTCCTCCCCGACGCCACGTCGTCGATGACCTCCTTCGTCTTCGTCTCGCGGATCGCGAATTCGTATTCGTCCGTGCCGAAGTGCTTCACCATTTCGACGAAGCTCTTGACGGCGAACGAGTAATGCTGGGTCGATATCCCGAATTTCTTTTTCAGGACGCCGTTTCTGCCGTATTTTTCGCAGAGCATGTCGTACTGCCAGATCGTCTGCCGCGCGTACTGCATGAATTCCGCGCCGTCGTTCGTCAGCGTCGTCCCTTTCGCGTTGCGGTTGAAGATCGTGATCCCGATCTCCCCTTCGAGATCCCTGACCGCATGGGTGAGCGACGGCTGCGCGACGTACAAAAGCTCCGCCGCCTTGTTCAGCGAACCGGTCTCCGCGATCACGACCGCGTATTTCAGCTGCTGTATGGTCATACTGTCCTCCGTAACGCCGCCGGTCAATAGGGTGCCGACGCGCGGCGCGTCGGCGCCCGTCCGGACGCCTGCCCGCTTCTTATACCTATTGGATTTGTAGGTATTATATCATGCGCATCGCCCGATGTCAAGGACGGATAACGAAATTCAAAAAAACGGAGATACCGTCGTTTGCCTATTGACAAAGTAGGTTTTTTCGTGTATACTATACGCATAGTGATCCGGTAGGTTTTCAAACGTCCATAAGCAACAGGAGGTGAGCCGTATGATGATCTCCACGCGGGGACGGTACGCGCTGCGCACCCTGCTCGATATCGCCGAGCATCAGAAGGACGGATACGTTCCGCTGAAGGATTCGGCGGCGAGGCAGGATATCTCAAAGAAATATCTGGAACAGATCGTCACGATCCCCGGCATCTCCCTGATGCTCGAAGCAAAAGGCGGCAAGTACGGCGGCTACCGGCTCGCCAAAGCGCCGCAGGAATACACCGTCGGTGAGGTCCTCCGCGCGGCGGAGGGCTCACTGTGTCCGGTCGCGTGTCTTGAGGAACGGCACGCTCCCTGCGCGCGCAGCGAACGCTGCACCGTGCTGCCGATATGGAAGGGGCTCGACAGCGTCATAAACGAATATCTCGACGGCATCACGCTGAGGACCGTGCTCGATCAGATGGCGGAACGCGGCGGCACAAACGATCCAGTGCTCTGACGCGGCATCGGATCACTCGGAAGGGATACGAAAAATGAACAAAAGGACCATATACCTCGACAACGCCGCGACGACGAAAATGAGCCGGACGGCGATCGACGCGATGACGCCGTACTTCGATACGGTGTACGGCAATCCGTCCAGCCTCCACTCCGCGGGACAGGCGGCGGCGGAAGCGCTCGCCGACGCGCGGGAGCGCGTCGCCCGCTGCATCGGCGCGGCGCCGGGCGAGATCACCTTTACCTCCGGCGGCAGCGAAGCGGACAATCAGGCGATCCTCTCCGCCGCAAGAAACGGGGAGAAGAAAGGAAAGCGGCATATCGTCTCCACGGCGATCGAGCATCACGCCGTCCTGCACACGCTGCAGAAGCTGGAGAAAGAGGGCTTTTCCGTCACGCTCCTCGGCGTCGGGGAGAACGGCGTCGTGCGGCCGGAGCAGGTGAAGGAAGCGATCCGCGAGGACACGTGCCTCGTGACGGTGATGTACGCGAACAACGAGATCGGCACGATCCAGCCGATCGCGGAGATCGGCGCGGTCTGCCGCGCCGCCGGCGTGCCGTTCCACACCGACGCGGTACAGGCGGCGGGGCATCTTCCCGTCGACGCCGCCGCGCAGAACATCGACATGCTGTCCGTTTCGGCGCACAAATTCCACGGACCGAAGGGGATCGGTTTCCTCTATGCGAAAAAGGGCATCCGGCTCTGGAACGTCATCGAGGGCGGCGCCCAGGAGCGCGGCAAGCGGGCAGGCACAGAAAACATCCCCGCCGTCATGGGCATGGCGGCGGCGCTCGAGGAGGCGTGCGGCCGCCTTGAGGAAAACGCACGGAAGATGACCGCGCTGCGCGGGAAGCTGATCGCCGGTCTTTCGGCGATCCCCCATTCCGTCCTCAACGGGGACGCCGTGGATCGGCTGCCCGGCAACGTGAACTTCTGCTTTGAGGGGATCGAGGGCGAATCGCTGCTCCTTCTCCTCGACGACCGGGGCATCTGCGCCTCCTCCGGCTCCGCCTGCACCTCCGGCTCGCTCGATCCGAGCCACGTCCTGCTCGCCATCGGCAGGCCGCACGAGATCGCGCACGGTTCGCTGCGCCTCTCCCTCTCCGAGGAGAACACGGAGGAGGAGATCGACTGCACGATCCGCGCGGTCGCAGAGGTCGTGGAGTATCTGCGCGGCATGTCGCCCGTTTGGCGCGATCTGGTCAGCGGGAAAAAAGAATTTATTACCAAGTGAGGGAAACGCCATGGCACTGTACAGCGAAAAGGTGATGGATCATTTCAAAAATCCCCGGAACGTCGGCGTGATCGAGGACGCGGACGGCGTCGGCGAGGTCGGCAACGCCAAGTGCGGCGACATCATGAAGATCTATCTGAAGATCGAGAACGACATCATCGCCGACGTCAAATTCGAGACGTTCGGCTGCGGCTCCGCCATCGCGTCCAGCTCGATGGCGACCGAGCTCATCAAGGGAAAGCCCGTGTCGGAGGCGATGGCGCTGACGAACAAGGCCGTCGCCGAGGCGCTCGACGGGCTTCCGGCATACAAGATGCATTGCTCCGTCCTGGCGGAAGAGGCGATCAAGAAAGCGCTTCAGGATTACTACGAGAAGAACGGCATCGAGTACGATCATTCCCTGTTCCCCGACTGCGAACACTGCGCGCACTGCGGCGACGCCTGACGGACGCCGCAGAAAAACGACCGCCCGACCGGACTCCGCGTCCGACCGGGCGTTTTTCGTTTGCTCTGTCTTATTCTTCCGGCTCGAGCAGCACGTCGATCACCTTATAGTACGTGTCTGCGATCGGATCCAGGCGTTCCGTGATGTAGGAGACCGCCGTACCGGGATACTGGATCACGTTCCGCATCCGGTCCACCCATCCGGCGGTGCCCGCGTACAGGTAGTTGAAGTCCATCATACTGGTGGAGAGGATCAAGCGGAGCATTTCCGCCGACTCCGCGTCGCGCGTGCTGCGCAGCTCGATCACGGATTCGCAGTAGATCGGCGTGACGTCGCGCCAGCTGAGCGCGCTCATCGCCTCGACGATCGCGCCGAGCATCGCGCGGTTCGCCACCGTCTTCGGGAATTCCATGATGGAGCAGCCGTACTGCGGGATCGTGTGATACTCTTTTTGCCCCTCATCATATTTCGGAACGGGCAGCACGCCGAAATCGTTCGTCATGTCGACGATCTTCTCGTTCATCAGCTGGTTTACGCGCAGCGTGGCGAAAAGCGCGTGACCTTCGCTGAAGCGGTCGATCGCCTTTCCGTAATACGAACCGGGATTCGTGTTGAACAGCTTCGTCAGCTTGTTGAGCAGGTCGATGGAGCGCTCGCTGAGCAGCGTATGCTCGACCTCGTAGTCCGCCGTGATCGTCAGCTGCGTCTGCTCACAGCCGTAAAGAAACGCGGTGATGAGCGAGCCGTCCCCGCTCAGCGCGACGAACCCGAAGAAATCTGCCTTGTTCTTCTCTCCGTTGCCGTCCGCGTCCTGGTACACGTTCTCCGCGAGCGTCATGAGATAGTCGAGCGTCCATTTGCCGTCGCGGACGGTCTGATACAGATCTTCCTCGAGGTTCCAGTCCTCCGCCTTCGCTTTATTGAAGGCGACCATCCACAGATTGCCGAGATACGGGAGCGACAGATCGCCGCCGAGGAGGAGAAGCTTGTTGTTGATCGTTGCCTCCTGGATGGCGTCGTCGTACCACGCCTGCGTCAGATCCATGTACGGGAGGCTGTACCAGTTGCCGAGCAGACCGGCGACCACGTCCTCGCGGGCGGTGCGCATGTTCTGAAAGACGAGCTCGTACGCGTCCTCGCCGCTGTGCACCAGCGTAACGAGCATTTCCGAAAGATCTTCCGCGGACGATACCGTGCGCGGCTCCGGGATCGTGATACGGAAGCGCTCCTCGATTGTGCGGTTGCGCTCGAAGACGGCGTCGTTCAGCTTCTCTCCGTGCTGGTCGTCCGTAAAGAAACGAGTATTCACGGTATGCTGGAGGACGCGGAAGGCGGCGCCGTTACAGTCGAGCTCCGGCACGGCGTCCGGATAGAGCGGCGCGGCCGGCTCCGTTTCCGACAAAAGCGTCTCGGATACTTCATCGAGCGCGGCGGTCGTATCGGCGGGCGCCTCGGGCTCGCCGCCGCAGGCGGCGAGCGGCAGAAGGAGCGCCGCCGCGAGCAGAAGGCATATCCATTTTCTTTGCATGAGATCCACCCCGCATAAATTAAATACTGTATGTTTCGTTTTACATTTTACACTATTCCCGCGTTCCTGTCAAGCGTCCGGCACCGATTCGGGCGGCGGCGGATAAAAAATAAGCAAAAAAAGTCCCGCTTTGCCGTGCGTTTTCCGTGCGCTTTGCTTCTTGCGCCAACGGGATCAATGTGATATAATAATAACAAAGCATGTGAAAACTGAAAATTTCAAACAAAACTTCACACAGGAGGCAAACTATGAATTTTGCGATGCTCCACCCGGCGGATCGGATCGTGATGATCATGAAACGCCTTTACAGCTATCAGATGACGACGACCTCCGGCGGCAACCTGTCGATCATGGACGACGAGGGCGTCATGTGGATCAGCCCCTCCGGGATCGACAAGGGAAACCTGACCGCCGCCGACATCATGCGCGTGATGCCGGACGGCACGATCGTCGGACCGCACAAGCCGTCCTCCGAGTACCCGTTCCACCTCGCCATCTACCGCGCGCGGCCGGATCTGCGCGCCGTGCTCCACGCGCACCCGCCGGCGCTCGTCGCGTTCAGTCTCATCCGCCGCATCCCCGACATCTTCCTGACGCCGAACTGCCGCGGGCTCTGCCCGCGCGTGTCGATGGCGAAATACGCCGTGCCGGGGAGCGAGGAACTCGGCGAGAACATTGCCGCGGAGTTCCGCCGGGGATGCAATATCGTGATGCTCGAAAATCACGGCGTCGTCATCGGCGCGGACGATCTGTTCTCCGCGTTCATGTCCTTTGAAACGCTCGACTACACGGCGCGGATCGAGATCCACGCGCAGGCGATCGCGGGCGGCAAGCCGCTGCACCGCCTGACGGATCAGGAATGGGAGCTCTACCGCTCCAAGAACCGCGATCTGACGATGGACCGCTTCATCCCCGCGATCCACGGGAGCGAGGAGCTCGCGGCGCGCAAGGAGATGTGCGCGCTCATCCACCGCGCGTACGACAACAACCTCTTCACGAGCGGACAGGGCGCCTTCTCACGCCGTCTCTCCGACGGCTCGCTCCTCATCACGCCGCACGACAAGGACCGCAGGTATCTGGAGCCGGAGGATCTCGTCCTCATCCGATCCGGCCTCGCGGAATCCGGCAAGAATCCGTCGCATTCCCTGCCGCTCCACCAGAAGATCTACGAGCACGCGCCGGAGATCGGCAGCGTGATCCTGGCGGAGCCGCCGTATATCATGGCGTTCGCCGTGACGGACGTCCCGTTCGACGCGCGCCTCATCCCGGAAAGCTATATCATGCTCAAGAACGTGCGGCGTTTCCCCTTCGGCGCCTCGTTCATGGAGCCGGATACGGTCGCGCGTGAGATGTCCGTTCGGGAGCCGGTCTGCATCGTTGAGAACGACTGCGTGATCGCCTGCGGCACGACGCTGCTCAACGCCTTCGACCGGCTGGAGGTACTCGAATACAGCGCGCGCGCCGTCGTGCACACGATCCAGCTCGGCTACGACATCGTGCCGATCTCCCCGGAGGAGATACGCGACATCGAGACGGCGTTCCATCTGTGAGCCGATCCCGAAAATACGGCGATCCCCGCAGAGCATCCGCTCTGCGGGGATCGCTTTTTCAGGTATGCCGTCAGATTCCGAGGAACGCGCCGTACTCCGTCAGCGTCTTCTGCAGCGCCCGGATCGGCACCGCGCGCACGGGGACGCGCTCCCGTGCCGCGATCGCCGCCGCGGCGCCGGCCGCCTCGCCGAGACAGCAGACGGTCGGCATGATCCGGTAGGACGCCTGCGCCCCGTGGTCCGAGGAGATGCAGCGCCCCGCGACGAGCATATTGTCCACCGTCCGCGGGATGAGGCTGCGGTACGGGATCGTGTAATATTCCCCCTCCGGGAAATAGTAATGGCTCGTCCCCGTCCCCTCCGGATTGTGGATGTCGATATCGTAATTGCACGCGGCGACGGCGTCGTCGAACTTCGTACAGGCGCGGCAGTCCGCCTCCGTCAGCACGTAGTCGCCGACGATCATCCGGCTTTCCCGGACGCCGATCTCCTCCGCCGTCATCATGAGGAAGCTGTTCTCCAGCCCGTCGGCGTGCGCCTTCATGAATTCCCAGATCTCGAACACCTGCTTGCGGGCGAGGATCTCCGCCGCCGTCACGTCTTCGGGCGAGGTCGGATCCTTCTTCACGATGCGCGTCGTATTGAAATGGAGCACGTTCGGCACGGGCGTTTTGAACACCAGGACGTTCTCCCGCGGGTTCATGAGCTCACCCCGCTCGAGCGCCTCGCGGTGCGCCGCCGCCAGCCGCTCCCGGCTCGCCATGAACCGCTCGACGTCCACGTTCCCGAGGCGGAAGCAGAGCGTCATCGGCTGGCACAGCCGGTCCGGATCGCGGCCGAGCACCGTCGGGCAGCCCGCGAGGAACGCCGCCTGCGCGTCGCCCGTCGCGTCGATGAAATAATCCGCCTCGATCTCCATCGGTCCGGACCGCCCGGCGACGGCGACGGAGGAGACGGAATCTCCCTGCTTGTTCACCTGATACAGATACACGTGGAAGAGAAGATCCACCCCGGCTTCCTCCGTCATGTCGTTCAGGATGAGCTTCAGCTCCTCCTCCAGAAAGGCTTCGCCGCGCATCGCGCCGCGCGCGGCGAGCGCGTCGCAGACCGTGCGGAAGATCCCGCAGGAAAGATCGCGCCGCGCGCCGTCGACCCTCGTTCTGTTTTTCATGAACGGATTGACGAGCCCGTTCACGGCGGCGCCGCCGAGACAGTTCCCCTTTTCAAGGATCAGGACGCTCGCGCCCTCACGGGCGGCAGAGAGCGCCGCGGCGGTCCCGGCGAAGCCTCCGCCGATGACCGCAACGTCATATTTCTTCATACTGATTCCCTCCGCGGCTTTCGCCGTCAGTTGTTTTCCCCGCTGTGAACGAGACCGATGTATTTTTCCAAAGCGGAATCGATCGCGTTCCGCTTGGATTCCAGATAGGACACCCAGCCGAAATCGCTGCGGATCATGACGTCGTACACCGCCTGATCGCCGAATTCCTTGAACATCAGCACCTCCGCGACGTCGATCCGCCTTCCGTCGAAGATGATGCGGATGAAATCGGAGGTCTCCCGGTCGAGAGAGAATTTCTTCTGCAGAGAAGATTCGATGTAGGCGGGGATGACGTCCCTGTACGCCGTATAGGAAAGATATTCGAGCACGGCGCCGGACATGGCGGTATCCGTCGCCGTGATCGGCACCATGGCGAACATGGAGTCGTAGGTGCGGCTCAGATACTCTTTCTGATCCTCGTCGAACTTGGGCACGGGCAGGATCATATAATCATACTCCATATCCCGGATCGAAAGAACGCTGTTGGCGAAAGTGCCCATCCCCATCAGTTCGTATCCCGCGGTGAAATTCTTGATGGACGAATATTTCCCTCCGTCGACCTTCGTCAGATCGAGGCGGTTCTCGGAATGAAAGAGCAGATCGTACGTGTATTCGATGACGTCGAGGAACTTCTCGTCCCCGTCGGCGGCGAAGTACGGGATATCGTTTTCGTCCTTGCGGATCATCAAAAGATCGCACGCGATCCACAGCTGCGCCGGTATGCTCCGCGCGGCGGAGGTCCCGTAGGTGTATCTGTCCGACTTATCCATGATCCCGTCGCCGTTCAGGTCGGCGGTCGCGGCGTTTTCATAGGATTTGAACGCGTCGAGCGTCCACGTGCCGGCGTACACGGACGCCGCCGGACCGTCCCCTATCCCCAGATCCTCGCCGAGGGAACGGTTGTAATAGATGCAGGCGGTATTCTTGTAGGAGGTCAGGTTGAACGCGCCGACGCCGAAGAAGTTCTTGCCGCCGACGCTGAGCGCGTCGTTGATCCCGCCGCCCCAGTACGGCTTGCTCAGATCCACGTGCTCCACGTTCTGGAGCGGGATGAAGCAGTCCTCATACGCACAGGCGAGAGCGTAGCGGTCCATCATCACGATGCTGGCGTACGTGGTGTCCCCCGTCATGCTCAGGTCGATGACGGTGTTCTGCATCTTCCAGAAATCGGTGGGGACTTCGGTGATCTTCACGCCCAGACGTTCTTCCGTGTGCAGTTTCATCCCCCACTGCGCGTCGTTTAACACCTCGCCGTTCTCTTCCTCGACGAAGCTGATGCCGCCGTACTGGTCGGGCGAAAGCATCTGAAAATCGGCGCCGTCGAAATCGAGATCCTCCGGCAGATCGGCCGCGGCCGCGGGATCCTCGGTCTCGGGGACCGGTTCCGTTTCCGGCGGACGGGTCTCGCTCTCGGCGGTATCCGCCGGGGCGTCGGGTACGGTGCCGCAGGACGCTGCCATCGTCAGCACCAGAGCGAAAAACAGGAGCAAGGCGATCGTTCTTTTCATGCGGAGAGCACCTCGTCTTTCAATATAAACGGATCTACGGCAAGTATAACAGATTCCGCACGCCGGTTTGTAACGGTTTTTAATTCTTTTTGTTATATTTTTATGAATCGCCGCGGAAACGAAAAGACAGACCTGCCGGATCGGGTCTGTCTTTCGTGCAAAGCGGATCAGAAAACGATCTCGCGGTCCTGCATGGAGGAATCGTAGATCCCCTGCATGAGGCGGGAGGTCAGGATGTTGTAATCGATGTGGGACGCGAGCTTCTCGCCGGAGCGGACGCAGTCGACGTAGCGGCGGATCTCCGTATCGAAGGCGTTGTTGTCCTCAAAGGTCATGATATCGTCCGTCAGTTTGCCGTCGCGGACGCCGTAGAGATGGAAGTCGTTGTGGCCGTACTTCATGCGGACGCCGGCCTTCGTGCCGAGGAAGTCGATGTACGATTCCCCGACGCCGATGTTCTGCGCCCAGGAGCCGTTGATCGTGATCGTCGGCCCGGCGGTGCGGATGAACGCCGTGACGAAATCGTCCACGTCGTAAGTACCGTTCAGGTCCTTCGTGTCCTCCGCCCACATGGATTCGTAGACGTAGTTCTTCATGTCCACGCCGAGCTTGGAGAACGCGCGGCCGGAAGCCGTCACCGGCGTCGGATCGCCGGTCACGTACATAACGATGTCGAGGAAATGGACGCCGCAGTCGATGAGCGCGCCGCCGCCGGAGATCGCGTACGTCGTGAACGCACCGCCGAGACCGGGAATGCCGCGGTAGCGGCGGAAGGCGGCGTACACGTGGTAGACCTCGCCGAGCTCGCCCGCGTCGACCATCTTCTTCAGACCGATGACGGCCTCCTTGAAGCGATTGACGACGCCGATGTTCAGCGTCATGCCGGTCTCGTGCTGCACCTTCTGCATCTCCAGCGCCTCCGCGTACGTGCGGGCGGCGGGCTTCTCGCACAAAACGTGCTTGCCGGCGCGCATCGCGTCGATGGAGATGAAGCGGTGCGCCAGATTCGGCGTGCAGACGGAGACCGCCGTGATCTCCGGATCGTCCAGCACGGTGTGATAATCGGTGACCGCCGTCCCGACGTGGTAATTGTCCACGCAGTACTGCGCCTTTTCGGGGATGATATCGCAGAAATACTTGATCTCCACGTCCTCGCATTTCAGATATCCGGGGATGTGCGCCGCATTGGCGATCCGGCCGCAGCCGATCACGCCGACCTTCATTTTTTCCATGATGCAGAATATCCTTTCCGGCGCGAACGCCATGAAAATTCGGGAATACCGTTCTACATCATTATACAGGAAAGCGGCGAAAAAAGCAAGAGCGGAAAAAGAAAAGTTCCGCGCGGCGCCGGGAAAAAATTTGTCCCGGAGCGGAGAAAATCGCGCAAAGCCCTTGACAACGGCGCGCGATTTATATATAATATCAAGGCAGACATCTGAAACAGCCGGTCTGCCGAAGGGTTTGGAGAAGTACTCAAGAGGCTGAAGAGGCGCCCCTGCTAAGGGTGTAGGCTGCCATTAAACGCGGCGCGAGAGTTCAAATCTCTCCTTCTCCGCCAAAACCAAAAGAAGCCCCATCGGGGCTTCTTTTGGTTTTCACGAAAGCTGCGCGGTTTGAATTCCTCATTTTCGCGGAGCGAAAATGATAAGGTTTTGCGGCGCTGTGCGGCGCCTGCGCTGTACACAGCGCAAAACCGGAGTTCCTAAATCTCTCCTTCTCCGCCAAAACCGAAAGAAGTCCCGTCGGGGCACTTGCGATAGAGCAGGTGTCCCGAGTTTTTTCAATTTTATTCAGTCCGTTTCGTTTTCCGCAAAACTAACGCAAAAGCGCTTTTGACAACCGGCGGCCATCAAAAGCGCTTTGCGCTCTTTGTGTTATTCTCCGTAAACGGCAATTTCGATAACCTGCCCATCGTTGCCAGGCATAAAGCGTTCGTTGATATGGTCAACAACAAATTGATAATTGACTTGCTTATTTTGAATGGTATAATAGAGACGTAAGCTTACAAAAGAATAATTTTGAAGGGAGAAACATCAATGAATGTTAAAATAGGTACGATAATAAAAAAACTAAGAAAAGAACAAAAAGTAACACAGGAAGAATTGGCTGCGGCAGTTGGAGTGACCCCGCAGGCAATCTCAAGGTGGGAAGGAGAAGGCGGGTACCCCGATATCGAACTTCTGCCCGCAATCGCCGATTTCTTCGCCGTGAGTATTGATGAACTGATTGGTTATCGGAGATCTGAACGCGAAGAGGAACTTGCACGGATCCACAAAGAACTTGACCGCCTTTCCGAGGTCGGTACTGTGGACGAACGAATCCGTTTCGCCCGGGAATCGTTGATCCGTTTCCCCGCCGACGACGAGATTAAAGAAGCACTCGCTGTCTGTCTGTATTTTCTCTGGGATGAAAAACATGACGAAGCGGCGCGGGACGAAGCGGAGACTCTGCTCAAATCGGTGATGGAGAACAGCGCGGACCCGGATGTTCGTTTTGATGCCATCTGGACGCTGATCTCCATATACAAGGAAGACGGCGATCCTGAAAAAGCTTTAGAGATGGCGGAAATGCTGACGCCGATGAAATATTGCAGGGAATTTCAGCTTTCGCACGGAGTGGGCGACGGCAAAACCGAATGGTATATCCAGAACGAGATAGACAAACTCACGGACTGCTTGGGAACGGCTATTCAAAATCTTGTTTTGAATGATGATCTGCCGAATGACGAAACGACGTGGGATAAGAAGATAGAAATGCTGAAAACGTCGAATGAGATTTACCGTCTGATCTACGGAGACGATCTTATGTTTTATCACTGCAGGCTGTCACATAACTATTGGCTTCTGTCAACATTTCTTATCTCGCAGGGCAAAACAAACGATGCGCTTGACGCACTTGAGAAAATGTGCGAACACACGCTCGCTTACGACTGTTCCTTTGATCAAGATCACGGAAAGAACTATTCGTCTATCTTTACTGACCGACTTGTCTATCCGGAGCCGGGCAAAGCTTTTCACGAATTGGTCGAACACAATCAAAGCTATTATAAACTCGACCGAATGAAGGCATCACGGTACGACAACATCCGAGATAATGCTCGCTTTGTTGCCATCGTGAATGCGTTAGAAGAAAAGGCAAAATAAAATCTTCATAAATCAAGGCGGGGATTGCTCCCCGCCTTGATTGTTAGAGTTGAAAAACGAGTTAATTATTATTGCCCCAGTCGCACCAAACCCGTAAACAATAGGGTAGAGAGGGGTTTCGGCCCCTCCCTCCCGTTGCACCGTACGTACCGGTCAGGTATACGGCGCTACATCAAAGCAGAAAATCAAG
>JAEEYP010000061.1 GCA_016288155.1 Clostridiales bacterium | reverse complement strand
GCGATCCGCTCGCCGGGCTGCACGACGTAGTCCTCGTCGGCGTCGTTTCTCAGTCCGACGCGGATCCCGCCGCGGTAATCGCCGTCGAGGACGCCGGCGCCCGCATCCTCCACTTTCTGTTCACCGCGGAGACGGCCGGCGAGGCCGCCGGGGTGATCCGCGCTTACCGGGAGCGCCGCGCTCCCGCCGATCCCGCCGCCGTTCGCCGCTGGCGCTGACGGCGCACACGATCCGAGAAAGGAACGATACGATGACGAAGCCTGATCTGGGCGTGAAGATCCGCCTGCTGCGCCCCGGCGCCGCCGCGCCGCGGTATGCGACGCCCTCTTCCGCCGCGTGCGACCTGACGGCGGCGATCGACGCGCCGTGCACCGTCCCCGCGCATAAAAGCGCCGCGATCCCGTGCGGGATCGCCATCTCCATGGAGGAGAGCGGGCTCGCCGCGCTCGTCTTCGCCCGCTCCGGGCTCGCGTTCCGGCACGGGATCTCCCTTGTGAACGGCGTCGGCGTCATCGACGCCGATTACCGCGGCGAGATCCGCGTCGGACTGAAAAACGACTCCGACGAGGACTACGTCGTGCAGCCCGGCGAGCGGATCGCCCAGCTCATGTTCGTCCCCGTCCGCACCGCCGCCTTCACCGTCGTCGACGCGCTCGATGAAACGGAACGCGGCGAGGGCGGCTTCGGCTCCAGCGGCCGCCTTTGAGATCGTCTCGGGGAGGGATCGCCATGTCCGTAACGGAAAACGCGCCGCGGAGGCTCGTCCTCGCCTCCGCCAGTCCGCGCCGCCGCCGCATCCTGGAGGACGCCGCCATACCGCACCTCGTCCGTCCCGGCACGGCGGATGAAACGATCCCCCGCGGCACGCCGCCCGCCGCCGCCGTGGAGCTGCTCTCCCGCCGCAAGGCGGAAGCGGCGCTCTCCTCGCTTATGCCGGGGGAGATCGTGCTCGCCGCCGACACCGTCGTCGCACTGGACGAAGAGATCCTCGGCAAGCCGAAGGACGAGGCGGACGCCGTCCGGATGCTGCGCGCCCTCTCCGGGCGCACGCATTCCGTCTTCACCGGCGTCACGATCACCGACGGGACCCGTACCGTCACCGCGCACGAGGAAACGCTCGTCACCTTCCGTCCGCTGAGCGGCGATGAGATCGACGCCTACGTCCGCACGGGCGAGCCGATGGACAAGGCGGGCGCCTACGGGATCCAGGGGATCGCCGGACTCTTCGTGTCCGGGATCCGCGGCGATTATCAGAACGTCGTCGGACTGCCGCTCTGCCTGTGCGGCACGATCCTGCGGGAGTCCTTCGGCTTTTCGTACCTGACGGTCGGCGGCGCGTCCCGCTGACCGCGCCATGATCCTTGCCGCCGACCGCGGCAGAATGGAGAAACTGTATCATATGGGAAAAAGCATCGGAATCGATCTCGGCACCGCCAATACGCTCGTCTACGTCAAGGGACGCGGCATCGTTCTGCGCGAGCCCTCCGTCGTCGCGGTGGAGGCGCGCACGCGCCGTGTCGTCGCCGTCGGCAACGAGGCGAAGCTCATGCTCGGCAAGACGCCCGGCTCCATTACCGCCATGCGTCCGCTGAAGGACGGCGTCATCGCCGAATTCGACATCACCGCCGAGATGCTGCATCATTTTTTCAATAAGGTGTCCGGCTCCACGCTCCTCAGCCGTCCGCGCGTCATCATCTGCATCCCCTACGGGGTGACGGAGGTGGAAAAGCGCGCCGTCGAGGACGTGACGCTGGAAGCCGGCGCGCAGTCCGTCGCGCTGATCGAGGAGCCGGTCGCCGCCGCCATCGGCAGCGGGCTCAAGGTGGGCGGCGCCCGCGGCACGATGATCGTCGACATCGGCGGCGGCACGACGGAGGTGGCGGTGCTCAGCCTCGGCGGCATCGTTCTCTCCTCCTCGCTCCGTTCCGCCGGAGACGAGCTGGACGAGGCGATCATCGGCTACATGAAGCGCCGCTACAACATCCTCATCGGGGAACGCACCGCCGAGATGCTGAAAAAGAACATCGGCAGCGTCCATCCGTCCGCCGACCGCGGGAACATGATCGTGCGCGGCAGGAACCTGCTCAACGGTCTGCCCGCGACGACCTCCGTCACCTCCGCCGAGATCCGCGAGGCGATGCAGGAGGACGTCTCCCGCATCATCGACTGCATCCGCACGACGCTGGAGAACACGCCGCCGGAGCTCTCCTCCGATATCTACGACAACGGGATCACGCTGGCGGGCGGCGGCGCACTGCTCGCCGGGCTCGATCTTCTCGTCAGCCAGATCACCGGGATCCGCACCGCCGTCGCCAAGCAGCCGCTCGACTGCGTCGCCATCGGCATCGGACACGTGATCGAAAGCAACGACGAGCTCAGCGGGATCGTCACCTTCCGCAGCCGCTGACCACCCCGGCCTCCGTGCCGGCCCGACAAAGGAGCCGCCCATGCGCGATTTTCTGAAAACCAAATTTTTCCTCGTGATCGTCGTCGCCGCCGTGCTCGCCGCCGCCGTTCCGACCGCCCTCTCCGCGCTCGGCGCGAAGCAGTATCTGCGCAGCGCCGTCAACGTCGTCCTGACGCCGGCGCAGAAGGGCTTCCATCTCGTGGCGGACGCGCTCGACGGCTATGCCTCCTATTTCACGCGCTACGATGAGATCGTCGCGGAAAACCTCCTCCTCAAGCAGCAGATCGCCGATCTGAGCGACCGGCTCTACAACGCGGAGGAGGCGGAGGTACTCAACGTATGGCTCTCCTCCTTTCTTGAAATGAAGCGGGCGCATACGGATTTCACCTTTGCCGACGCCGCCATCACCGGACGGGAGTCCGTCAATTACATGACCGTGTGCACCGTCGACCGCGGCTCGCTCATGGGGATCGAGACGGGCATGACCGTCGTCACGCCGGAGGGCGTGCTCGGCTGCGTGAGCGAAGTCGGTCCCACCTGGGCGAAGGTGCGGACGCTGATCGAATCCTCCTCCTCCATCGGCGCGTATATCGAGCGGACGGGAGAGCTCGGACTCGTGGAAGGGGAATTCGCCCTCTCTTCCGAGGGGCTGTGCCGCATCACGTATCTTGCCGCCGATTCCGACGTCCGCGTCGGGGACCGCGTGCTCACGAGCGGCTACGGCAGCGTATACCCGCGCAATCTCGTCGTCGGATACGTCACGGAAATCGTCCCGGACGAATACAGCCGTACCGTGACCGCCGTGATCCGTCCCGCCGCCACGCTCACCGGGCTCGCCCGGGTAATGATCATCACTTCCTATGATGTCTACCATGAATCATAAGTCCGCCCCGCCCCGCGGCGGGCAGAAGGAACCGTCGCTGCTCGGCGGCGTCCTCCGTTCGATCCGGCAGCGCTTCCATCTGCCGGAGATCCGTCCGGACGCGGACGCGCTGTGGCGCGCCGTCGTCTGTACCGTCCTGATGCTCCTGTTCGCCCTGCTCCAGACGACGCTCTTCGCCCGTTTCCGTCCCTTCGGCGCCATCCCGGATCTGATGCTGCCCTTCGTCGTCGCCGTCGGCATGGCGGAAGGGGAACGCTGGGGCGCCGTGTTCGGGATCATCGCCGCCTTCCTCATCGAATCGCTCGGCGCCGGGGGCGTGTCGCTTCTGCCGCTCCTCTATATGCCCGCCGGGTATTTCTGCCCGATCGTCACGAAACTGTACCTGACGGATTCCGCGCCGGTGCGCCTCATTTTTACGGCGGTATGCGGCGTCGGGCGCGCCGTCACGACGCTGATCCTCCTTTCGCTGAACGTGCGGGATTTCTCCCTCCTTCTTTTGATGAAGGAGGTCGTGCTGCCGGAATACGCCGCCACTTTTCTCTTCTCCGTTCCGGTGCACCTCGCCGTCCACGCGGCGCTCCGTCCGTTCCATAAGACCCGCGCCGAGCGCGTCACAACGCTCTGAACGTCTCCGCCGCCGCGGGGACGTTGCTGTACCGCCCCCACCCGAACTGCGCCGCCGCACGGCGGCAGAATGGAACTCGCCATGAAAGAAAAACGCGGTTTTTTCCTCCGCTATCTTCTGATCGCTCTTTTCTTCGTGCTCGTCTGTCTGATCTATACCGGACGCCTGATCCGGTACCAGATCGCCGGGCAGGATTACTATACCGCGAGCATCGTGTCCCCCTATACCTATCGCTATGAAACGATCGCGGCGCAGCGCGGCGAGATCTTCGACCGCAACGGGAAGCCCCTCGTCGTCAACACCTTCAGCTATAACCTCGATCTGGACGGCGGCAGCATGCCCGCCGCGCAGGCGGACAAGAACGCCGTCATCCTCTCCGTCCTCGCCGACGCGGAAGCGATGGGCGAGGGAGACGCCTTCAGTCTGCCCCTCTCGCCGTATATCTATTTTCCTTCCTCCGACGGCGCCGCGCTCCACTTCGCCTACAACGGCAGTTATAACGCGTGGAACATCTCCCGCCGTTTCAAGAAGCTCCTTTCCGATCTCAATCTGGAGGAGGATGCGGATGCCGAGGAGACCGCCGCCGTCCTGATGGCGCGCTACGGCATCACGACGAAGGAATCGAAAAACGCGCCGGCGGTGATGATGTACGACGCGGACACGGCGGCGATGCTCCTGACGCTCCGCATCGACATGGAGCTGCGCGATTTCTCCGCCGTCACGCCGTACACGCTCCTGACGGACATCTCCTTCCCGCTCCTCACCCGGATCTGCGAATCCGGCGTGCGCGGCGTGGCGGCGCGGACGACGGCGAGCCGCGTCTATACCTATCCGGGCTACGCCTCCCACATCCTCGGCTACACCGGGAAGATCCTCGAGGAGGACGTCGAATACTTCACCTCCCTCGGCTATCCGCTGGACGCGACGGTCGGGATCTCCGGCGCGGAACGCGCCTTCGAAGAGTATCTCCACGGCTCGGACGGACAGCGGACGGTCGTGGAGGACGCCTACGGCAATATCGTCGATTCCTACGTCAGCCGCGAGCCGAAGGCCGGCGCCAACGTATTCCTGACCATCGACATCGATCTGCAGATCGTCGCGGAAGAAGCGCTTGCCGACAACATCGCGCGCATCGTGAAAAACGCGGAGGAAAGCGGCAAGGAACTGAGCGGCGAGGACGCCGACGCCGGCGCGCTCACCGCGGTGAACGTCAAGACCGGCGAGGTGCTCGCGCTTGCTTCCCAGCCCACCTTCGATCTTTCGACCTTCCGCGAAAACGTCGCCGCGCTGAATCAGGATCCGCTCCGCCCGCTCTTCAACCGGGCGCTCGACGGGACGTACCAGCCGGGCTCCACCTTCAAGATCGGCGTCGCCGCCGCCGCGCTGACGGAGGGCGTCATCACACCGGATACGATCATCAAGGACGAGGGCGTCTACACCTACTACGAGACGTATCAGCCCGCCTGCTGGATCTACAACCAGTACAAGACCACGCACGGACGGATCAACGTCACGACGGCGATCCAGGTCTCCTGCAACTACTTCTTCTACGAAGTCGGGCGGCTATTGACCATCGACGTCATGAACCGTTACGACCGCGCGTTCGGACTCGGCGTCCCGACCGGCATCGAGCTGAACGAAAAGACCGGCGTCCTCGCCGGACCGGACTACCGCAACGAGAACGGTCTCGGCGCGTGGAACCCCGGCGACACGATCGCCGCCGCCATCGGCCAGTCGGACAATCTGTTCACGCCGCTGCAGATCAGCGTCTACATCGCCTCGATCCTCAACAACGGCACGCGTCTGCGGGCGCATCTGCTCTCCCGCGTCACGCAGTTTTACACCGGCGAGCTCATCAAAGAGGAAACGCCGATCACCGCGGACAAGGTCGCCCTCGGTCCCGGCGTGCGGCAGGTGCTCGTCAACGCCATGAAGAGCGTGACGGAGAACGGCTCCGCCGCCCGCCTGTTCCAGAATTACCCGATCGAGGTCGGCGGGAAGACCGGCACCGCGCAGGTCACGGAGGACAAGAGCGCGAACGCCATCTTCACCGCGTTCGCCCCCTTCGACGACCCGCAGATCGTCGTGACCTGCATCATCGAGCAGGGCGCGAACGGCACGGACGCCGGCTTCGCCGTCCGCGACGTTTTCAACCGCTATTTTCAACTGGACACCTGACGGCGTCCGGATCATCCAGAGAAAAGAGGATCCGCCATGACCTTCGCCGGAAAATGGATCACCGTACCCGCCTTCGCCGCGCTCGCCCCGCTCTCCGTCTTTCACCGGGAAAGCGAGCCCTCCCCCGCCGGGGAACATCCGGAAGAGCTGCGCAACGTACACGCGCTCTTTTGCCGCTCCTTTTCGCTTGAGAAGAAACCGGGGCGGTATCTGTGGCGCGTCTCCGCGGACGATTACGCGAAGCTGTACGTCAACGGGCGCTATCTCTCCCAGGGGCCGACGCCCGGCTATCCGTGGGCGTATCACTACAACGAATTCGACGTCACGGATTATCTGCACGAGGGAACGAACGTGCTGACGGCGCACGTGTATTATCAGGGACAGATCAACCGCGTCTGGGTCAGCGGGGACCTCCGCATGGGACTGATCGCCGATCTCGTCTCCCCGGACGGGTCCGTCCTTCTTTCGACGGACGGAACGTGGGAATACGCCGTTCTCGGCAACTATACGTGTACCCGCACGGCGGGCTACCGCACGCAGTATCTGGAGGATTACGACAGCCGCATTCCGATCCCGCCCTTCTCTCCCGCCGCCGTCCGCGGCGATTGCGGCGTCGTCTTCGACGACGCGCCCTGCGCGGCGCTCTCCGTCTATGAACGTCTGCCCGCGCGCACCGAGGCGCTGCCGGGCGGCGGGATCTTCTGCGATTTCGGGCAGGAGATCACGGCATCGCTGAAGCTCTCCGCCTCCGGCGCTCCCGGCGCCCGCGTCCGCATCCTCTGCGGCGAGGAGATGGACGATTCGCCCGAGCGCGTCCGTTTCCGCATGCGCTGCGGCTGCGAATACGAAGAAACGTGGACGCTCGCCGGCGGCGCGCCGGACACGCTGGAGCAGTACGACTACAAAGCGTTCCGTTACGCGGCGATTTTGCCGGAGGACGCGGACACCGTGCTCGGCGGCATCTCCGCCGTCGTCCGGCACGCGCCCTTCGACGACGGCGCCTGCACGCTCGAAGCGGACGACAAGGTGCTCGAAGCCGTTTTCGGGATCTGCAAAAACGGCGTGAAATACGGCACGCAGGAGGTCTACGTCGACTGTCCGAGCCGGGAAAAGGGACAGTACGCGGGCGACATGACCGTCACCTCCGCCGCCCAGCTCTGGCTGACCGGCGATCCGGCGATGCTCGAGAAGGGGATCCGGGAGCAGGCGCGCTCCGCCGTCATCGACGAGGGGCTCATGGCGGTGATGACCGCCTCCCAGATGCAGGAGATCGCCGATTATTCCCTCCAGTTCCCGCTTCTTTTGCTCCGCCACTACCGCTTCACCGGGGACCGCGCGTTCCTCGCGGAGATGCTCCCCGTCGCCGAGCGGATGCGGGCGTCCTTTGTGCGCTATGTGCGCGCGGACGGTCTGCTCGACGGCGTGACGGGAAAATGGAACCTCGTGGACTGGCCGAAAAACCTGCGTGACGGCTACGACTTCCCGCTGACGGCGCCGATCGGGCCGGGCGTGCACAACGTCGTCAACGCCTTCTACGTCGGCTGCGTGCGGAACATCGAGGAGATCCGGACCATCCTCGGACTGCCGACAGACGGTGAGGGCGAACGCCTCGCCGCCGCGTTCCGGCGCGTCTTCTATGACGAGGAGCAGGGGCTCTTCGTGGACGCGGAGGGGAGCCGCCACGCCTCGCTGCACGCGAACATGCTCGCGCCGTTCTACGGCTTCCTTCCGAAAGAAGCCGAGCGCACCGTCGGCGATTTTCTCGTCCGGCGGGGGCTCGTGTGCGGCGTGTACATGGCGTATTTCCTGCTCCACGGGCTCTGCCGCCTCGGACGGTACGAGGACGTGTACCGTATGCTGACGTCGACGGGAGAGATCTCCTGGTACAACATGGTCCGCGAGGGCGGCACGACCTGCTTTGAGGCGTGGGGCAAGGACAAAAAGAATAATTGCAGCCTCTGCCATCCGTGGGCGAGCGCCCCCGTCTCCGTGCTCATCGAGGGACTGCTCTCCGTCTCGCCGGACGGGACGGTCGGCGAATGCCATCTTCCAAAGGAGGCCGGGCACCTGACGATGCGGATCCCCACGGGGGCAGGTCCCGTCACGGTGCGCGTCTGAGGTGCGGAGGACAAATAATAAAGATCATCGCCCGAAGCCGGTTTGGCTTCGGGCGATCGCTGTGTTTGGGGACGCTCCGCCGTCCGATCACGCGCCGTGCTCCGTGATGCGGCGCTCGACGCCGCTCAGATCCAGCGGCTTGTACTCGTTCAGTCTGTACTGCGCGTACAGCTGTGTGAAGTAGTCGACCATGTGGCGCATCGTTTTGTCATAGCTTTGACCAAGGTCGGTCCCCTCGAACGCGTCGAGATAGATGTGCTTGGCCTTCCCGATCAGCTCATCGATCCCCTCGATCCGTCCCAGAAGGAAGAGGCAGGAGGCGATACACAAAACATATGCGGCGTGGTTGGCGTGGGTGCCGCCGATCGGATAGGCGTCATATCCCTGCTTATCCGGGATCATGAACCGCTCGACCACGTCGACGGATTCCTGAAACGCCTTCATGGCGTTTTCATAGTCTCCGGCGTCATAATACCGATACCCGATACGGTCACATGCAAGGAAAAGCTCCTGCCATTCGATCTCCCTGAGCTTGAGCGCCTCCTTCATCCCTTCCTCGCCCCGGAGATGGTGTGCGGAAAGCCGCATCCTGTCCTGGATCATATAGGGATACATATACGGAAGCGTTTCGATGAGCTTTCTGATCTCCTCGGAATGATCCTCTCCTCTTTCCCTTTGCAGGACTTCATAGATATGGACGAGGTTCGCCTTCGTCCGGCAGATGCAGAAAACGTCCTGCGACGCCTGGATGATCTGCCCGCCGAGCTCGAACGCCCGGCTGACGCTCTCGTCGCTGTCGTCCGTGTTGTAGGCGTACAGCTCGCACAGCTCCGTTTTGAGCAGAACGGATGCGGGATAGTTTTTCAGCCCGTCCAGAAGGATCTTCTCCGATTTTTCAAAGTCATCGAAATACTTGTTTGCCTCCAGGCGGATCGCCTCGATCTCCTCCTCGACGTTTTTCAGCTCGAAATCGAACAGCTCGTCGAGCGTCACCCGGAAAAGCGACGCGAGCGCGGGGATCATCGTCATGTCCGGATACGACGCACCGATCTCCCACTTGGAGACCGCCTGCGCCGAGATGTTCAGCGAAGCGGCCAGCTGTTCCTGCGTGAGGCCGTTTTTCTTGCGCAGTTCGCGGATCCTTGAGCCGAGATTCATGATTGTGTTCTCCTTTGATTTTTATTCGGAGGCGCCTTCCGTGAGTATAGTATATCATGACCGTAAGACAAAATCAAACAGCGCGTTCTTGAGTTTTTTCAACCGATGGTTGGAAGGCGCGTATCGACGCGGCGGCAGCAGAAAAACGGCGCGGCATCGCAGGATGCCGCGCCGTTTTCCGTTATGATTCCCTTTTCACCAATTCCGCGCCTCGTCCGGCAGCTCCGCCGTCAGCGCCAGATACCGCTCCGCCGCCTGGATGAAGAAGATCGTCGCGATGTCGCGCAGATTGTACGGCGACCGGTCGCTCCCGTTCGGCGTACTCGTGCTCTCGAGCACCGCGCCCTCCAGGTTCGGGTCCGACGCGTCCCGGAACTGGACGGAGAGATTGAACTCCAGCGCGCGCTCGACGGCGCGCATCCAGCGCGCGTCGTGATCGATCGAATACAGCCGCATCCAGAGCAGCGACGCGCAGGAGATCCCGCTCGTGCAGACGCCGAAGCACTGCGTATTGAAGCGCAGGTCCGTGCGGCGGAACATGCCGCCGTCCAGCCTCTGCGCGTGCAGATACCACTCGCCGCAGCGGCGCAGCGAGTCGAGATATTCCTCGTTCCCCGTCTCCCGGTAGGCGTCGTACATCGGCATGCCCCACCAGAAGGACTGCCGCGGATGCGAGTCGCCCTTCTTGCCCTTGGAGGGCAGATAGTTGTTCCACGTCCCCGCGGGCACCTCGTGCGTGCGCAGCCAGTCCGTCAGCTCGAAGAATACCGTTCGGAAGGACTCCTCCCCCGTCAGGTGATACATTTTGAGGAAGATCGAATCGTCCGCCAGCGGGCGGCCGTGCATCTTCTCAAAGCCGTCCGGCGGTACGAAATTGCGCGTCCAGTCCGGCTCCTTGAAGCATTTCTCCGGGATCGAATAGCAGTCGAGGAAATGCGCGCCGCCCAGATAGGCGTGATCGCGCACCCAGCGGGCGGCGAGAATCGCCCCGTCGCGCCAGCGGGGATCCCCCGTCGTCTCGGAGAGCACGAGCAGCCCGTCGAGCGCTTCGAGGATCGCGGAGGTGTTGACGCAGTCCGCGTAGTCCTCGACCGCCCAGATCAGCCCGTATTCGTCGGAGGACGGATCGGTGATCTGCTGCGCGAGGATGAAATCGCCCGCCATCCTCGCGGACGCGAGCCACTTCTCCTCCCCCGTGCGCCGGTACGCGAAGCACAGCGCCTTGATCGCCTGCCCGCTGTGCCAGACCGGGCAGAACACGTCCCAGTTTTTATATCCGGCGGAGTACTCGCCGCGCATCGCGCCCTTCCAGCTCTTCTGCATCATCTGCGGCGCGTTGGGGCATTCCGTCGGCACCCGCTCCTCTTTGATCTGCGCGACGTCCGTGAGCCACGTGCACCCGCGCCGGATCGCATCCTCCAGTACTTCTCTTTCGATCATAGCTTTTTCTCCTTTTTTTATCGGAAAAGCCCTGCCGGGCTTTTTTCTCATTCCCATTCCGGATGCAGATCCGGGCCGACGGTGACCGTGCGGCTCGCGTATCCGCCGGGCGCGAGCCGGATCGGACCGACGCCGACGATCTGCCGCACACCGCACGCGTACGCCGCGCGCCCGCCGACCGTCCCGCGCCAGCCGTGATACCGCATCCCGCGTAAGAGGCAGTCCTTCGGACTGCGCAGCCGCCACGACGTCTCCCCCGTTCCGGGATCCGTCAGCTCCTCGAGGATGACCTCGCGCCCCGGCTCCGCGTCGCCGCACGAAAGAGAATCCCCGCCGTCCTCCATGAGAAAAGTGACCGTATCCGTCATCGGCGGCGCCTCCCTTCCCCCGTAACGTTCCCCATGCCGTCCTGTCCGCGCAAGGCTGTGTACATTATGCCGCGCCGAGGGCGCCGTGTCAAGAGGGAACGCGCATTTTCTCCGTTTTTTTCTTCGGCGGAGGGCGGCGGCTTGCATTCCCGAACGATCCGTGTTATAATGTGATAAATATCAGGACACACGGATGCGGCGGATGCGACCCGCGTGGGATGAGGAGAAGCGGCCATGCTGATATACGTCGTGCGGCACGGGGAAACGGATGCGAACGCCGCGGGGATCCTTCAGGGATGGCTCGACGTCCCGCTGAACGAAACCGGGATCGCGCTGGCGCGTTCGACCGGCGCGGGACTGAAGGGCGTCCGCTTCGACGGATGCTTCTCGAGCCCGCTCGTGCGGGCGCTGCGGACGGCGGAGGAGATCCTTTCAGCGTCGGGGAACGACTGCCCCGTACAGACGGATCCCCGTTTGCGCGAGATCCGCCTCGGAGCCTGGGAGGGTCGGAAATACCGCGGGGAGGAATGCGAGATCGACCGTGCGGAAATGGAACGGTTCTTCTCCGATCCCCTCCGGTGTGCCGCCCCTCCGGGCGGCGAGACGGCGCGGGACGTCTGCCGCCGGACGCAGGAGTTTTTATCGGAGCTGACCGCGCGGGACGACGGAGGGACGTACCTGGTGACGACGCACGGGGCGGCGCTCCGGGCGATGCTGAACGGTCTGTATGCGGATCCCTCGGACTTCTGGCACGGGCATGCCCCCGCCAACTGCGCGGTGAGCATCGTTGAAGCCGCGGGCGGCGCCGTGCGCCTGATCGCCGACGACATGATCGTCCGCGCCCCGGAAAACGGCCCGATCCGCCCGTTATGACGCGCCGCTTTCCGTTTTTTTCTCGTTTCCCGTTGAATTTTTCCGGAATATACTGTATAATAAGTAAAAGTCCCCCGATCCATCGAAAGGAGGCGGCCGCATGTCCCGTCCCCCCCTGCGCCGCAGGCTCGCCGCGCTGTTTTCCGCGAGCGTGATCTTCGGCGCGCTCGACCGCATCGCGGAATTTCTGTATTCCCGGCTGAAAGGCGGCATATTCGCCGCTCTCTTTACCGCCTATCCGGCGCACCGCCCCGCGGGCGGCCGCAGTGCCGGGCGGCTCGTCCGTCTCGGCATCTCCGTGCGCCGCACGATCGCGCGCCTGCTCGAGGAGTGCGCCGCCGCGGAGCTTGTCCGCCGCCTGATCCTCTTTCTTCTTCGCTGTCGGCTGCGCGTGTACGGCACGTTCTTCCTCTCCTTCGGCGCCTACGCCGGAGCGGCGTATCTGATGGACGTGCTCGGCGCGTCCACGGCGCGGGAGCTGGACGCCGTCCCGCTCTCCGGGCTGCTCGCCGCCGTGATCCTGATCGGCGTTTCCCTGCCGCTGCTTCCCTCCGACCGCACGCTCTCAGACGCGCTGCTCTCCTCCGCGCTCGCCGCGCCGCTCCTCTCCGTCCTCGGCATCCGGGGCGAGTCGCTGCGCGCGGAAGGCACGGCGGGGCGCTCCAATCTCGCCTTCGTCTGCGGGAGCCTCGTCGGCGTGCTCACCTTCTTCTTCCCCGCCGTCTATATCGTCCTCGCGCTGCTCGGCGTCTTTATCGCGTACCGGATCTTCGCGGCGCCGGAGGTCGGCGTACTGCTCCTCTTCGCGGGGATGCCGTTTCTGCCTACGATGGCGCTCGTCGCTCTGACGTGCGTCACCGCCGTCTGCTACGCGGTCAAGCTCCTGCTCGGCAAACGGAAATTCCACCTCGACATCCTCGACGGCGCGGTCCTCGCGTTCGGCGCGGCGCTCGCCTGCGGAGGCATCTTCTCCTTCTCCGCCGGATCCCGCAAGCCGATGCTCGTCTTCGTCTGCTTCCTCGGCGGATATTTCCTGACCGTTTTCACGATGCGCACGCGCGAATGGCTGACCCGCTGCACTTGGGCGGCGATCCTCTCCGCCTCCGCCGTGTCGGTCATCGGGATCCTCCAGTATTTCACCGATTCGCTGATCGGCGCGGACGCGTGGATCGACGCGGAAATGTTCGAGGACATTTCTGGCCGCGTCGTCTCCACGCTGGAAAACCCGAACATGCTGGCGGAGTACCTGATCCTGCTCCTGCCGCTGGCGGCCGCGCAGCTTCTGACTTGCCGGCAGAGGCAGTACCGCACGGCGGCGTTCTTTGCCTCATGTCTCGTTCTCGGCTGCATCGTCCTCACCTGGAGCCGCGGCGCGTGGCTCGGACTGCTCGCCGGACTGCTCCTCTTCCTTCTCATCTGGAACCGCCGCACGATCTATCTGATCCTCGCCGGCGCTGCCGCCGTTCCCTTCCTTCCGGCGGTGCTCCCCGCCTCCATCGTTTCCCGCTTCTCCAGCATCGGGAACATCGCCGACACCTCGACCTCCTACCGCGTCAATATCTGGCGCGGCACGCTCAGGATGCTCCGGGATTACTGGGTCAGCGGCATCGGCATCGGCGAGGCGCCGTGGTATCTCGTCTATCCGCGCTACTCGCTCGCCGCCATCGAGACCGCTCCGCACGCGCACAATCTGTACCTGCAGATCCTGACGGAGCTCGGCGTCGTCGGGCTCGCGCTGCTGCTCATCCTTCTGTTCCTGTATTTCCAGAACACCTTCACCTACTGCCGGGAACTCAGCCTGGCGCGCCCGGAATTCCCCGGCCCGGACGCGGGGCGGGAAACGACGGCGCTCCGTCTCGAAGCGGCGGCGCCCATGTGCGGGATCTTCGCCGTCCTGATCCAGGGACTGACCGATTACTCCTGGTATAACTACCGTGTGTATCTGATGTTCTGGCTCGCCGCCGGGCTCGGCGTCGCCTGCATCCGCTCCGGCCGCGCGGAACTGTCCCGCATGGTCGGCCGCGCCGCGGCGGCGGAGGACGTCCCGACCTCGGCCGCGGCGGATATCCCCCTGAAGCCCCGCGCCGCCTCCTCCCGGTAACGAAGCACCGTATCCGGCGTCCGTCCGCCGCCCGCGGACCGCGGATGCCGCAAACGCAAAGAAAGGCATGGCCAATCGTATGCAAAAACGTTCGTTCCGCTTCAACATCATGGACGCGCTGCTGCTTCTTCTTCTGCTCGCGGCGGCCGCCGTACTTCTGTACGTCTTCGTGCTCGGCGACCGGCCCGGTCTCGCCTCGTCGGACACGCACCGGATCACCTACGTCATCGAGATCGCCGGACTGAACGAGGAGTACAAGGACCAGCTCTCCGTGGGCGACACCGTAACGGACAGTGCGAAAAAGCTGAACATCGGCACGATCGCCGCCATCGAAACGCAGGATTATCTGTACATGGGCGAGAATTCCCGCGAGGGGACGCTCGTGCTCAACGCCGTGGACGGCTTCGTGACGCAGTATATTACCGTGGAAGCGGAAGCCGAGCTGAAAAACGACGGCTATCCGCAGTACAGCATCGGCGGTTACGAGATCTACGTCGGAGAAATGATCTATCTTTCCTTCCCGGATCTGATCTGCTCCGGATACTGCATTTCTCTCGACGTCCAGTAACTGCCGAAAGGATCGACAATCTCATGAACAACGATTCTCTCTTATTCGGGCTCATCTCCGTGGTCTGCTCCGCGCTCCTCGCGTATTCGCTGACGCCCGTCGTCCGGGTGCTGGCGTATCGGATCGGCGCCATCGACGTGCCCGCGGACGCGCGCCGGATGCACAAGGTCCCCATCCCCCGCCTCGGCGGGCTGGCGATCTACGCGGCGTTCTGCGTGACGACGCTCCTCTTCTGCACGCCCTCCCCCATTCTCTATACGGTATGGATCGGCGGTCTGATCCTCTGCGTGCTCGGCACGCTGGACGACGTCTTCCGCCTGCACTGGGCGCTCAAGCTCGTCGTACAGTTCCTCGCCGCCGGCTTCGCCGTCGCCATGGGCGTCGTGATCGATCAGATCAACGTCGGCGGTCAGTACGTCTCCCTCGGGATGTGGAGCATCCCGCTGACGATCCTGTGGATCGTCGGACTCACGAACGCGATCAACTTTCTCGACGGGCTGGACGGGCTCGCCTGCGGGATCTCGACGATCTCCTGCTGCTCGCTCGTCGGCGTCATGCTCGTGATGGGGGACGTCGTCTCCGCGATCATCACGGCGATCCTCATCGGCGCCTGCATCGGCTTTCTCCCCTTCAACCGCCACCCCGCCCGGATCTTCATGGGCGACACCGGTGCGCTCTTCCTCGGCTTCACGCTGTCCGTCATCTCCGTGGAGGGCGTGTTCAAGCTGCACATGCTTCTCTCCTTCGCCATCCCGCTCATCATCTTCGCGCTGCCGGTCTTCGACACCACCTTTGCGATCGCCCGGCGCCTGCTCCACAAAAAGAGCCCGTTCACGCCGGACCGCGGGCATCTGCACCATCGGCTGATCGACCTCGGCTTCACGCAGAAGGAGGCCGTCGGCATCTTGTACGCCATCTGCGGCATCGTCGGGCTCGTGGCGGTCACGCTCACCGATCCGTTCTTCAAGAGCGATCTCATCCGCTCGCTCGCGCTCGCCGCCGTGGCGATCGCCGTGTTCGTGCTCAATTTCCTGATCATGAAGAATCCCGCGGCACGCGCGCAGTCCGGTCTTTTCCGCCCGGAGTCGCACGAGGACGTCGCCCCGCCGGTCTCAGCGCCCGATGATGCCAAAGCGGCAGAAAAGTACGGGTCCGCCGCGGCTCCGGACGGCGCCGATCCGAAGGAGCCGGACGACGCCGGGCACAGCGATCCATGAAAAATGAAAACCGCGCCAAAATCACGACGCTCCCGCTTTTGCCGGGGACCGTCGTGCTCGCCGCCGGCATGCTCGCGCTCTTTCTGATCGTGCTCCTCATCGCCTACGGGACCGGCATCCTGCCCGTGCCCACCTTCCTTTCGGGTCTCTTCCGCAGCGAGGAGACCGCCGAGGAGCCAAATCGGTTCTCGGAATCGTTCCTCGCCTCGCTCGAGGGCGTCACGATCGATCTGGACGCCGCCGACGGACGGCTGCTCTCCGCGTCCGACGATACGCTGCTCGAACTGCTCGCCGCCACGGAGAGACCGCAGTCCCTGTACCAGATCTTCACCGTCACGTGGATCGACGGCAGCGTCTACCGCACCCGTCAGATCTATCTTCTGTGCGCCGGAGAAAAGCTCCGCGCCGAGATCTTCGCCTCCGGAAAGATGGAGAAGTACATCGTCTGCGACGGGCGCACGATGTACGTCTGGGAGAACGGCGACGCCCGCCGCTTCGCCTATCGGGAAGACGATCGATTCTTTGCGGAAAGCGAGCTCGGTCTTCCCTCTCTCGTCCAGATCCGGAAGAAGCTGGCGGCCGCCGGGGAGGGCGCGTCCGCGCTCTCGCTCCAGACCGTTTTGAACGCGCCGGGGATCAGCGCCGTCTTTACGGATCCGCTCACCGGCGCCGAGGAAGCGTATGAACTCCTGCCGGACTGCGGCGCGGTCACCTCCGCCTACTGCCGTCTGCCCGGCGCGTCGTCGCCCTATTATCTTCTGACCACCAACAGCCTCATGATCGACGTCAGCGGCTTTCATGAGTCCGTATTCGATATCCCGAACCCGTAACGGTAGAAAGGAATCCGATATGCCTGCAAGCGAGACCGTCCGTGAAAAAAGGAAACTGAACGCCGTCGACTGGTTTCTTATCGTCGCCGTGATCCTCTGCCTCGCCGCCGCCGCCGTGCGGCTGTGGCTCGGTCCGACGAGCGGCGCGCTGACGAAATCCGCCGAGATCGCGGACTACGTCGTTTCCTTCCGGATCAGCAATATCCGCAACTCCTCCACGCGCTATCTCGTGGAGGGAGAAGAATTCTATATCCCCGCTCCCGCGCAGTATTTCGGCTCCGTGCTCGGGAACATTTCCGTCACGCCCGCCCTCTTTCACATGCAGGACGCGGAGGGACGCTATCTCTCCGTGTACGCTCCGGAAAACGGCGACGCGACGCGCATCGACGTGACCGGCGCGATGCTCGTCTCCGGGTGCATGAGTGAGAACGGTTTCCTGCTCGGCGGGACGACGCCGCTCGCCGTCAATAAGACGATCGTACTGCGCAGCGCGTACCTGTACGTGACGATCACCGTCACCGACATCAGCCGCGCCGCCTGAACGCTTCTCCCGGTCCTCCAAATTTATTTAGTCATATACGGAAAGAAGGTATCTTACCATGTTTGAGAACATCGGCAAAAAACTGATGGGGCTCGCCAAATTCATCTGCTGGCTCGGGATCATCGCCAGCGTCGGCTTCGCGCTCGTTTATACCGTCATCTCGATCGTCAGCCTCGTCAAATACGACGGCGGCGTCGGCAGGATCCTGCTCCAGATACTCCTCATGATCCTCGAGATGGCCGCGGGCGTACTCGCGTCGTGGCTCACCTCTCTCGGTCTGTACGCCTTCGGGCAGCTCGTCGACGACACCAGCCGGGCGCGCGCCGTGCTCGAGCGCACCGCCGCGCCGGGCTATACGATGCAGCAGCCCACCTATCAGAGCCAGCCGAACTACAACGCGCCGCGGTACTGATCCGAAAAGCAAGCAAAAGCCGCCGGGCTTCCCTGAGAAGCCCGGCGGCTTGCTTTGTATTCTTACATTGCGGCGGCGCTCACAGCGCCTCGAGGAGCAGCTCCGCCTCCGCGTTCACGGCGCCGGACGGTCGGACGGAACGGACGTAATACGTCCCGTCGTCCTCGCCGCAGTAGATCTTCTCCGTCTCGCCGAGCGGCGCCTCCGACTGGAAGCTGAAGATCGCGGAGATCACGCGGCGGCGGCGCATATCCGGCAGATAGGAGCAGAAGACGTCCGGATAGCGTGTGTTGTTCATGTGACCGTTGCGGTCGACGTCCGCATACAGTACCGTCCGCTCGCCGACGAGCGCCATCGGCGTCTCGGCGGGAATGCGGAACCGCGCCGGCAGGTCGAGCTCGAGCGGCTCGTCCTCGCTGTAGCGCATCGGCACCTCTCCGACGCGGCGGAGTTTTTTGTCCTCCACGCCGACGAGCGCCCAGGCGGAGGTGGCCTCCGCGACGATATCGTCCCCGCGCAGAAGCCGATAGCAGCGGTTGAAGGTGACGCCGCGTCCGGCGACGCTCCAGGTCTGGCTGCGGATCTCCTCGTGCGCGGTCAGCGGCGCGTAGACGCTGACGCCGATGCGGCTGAGAACAAACGAATGCCCCGCCGCAAGCAGCTCGTCATAGGAAGGCCGCTCGCCCGCCATCTGGAGATCCGCCGTGTCCTGCATGATGCGGAAGATCCCGCCGAGGCTCACGATGCCGCTCCAGTCCGTATCGTTCACATTGATCCTGTACCGTTCTTCCCACTTCATGCCGATCCGTCCTCTCCCGCGCTCCGCGGCGCGCGCCCGTTTGCCGTATTATTGTAGCATGCCCGCTTGTGCCGTTTATCACGGCGATTCAAACAATTTGTAAATATTTGTCGCGCCGCCCCGCCGCGGCGCGCCGATTTTCCGAGATTTTCAAAAAGTCCTTGTTTTTTGCGATCCTTCATGTTATAATGGATACGGTCGGACAGGCATCCCCTGTCACTTGTCATGCCAATCTAAAAATCATTTTTCGGAGGTAGTTCCATGGCACAAAACAGATTCATCGGCGCGTATCCCGCGATCGGCATCCGTCCCACCATCGACGGTCGCCGCGGCGCATTGAAGGTACGCGAATCCCTGGAGGATCAGACCATGAATATGGCCCGTTCCGCCGCCAGATTGTTCAGCGAAAATCTCCGGTACTCCAACGGCGAACCGGTCCGCGTCGTCATCGCCGACACGACGATCGGCCGCGTCGCGGAGGCCGCCGCCTGCGAAGAGAAGTTCCGCCGCGAGGGCGTCGCCATCACGCTGACCGTCACGCCGTGCTGGTGCTACGGTTCCGAGACGATGGATATGGACCCGCTCACGCAGAAGGCTGTGTGGGGATTCAACGGCACGGAGCGCCCCGGTGCGGTCTATCTGGCGGCAGTCCTGGCGGCCTATGCCCAAAAAGGTCTTCCGGCGTTCGGCATCTATGGGCGCGAGGTGAAGGACGCCGCCGATACGGAGATCCCGGACGACGTGCGCGAAAAGATCCTGGCGTTTGCGCGTTCGGCCGTAGCGGTCGGGCTCATGCGCGGCAAGTCCTACCTCTCCATCGGCGGGATGGCTATGGGCATCGCCGGATCCATCGTGAACCAGGATTTCTTCGAAAGCTACCTCGGCATGCGTTGCGAATCGGTCGATATGAGCGAGATCATCCGCCGCGTGGACGAGGGCATTTACGACCCGGTCGAGTTCGAAAAGGCGTATGCCTGGGTGCGTGCGAACTGCATTGAGGGGCAGGACAACAACCCCGCCGAAGTCCAGCGCACGAAGGAGCAGAAGGACCAGATCTGGGCGTACGTCGTGAAAATGGCGATGATCGCGCGTGACCTGATGATCGGCAATCCGCGCCTCGCCGAACTCGGGTTCCGCGAGGAGGCCGAGGGCCACAACGCCATCGCCGCCGGATTCCAGGGGCAGCGCCAGTGGACCGACCACATGCCGAACGGCGATTTCATGGAGGCCATGCTCTGCTCGTCGTTCGACTGGAACGGCCTTCG
>JAEEYP010000060.1 GCA_016288155.1 Clostridiales bacterium | reverse complement strand
TTGATGTTCGACGCCTTCTGCGTCTCGACGAGCCGCTTCATGACGAACGGCTTGAAGAGCTCGAGCGCCATTTCCTTCGGCAGGCCGCACTGATAGATCTTCAGGCTCGGACCGACGACGATGACGGAACGGCCGGAATAGTCCACGCGCTTGCCGAGCAGATTCTGGCGGAAGCGTCCCTGCTTGCCGCGCAGGATCTCGGAGAGCGACTTGAGCGGACGGTTGGACGGACCGGTGACCGGCTTGCCGCGGCGGCCGTTGTCGATGAGCGCGTCGACCGCTTCCTGGAGCATGCGCTTCTCGTTGCGGATGATGATATCCGGCGCGTGAAGCTCCATGAGCCGCTTCAGACGGTTGTTGCGGTTGATGACGCGGCGGTACAGGTCGTTCAGGTCGGAGGTGGCGAAGCGGCCGCCGTCGAGCTGGACCATCGCGCGCAGATCCGGCGGGATGACGGGGATCGCCTCGAGGATCATCCATTCCGGCCGGTTGCCCGACTTGCGGAACGCCTCGACGACCTCGAGCCGCTTGATGATGCGGACCTTCTTCTGACCGCTGGCCTGCGCGAGCTCTTCCTTGAGCTGGACGGAGAGCGCTTCGATGTCGAGTTCCTGGAGAAGCTCGCGGACGGCCTCCGCGCCCATGCCGACGCGGAAATCGTTCTCATAGCGCTTGTACAGCTCGTTGTACTCGTTTTCCTTCAGAAGCTGATATTTGGACAGCGTCGGGACGCTGCCCGGATCGATCACGATATAGGAAGCGAAATACAGTACCTTTTCGAGCAGACGCGGGGAGACGTCGAGGAGCAGTCCCATGCGGGAGGGGATGGCGCGGAAGTACCAGATGTGGGACACCGGAGCGGCGAGCTCGATATGTCCCATGCGCTCGCGGCGCACTTTCTTCTGGGTGACTTCGACGCCGCACTTCTCGCAGACCTTGCCCTTGTGGCGGATGCGCTTGTACTTGCCGCACAGGCACTCCCAATCCTTCGTCGGTCCGAAGATCTTTTCGCAGAAAAGACCGTCGCGTTCCGCTTTCAGCGTGCGGTAGTTGATGGTCTCCGGCTTCTTGACCTCGCCGTGCGACCAGGAGCGGATCATTTCGGGGGACGCCAGACCAATTTTTATAGAATCGAATGTGTTGCGTTCCATCGGCAATATACCTTCTCTTGTTCAGTATTCTCGCGCGGGATCAGAAATCGCTGTCTTCGAAATCGAGCCCTTCGGCCATATCCGCTTCGAACTGTTCGTCCGTCGGTTCCTCTTCGTCGGTGAAGGAGGAATAGAGATCGTCCGTGGCGACGGTCTCGCCGACGTCGTCCTCCGTGATGTCGTTCTCGTCCGAGACGTAGTTCGGCGGATCGAGATCCTCCTCGCCGATCTTGGACAGTTCGACCTCGTTGCCGTCCTCGTCGAGGACGCGGATGTCGAGCGCGAGCGCCTGCAGCTCCTTGACGAGCACCTTGAACGCCTCGGGCACGCCCGGCGTCGGGATGTTCTGTCCCTTCACGATGGCTTCGTAGGTCTTGACGCGGCCGGTGATGTCGTCGGACTTGACGGTCAGGATCTCCTGCAGCGTGTAGGCGGCGCCGTACGCCTCGAGCGCCCAGACCTCCATTTCGCCGAAGCGCTGGCCGCCGAACTGCGCCTTGCCGCCGAGCGGCTGCTGCGTGACGAGGGAGTACGGACCGGTGGAGCGCGCGTGGATCTTGTCGTCGACCAGATGGTGGAGCTTGAGGTAGTACATGATGCCGACGGTGACGGGGTTGTCGAACGGCTCGCCGGTGCGGCCGTCGTACAGGATCGTCTTGCCGTCCACGATCATCGTCTTTTCCTCGCCGGTGACCGGGTCGATGCGGGTGAAGGTATTCTTTCCCTGCGTGTTCTCGTTCGGCAGGACCTCGCGCTCCATGCCGGCGAGACGCATGCATTCGGTGATGTCTTTCTCGGTGGCGCCGTCGAAGACGGGCGTCATGATCTTCCAGCCGAGCTTCTTCGCGGCGATGCCGAGGTGGACCTCCAGCACCTGCCCGATGTTCATGCGGGAAGGAACGCCGAGCGGGTTGAGCACGATGTCGAGCGGCGTGCCGTCGGGCAAAAACGGCATGTCTTCCGGCGGCAGGATGCGGGAGACGACGCCCTTGTTCCCGTGACGACCGGCCATCTTGTCGCCGACGGAGATCTTTCTCTTCTGCGCGACGTAGACGCGCACGACCTTGTTGACGCCGGGCGGCAGCTCGTCGCCCGCGTCGCGGGAGAAGATCTTGACGTCCACGACGATGCCCGATTCGCCGTGCGGGAGGCGGAGGGAGGTGTCGCGCACCTCGCGCGCCTTCTCGCCGAAGATGGCGCGGAGCAGCCGCTCCTCTGCGGTCAGCTCCGTCTCGCCCTTCGGCGTGACCTTGCCGACGAGGATATCGCCGGTGCGGACCTCGGTGCCCTTCTTGATGATGCCTTCCGCGTTCAGATCCTTGAGCGCGTCGTCGCCGACGTTCGGGATCTCGCGGGTGATCTCTTCCGGACCGAGCTTCGTGTCGCGCGCCTCGTGCGTGTATTCCTCGATGTGGATGGAGGTGTACACGTCGTCGCGCACGAGCCGTTCGTTGAGGAGCACGGCGTCCTCGTAGTTGTAGCCTTCCCACGTCATGAAGCCGATGAGGGCGTTTTTGCCGAGCGCGATCTCGCCGTCCGCCGTCGCGGGGCCGTCGGCGATGACCTGATCCTTCTCCACGCGCTCGCCCTGGACGACGATGGGACGCTGGTTGATGGACATGCCCTGGTTGCTTCTCTTGAACTTGATGAGATGGTAGGTATCCTTGTGTCCGTCGTCGCAGCGGACGCGGATCTCGTCCGCGGAGACGGCCTCGACGACGCCGCCTTCTTTGGCGAGCACGACGACGCCGGAGTCGATGGCGGCCTTGTATTCGATGCCGGTGCCGACGATGGGGGATTCCGTCGTCAGAAGCGGCACGGCCTGCTTCTGCATGTTCGAGCCCATGAGCGCACGGGAGTTGTCGTCGTTTTCAAGGAACGGGATATGGGAGGTGGCGACGGAGACGACCATCTTCGGCGAGACGTCCATGAAATCGACGCGGCTGTTCTCGATCTCGATGATCTCCGCGCGGCAGCGGGCGGTGACCTTGCGGTTGACGAAGCGGTGCTCGTCGTCGAGCGGCTCGTTCGCCTGCGCGATGATATAGTGGTCCTCCATATCGGCGGTCATGTAGACGACGTCGTCCGTGACGACGCCGGTCTCGCGGTCCACGCGGCGGTACGGCGCCTCGATGAAGCCGTACTTGTTGATGCGCGCGTAGGTGGAGAGGTAGGAGATCAGACCGATGTTCGGACCTTCCGGCGTCTCGATCGGGCACATGCGTCCGTAATGCGTATAGTGCACGTCGCGCACCTCGAAGGAGGCGCGGTCGCGGGACAGACCGCCCGGACCGAGCGCGGAGATACGGCGCTTGTGCGTCAGCTCGGCGAGCGGGTTGTTCTGATCCATGAACTGGGAGAGCGGGGAGGAGCCGAAGAACTCGCGGATCGCGGTGACGACGGGACGGATGTTGATGAGCGTCTGCGGCGTCAGCGATTCGTTGTCCTGCACGGTCATGCGCTCCTTGACGATCTTGTCCATGCGGGCAAGCCCTATGCGGAACTGGTTCTGGAGCAGCTCGCCCACGCAGCGCAGACGGCGGTTGCCGAGATGGTCGATGTCGTCCGTCGTGCCGATGTCGTGGGAGAGGCAGAGCAGATAGTTGATGGAGGCGAGGATGTCGTCCTCCGTGATGTGCTTCGGGACGAGCTCGGTGATGCGGCGGCGAACCTGCTCCTTCACTTCGTCGACGTTGTCTTTGGCGTCGCCGATGATCTCGAGCAGCGGCTCGAGGCGCACCTTCTCGTCGATGCCGCAGTCCTTCAGGTCGTAGCCGAGGATCGCCGCCGGATCGACGGTCTTGTTGCCGAAGACCTTGACTTCGGCGCCGTCCTCCATGCGGAGGTACACCTCGTTGACGCCGGCGTTCTCGATGGCGAGCGCATCCTCCTCGGAGAGGACGGCGCCTTCCTCGAACAGAAGCTCGCCCGTTACGGGGCTGACGGCGGCGCGGGACAGCGTATGACCGGCGATGCGGGCGCCGAGCGCCAGCTTGTGGTCGTACTTGTACCGACCGACCGGCGCGAGATCATAGCGCTTCGGATCGAAGAAGAGGTTGTGGAGCAATAGCTCCGCGCTTTCGACGATGGCGGGCTCGCCCGGACGGAGCTTCGTGTAGATCTCCTTGAGCGCTTCCTCGCGGACGGTCGTCCCGCGCTCGATGGCGAGATTGTCGCACTCGTCGTGCTCCAGCGTGGCGGTCAGTTTCGGCTCGGTGCCGAAAACGGCCTCGATCTCCGCGGGGGACTGGATGCCGAGCGCGCGGATCAGCATGGTGATCGGCAGCTTGCGGTTCTTGTCGATGCGGACGTAGAAGATGTCCGCCGGATCCGTCTCGTACTCGAGCCACGCGCCGCGGTAGGGGATCACGGTGGCGGTATACATTTTCTTGCCGGTCTTGTCGATCTGCAGATCGTAATAGATGCCGGGGGAGCGGACGATCTGGGAAACGACGACGCGCTCGGCGCCGTTGATGACGAAGGTGCCGGTATCCGTCATGAGCGGGAAATCGCCCATGAAGATCTCGGATTCCGTGACGAGACCGGTCAGCTTGTTGGAGAGGCGCACGCGCACCTTCAGCGGCGCGGCGTAGTTGACGTCGCGGTCCTTGCATTCCTCGACCGGATATTTCGGCTTCGAGTCGAGAGAATACGACATGAAATCGATGAAGAGGTTGCCGGAATAGTCCGTGATGGGGGAGACGTCCCGCAAGACCTCCATCAGGCCCTCGTCGAGGAACCACTGGTACGATTTCTTCTGTACCTCGATGAGGTTGGGCATTTCGAGCGCTTCGTCGATCTTGGAGAAGCTCATTCTGACGTGTTTGCCGACTTTCTGGGGCTTGACCATGCCAATAATCACTCCGTTCTTTCTCGGTATCATGCTGCGCAGAGAGGCGAAAATTCGGACGCAAAAGCGCAGACGGGCAAAGAGAGTACATTATAGTATTTTATCACCGAAGCGGCGCGCCGTCAACGGTTTTTTTGAATTCGTCCTCTCCCGTTCTGCGATTTTACAGATCGTTCACAATGATTTACAATAAATTTAAATGTAAATAAATTGTAAATTCTGAAAGCGGCAAAAAAAGGGGGAGGCGGACATCGGCGGATGTCCGTCTCCCCGGCGGGGCGGATGGAACCGGGATCGTGCGGCTCAGATCGCGCCGGCGTCCCGGAGAAGCGCTTCGGCTGAGGCGTTGTCGTCGACGCGGAGGACGACGCACGCCTGTCCCGCGGTGCGGGAGAGGAACGCGTAGGAGTAGGCGAGGCTGACGCCGTGATCCGCGAGGACGGAGAAGATGTGCGTCAGACTGCCGGGCGAATCGGGGACGAGGACGGCGAGCACGGGCGTCACGGAGCAGGGCCATTCCCGCTCGCGGAGCAGCGCCGCCGTCGCCTCAGGACGGTCGACGATGATGCGGAGGATCCCGTAATCCTGTGATTCCGCGATGGACAGCGCCTGAAGATCGATCTGATTGTCCGCGAGCAGCCGGATGAACTCGGAGAGTTTCCCGGCTTTGTTTTCGAGAAATACGGAGATCTGGTTGAGAATCATAGCTATTCCTCCTTTTCCGGATCAGTAGAGCTTCCGCTTGTCGATGACGCGGACGGCTTTTCCTTCGCTGCGGGCGATCGATTTCGGCGCGACGAGATGGACGCGCGCCGTGATGCCGAGCATGGCGCGCATCGCTTCGACGAGCTCCGCTTCCTTGCGCGTGATGTCGTTGACGGTGTCGGACATGAGCTCGGGCGGGATCTCGACGTCCACGTCGAGCGTGTCGCTGTTGTTCACGCGGTCGACGGTGATCTGGTAGTTGGCGGGCATGCCGCGGTTGAGCAGCACCGTCTCGATCTGGGACGGGAAGACGTTGACGCCGCGGATGATGAGCATGTCGTCCGAGCGTCCCATCGGCTTGGACATGCGGATGTGCGTGCGGCCGCAGGAACAGGGCTCCGCGTTGAGCACGCAGATGTCGCGCGTGCGGTAGCGGATCATGGGGAAGGCTTCCTTCGTGATCGCGGTAAAGACGAGCTCGCCCTTCTGCCCGTAGGGAAGGACTTCTTCCGTGACGGGGTCGATGACTTCCGCGATGAAGTGGTCTTCATTGATATGCATGCCGCGCTGCTCAGAGCACTCGAAGGCGACGCCGGGGCCGGACAGCTCCGTCAGGCCGTAAATGTCGTACGCTTTGAGGCCGAGTTTGTCCTGGATGTCGCGGCGCATCTCCTCCGTCCACGCCTCCGCGCCGAAGATGCCGGCTTTCAGGTGGATCTTGTCGCGCATGCCGGTCTCGATGGCGCTTTCGGCGAGGTAGGCGGCGTAGGAGGGCGTGCAGCAGAGGATCGTCGCGCCGAGGTCGGTCATGAACATGAGTTGCCGCTCCGTGTTGCCGGAGGACATCGGCAGCGTCAGGCAGCCGACCTTATGCGAGCCGCCGTTCAGACCGGGGCCGCCGGTAAAGAGGCCGTAGCCGTAGCAGACCTGACAGACGTCGTCCTTCGTGCCGCCGACGGCGACGATGGCGCGGGCGCAGCAGTCCTCCCACAGGTCGATATCGTGCTGGGTGTAGAAGGCGACGACGCGCCGCCCCGTCGTGCCGGAGGTGGACTGGATGCGGACGCACTCGGAGAGCGGACGGGCGAGCAGACCGTAGGGATACGCGTCCCGCAGATCGGACTTGCTCAGAAACGGGAGCTTGGGGAGATCCTCGATCCCCCGGACGTCGTCCGGCGTCACGCCCTTCGCGTTCATTTTGTCGCGGTAATACGGCACGCTGTCATAGACGCGGCGCACCTGCCGGACGAGACGCTCGCTCTGGAGCGCGCGGAGCTCTTCCCGGGGCATGGTTTCGATATCCTTCTGAAAATACTGTTCCATATAAGCGGCAGCCTTTCCGAATAAAATTCAGCGGGAGACGGGATCAGTCGACCTTCGGCAGCTTGGCGCGGTACACGGCCAGCTCCTCGTCGGTGGGGATATAGTCGTCCATCTTGCCGTCGTGGAACTTTTCGTAGGCGACCATGTCGAAGTAACCGGTGCCGGTCAGACCGAAGACGATCGTCTTCTCCTCGCCGGTCTCCTTGCACTTCAGCGCCTCGTCGATGGCGACGCGGATCGCGTGCGAGCTTTCCGGAGCGGGCAGGATGCCCTCGACGCGGGCGAAGTACTCCGCCGCCTCGAAGACCTTCGTCTGCGGGACGGAGACGGCTTCCATGAGACCGTCGTCGTAGAGCTGGGAGAGGATGGAGCTCATGCCGTGATAGCGGAGCCCGCCGGCGTGGTTCGG
>JAEEYP010000059.1 GCA_016288155.1 Clostridiales bacterium | reverse complement strand
GGACGCCCTCGAAGTCGTCATCAAGGAGCATCCGGTGCTCCTCAACCGCGCGCCGACGCTGCACCGCCTCTCCATCCAGGCGTTCGAGCCGGTCCTCGTCGAAGGCAAGGCGATCAAGCTCCATCCGCTCGTCTGCAAAGCGTTCAACGCCGACTTCGACGGCGACCAGATGCCGGTGCACGTGCCGCTGTCCGCCGAGGCGCAGGCGGAGGCCCGCTTCCTCATGCTCTCCGCGAACAACCTGCTCAAGCCGGTGGACGGCAAAGCCGTCACCGTTCCGTCGCAGGACATGGTGCTCGGTTCCTTCTACCTGACGATCGACAAGGAAGGCGAGCCCGGCGAGGGCAAGTACTTCCGCGACTTCGACGAAGCGGTCATGGCGTATGAGAACGGGCTGCTCGGTCTGCACGCGCCGATCCGCGTCCGCGTCACCCGCGAGATCGACGGCACGGTGCAGAGCGGCATCATCAGCGCTACGCTCGGCCGCCTGATCTTCAACCGCGCCATCCCGCAGGATCTGCATTACGTCGACCGCAGCGACCCGGCGCACCTGTTCGATCTGGAGATCGACTTCGTCACCGGCTCCAAGCAGCTCGGCAACATCATCGACCGCTGCATCAAATACCACGGCTTCGGCGTCACCGCCAACATGCTCGACGAGATCAAGGCGATGGGCTTCAAGTATTCCACGAAGGCGTCCATCTCCATCTCCGTCGCCGACATGACGATCCCGCCGGAGAAGTACCAGCTCGTCGCCGCCGCCGAAAAGCGCGTAGAGAACATCGCCAAGCGCTTCCAGCACGGCGAGCTGACCGAGGACGAACGCTACCGCAACGTCATCCGCGTCTGGCAGGATACGACGAACGACGTCGTCGCCGCCCTCCAGAACAACTTCAACCGTTACAACCCGATCAAGATGATGAGTGACTCCGGCGCGCGCGGCAATATCACCCAGATGCGCCAGCTCGCCGGCATGCGCGGACTGATGTTCGCCACCTCCGGCAAGACGATGGAGATCCCGATCAAGTCCAACTTCCGCGAAGGTCTGAATATCCTCGAATACTTCATCGCCGCCCGCGGCGCCCGCAAGTCCCTGTCCGATACCGCCTTGAAGACCGCCGACTCCGGATACCTGACCCGCCGCCTCGTCGACGTGGCGCAGGAGGTCATCATCCGCGAGGAGGACTGCGGCACGACCCACGGTCTCGTCGTCCACGCGATCAAGGACGGCAACGAAACGATCGAACCGCTCAAGGACCGTCTGGTCGGCCGGTATACGATCGGTCCCGTCGTGCATCCGGAGACGGGCGAGGTCCTCGTCGAAGACAATACGATGATCACCGAGCAGCAGGCGAACGCCATCATCGACGCCGGCATCGAATCCGTTCTGATCCGCACCGTCCTCCAGTGCCGCGCCCGCCACGGCGTCTGCGCCCACTGCTACGGCGCCGATCTGGCGCATTCCACGCCGGTCGAGATCGGCGAGGCCGTCGGCATCATCGCCGCGCAGTCCATCGGCGAGCCGGGCACGCAGCTGACGATGCGTACCTTCCACACCGGCGGCGTCGCCGGCTCCGATATCACGCAGGGTCTTCCCCGCGTCGAGGAGCTCTTCGAGGCGAGAAAGCCGAAGAAGCCCGCCATCGTCGCCGAACACGCCGGCACCGTCACCATCCAGGAGAGCCGCCGTCTCCACACGGTCATCGTCAAGCCGGACGACGGAAGCCAGGACGAGGAATACCAGATCCCGTTCGGCATCCGCCTCGCCGTCGAAGACGGCGTCCACGTCCGCGAGGGACAGGAGCTCACCGAAGGGTACCGCGCGCCGCTCGACATCCTCCGCATCAACGGACTCGACGAGGTGTACGAATACATCCTCCTCGAGGTCCAGAAGGTGTACCGTTCCCAGAACATCGACATCAACGACAAGCACATCGAGGTCATCGCCCGGCAGATGACGCGCAAGGTCCGCATCGACGAGCCCGGCTCCGCCGACATGCTCTCCGGCACCACCGTCGATCTGACGGAGTACCAGGACGCCTGCGCCGAGATCGAGGCGCGCATCGCCGCGGGCGAGGTCGGCCTGACGCCGCCCGTCGCCGCCCCGATCCTGCTCGGCATCACGAAAGCCGCCCTCTTCACGGAGTCCTTCCTCTCCGCCGCCTCCTTCCAGGAAACGACGAAGGTGTTGACGGAAGCCGCCATCAAGGGCAAGGTCGACCATCTGCTCGGCCTGAAGGAAAACGTCATCATCGGCAAGCTGATCCCCGCCGGTACCGGCATGGAACGCTACCGCAACGTGGAGGTCACCCGGACGCAGTCCTACTCCGACTCGCTGCTCGCGGAGCTGGAGCAGGCGGCGCTCGCCTCCGAATCCCGCCGCGCGGAAGAAGAGGATGACGACGATCTCGACGATCTCTCCGCCGAGGACGAAAAGGCGGAGGACGACGAGGAGCTCGGCGACGACGATCTGCTCGCGCCCGACGACGCGGATGATCCCGAGGACGACGACGCCCCGGAACGCGGCGGCGACGACGCCTGACGCACCGAAACGACGCATCGAATCCCGCAGTGACCTGCGGGATTCCTGCGTTCTTCGGTGACAGACGCGCAAATTCCCCCGGAGGTCCCGAATAGAATTGTGCAAATCGGAGAAACTGTTTCTCATAAGAATTGCCGCTTGACAGAATACGGTTCCGATGCTATAATATTGCTGTACATTTATGGGTATATTTTTCTTTGCGCCATAAATGCGGAAAATCCCGGATACCTCGGCGGTTCCGCCGCCGGCGTATATAAACAAATATCACGACAGAAAGGAGAAAACAATGCCGACATTCAATCAGCTTGTGAAGCAGGGGAGAACCGACAAGGTCTACAAGTCGAAGGCTCCGGCGCTCCAGCGCGGGTTCAACTCGATCAAGGATAAGGCGATCGGGCAGAGCGCTCCGCAGAAGCGCGGCGTGTGCACCAAAGTGAGCACCACCACCCCGAAGAAGCCGAACTCCGCTCTCCGCAAGTTCGCCAAGGTCCGCCTGACCAACGGCATGGAGGCTACCTGCTATATCCCCGGCATCGGCCACAACCTGCAGGAGCACTCCGTGGTCCTCATCCGCGGCGGCCGTGTCCGTGACCTCCCCGGCGTCCGTTACCACATCATCCGCGGTACGCTGGACGCACAGGGCGTCGCCAACCGCAACCAGGCCCGTTCCAAGTACGGTGCCAAGCGCGCGAAAGCCAAGAAAGCTTAACTCGCCGCGCGCCTCGTAAGGCTTGTTCCCCGCGTGCGGGCGCACTGCTGTATCGTGACATTTTGTTTATATACGGCTGACGCTCACTCGCGCTCACGGGAGATTTCTTTCGAGTACCTATGATCTCATATTTAATGAAGGAGGGAAGTACAGTGTCGAGAAGAGGTCAGATTTCCAAAAGAGATGTGCTGCCGGATCCGCTTTACAATTCCAAGCTCGTCACCAAGCTGATCAACAATATCATGTATGACGGCAAGAAGGGCGTAGCGCAGACCATCGTCTATGACGCGTTCAAGATCGTCGAGGAAAAGGTCGGCGAGAATCCTCTGGACGTGTTCACCGCCGCTCTCGATAACGTCATGCCGGTTCTGGAAGTCAAGGCACGCCGCGTCGGCGGCTCCAACTACCAGGTCCCGATGGAAGTGCGCGCTGACAGACGTCAGACGCTCGGTCTTCGGTGGATCACCGCGTATGCGCGTTCGAGAGGCGAGAAGACCATGGCGGAGCGGCTTGCAGCGGAAATCGTCGACGCGAAAAACAGTATGGGCGGCGCATTCAAGAAGAAGGAAGACGTCCATAAGATGGCGGAAGCCAACAAGGCCTTCGCGCATTACAGATACTGATTTCCGCATAACCCCGCGTAAACCTGAAGGAGTTTCAATTCGAAAATGCCAAGAGAGTATTCCCTCGAGCGCACCAGAAACATCGGCATAATGGCCCATATCGATGCCGGCAAGACGACGACGACCGAGCGTATCCTGTACTACACCGGAAAAACCCATAAGCTCGGCGAAGTCCACGACGGCGCCGCTACTATGGACTGGATGGAGCAGGAGCAGGAGAGAGGCATCACCATCACTTCGGCCGCCACTACCTGTTTCTGGAACAATACGCGCATCAACATCATCGATACCCCCGGACACGTGGATTTCACCGTGGAGGTCGAGCGTTCCCTCCGCGTTCTGGACGGTGCCGTCACCGTCTTCTGCGCGAAGGGCGGCGTGGAACCGCAGTCGGAGACCGTCTGGAGACAGGCGGACATGTACAAGGTCCCGCGCATGGGCTACGTCAACAAGATGGACATCAACGGCGCCGATTTCTACCGCGTCGTCGGCATGATCCGTGAACGTCTCCACGCCAATCCCGTTCCGATCCAGCTCCCCATCGGCGCGGAAGCCGACTTCCGCGGCATCATCGATCTGATGACGATGGAAGCCGACGTCTATTACGATGATCTCGGCAAGGATATGCGTGTCGAGCCGATCCCGGCCGACATGCGGGAGAAAGCCGAAAAGTACCGCGCGGACATGGTCGAAGCCATCAGTGAAACGGACGACGTACTGTTCGAGAAGTACTGCAACGGCGACGAGATCTCCGTCGATGAACTGAAGGCTGCGCTCCGCCGGGCGACGATCAATAACCAGATCGTCCCCGTCGTCTGCGGCACTTCGTACAGAAACAAGGGCGTACAGAAGCTTCTGGATGCCATCGTGGACTATATGCCGGCGCCGACCGACATCCCCGCCATCAAGGGTACGAACCCGGAGACCGGCGAGGAGGAAGACCGCCACGCATCCGACGAGGAGCCCTTCTCCGCCCTCGCGTTCAAGATCATGACCGATCCGTACGTCGGCAAGCTCTGCTTCTTCCGCGTGTATTCCGGCGTCGTCCACGCGGGCGATACCGTGTACAATCCGGGCAAAGGGAAGCGCGAGCGCCTCGGAAGGATCGTGCAGATGCACGCGAACGACCGCCTCGATATCGATACCTGCTACGCGGGCGATATCGCCGCCGTCGTCGCCACCAAATTCACCACCACCGGCGACACCTTCTGCGATGAGAAGGCCCCCGTCGTCCTGGAAAGCATGGAATTCCCCGAACCGGTCATCCGTCAGGCAATCGAGCCGAAGACGCGCGCCGGTCAGGAGAAAATGAGCATCGCCCTCGCCAAGCTGGCGGAGGAGGATCCCACGTTCCGCGCCTACACGGATGAGGAGACCGGGCAGACCATCATCGCCGGGATGGGCGAGCTCCATCTGGAGATCATCGTCGACCGCCTGCTCCGCGAGTTCAAGGTCGAGGCGAACATCGGCAAACCGCAGGTCGCCTACAAGGAAACGATCCGCAAGACCGTCGATCACGAATGCAAGTATCGTCGGCAGTCCGGCGGCTCCGGCCAGTACGCGCACGTCAAGATGATCCTCGAACCGAACGAGCCCGGCAAGGGATACGAGTTCATCAACAACGTCACCGGCGGCGCGATCCCGAAGGAATTCATCGAGCCGGTGAATCAGGGCATCCAGGGCGCCATGCAGAGCGGCGTGCTCGCCGGCTACAACGTCGTGGACGTCAAGGTCACGCTGTACGACGGTTCGTTCCATGAAGTCGACTCCTCCGATCTCGCCTTCAAGATCGCCGGTTCCATGTGCTTCAAGGAGGCCATGCGCCTCGCCGATCCCGTGCTCACCGAACCGATCATGAAGGTCGTGACGATCACCCCGGACGATTACCTCGGCGACGTCATCGGCGACTTCAACTCGCGCCGCGGTCAGATCCATTCGATGGAGCAGCAATCCAACGGCGCCACGGAGGTCATCGCCTTCGTGCCGCTCGCGGAAATGTTCGGTTACGCGACCGATCTTCGGTCTAAATCCCAGGGACGCGCCCTGTATTCCATGGAACCGTCCCATTTCGCACCGGTCCCCAAGTCCATTCAGGACGACATAGTCAACGTCCGTGTGAAAAACAACTGATCCACAACAAAATTTTCAGGAGGATTTACAAATGGCAAAGGCAAAATTTGAGCGTACCAAGCCCCACGTGAACATTGGTACCATCGGTCACGTCGACCACGGCAAGACCACCCTGACCGCCGCAATCACGAAGTACCTCTCCCTCTCCAACGGCAGCGTCGAGTTCATGGCGTATGACCAGATCGACAACGCTCCCGAGGAAAAAGCCCGCGGCATCACCATCAACACCCGTCACGTTGAGTATGAGACCGCCAACCGCCACTACGCCCACGTTGACTGCCCCGGCCACGCCGACTACGTCAAGAACATGATCACCGGCGCTGCGCAGATGGACGGCGCGATCCTCGTCGTTGCCGCGACGGACGGCCCGATGGCCCAGACCCGTGAGCACATCCTGCTCGCCCGTCAGGTCGGCGTGCCCGCCATCGTCGTATATATGAACAAGACCGACCTCGTAGACGACGCAGAGCTCCTCGACCTCGTGGAAATGGAAGTCCGCGATCTTCTCAACGAGTACGATTTCCCGGGCGACGATCTTCCGATCGTCCGCGGTTCTGCCCGTGACGCCCTTGAGTCCCCCTCCAAGGACCCGAACGACCCTGTGTACGCCTCCATCGCGGAGCTCATGGAACAGGTCGATTCTTATATCCCGACGCCGGAACGCAAGGCCGACCTCCCGTTCCTGATGCCCGTTGAGGACGTCTTCTCCATCACCGGTCGCGGCACCGTGGCTACCGGTCGTGTTGAGCGTGGACAGGTCAGAATGGGCGACACCGTCGAGATCATCGGTCTGACCGATGAGAGACGCTCCACCGTCATCACCGGCGTCGAGATGTTCCGCAAGCTCCTCGACCTCGCTGAGGCGGGCGACAACGTCGGTCTGCTCCTCCGCGGCGTCCAGAAGAACGAGATCGAGCGCGGTCAGGTCCTCTGCAAGCCGGGCTCCATCCATCCGTACACCAAGTTCACCGGTCAGGTCTACGTTCTGACTGAAAAAGAGGGCGGCAGACAGAAGCCGTTCTTCGCCGGCTACCGTCCGCAGTTCTACTTCAGAACGACCGACGTTACCGGTACCATCTCTCTTCCCGCCGACGTTGAAATGTGCCGCCCCGGCGACCACGTCAACATGGACGTTGAGCTGATCACCCCGATCGCCATTGAGCAGGGTCTCCGCTTCGCTATCCGCGAAGGCGGCAGAACGGTCGGTTCCGGCGTCGTTTCCAAGTGCATCGACTGATCATCCGCACCGTGCGGGGAGGAACGCCCTGCGTTCCTCCCCGCCTCTTCTTTCCGCTTTTCGGGAACAGGTGTAATTCCTTACCGGTGGTGAGCGCACGGCGCAAGTCCACGAACGTCCTGTGGGACGCCGAACGGGTGTGATTCCCGTACCGACGGTAACAGTCCGGATGAGAGAAAAAACTTCCCGTTCCGCGCCGTCCTGCCGGACGACGCGCGCGGGATTTTCTTTTTCTCCCTTGTATATTACGAAGGGAGTTGTCTTTATGCCTTCCGTTACCTATCGTTCCGAGAAAAAAACGCGCACGCTCGTCGCCGTCGGTCTCTTCGCCGCACTTGCGTACGTCTGCTGTCTTCTCTTCCACTTCCGTCTCAGTTTTCTGACCTTCGACCTCAAGGACGCCGTGATGACGATCGGCGCCATGCTCTTCGGTCCCTTGTACGGGCTGGCGACGACGCTCATCGTTTGCCTGATCGAAATGTTCACCGCCAGTACGACCGGGCTGTACGGTCTCGTGATGAATATCCTCTCCAGCGTCTCCTTCGTCTGCGTAGGCAGCGCGATCTACGTCCGACGCCGTACCCTGTCCGGCGCCGTGATCGGCATGGGCGCCTCGGTCGTCGCCATGGTCGCCGTGATGATGGCTGCCAATCTCCTCATCACGCCGTATTACATGACCTCGCTGTCGCCGGAATCGGCGATGACCGCCGCCGACGTCGCAAAAATGATCCCGACGCTCCTTCTCCCCTTCAATCTGACGAAGGCGGTCTTCAACGCCGCGCTGGTCTTCCTTCTCTATAAACCGATCTCCACCGCGCTCCGGCACGCCGGATTCTCCTCCGCGGCGTCCGCGCCGGATGCCGCGCCGGCAGCCCAAAAAAGATTCCGTCTCGCGGTGCCGATCGTCGCCGCGGTCGTCGCTGCCGCTGCGCTCCTCTATTTCTTCTTCATCCTCAGCGGGAGTTTTTCCTTCGCGTAAAGCCGCCCCCGCGCGTTGCCGTCGTCCCCAAGGAAGGAGGTCCGCATGGAAACACTGCGCGAATATTTCGCCGTTTTCTTCTGCTCCATGGTCCCGGTGCTCGAACTGCGCGCCTCCATCCCGCTCGGCGCCGGCTTTGAGCTGCCGTGGGTCCCGACCTTTCTCGTCAGTGTCGTGGGGAACATGCTCCCCGTCCCTTTCATCCTCCTGTTCATCCGCCGGATCATCGCCTGGATGCACACGACGACCCGGCTCCGCCCCGTCGCCGAATGGCTGGAGAAGAAGGCCGCCGGGCACTCCGACCGCGTCAAGGAATACGCCTCGCTCGGACTCGTGCTCCTCGTCGGCATCCCCCTGCCGGGCACCGGCGCGTGGACCGGCGCGCTCGTCGCTGCGCTGCTCGGCATCCGCATGAAGTATGCGCTGCCCGCCATTTTCGCGGGCGTGCTCCTCGCCGGATTCATCGTTTCCGGCGTCTGCTACGGTTTCCTTTCGTTTTTGTCCTTCCTTGTGTGAAGGCTCCCCGGATCGTGAAAAATCGCCGGTTTTTTCGCAAAACGGGCGATTTTCTCTTGCTTTTGCGCGCCGTATATGCTATACTATATACGCGGTGCGGATGATCCCGCGCCGCGTCCCCGATTCTTATCAAGAGTGGCGGAGGGACCGGCCCTATGATGCCCGGCAACCTACCGATCGTTCGGCAAGGTGCCAATTCCCGGAGATAAGAGTTTGCGTCGATCCGTATTCTTCCGATTGCCTCAGACTCTGCGGGGCGATCTTCTTTTTTTGCCCGATCCGACGCGGACAGAAAGGACTTCTATGAAACGCTTCTTCACTTCCGAATCCGTCACGGAGGGACATCCGGACAAGATCTGCGATCAGATCTCCGACGCCATCCTCGACGAATACCTCCGGCAGGATCCGCTCGCGCGCGTCGCGTGCGAAGCGACCGCCACGACGGGCATGATCTTCGTGCTCGGTGAGATCACCTCGAAAGCGTCCGTCGATATCCAGAAGACGGTGCGCGATACGGTGCGCTCCATCGGCTACGACGGTGCCGACTACGGCTTCGACGGCAATACGTGCGCCGTCCTCAATTCGCTGCACGAACAGTCCCCCGATATCGCGCAGGGCGTGGACTGCGCGCTCGAAACGCGCGCGGGCGACGCTTCCCGCTTTGATATCGGCGCGGGCGATCAGGGACTCATGTTCGGCTACGCGTGCAGTGAGACGCCGGAACTGATGCCGTATCCGATCTCCGCCGCGCACGCGCTCGCCCGCCGTCTCGCGGCGGTGCGCCGCGACGGGACGCTTCCCTATCTCCGTCCGGACGGAAAGACGCAGGTGACCGTCGAATACATCGACGGCAGACCGGCGCGCATCGACACGATCGTCGTCTCCTCCCAGCACAGTCCGGACGTCTCCCTCGCCGAGATCCGGGAAGGCATCATCGAACACGTCATCCGTCCCACGCTCGATCCGGCGCTCCTCGATGAAGACACGGTGATCCACGTCAACCCGACCGGGCGTTTCGTCATCGGCGGGCCGCACGGAGACAGCGGTCTGACCGGCCGCAAGATCATCGTCGATACGTACGGCGGATACTCCCGTCACGGCGGCGGCGCCTTCTCCGGCAAGGATCCGACGAAGGTCGACCGCTCCGCCTCCTACATGGCGCGCTGGATCGCCAAGAACATCGTCGCCGCCGGACTCGCCGAGCGCTGCGAAGTGCAGATCGCCTACGCCATCGGCGTCGCGCATCCGGTCTCCGTGCTCGTCGACACCTTCGGCACCGCCCGCATCCCCGAGGAGACGATCGCCGACTACACCGCGCAAAACATCGACCTCCGCCCCGCCGCCATCATCGAGCGGCTCGGCCTCCGCCGTCCCATCTACCGCCCGCTCGCCGCGTACGGTCACATGGGACGCGAGGAACTCGGCGTACCGTGGGAGGCGCGCGATCTCGCGCCCGTCCTGCGCGAAGCACTCCTCTGACAGACTGCCGTTCCGGCTCCCGCCGGAACGGTTTTCTCTTCTTTTCCGCGTGATTTCCGTTTTTTTCGCGTCAAATGGCGGCACGTCCCCCGAAATGTTCGCATATCTCTTTTCATTTGCGCAAAAATCTGCTATAATGTACGTGACTGAACTTACGAAAGGCTTGATTGCATATGGCAGGCGAACGCCGAAAGCACATCCGCAATTTTTCCATCATCGCGCACATCGATCACGGGAAGTCCACGCTGGCCGACCGGATCCTCGAATTCTCGAATACCGTGCAGCAGCGCGATATGGAAGAACAGCTTCTGGACAACATGGATCTTGAGCGGGAGCGCGGCATCACCATCAAAGCGCGCGCCGTCCGGATCTCCTACAGCGCGCCGGACGGAGAGACGTACGAGCTGAACCTCATCGACACGCCCGGGCACGTCGACTTCAACTACGAAGTCTCCCGTTCGCTCAACGCGTGCGAAGGCGCGCTGCTCGTCGTCGACGCGACGCAGGGGATCCAGGCGCAGACGCTCGCCAACGCCTATCTGGCGGTGGACGCGGGGCTGGAGATCGTTCCCGTCATCAACAAGATCGACCTCGCCTCCGCCGATCCGGATCGCGTCATCCGGGAGATCGAGGACGTGATCGGCATCCCCGCCGAGGGCTGCCCGCGCATCTCCGCCAAGACGGGGCTGAACATCCCCGACGTCATGGAAGCGATCCTGCGGGACATCCCCGCGCCCCAGGGCGACGAGAACGCGCCGCTCCGGTGCCTGATCTTCGATTCCGTCTACAACAGCTATCTCGGCGTCGTCGTCTACGTGCGCGTCAAGGACGGCACGGTGCGCGCCGGGGACCGCATCCGCCTCATGAGCACCGGCGCGGAATTCGACGTCGTCGAGGTCGGATATATGGATCCCTTCGGGCTGAAGCCGCTCGACGTCCTCTCCGCCGGCGACGTCGGCTATATCACCGCCTCCATCAAGACGGTATCCGATACCCGCGTCGGCGACACGATCACCTCCGCCGCAAACGGCGCGGATACGCCGCTGCCCGGCTTCAAGAGCGTCCTCCCGATGGTCTACGCCGGGATCTATCCGGCGGACGGCGCCCGCTACGGCGAGACGAAGGACGCGCTCGAAAAATTGCAGCTCAACGACGCCGCGCTCGTCTTCGAGCCGGAGACCTCCGCCGCGCTCGGCTTCGGATTCCGCTGCGGCTTTCTCGGACTCCTCCACATGGAGATCATCGAGGAGCGGCTGGAGCGGGAATTCAATCTCGATCTCATCACGACGGCGCCGTCCGTCATCTACGAGGTCACGCTCCACGACGGGACCGTCGTGCGCGTCGACAACCCGTCGAACTACCCGGCGCCGGAGACGATCGAATTCGCCGCGGAGCCGATCGTCGCGGCGAACATCATCACCCCGACGGAGTACGTCGGCAATATCATGGATCTCTGCCAGGACCGGCGCGGCACCTTCATCGACATGAAGTATATCGACGACGGCCGCGCGGAGCTCCACTACAAGCTCCCGCTGAACGAGATCATCTACGATTTCTTCGACACGATGAAGAGCCGCACGAAGGGCTACGCCTCGCTCGACTACGAGCTTGCCGGGTACGAGCCGAGCGAGCTCGTCAAGCTGGATTTCCTTCTCAACGGCGAGATCGTCGACGCGCTGACCTTCATCGTTCACAAAGACAAGGCGTACCCGCGCGCGCGAAAGATCGCCGAGAAACTGAAGGACAATATCCCGCGCCAGCTCTTCGAGATCCCGATCCAGGCCGCCATCGGCTCGAAGATCATCGCGCGCGAGACGGTCAAGGCGCTGCGCAAGGACGTCCTCGCCAAATGCTACGGCGGCGACATCACCCGCAAGAAGAAGCTGCTCGAGAAGCAGAAGGAAGGCAAGAAGAAGATGCGGCAGCTCGGATCCGTGCAGGTCTCGCCGGAAGCGTTCATGGCGGTACTGCGGCTGGACGATGAATCGTGAGGTGCCCGATGCAGACGATGGACAAAAAACGGCTCGGGCTGTACCTGCACATCCCGTTCTGCCGTTCCAAATGCGCCTACTGCGACTTCTTCTCGCTCGTGCCCTCAAACGAAGATCTCGTCGAGCGCTACATCAACGCGCTCATACTGCACATGCATTCCTACCGGACCGGCGCGAAGGACTACGCGCCGGACACCGTCTTCATCGGCGGCGGGACGCCGACCTCGATCGGCACCGACATGCTGCTCAAGCTGATCCGCGCCGTCCGCCGGAATTTCTCCGTGATCCGGGGAGCGGAATGGACGGTGGAGGCGAATCCGGCGACCGTCGACGTCGCCATGCTGAACCGCCTGCGCCGCGCCGGCGTCAACCGGCTGAGCATGGGGCTCCAGAGCGCGAACAACAACGAACTCGCCGCGCTCTCCCGCATCCACCGGCGGCAGGATTTCGAGGCGAGTTTCCGCGCCGCGCGCCGCGCGCGGATCGGGAACATCAACGTCGATCTGATGTTCGGCATCCCCTACCAGACACGGCAGAGTTTTCTCAAAACGCTGCGGTACGTCGTGCACCTCGGTCCGGAGCACGTCTCTTTGTACGATCTGATGCTGGAACCGGGAACGCAGCTGTACGCGCAGCGGCAGACGCTTCCCTTCCCGAGCGAAGACGAGGAGGTCGACATGTACCTCACCGCCGTCGATTTTCTGGCGCAGCACGGGTACGCGCAGTATGAGATCTCGAATTTCGCGCGGCCGGGATACATGTGCCGCCACAATCTCAAATACTGGAACTGCGAAGAGTACCTGGGACTCGGCGTCGCCGCGCATTCCTTCTTCATGGGGAACCGCTTCTCCTTCATCCGCAATCTCGATCGGTACATGAACGGACTGGAGATCCCCTCCTCCGCGATCCGCCTGACCGATCAAAACGACGCGGTCTCCCCGCGCGAGCGGCTCGGCGAATACATCATGCTCCGTTTCCGCCTCGCGGCGGGGCTGAACGTGAGGGAGTTCGCCCGTCTCTTCGGCGTCTCCTTCGAGCAGCTGTACGGGCGCAAGATGCAGCCGTACATCCAGGGCGGCTACGCCACCTATAAAAACGGCGTCTACGCGCTGACGCCGAAGGGCATGTTCGTGTCCAATTACATCCTCTCGGATATCCTCGAGTTCGCAGACCTCGGGCAGATCAATATGTTCGACGGCACGAGATGAGCGCCGTCCGTCCATTATGACAAAGGAGAAAAAACAATGACAAAAGCAGCATGGATCGGGACCGAAGACTGGCTTGGGAAGGTATACTCCGCCTCTCTGCGCGAAAAACTGGAGAGCGAGCTGGAATTCCCCATTCCGGAGATCCTCACGCCGCAGAGCCTCGAAAAGTACCGGGATAAGACCGAACGGATAGAGTATCTGTTCTCCACGTGGGGCATGCCCATCCTGTCCGAGGAGGAACTCGCTTTCTATTTCCCGTCGCTCAAAGCGCTCTTCTACGCGGCGGGCTCCGTGCAGGCGTTCGCCCGCCCGTTCATCGCGCGCGGGATCGCGGTGTGCAGTGCCTGGGCGGCGAACGGCGTCCCGGTCGCGGAGTTCACCTTCGCGCAGATCCTCCTCGCCAATAAGGGCTACTTCCATCTCATGCACCTGCCGGGCGCCGGTCCGGACTGGTGCACGGACCGCGACTCCGTCCGCTACGACGGGAACTTCGAGACGAAAGTCGGGATCATCGGCGCGGGCATGATCGGCAAGATGGTCATCGAGCGTCTGCACACACTGAACAAGGTCGAGATCCTCGTCTTCGATCCGTTCCTGCCGGACGAAAAAGCCGCCGCGCTCGGCGTGCGCAAGGTACCGCTGACGACGCTCTTTGAGGAATGCTCCGTCATCTCCAATCATCTGGCGAACAACGAACAGACGAAGGGGATGCTGAACGCGGACTGCTTCGGGCGGATGCTGCCGTACGCCGTCTTCATCAATACGGGACGCGGCGCGCAGGTCGTCGAGGCGGATCTCATCGCCGCGCTGAAGGCGGAGCCGCAGCGCTTCGCGCTCCTCGACGTCACGTGGCCGGAGCCGCCGGAAGCGGACTCCGAGCTGTACCGGCTGCCGAACGTCCTCCTGACGCCGCACATCGCCGGTTCGTACCACAACGAGATCCACCGCATGGCGGAGTACATGTACGACGAGTACCGCGCCTACGAGGAGGGCCGTCCTCTCCGGTACGCCGTCACGATGAAGATGCTCGAGACGATGGCGTAACGAGCATTGTACGAGCATACGGAAAAGCTGATCTGCACGTCAGCGTGCTCGTGCGCGAATTGCCTTCGCGGACAGCCGTCCGCGATCCCGCCTCAGGGCGGGAACCGGCAATTCCAAGGTAAATCTTCTCAAACCAACCAAAATCGCATAGACAAGATCGGAGGGAGCGCGCACGCGCTCCCTCCGCCGTTTTATACGCCGAGCTTCTTTTTGAGGAACTGTCCCGTGTAGGAATACGGCACGGCGGCGATCTCCTCCGGCGTGCCGGACGCGATCACCGTGCCGCCGGCGTCTCCGCCCTCCGGACCCATGTCGATGATATAGTCCGCGACCTTGATGACGTCCAGATTGTGCTCGATCACGAGCACGGAATTCCCCGCCTCGACGAGCTTCTCGAGGATCTCGATCAACCGCCGCACGTCCGCGGAATGGAGTCCCGTCGTCGGCTCGTCGAGCACGTAGAACGTCCGTCCCGTCGAGCGCTTCGAAAGCTCCGTCGACAGCTTCACGCGCTGCGCCTCGCCGCCGGAGAGCGTCGTGGCGGACTGTCCGAGTTTCACGTATCCGAGCCCGACGTCGCGGATCGTCCGCACGCGGGATGCTATGCGCGGAATGTCCTCGAAAAACGTGCACGCCTCCTCCACCGTCATGTCGAGCACGTCCGCGATGCTCTTGCCCTTGTACTTGACCTCCAGCGTGTCCCGGTTGTAGCGCGCGCCGCGGCAGACGTCGCAGCGGACGTACACGTCCGGCAGAAAGTGCATCTCGATCCGTTTGACGCCGTC
>JAEEYP010000058.1 GCA_016288155.1 Clostridiales bacterium | reverse complement strand
ATGTAGTTGATGCACTTGGATTCTCCGAGATCCGCGTACAGCTCCCGCTCGCCGTTCACCCAACGGAATATCTTCCCGTTGTCGGCGACGTATTCCGTATCGATGCTGTAGGTGAGCATAAACTCGTAGACCGTCCCGTCGTGTTATTCCGGGATCTTGAATATTTTCCCGTCGACGATACAGAATGGATACGGTTTGCTTAGACTAACGCCCCGCGCATTGAAATTCTGTGCATTTATGAACAGCGCGTTCCCTATCGGCACGATCCCCTCGATCGTAACGTTCGGATCATCCAGCTCGAAATACAGCTCCGGCTCGCCGTCCACCCAGCGGAGGATCTTCCGACCGAAGGTGATCTCCACCTCCCCCGTCCCGTAGTAGTTGAGAAGGTGCGGATCGTAGCCGAGACTGTAGAACTCCCCGGCGGGACCGACCACCCACGAATAACGGTGTCGCTCGTCCGCGTCCTTCAGATCATATTCCCGGACCACGTTCCCGTCAAGATCCAGCTCGATCAGATACACGTTCTTCTCCCGTATCGTGCTGAGCATTTCCGAATAACAAAGGATATGTCCGTTATAATAGATGTAATGCGATTCCGGATCTCCTTCCCACAGCGTCTTCGCCGTCCCGTCGGCAATGGTATAGGAGTACAGATAACCGAACCCATCCTGGTAATACACAACGCCGTCCCGCACGATCCACTTTATCCCGAACGGCAGAACGCCGACCGTCTCGACCGAGTCGTCCGCGAGCGACAGCGCGTGCAGCTCGAGCGCGGTCGGATACTCCTCACCCTCCTCTCGGACGCGCAAGTTGAAGTACAGCTTCCCGCCGTCGTACCGCAGGATCGTAAAACCGTCGCCGGGTTTGGATCTGTAATGACATTGGATCGTGAAATCCATATGGTCGATATCTATGGAGAGAAGCTCGGTGTACCCGTTGGACGTATTGCGCTTGCCCATCTTCCGCGCCCAATAGAGACGCCCAGTCTCCGGCACGTAGGTGAGCGATTTGCGCGCAGCCTCTGTGTTGTTTATGTTGTTGTTCTCATCAAAGATCAGCGCCGCGGGGCAGGATACGTGATTGCACAGCGGGTCCCCGCACAGGAGATGCACCGTGCCGTTCGCCTTGTTTATGTACTTTACACGCACGTTATCCCGGATATCCACGAAAACGATACAGTACTTCGTTTCCACGAAATACGGGACATACGGGGTCGCGGATTCGATCAGCTGGCCGCGAACGGCGTCCGGGTCGTAGTCGGGGATCGGCTGCCAGCCGGCGCTCACCGACTCCGCCACCGCGGTGTCCGCCGCGGCGGTCGGGACGGGGTCGAGGTAGTACAGCTCCTTCCCGCAGCCGGTGAGGAGGAACAAAAGAGACAACAGCATAAGAAGCGTGCGGCATACGCCGCGACGGGCGCGGGACGGGATCTTTTTCATAACGGGGATCTCCTTCTTGGAATGATTCCGGAAGGGCAATACGATACCCTTCTATAATATAAGACAACAAAAAAGACGAAAAGCTTCACGTTATACGCGGATTTTAAAATTTATCTTATAATTGTTTGCAATTTGTTCACAAACACGCGGCATACGGAAAAAAACGGCGTCCGGAGCCGGAATCCCGGCTTCGGACGCCGTTGAGCGGCGCGTATCCTTCCCCGTCAGAGACGGCGGGGGCGCGGGAGGAGGCGGATCTCCCACTCCCCCTCCGGCACGCCGGAGGAGAAATCCTCCCCGCCTTCCCACGCGCCGTCGACGGCAAGAAACGCCCTCACGCCGTGCGGGATACCGACGCGCAGCACCGCGGCGTCGCCCTCCCGGCGCCAGCGGCACCTGACCGACGGGGCGTCCGCGTCGGCGGTCAGTTTCACCGCCGCCTCCGCATACGAGAGAGACGCCGGGAAGCGCGGTCCGATCCGCAGAACGGCCGCCCCGCCGTCATATTCCAGGCGGATCCCGGCGAGATCCCGCACGAACCACGCGAGGATATCGCCGAAGAAATGATGATTGCACGAGCTCTGCTCGCACCCGATCGGCGAGAAAAGCTCCCAGAACGTGGTCGCGCCGTGCGCGAGCCAGTACCCGTAGGACGGGAAATCCGGCTTCGTGATCATGCGCAGCGCGAGGTCCGTCTGCCCGAAGCGGGAGAGCACGCGGAAGAGGACCCGCATCCCCAGTATCCCGCAGTCGAACGAGCCGCCGTTTTCCCCGATCAGATCGAGCAGCACGCGGAACGCGTTCTTCTCCTCGGAGGCGTCGAAGACGCCGTAACAGAGCGCCATTGCCTGAGCGGTCTGGCAGCGGTCGCGCGTGACGCCCGTACCCGGATCCGTCAACTCCCGCCGGATCGCCGCCCGGAACGCGTCCGCCGCCGCCGCGATCTCCGCGCTCTCCTCCGCCATGCCGACCGCGGCAAGCATCGCCGCCGCCTTGCGGCACAGCTGCATGGCGGTCACCGAAGACGTGAACGCGACGGACGCCTTGGGCTTATCCACCTCGCCGCCCGCCGGACACCAGTCCCCCAGTCCGTATTCGATCAGCCCGCGCTCCGTGCGCATCCCCCATAGGAAGCGCAGATACCGCACGACGGCGTCGGCGTTCTCCCGGATGATCGCCGTGTCCCCGCGGAGGCGCCATATCCGATACGGCACCTCGATGATCGCCCCGTCCCACGCCGGTCCGAGGCCGTATCCCCATCCGGCGGTCGGAGCGATGCCGGGCAGCTCGCCGTTCTCCTTCATGGCACAGCGGAGGCTGCACAGCCATTCTCTCAGATTTTCCTCGCAATACAGCACCGTGAGCATCTGCTCCGCCGACACCGCCGCGTCGCCCGTCCAGCCGTTCTTCTCCCGATGCGGGCAGTCCGTCGGAAAATGGCAGAAGTTTCCGAGATCCGTGCGGATCCCGGCGTCCCAGAGTGCGTTCACGACGGGATCGGAGCATGAAAACTCCGCCCGCCGCGCGAGATCGGTATGGAACACGACCGCCGTCACCGTGTCGGGCTGCGCCTGTCCGCCGTCCAGACCGAGGACGAGACAGTACCGGAAGCCGTGGTGCGTGAAATACGGCTCCCACGTCTCCTCCGCGTCTCCCCGGCAGATATACACGTCCCGGTTGTTATAGCGGTGGGGCAGGAAATGGAACCCGCGGAGATCGAGCCCGCTGTCCTCCTCCCGCACCGTCGCGTCGGCGTCCCCGGACGGATCGTCGCCCAATATCTCGCCGTACTGCAGTATGATCTTCTGCCCGGGGCGCGCGCCGCGGATGCGCAGCCGGCACACGCCGGTGATGTTCACGCCGAAATCGTACAGGATCCCTTCCGTCGCCGCCTCGTCCTCCGGCACCGCAAGGCGGGGGATCTTTTCTTCGAGCGCGGGGAGGATCGAGATCCTGCCGGGACGGACGCGGCGCGCCGTCAGCACGTCGGTCACGCGCATCGGCACCGTTTCGTTGCACTTCTTCGTCCCCTTCGGCGTCTGCGCCGGGATCACGGGGCGCCAGCCGCCGTCGTCGTACTCCGGCGCCGTCACGTCGCCGGAGTACAGGCGCGCGTCGTACCATTCCCCGGCGCGCAGATCGTTGAAGATCGTCGGCGTCGGCGCCGCTACAAACTCCCCGGCGTCAAAGGACGTCTCCCCCATCGTAAAGCGCAGAGCGAATTTCGGCGCGCTCCGGTAGGGCGCCCGGTCAAAATCCCACACGAGCCCGCCCGGACAGTCGAGCATCCCGCCGCCGAGCATGACGGCGACCGTGTTCTTCCCGCGCCGGATATGATCCGTCACGTCGTAGCGGTCGTAATACAGAAGCTGATCCGGATTCGAGATATACGAGGAGAGCCGTCCCCGCGTGATCCGCGCGCCGTTGACGAACAGCTCGTACACGCCGAGGCCGCATATGACGAGCGAAGCCTCCCCCGGCTCCGCGCACGTAAACGATTTTCGAAAGCACGGCGCCGGGACCGGCTTCTCAAAAGTCGAGCACTCCGTCCCCGCCGCGAAAAATCTGTCGGGAAACCGCATGATCCTCTTCCTCCCGCAATTCAGAAAATACGGCAGACGCATCTGCCGAAAAGCAGCTCCCCCGCCCTCCCCCTCCGGGGGACGCGATGGGAGCTGCCTCGGATCGTTTTTTGCTCAGCGCCGCAGCAGAACGACGCAGTCGGCGGGCATGACGATCTCCGCCTCGCCGTCCTTCACCGTCACGGTCCGCCCCTCCATCGTGCGGTCCGCATCGAGCACCTCGGCCTGCCACTCGCCGTCCGGCGCGCCGTCCAGCCGCAGCCGCACGGTCTTCTCGACTTTCGCCTTGTCCTGCCGGTAATGGGTCAGCATGAGGGCGTATCCCCCGTCACCCCCGGCGGCGGCGGCGTAGATGTCCTCGTCGTCCGAGACGCATCCCGCCGCGTTCCCCAGTTCGTACAGCCGGGAGAACATCACGAACGGATAATACCCCTTCAGCGGAGCGAGCGTGTAGATGTCGAACATCCCGTTGAAGATGCACGGCCGCGCGTCGTAGTACATCAGCATGTCGATCGGACCGGCCTGACCGACCGCCATGGCGGCGGCGGTGAGCGCCGCGCCGTGCATGCCGATGATCTCCAGAACGGAAGAAACGAAGCGGTCCGTGAAGTTCTCCAGATAATTGTACTCGTCCAGGATCGATTCCGTCTCCGTGTACCCGGCGGCGTCGAGCAGTGCCCGCGTGAACTCGCCCATCTCGCGGATGACGCACGGATACTCCGTGTACGCGTGCCAGGAGAAGAAATCGAGCGGGACGCGCCGCCCTCCGGCGGTCAGATACGCGAGAAAATCCTTCGTCCACTTCCCGTCCTCGGCGTAGCCGCAGACCGCCGGTCCGCCGATCTTCAGATGCGGGAACCGCCCCTTGAGATGCGTCGCCGCGGCGGCGTACAGTTCGTAAAACTCCCGAGGCGTGCCGGACCAGTTCGGCGACGTGCCGTCCTCCTTTATGCCGTCCGGCTCGTTCCAGATCTCCCAGTAGACGATATTGTGGCGGAACCCGTTCGCCCATCCCTCGTTGTAGTGGCGGATGATGTGCTCGCAGACGACCGCCCACTTATGGAAATCAGAGGGGACGATCGTGCCGTACTTTTTCGTCCAGTGCTCGATCTTCGAGCCGAGGCGGTAAAATACCGAGGATCCGGCGTCGACGATGCTCTTGAGGTACTCGTCCGTCAGCGTGAAATCATAGCTGTCCGCGTCGTACGGATTCTTCGTGAAGTCCGGGAAGATCGCGTGGACGTCGACGGTGTGCTCCCCGCCGTACCAGATGAAGAAAGACGCGTCGTGATTGCGCACGAACGGGATCCTCGCCGCGCGGAACGCCTCGAAGTTGCTGCGGATCTGCTCTGTTTTCAAATCGATCGGCCCGTTGTTCACGGCGTGCATCGGCTTGATCTTTCCCTGACCGGGGCCGAAACGTACGGATACTTTCGCCATAGCCATGCTCCTTTGACGTTGTCTCTGTTATTCCATGTTGTATTGCTTCATCAGGTTCTCGATGTCCTCGAGCGCCCAATCCTCGTACTTCGCGTACTGTACCGGCAGCACGTTGTCCCTCCTCGAGGGGATCGTATCGCAGATGATGTTCCGCAGCTCGCCGAGATTGTAGACGAAGCCGATGTCATACGTCAGCCCGTCCATGATCGTGTCGAGCATCCGCGCCGAGCGCTCGTCGTTCACGTGTCTGTGCTTGCAGCCCATCTCGTAATACGTCCTCAGCGTCGTTTCCGTCGACGCCTCGGAGAGGACCTCGAGCATGAACCCGCAGAAATCCGGATCCTCGACGGTCAGCGGCACGCCGAAGAGCAGCGCGATGTTGTCCGGCTGCGTCATATATTTCTCCTGCGCCTCGTCGTACTTCGGCATCGGGAGGACCTTGTAATCGAAATCGCACAGCTCGGAGCACGACTCCAGAACGACCATGTTCTGGGAGGTGAAGAGCGCGCTGCCGCCGTAGAAGATGTTGGCGGCGTAGTCCCACAGGTTCTCCGAGCCGCTGTAACGCTCCAGATCCCCCGGCCACGCGGACGTGCTCTTGTCGAAGAGATCGAGGATCTTGTCGATCGAATCGAGCATGCGGTCCGTGTACATGGAGATATAGAGCTTCCCTTCGTCGTCCTTGTCGACGATCTTGTTCCCCATGGAGAGCGTGAACATCCCCACGTCCTTGAGATCGCCGCCGATCAGCCCGAAGACGTCGTCGGCCTTCATCTTCCCGTCGTTGTTCACGTCCTGCGCCACCGCCTCGCAGCAGGAGAGCATGAAGTCGATGGTCCATTTCCCTGCATCCGCGACGTCCTGCAGATCGCCCAGCCCGAAGTTGACCGCCATATCCCCGTTACAGATGACGATATAGGAACGGAGCTTGTCGTGGATCTCGTAATCGCTCGTGGTGAAGAACAACAGCCCCCCGAGCGACAGCGCGTCGTTGGCGTCCTCGTTCCAGTACGGCTGCGAATAATCGACGTACGCCAGATCGAGCAAGTTGTACATCAGTCCCTCGCCCGCCAGCTTCCCGATGGTGGACTGCCAGTTGAAGGAAAGGTCGAAGGCGGAATCCATCGAGCGGACCGTCTGGCGCAGCGTGTCGTCCGGTTGGGGACGCTCGGTATACGCGATCGTTACGCCGTATGTCTCCTCGATCTTCATGTTCCGCTCGTACACAGCGTCGTTCAGCGGCTCCCCGGTGTAATCCTCCGCGTAGATCTCCTTGTTGCCGAAGTTATAGATGGTGTTCTCCTTGGCGAGCACGCTGAAGGTCCTGCCGTTCCAGTCCACGCCGGGGAAGAGGACGTCCGGCGCGGCTGTTTCCGGCGCGGCGGTCGTTTCCGTCGCTTTCGTGCCGGTATCCGTCGTCTCCGGCGTCTTGCCCGCCTCGCCGCAGGCCGCAAGGGGGATGAGCATCAGGCACGTAAGAATGAATGCGCCGATCCTTTTCATTTCGATCCCTCCGATCATTTTCGCGGGCATACCGCTCTTTTATAATTATACACCTTTTCCGCGCCGAAAAACATACACGGGATTGCGAATAATGGTGTGAAAGTTGTCCCGTACTGCTTTTTTATCTCACTTCCCGCTTCGTCTCTTCCTTTTTGAAAAGTAGACGCCCGGCGCGACGCCGGTATATTCCTTGAAAGCGCGTGAGAAATAGGCGTAATCCGTGAATCCCACCGCTTCGGATATCTGCCGGACGCTCTTCGGCGTATCGGTACCGTACCGCATCGCGCAGTTGAGCCGGTACTTCCGCAGATACTCGGAAAAGCTGAGATTGAAATTCTGCCGGATCACGTGCGAGAAGTGGGAGGTGCTCATGAACAGCGCCTGCGCCGCGGTCTCCGTGGTGATCGGCTGCCAGTAATGCGCCGCCATATACGCGGACAGCTGCCGCAGAAATTTCAGACTCTTTTTGCGGACGCTGCTTTCCGTGTTCACGCGGTAATGCCGCCCGAACAGAATGCCGAAGATCCCGTACAGCTCCGTCAGCACCGATACCTCGCTCTCCGGCGTGCCGCTCCTCAGATCCCGGTACAGGCGCTCCATGTGTCCGAACAGCGCGGCGCTGTCCTCTCCCCCCGCCGGATACCGCTCGTCAAATACGTTCTGCCCCGTTTCCAGAGAATCGACGCAGCGGCTCAGAACGGAATCGGGGAAATTCAAAACCTCCGAAAGCAAGAACGTGAGGCACAGGTATTCCGTGTCCTTGGCGGTCATGAAGCCGGAATGCACCGTGTAGGGGTTGAACACGATCACGTCCCCGACGCCGAGCGAACAGCTCCGGCTGTCCGCGGTGCAGTCCATGGATCCCTGCACGACGGCGATGATCTCCATCGCGTCGTGATAATGCTCGAAAAAGCCCTCGTGCGGCTGAAGCTGACACAGGCTGCAGTTCACCGGAAGGGTCAGCCGCCACGGGTCCGGATCCGTCAGATACAAGGGCATTCCCGCCGCCTCCTCTCTCTCTCCGTCGATACGATCCCCGCGACGCCGTTCCGGTCCGCGGGGAGGGGGATATACGGGTCTTCGTATAATAACGATACCATATATCGCCCGGAAAAGCAAGAGCAAACGCGGATTTTTCACCGGAATCGGTGGAAAATGCACAAATTTCACCGCATTCAGACGGGCGAAGAAAAAAGACGAGGGGGCTCCCCGCCTCCGGGCGGGCCGGGGCGCGCTCTGACAGCCCCCCGGGCTGTCATTCACTCCGCGCCCTTCGAGCCCCTCCTTTGTTTGCACCAAAAAAGCGGGATGCTTCTGCATCCCGCTTTTTGGTGGAGACGAGGGGGCTCCCCGCCTCCGGGCGGGCCGGGACGCGCTCTGACAGCCCCCCGGGCTGTCATTCACTCCGCGCCCTTCGAGCCCCTCCATTGCTTGCACCAAAAAAGCGGGATGCTTCTGCATCCCGCTTTTTTGGTGGAGCATAATGCACGCGGCTCGAACCCTCCGACCCGCGCTTTTTGGGCGTCTTCGAGCTTGATTTGCGTCTGGGCGCCTCCGTAGTTCAGGTTGATCAGTAGGTCATCGTCCGTGACGTAGATCGAGTTGACGAAGGTGTCGATCACCCGGCGCTGCCATTCCCGGTCGGTCCAGTCTCCGTCCCGGAACTGCAGCAGGAAGAATTCGATGTGATCCCGTGTGAGGTGTAGCCGGTCGTCGTACTTCACTTCCGCGAGCGCCGTCTGCAGAGCTGTTCGCTGTGCGTCCAGCTCCGACAGGCGGCTTTTTGTCTGTTCCGTGACCGGAAGTCCGGCCTCGACGGCTCGGAGGATGTTTCGCTCGGCGGCGTCGAGGTCCCGGATCTGCGCTTCGAGCGTGGTTTTCCGATCCTCCGTCCGCATGTTCGCAGAATAGTAGTTCCATACGAGGTCCGTGATAGACTGGATCGTCTCGTCGTCCATGACCAAATCCCGAACGGTGTCAAGCACGTACTCTTCGAGCCAGTCCTGTCGGACAGCCTTGGCCTTGCAGCCCTTCCGGTGTTTGTGGTGCGAGCAGAGATAGTAACCATGCTTGGCACCGGTCTTGCTTGTACCGCTCTCACCTGCCATCAGCGCGCCGCAGGCTCCGCAGAACAACTTCCCTGTAAGCAAATAATCTGCCCTGCGCCATCGGGCCGCAGCGGGCGTTGTGGCGCGTCGTAGGGCATTCCGTACTTTTTCAAACGTCTGCCGATCCACGATTGCCGGGACACCGTCTTCGACGCGGATCTCCCCATCCTTGAAATCGTACACACCGATGTACTTTTCGTTTGTGAGGACGCTCCGGATGCTATTGGTCGTGAACGGCGTACCTAACTTCGTCCGCAGTCCGTCCGCAGTCAGTCCCCGCGCGATTTCCGCCATGGACGTGCCGGCCGCATACGCCTCGAAGATCCGTCGGACAATCGGTGCCGTCTCCGGATCGATCCGGAATTCATGGTCAGACGTCAGCGTGTAGCCAAGCGGTACCCTCCCGCCGGTGAACCGGCAGCGCTTCGCATTTTCCCGCGTCCCGCGCCGGATGTTCTGGGAGAGCTGGAGCGAGTAGTATTCCGCCATCCCTTCGAGGACGGATTCGAGAATTACGCCTTCCGGGCCGTCGGGCATCGTCTCGGCGACATATTCGACCCGGACGCCGTGCTTGCGGCACCGGTGCTTATTAAATGTGATCTCTTCGCGGTTACGACCGAATCGGTCGACCTTCCAGACAATGATGATCTGAAAACTGTGCTTCCCGCAGTCTGACAGCATCTGCTGGAAGGCCTCGCGGTCGTCGTTCCGGCCCGTCATCGCCCGGTCGATGTACTCGTGCACGATTGTGTAACCCTTGGCCGCCGCGTACGTCCGCGCCGCCGCAAGCTGGCCGTCGATGGACTGTTCGCCCTGCGTGTGCGAGGAGTACCGCGCATAGACGACAGCGATCGTGCCGGCGGTGTTCTCCCGGCTTGCGGTTGGTACGATCTCCACCTTACCCATTGTTGTATTTCCCCTGCAGCAGTAATCCCTGCGCAAAGCCTTCAAGCTTCCCCTTGTCGGCTGCGTCGAGGCGATCGTACAGAGACAGCAGCACGGTGGCGGCCTGACGGGCCGCTTTTTCTTTTGCGTCGAGGTCTACGAGCCGCCGTGTAGCCGCAGCTCTGAGGGCGTCGTTGCCGGTCGCCTCTTTTGCGATCCGGACCAGCTCTTCCGGATCGGAATAATCGACCGGGTCGTCTGTTCGGCCGAGCAGGTAGTCCGTGGAAACGTGGTAGGCGTTGGCGATCGTCACGATCACCTCGGGTCGCGGGAGATTGTTTCCGATCTTCCACGTGGAGATCGTCCCTCGGCTGGATCCGATTGCCTGCGCCGCCTGTTCTGATACCGGCTTGTAACCGTGCGACAGGCAGAGATCTGAGTATCGCTCAAAAAACGTCATGACAGCACTTCCTTTCTTTTTGTCAAAAATTTTTGACTTTTTAGTCAAAGACTATTGACAGGCGCAAAATTCGGTGCTATAATGTGCGTAGCAGCCAAAGAAATTAGACTTTTGCGGGCCTGTCAAACATGCCGGTGGAACGGCATGCGCTGTGAGAAAAGCAGGTGACAGCTTTTATTATAGCACAGCTTCCGCCAAAAGTCAAACAAATTCGACAAACTGAAAGGAGCTGATGCTTATTGGATGATGTCAGAGAATGGTCCGGGGATATCGTCCGCCGGATGCACATTGTAGGGATCACTCAGAAGATCCTTGCAATTCGGTGCGGATACAACGAATCCTACGTCTCCGAAATTCTGAACGGGCGAAAAGGTACCGAGAAGAGTCGTCGGCGCATTGAGGACGCGCTGGTCGAGCTGGAGACGGCCCCGGGACGAGACGTCGTCAAGAGCCGCCATGATTGATCTCTCGACGATGACCGAGACGGACGCGCGTACGCTCAGCGCGTCATGTCTCGAGGCTGTGAACCGGTTTTACGATGATCCGAAAAACCGGGAGGCTTTTGAGCGGTGGCTGCTGAATACTAAAAAACGAAAATCGAACGGAGGCAAACGAAAATGACAGAGATCACGATCAAACACGTTATTGATGCGAGCCCGGCCCTTGTCGACCTGCTGAAGGGCCTCACGGACGCCCTGCTGCGGGAACGGGCGATCGCCGTAGTGAACTATCCGACGACGTCGGATGAGATCCCCACGATGCCGGAGCCGGATGAGATCCCCGTGACGCCCGAACGCCCTGCCGCGAAGAAGAGCGTGGAGACCGCCGCACCGGCAAACCCTATTCCGACGTCGGAGCTTGTTCCGACACCGGAGCCAACACCTGCCCCTTCTACCCCTTCTGTCCCTACGGATTCGCCTACCCCTTCTGCTCCTACGACTGCGTCGTCCACGCCGACGACTCCGACCGAACCGGCCGAGCCGAAGGAGAAGGTGTATACCTTCAAAGACATATCCGCGGCGGGCTCGGAGCTGCTTGCTGAGAACAAGATCGGCCCGCTCATGGACCTGCTCAAAGCGAATGGCGTGCAGGCAGTGACGCAGTTGAAACCCGAGCAGTACACCGCCGTTGCCGAAGGGCTCCGTAAGCTCGGCGCGCACATCTGAGGAGGCACGCGATGCCGAGACCTGAAGAACACGCCGTTGTAACGGCGTCCGCATACGAGCGGTGGTCACACTGCACCGCCGCTCCGCGGTTTGAGGAGCAGTTCCCGCCGGGGACGTCGTCCTATGCTGAGGAGGGCACGCTGGCCCACGCGGTGTGCGAACTGCACGGCCGCAAGCACTTCACGCCGATGTCGAAGCGAGCTTTCACGTCGGCGCTGAAGAAACTGCAGGCGGATCCGGTATGGTCCGACGAGATGCTGCAGACCGCCGAGATCTACGTGAGCTACCTCAGCGAAAAAGCGCACGAGTATTCGGACACGCCGCAGGTCGATTTCGAGGTCCGCGTCGATCTATCCGATTATATCCCGGAGGGCTTCGGCACATGCGACTGCGTCATGATCGGCGACGACACCTTGCGGATCACGGACTACAAACACGGCAAAGGCGTCCCGGTCAGCTCCATCAACAACGGCCAGATGCGGCTGTACGCCCTCGGTGCGCTGAAGCGCTGGGCGCCGATTTTCGGTGACACGATCACGAAAATCTGCACGGCCATCGTCCAGCCGCGGATCACGGAGGACGTGACGGAGGAATGGATCACGGTCGACGAACTGCTTGCGTGGGGCGAGGCGATCAAGCCGATTGCACAGGCCGCATTTGTCGGGACCGGCGATTTCGCGCCCGGTGAGTGGTGCCAGTTCTGTCGCGGGAAGGCGGAATGCCGCGCCCGCGCGGAGCACTTCGGAGAGCTGTTCGAGTACGTCGAGGCCGTCCCGGTCGGTCGTGCTATGGAGGACGCTTCCCCGGTCCGTGTTCTGACGGACGCGGAGGTCGCCGACCTTCTGACGCGCGGCGAAGGCCTTGCGGCATGGTATGCAGACCTTCAGAACTACGCCCGCCAGCGGATCCTCGAAGGCGGCGTCATCCCCGGCTGGAAGGTCGTCGAAGGGCGACAGGAACGCGCCTTCATCGATAATGGCGTCGCGCTGGATCACCTGAAGGCCGCAGGGCTGACGGAGGCCGACTTCTTCACAACGAAGCCGAAGTCGCCGGCGCAGGTCGAGAAGGCGCTCGGCAAAAAACGGTTTGAGGAATTGCTCGGTGAGCTGATCACCTATCTCCCCGGCAGTCCGACGCTGGTCACCGAGAGCGACAAGCGCAAGAATTACACGCCCGCACCGGGCGCCGGCGAGTTTGCAGGAGTGAAAGCGGATGAGTGACGAAACGGTCGTGATCCGATGCTTCGACGCTTGTCGGTTCTCGCTGAACTGGCCGATGTTCGTCCTTGAAGGGCACGTCGACGCGTTCAAAAAGCTTTTCCGGTGGCTGTTCCAGTTTGAGAGGTTCGAGGAGAACCAACGGGCGATTGAGTTTTTCGACGGGGCTTTCCGAAAGTACATCAGCGATATCGAGACGCTGGAGCGATTCGGCGAAAAACTCCCGAAGAAGCTCGCCCGCGTCAAGAAGGCGTGGGAAATCTATTCCGCAGAGAAGGCCCGGTATCAGGGCCAAAAACGACAAACGAAAAACGAAAAGGAGAAACTACCATGTATATGAATCAGCCTAATAAATGTTTGACCGGAGAGGTCCGGCTGTCCTACGTACACCTCGCCGCGCCGTACGCCGGCCAGCTTAATGCGGAGCCGAAATACTCCGTTACGCTACTGATCCCGAAGAACGATACGGCGACTGTGAATGATCTCCAGAACGCCATTGCTGCAGCCGTAGCCGCGGCAATTCCGAAGACGTGGGGCGGCGTCAAGCCGCCGATCGTCCCGAACCCGATTCACGACGGTGACGGCGTCCGGCAGGACGGCACCCCGTTCGGGGATGAGTGCAAGGGAATGTGGGTCATGACCGCGTCTCGGCGCGCGCAGGACGGCCGCCCTTGGGTGTGTGATATCAGCAACCCCAACGTCGAACTGGCACCGCAGGACAGCTACAGCGGCATGTACGCGCGCTGTACGATTCATTTCTTCGGGTATGCGAATGCAGGCAAGAAGGGCATCGGCTGTTCCATTGACGGTGTGATGAAGATTCGTGACGGCGAATCGCTCGGTGGCGTCGTCAAGCCGTCCGCGAACGAGTTCGCACAGCTCGCTCAGGCTACACCGGCGGATGCTGTTCCTGCGATCAACCCGGTCACCGGGCTCCCGTGGGCATGATCCAACAGCAACGCATCGATACCGTTGCGGCGCTGGTGGAGAGCGTGAGTCGGTCGCTCGATCGCTATGAAGCCGTTAGAAAGAAAAACGGTAGGCGCCCAGAGGGTGGTTATGATCTCCCCAAATGGGATAGCAGGGAAAGCATAAGACGCCGGATCACAGTCATCCGTGAGGAGCTGTTGCGGATCTCAGACATGTTATAAACGGAGGCAACCATGACGTACGCGCTGCACATAGATATCGAGACATTCTCCGATGTGGACCTCTTAAAGTCCGGAGTTTACAAGTACACCGAGAGTTCGGCTTTTGACGTCCTGCTCATCGCGTACGCGGTCGATGACGGTCCTGTGACCGTCATCGACTTGGCCTCCGGGGATCCGATCCCGTCAGAGCTCTCGTGGGTCCTCCGCGATCCCATGTACGAAAAGTTTGCATACAACGCCGCGTTTGAGTGGACGTGCCTGACGACTTTTTTCCGTCGGATCCTGCGCGATCTGAGCTACAGCCTGCCGCCCGACCAGTGGCGCGACGTCATGATGCACGGACTCTACGCCGGGTTTACAGCCGGTCTTGACGCCACAGGACGCGCACTGGGGCTGCCGGAGGACAAGCAGAAGCTGGCCACAGGCAAGGCGCTGATCCGGTTTTTCTGCACTCCCTGCAAGCCTACGAAAGCAAACAACTTCCGCACACGCAACATGCCGGCGGACGCGCCCGATAAGTGGCAGGCGTTCAAGGAGTACAACGGGCAGGACGTCGTCACGGAACGGGAAATCGAGACAAGGCTCGCTCCGTACCCGGTCCCGGAGTTCGTCCAGAAACAATGGGAGACGGATCTCTTCATCAACGCCCGCGGCGTGGCGGTCGATTCCGATTTCGTCCGTGCCGCCCGGACGCTCGGAGAGACCGTCAAGACGGACCTAACTACAGAGGCAATAGGTCTGTCTGGTCTCGAGAACCCGAATTCCGTGTTTCAGCTCACGACGTGGCTGAACGCTGAGACGGATGAAGAGACGCAGATCACTGACCTGCGGAAGGAAACCGTCTCCGGTCTCCTCGCACAAGGCGGACACAGCGACGAGGTCCAGCGGATGCTGGAGATCCGGCAGGAGCTCGGCAAAACGTCTACGAAAAAGTACGACGCTATCGAACACTGTGTCTGCGCCGACGGACGCGTCCGCGGGCTCCTGCAGTTCTACGGCGCGAATCGTACAGGCCGGTGGGCCGGACGTCTGGTGCAGGTGCAGAACCTGCCGCGAACGTACATCGAGCCGCTGGATCTCGCCCGGCAGTTCGTTCGAGAGCAGAAAAAGGATCACCTGCGCGTGTTCTACGGCCCGGTGCCGGACGTGCTGTCGCAGCTGATCCGAACCGCGTTCACCGCTACACCCGGGAACGTGCTGATCGACGCGGACTTCTCCGCGATCGAGGCCCGCGTCATCGCTTGGTTGTCGGGCGAGCAGTGGGTGCTCGACGCATTCCGCGCCGGGAAGGACATCTACTGCGAGACGGCGTCTCAAATGTTCGGCGTCCCGGTCGTGAAGGGCGGCGAGAACGGTCACCTGCGTCAGCGCGGCAAGGTCGCGGTGCTGGCCTGCGGGTATCAGGGCGGCGTCGGCGCCATGCGCCGGATGGATACCGGACATCTGCTTGATGCAGCATCCGACGACGAGGTGCAAGGGCTGGTAAACGACTGGCGGAAGGCCAACCCACATACGGTTCAGCTCTGGTATGATATCCAGCGCGCCGTGGAGGACGTCATCAACAACGGTGGTGTTCAGACGGTCCGGGGGCTCACATTCGAGGTCGGGTGGTATAAGCGGCACGACAACGACTTCTACCGTTATCTCTCTATTCAGCTCCCATCCGGTCGAAAGCTCTACTACAACGAGCCCGGCATCGGCGAGAACCGTTTCGGCGGAACGTCTATATCCTACGCCGGCGTTGACCAGACGACGAAAAAATGGACGCGGATCGAGACGTACGGCGGCAAGTTGACCGAGAACGTCGTGCAGGCGATCGCCCGCGACTGTCTCGCCGCAGCGATCGACCGGCTCGAGGCTGCGGGGCTGCCGATCGTGTTTCACGTGCACGATGAAGTCGTGATCGACATCGCGCCATTCGGCACCGAGAAAGAGATGCTGCAGAAGGTGGCGGACATCATGTCTATGCCGGTGCCATGGGCGCCGGACCTCCCGCTCAAGGCCGACGGATGGGTCGGCGAATTTTACCGAAAGGATTGAGAGAAATGAGACTGAGAGTTTTGACAGCTCTGCTTGTCGTCTGTCTAAGCACGCTGGCCGTGCTGCTCATCGTCGCCTGCACGGCTCCCGCCGAGGGCGAGGACATTGAGTGTACCACGCCGTACACCGAAGAGTACGACGAATCGCTCGAGGAGACGGAGCCCGTCACGGAGGCCGTGACCGAGACAGAAGCCATCACTGAGACAGTGACCGAGCCCGTCACCGAGGCTGTCACTGAACCTGCCACGGAGGCCGTTACCGAGGCGGTGACTGAACCCGTCACGGAGGCCGTTACCGCGCCCGAGACGGACGCAGAGAGCGTCATTCCCACCTTTGCGTGGACGGACATCGATGAGGTTTATGCAACATATATCGCCAAGGCACTGTACATCGAGTTCAACGGCGAATCGCGGCTTGAGCAGGCCGCCGTGGTCTGGTGCATTCTAAACCGCGTCGATTCGCCGGATCCGATGTTTCCGGACGATATCGTGTCGGTCGTCACGCAGCCCGGTCAGTTCGCGGGATATAAACCGGGCAACCCGGTCCGGGAGGATCTGCTGATCATCGCCCGCGACGTCATGTGCCGCTGGTACGCCGAGAAGCGCGGCGTGCAGGACGTCGGGCGCGTTCTCCCCCGGGAATACCTCTGGTTCCACGGCGACGGCTATCACAATTATTTCCGCGATACGTTCGTGGATCTGCCCGAGACGCACTATTGGGACTGGTCGATTCCGGATCCGTACGGAGTCGGCTACACCGGCTAAATAGAAAGGAGTCGATAAGATGGATGCGAGAGAATATCTCATAATTGTTGCAACCGAGTGCGGAAAGCATAAAACGTGCTACGATTGCCCGTTTGACGGCGTCAAATGTACGCCTACAGGGTTTACCCGCGTCGCAGGGAAAAATTTGGACGAAGAAATAGCTAAAACAATAGCAAAAGCATATGAGTGCACCCACCGCAAAACCTACGCCGACGACTTCTTTGAGCGAAACCCAGAGGCATCGAAGGAAGAAGATGGAACGCCCAAGACGTGCAGAGAGTCGGTGTACAGAGCCGAAAACCACGCGTGCGGCGCAGACGGTGACTGCTACCGGTGCTGGAACGAACCGTTCCCAGAGAAGGAGGAGCGGAAATAATGTTCATAAAGTACAAAAACGAAATCATCAACATGAGCAGCATAGTAAAGATCTGTATAAGCCCCGGTCCTGCTAACGATCCTTTGGATAGCGCGTCTCGCACCGACGCTGAAACGCCACCGAGAGTTCCGAGCCAGATAAATTTTTACTGTGCGACAGGTAACGCAAGCACTTTCGGGTTTGCGTCATGGGAGTCTGCACAGAGAGCGTTTAACTGGATATGCCTTGCATGCAAGGATGGCGACCTCTTTTTTGATCTTGACTACGCACTGGAAGATATAACAAAGGAGGCAACAGAATATGAGCAGCAGGAATAATCACCGCAAGAGAAGTCACCGGTCCGAACACATGAAGGCGTATGCCATCGGTGCGTCCGCGCGCAGGGCGGCCTTGCGCGCCGCCGGACGCCCGAAGCGCCGCCGCAGTCTCCTCGAGCGCATCGCGCATGTACTCCGGCAGAGGAAGGGTGCGTCGAAGGGCGGTGACGGGCAGTGAAGATCATCAAACCAAGTTACACGCTCTACATGCAGTCATCCGACCTGCTTGAGATCCCGCGCCGGATCGAAGCCTGCGGCCGCGTGTGCTATAAGTCTGAGGACAAGATCACGTCTGAAAGCGCCGAGACGTTCTGTCGGAACATCATCGCGCGCGGGCACGAAGCGGTGCTCGAACACTGCTCCTTCACGGTCAAGTTCATCTGTGATCGTGGTGTGTCTCATGAGCTGGTTCGGCACCGGATCGCGTCGTTCTGTCAGGAGTCAACTCGGTACTGCAACTACTCACAGGACAGGTTCGGCAGGGAGATCACCGTCATCGAGCCTTGCTACCTGAAGCCAGATACGAAGGCATACGACATCTGGAAGACGCAGTGCGGGAACGCAGAAAGCGCTTATTTTAGTCTGCTCGACCTCGGCTGTACGCCGCAGGAAGCCCGGGCGGTCCTGCCGAACAGTCTCAAGACGGAAGTTATGATGACAGCGAACATTCGGGAGTGGCGTCACTTTTTCAAGCTGCGCTGCTCCCTCGCGGCGCATCCGCAGATGCGGGAGCTCACGATTCCCCTGCTACACGACCTGAAGGCGGCGCTGCCGCAGCTGTTCGAGGACATCAACGAGGCATCGGTCCGTGGGTAAGTATGTGCTTTTCGAGGACGCCCGCGTTCCGACGAACCCGCGGATCTGCCCAGCCTGCGATTCGGTGGAATCCCGAGTGATCGAAGTGCGCTACCACGCCCCTCTCAACGAGCTGATCAGAACACGGCTGTGCACCAAGTGCAGAAACCTGTGGAAGACGCAGGAGATCACGCTGTTCGGGACGTCGGCACGCGGCGAGAGCCGTTACATAACGCCAGCACCAGAGGAGGATATAAAATGACCGCTGAGACTTTTCTACGAGCAATACAGCTCGTTCACAAAGACAGAGCTAAGAGCAGGGGCAATTACTGCGAAGGGTGCCCGTTTGACTCCATTTGTGGTCGCCCTATCGCCATGTCGGATGAAATGATCGCGGGTGCTATCACCGCCGTTCAAACCGAGCTCGCCACCAATCCGAAGTTGGCAGGTCAGATTTTCTGGATAAACGCCGTGCAGGACGGAATCTGTTGCACGTCGAAAGCCGCTCCGACTGAGAAGCCGATTGATCCTGTCGACACCCAACGCGCGCTCTCCCGGGCGGAGATCCTTGACAAGGCCAAGGAGTGCGTCTGTGGTCAGCGCGAGCAGGACTACGGTTCGCCTGAGAACAATTTCGGCTTGATCGGCGCTTTATGGTCCACCTACCTCGGGATGCTGGTCACTGCCGCTGATGTTGCCATGATGATGGCGCTCTTCAAGATCGCGCGGATCAAGACCGGCACCGGGACCGCGGACAGCTTCGTCGACCTCGCCGGGTATGCTGCGTGCGGCGGCGAGGTTGCGCTACACGGCGGAGGTGAGACCCAGTGATCGAATACGTCGAAAAAGACCTCGTGGCCTATAATCAAGATACTGATTATCAGGAGTGGATCTGTGACTTAGCCGCGTCATGTGACGGATGCGGAAAAGATTTTGACGGCGGAACATTCAGTGAATTCGATGATCTGATCCACGCGCTGAAATGGAAGGGCTGGCGCTTCAGGCAAAACGACGGCGTATGGCTGCATTTCTGCCCGGAATGCGCCGCAAGGTACGCCCGTCCGGGCGCGGAGGAATTCTCAGTTCTGTCGGCGAGTAAGGAGGGAGAGGGCCGTGTATAAAAGCAGCGCCGGTAATTCTCGCTCGTCGTTCGTTACCATAGGTGCGAGAAATTTCACAGACTACGAACGGGAGAAAGACGACTACTACGCGTCGCCTCCATACGCCGCCATTCTTCTAATGCAGGTAGAACGCTTTTCCCAGAACATATGGGAATGTGCGTGCGGCGAAGGGCACCTCTCGAAAGAGTTCTCGAAAGCGGGTTATACGGTTTATTCTTCAGATTTGGTAGACCGTGGTTTCGGTTATGTGCAGGACTTTTTGAGCTGTAAGACCCCCCCCGTACGCGACGCCGACATTATCACGAATCCTCCCTACTCCAAAGGCGGCGAATTTGTAGAGCATGCGCTCGAGATCGTAGAAGACAAGCACAAGGTCGCAATGTTTTTGAAGATCCAGTTTTTGGAGGGCAAAGCCCGTCGTGCGCTTTTCGACAAATACCCGCCGAAGACAGTCTATGTGAGTTCGAGCCGGTTGACCTGCGCCATGAACGGTGATTTCGAGCGATACGCAAAAGCCAACGCTGTTTGCTACGCTTGGTTTGTATGGGAGAAAGGCTGGATGGGCGACCCGATCATAAGATGGATAAATTGACTAAGGAAGGAACAATCTATGGATGATAAACAGCTGACAATCGCCGACCTCGTGTCGAGCGCGAACGAAAATGCTGTAAATCACGGTTTCTGGGAGACACCGCCGGAGTTCGGTACGCTGATCGCGCTGGTCCACGCAGAGCTGTCCGAAGCGCTCGAGGAGGTCCGAGCCGGGCGCCCGGCGCTGTACTACCCTTGCCGAACCCTCAAGCGCTTGTGTATACGGGAGCAGAATAAGGACCCGAACGCCCATACGGAGTGCGGAGCCTATCTCCCGGACAAAAAGTCGAACGTGCCGGAGCGAAGCTGTACGATCCAGTCCGACAAGCCAGAAGGCTGGGCCGTAGAGCTCGCCGATGCCGTGATCTGGATCGCAGACATCTGCGGTCACTACGGCATCGACCTCGAAGATATTCTCCATCGGAAGATGGCGTACAACGCGACGAGGCCACACAAGCATGGGAAACAGTTCTGACGATACGGAGGCACGCTATGATCTCCCTGCAATACGACCGGCCGATCTGCATCACAGTCGGATCGAGCCGAAAATCAACGAAGTGGGCGCCGCAGCCGACCACCGTATCCGTCCTCTATTCCCGTCTTGAGATCCCTCAGCGCGGTGTGGAGACGATCACGGACTACCTCGCGCTGAGTAAGTCAGAACAGGACGACCGGAAGGACGTCGGCGGATTCGTCGGCGGGAGGCTCACGGGCCCGCGGCGTAAGGCGGACAGCGTCGAGTACCGCGACGTCATCACACTGGACGTCGACACGATCCCCCCGTACGGAGGAGACACCGTCCGTACACAGGCGGAAACGCTCGGTTGCGGATATCTGATCTACCCGACCCGGAAGGATCGCCCCGCGGCCCCCAGAAAACGACTGATCGTCCCCGCCAACCGGAGTATGACGGTCGACGAGTACGACGCCGTCAGCCGGCGCCTCGCGGCGCAAATCGGCATCGAGATGTGCGACCCATCCACGTTCGAGGCGGCGCGGCTCATGTACTGGCCATCCTGCTGTTCTGATAGTGACTACCGGATCGACTACAAAGACGCGCCGCTTCTGGATGTGGACGCAGTGCTCGCAAGCTACGCGGATTGGCGCGACTATTCCGAACGGCCACAAGTCCCGGGCGCCGTCAATTTTCAGCGCCTCGCCGTAAAGGCCGGAGACCCGCTGACGAAGCCGGGCATCATCGGCGCCTTCTGCCGGACCTACGACGTGTACGCCGCCATGACCGATCTGTTGCCCGGGATCTATACACCGTGCGACAACGACCCGCGGCGGTTCACGTTCACGCAAGGCTCAACGACCGGCGGCGCTGTCGTGTACGATGACGGCAAGTTTCTTTACTCACATCACGCGACAGACCCATGCGGCGGCAAGCTGGTCAACGCGGCTGACCTCGTGCGGCTCCACAAGTTCGGTCAGCTGGACGACGAAGCCCCGGACGGCACGCCGGTGAACCGTCTCCCGTCCTACAAGGCCTTCTGCACGTACGCGCTGGAGGATAAGAAGGTTGCCACACTGCTCGCCAAGGAACGGTACGACGCCGGGCAGCTGGAGTTCGCGGGCGTCGGCGGTCAAAACCCGTCGGGCTCTTCCGCAGCGGCCCCGGCCGGGGATCCCGACGGCGGATCCCCGGGAGACGGCGACGGTGGCGATGGTGGCCCGGCTACACCGCAGACGGACGCGGATCCGGACGCGTGGCTCGTAACCTCCGGGCTGCAGATCAACCCGCGGACGGGCGCGGTCCTGCCGACGATCGACAACATCCGGATCATCCTCGAAAACGACGCGATGCTCAAAGGCCGGTTCGCCCTCAACGCGTTCGCCGGCCGCGGTGAGGTCCTTGGTGTCCTCCCGTGGGATCAGGAGGGCAAGCGTCGCTTGTGGAGCGACACGGACGTGAACGGCATCTACTGGTACCTCGAGCGCCGCTTCAATATTACGAAGCGCCCGAACATCGACGCCGCGCTCGACATCCACGCGGCCACGCACGCCTTCAACGACGTGCAGGACTATCTGAACGGCCTGTCATGGGACGGTGTCCCGCGGCTGGATACGCTGTTCATCGACTACCTCGGCGCCGAGGACGACGATTATAACCGCGCGGTCTGCCGCAAGGCTTTCACGGCGGCGGTCGCACGGGCAATGGACCCCGGCTGCAAGTTCGACAACATGCTCATCCTCTGCGGCCGGCAGGGCATCGGTAAGTCCACGATCCTCGACCGGATGTCCCGCGGGTGGTTCAACGATTCCATCCGCACGTTCGAGGGTAAGGAAGCGTCCGAGCTTCTGCAGGGCGTGTGGCTGGTGGAGGTCGCCGAGCTGGACGCCTTCCGGCGCTCTGACGTCGCCTGCATCAAGCAGTTCCTCTCCCTGCGCGCCGACCGATACCGCGCGGCGTACGGCCGCAATGTGAAGGAGCTCCCGCGGTGCTGTGTGTTCTTCGGCACCTGCAATCAGCTCAACTTCCTGCAGGACACGACCGGGAACCGGCGGTTCTGGCCGGTGGACGTCGGTGTCAATCCGAGTACACTCTCCGTGTGGAAGGATCTGACTGACGAGGTCGTCGATCAGCTGTGGGCGGAAGCAAAGATCCGCTGGCAGATCGGCGAGCCGCTGTACCTCGCAGGGGACATCGAGACGCGAGCGCAGGAGCGGCAGGAGGCCCACCGGGAGACCAATCCGAAGGAGGGAATGATCACGGATTTCGTGACGCAGGAGGTCCCGGAGGACTGGTCGAAATGGCCGATAGAACGCCGCCGGGACTACTGGGCGCGCGGAATCCCGGCAGAAAAAACGGTAAAACGGACGCGAATCGCACCGATCGAGGTGTGGTGTGAGCTGTTTAACCTCGCGCCGCGCGACATAAAAAATCTTGATGCGCGTGAGATAAACGCCGTTCTCGCCCGAATGCCGGGGCTGAAACCGCTCAACAAGCCATTCCGATGCGGCCCGTACGGCACGCAGCGAGGGTTCGATATCCAGCCTGAGAAGGCTTGAAAACCTTGTTTTCGGAGCCCCGAAAACCGCGTTACATTTGCGTTACATTTCCCGTTACAATCTCATTTTGAATTGTAACATTGTAACATTTTCCCGTTACAGTGTTACAAATATGTAACGGGAAAATGTAACGCGAAAAACCTTGAAAAATAAGGCTTTTTTGTACTTTGTTACAATGTTACATTTTTTTCTTAATAGACTATAAAATAGGCGTATAGGCGGAAAAGGTAGGGCGTGCCCGCCTACGCTGCACGCCTAACACGCATATTCGCGCTCAATACGCGCGCGAGTGTAACATTGTAGCAGGGGCGGAGAAAAGGCGGAGAAAAGGCGGAGAAAAGGCAGAGAGGAGACAGACATGGTGAGACATTCGACAGGAGCCCCGGACAGGACGAAGAAGGGAACGAGAAGTGGAGCGAGAAGTGGAGCGGATAGAATGGGTGGGGGGGGGGGGATGGAGCCCGCGCCCGGTGTGGATGGACGCGGTCATACGTACGCCCGTGGAGTTCACGTGATGCTCGAAAAAGAAATTGAACGCCGGCTGGTGGATCCGATCCGTTCCCTCGGCGGCCTGTGCTGGAAGCTGACGGTCCCGGGGTGCACCGGGGTGCCGGATCGGATCCTCCTGCTCCCGGGCGGTCAGGTGCGGTTTGTGGAGTTCAAACGCCCGGGAGAAAAGGAACGCCCGCGGCAACGGCTCGTGCAGGATCGGCTCCGCCGTCTGGGGTTCGTGGTCTACAGCACGGTGTGCACGGCGGCGCAGATCGACATGATCGTCGAAGAATGCCGGGAGGCAGTGAGAGGAGGTGAGGCCCGATGAAGTTCGTACCGCATGACTATCAGCAGTATGCCATCGATCGGATTATTCGGGATCCGTACGTCGCCCTGTTCCTCGACATGGGCCTCGGCAAGACGGTGATCACCTTGACCGCCCTGCGGACGCTGAAGTACGACCGCTGGAGCATTGGCAAGACGTTGATCATCGCGCCGAAGAAGGTCGCGGAGGGTACGTGGCAGGCGGAGGCCCGAAAGTGGGATCATCTCGCCGAGTTACACGTCGTGGGGGTACTCGGCTCGGCGGCGCAGCGGCGGAAAGCTCTGCAGACGCCGGCGGACATTTACATCCTCTCCCGGGACAATGTTCAGTGGCTCGTGGAGGAGTGCCGGACGGAATGGCCGTTCGACGTCGTCGTGCTGGACGAGTCCTCCAGCTTCAAAAATCATCAGGCAAAGCGGTTCCGGGCTCTGCGGACGGTGCGTCCGAAGATCCGCCGCCTGATCGAGCTGACCGGCACGCCGAACCCGCACGGTCTCATGGACCTGTGGTCGCAGATCTTCCTGTTGGACGGCGGGCAACGGCTGGGGCGGACGATCAGCGTATACCGCGACATGTACTTTATCCCCGACAAGCGCAACCGGACTACGATTTTTTCGTACGCGCCGCGGGAGGGCGCCGAGGAGGAGATCCACCGCCGGATCGCGGACCTGTGTGTCAGTATGAAGGCGTCCGACTATCTCACGCTTCCGGATCTCATCACCGAGGACATTCCCGTCGTGTTGGATGACGCCGCGCAACGGTCGTATGACCGCATGGAGCGCGACGCAGTGCTGCACGTGGATGAGGAGACGATCACGGCGGCCAACGCGGCGGCCCTCTCCGGCAAGCTCCTGCAGCTCTGCAACGGCGCTGTGTACGACGAGGAGCGCGAGGTGGTCCATGTGCACGACTGCAAGCTTGAGGCGCTTCTGGAGGCCGTGGAGGGCCTGAGCGGGCAACATGCGATCATATGCTACGCGTTCATTCATGATCGTGACAGGATCCTGCAGGCCCTCTCCCGGACCGGGTTACGGGTACGGGTGTACACCGACGCCCGGGATGGCGACGACTGGAACGCCGGCCGGATCGACCTGCTGCTGGTGCATCCGGCATCGTGTGGGTACGGCCTGAATCTGCAGGACGGCGGGCATCACGTCATATGGTTCGGCTTGACGTGGAATCTGGAACAGTACCTGCAGACCAACAAGCGCCTGCACAGGCAGGGGCAGGCGTATCCGGTGATCGTTCATAACCTGATCGTCAAAGGCGGGCGAGACGAGGACGTGATACGGAGTCTCGCATGCAAGGACAGGGCGCAGGAGGCGCTTCTCGAAAGTCTGAAAGCGCGCATTGCGAGCGCGCGGGAATCGAATTGACAGGAGGATCAGAAATGACCATTCAAGAGCTCTCTCAACTCTACTGGCTCGGCCGGGAGATCAAGGCTGATCAGCGCCGGATCGAGGAGCTGAGGCATCAGGTGGAGGCGCCGTCCGGCCCGGACCTCTCCGGGCTCCCGCACGCGCCGCGGAAGGACAACAGCAGCATCGAACGGCTGGTCGCTGAGATCATGGACCTGCAGGCCGTGATCGTTGCAAAGCAGATCCAGTGCACGCATGAGCGGAATCGGCTGGAACGGTGGGTCAACGACATTCCGGACAGCCTGACGCGTCAGATCTTCCGCCTGCGGTTCGTGGACGGCCTGCGCTGGACAGCGGTTGCGGCTTATATCGGGGAGGGCACGACGCCGGACCGGGCGAAAAAAATCTGCTATCGGTATATCGACCGGCAGGACGCCCGGACGGATCGCCAGCGCGCCGAATCGGCCCGGGCAGCGGAGGAATATGAAAAAAGTTTTGCCCGGGCGTAAAGTGTCCCGTCTGTCCCGGAATTATGTGCTATAATGATACCGTGGCGAAGTGGGGCAGGCACACGGGGCCGTTTGCCTCCGTCCCCGTGTGATACTCGGATCGTCACAGAACCGCTGCAGGATAAAACACCTGCAGCGGTTCTTTACGGAGGCAAACGATGAATTACAGATTCACACGCGATTGCGAAAACCTGAACCGGCTGCATGTTGACGGTGTCGGAAGATACGGGATCCCGCCCGTATCCCGGGCGGAGTACCGGGCGGACAACTGGATCAGCTTCAACTATGCACGTACGTGCGAGGAGCCGGAGAGGCACGGCATTCATTTTTTCGTTGATGACTACCAGTTTGTCCGCCTATGGGACAACCCGGACGCGTATCTGAACATGCTGTCCAAGTTTCAGGCGGTTTGTACGCCGGACTTTTCGATGTACACAGACTGGCCGAAGGCGGTCCAGATTTACAATTCGTACCGGCGGCATTGGCTTGGCGCGTACTGGCAGGAACACGGGATCCGCGTGATTCCGACCATAGGCTGGTCGGACGAAGAATCGTTCGACTGGTGTTTTGATGGGGATCCGACAGATTCAATGGTCGCGGTGTCCAGCGTCGGCACGCAGGGAGATGAGCGGGCGTCACGTCTGTTCGTCCGCGGGTACAAGCGCATGATGGACCGTCTCAGGCCGTCGTGCGTGCTGTTCTACGGGATAATTCCGGAAGAGTGCGGCGGAAATATCATTCATGTGCGATCGTTCGCAGAAGAGCGGTGGCGCAGTAAAAACAGGCAGGAGAGTGCACAATCATGGGAGGAAGAGGCAGTAACAGCGGGCTGACGGGCTCGAGCGGCGGAGGCGGCGGTGCTATAAACCCGTCCCTGTTTCAGATGCAGACGCAGCCGCCGCAGGTCCAGCCGACGGTACAGCAGGCACAGCAAGCCAACGCCGCAGCGTTCTCCGACACGGATAATTCGCCGTTCCATGACCTCTATAACGGCCGGAATTATTACCTGTCTCAGAACCTGACCGCGGACCAGATCAACGCGACTATACAGTATCTCCGGTCCGACACGGAGCCGGGAACGATGTATTCGATGTCCCAGAACATGAACTGGAAGATGATGCAGAACGCGGCACGCGGCCAGCCTCTCACAACGGGCATGAACGCGAATCAGATGTACACGTTCCGGCACATGATGGGTGCGATGCACAATCTCGGGTATAACACCAACCTGACGCGGTACGACCACGGCGAGTTCGTCAACGACATTCTGCAGAAGTCGGGTATGCGGAACGCTGATTTCACACGTATGTCGACGGCACAGCTGCAGCAGGCTCTGGTCGGCAAGACATACGGCGAGGAACGGCTCGTCTCGACGTCGTACAACGGCTTCAGGAACGCACCGGCGCAGACGCAGGCGACGTTCGTGAATCGGGCCGTGCGGATCGAATACAAAGCCAAAGCAAGCACACAGGCAATGATGCCGGGCAACGGCCCGGGCGGATCGGTCGGTGAGATCGTTCTCGCACCGAGCGGCGGCCGGCAGAACTACAAGATCACAGGCGTTCGCGTCGACAACAGCGTGAACGTCCGGCAGAAGGGCACGGCGCATATCGGCAGTCAAAAGCAGATCGTTCTGACCGTTGAGGTCGACTGATAAGGAGGCAGATATGGCAAGCACAAAACTGAACCGCAAGGACGTCGATCGCTTTACCGCAAGCGCGGTGGCGAACGTCAGCAAGAACACGTCGGAGCAGCAGAAGGTCGTCGACGAGTGGAACGCCAAGAACGGCAAGAAGCCTTCTACGCCCGCGAAAAAGAAGTGATCGGAGGTCGGCATGGGAGGAAGAGGCAGTAACAGCGGGTTGACGGCGACGCCGACCCCGACAGGCAGACTCCGGCCGTTGAACCCCCTGCAGCCGCCCGCACAACCGGTGGACCTGACGCCGAACGGCGAGCTGCAGACGGCTACACAGGCAACGGCGACGCTCGCGCAGATCGCGGCGATGACCGATGACGAGCTGGCGCAGGCGGTGATCGCCTCGCGGAACGTGGACATGCCGAACTTCCTGAACGACGTGCCGGATCAGACGCAGAAGTTCGTCTATCAGGTCGGGCTGAACGGCGCGCCGACGGTCATGGATCAGGCGCAGTTTGATCAGTTCCGAAGGCAGAACAATATTCCGCGCAGTCAGATCATGGCGCGCAGTGTGAACAGCAACGGGCCGTATTCAGCTCAGCAGATCGCCGACACATTCAAGTATTCCGAGCTCAATTACATCGGCGGCAAGTACGGCGGACAGGTCACCGGCGCGGGCACGTATTTTGACATGAACGGCGGCGGAAACACCGGATACGGCAGTGGTACGACCATCACGGCTATTTACAATCCGCAGACGGCGCGCGTGATTGACTTTTACGACCTGAGACGGCAGGCGGCATCGTTTGAACGAAGCCATCCCAAGTTTGCCGCCGCGGTGGGTTCGTTTGCCCGCGGACGGGGCGGAAACGTCTCCATCTACGCGCTGGCAATGGGCTATAACGCGATTTCCGGCGGTCCCGCGTCATCGACCTATCAGAATGTTATTGACAGAAGCGCCGTGATCGTGGTAAAATAATATAAAGTGCTGAACGGAGGCAACGACATGAGGGAAGACACGAAGAAGCCGAGCTCCTACAACCCGAAGACTAAAGCGGATTTCGAGGCCTACTGCCGCGCGATGGACGCCGCCAACGAGGACGTGATCAAGGGCGCCGAGAAGCGGACCGCGCAGAAGAAGGCGACGAAGGCGAGCAGCGGCTCGAAAAAGTGATTATCCGTCCCGCGGGGGATGGGTGAAAAAGCGTGACCTGAAAAGGCCGCGCTTTTTTCATGCTCTGGAAAGGAGGCAGTCTGATGGGCAGATACCGCAAGACCAGCAACATGCAGAAGTACAAGAATCCGGCCGACATGCAGGAGAAGATCGACGAGTATTTCGATTCGTGCGAAGGAAAGATTCTGACGGACGAAAACGGCAAGGTCATGCTTGATAAGTATGACCGGCCGATCATCGTCGGCGCTCATCCGCCGACGGTCACCGGACTCGCGTACGCGATCGGTTTCAGCTCCCGTCAGACGCTTCTAAACTACCGCGCGAGGTCCGCTTTCCGCGACGTCATCGACAAGGCTAAAATGCGCGTTGAGATGTACACGGAGGAGCGGCTGTTCGATAAAGACGGCGCAAACGGCGCCCGCTTTTCCCTCCAGTTCAATTTCAAGGGCTGGAAGGAGGACAAGAGCGAGGAATCGGGCGCGCCGATCGTCAGGATCGTCTGCGACATTCCCCGGCCGTCGGCAGAGGCACCGGCGGACGCGGAAACAGGCGATCCGCCAAAAGATGCCTCTGAAAAAGCAAAGGTGGTGAACAATCATTCCGAGTGACAATGAGGTTCGTCTGTCCGAGCTGATCGCGCCCTCGTTCTATCCAGTCCACTGGGATCTTCATGACGGCCTGCACACGTTCTATGACCTGTACGGCGGCCGTGGATCGACGAAGTCGTCTTTCGTCGGCGTCGAACTCGTCATGGGGATCATGGAGGACAAGAACGCGAACGGGATCATTTTCCGCAAGGTCGGAAACACGCTCGGCACGTCCGTCTATGAGCAGATCCTGTGGGCGATAAGCGCGTTCGGCGTCGAAAACCAGTGGCGGTGCATCACTTCCCCGTATAAGTGCACCTACAAGCCGACCGGGCAGGTGATCCTGTTCCGCGGGCTGGATAAAGCCAAAAAGCTCAAATCGATCAAGGTGGCTCACGGTTACCTGAAATACCTGTGGTTAAAACTTCTGACCACATTAAACCCGTTAAATTCAGGGGAACTCCTGATGGCAGGACAATCCTGAGCGAAAATCACTCGGCAACCCTTTACAAAGTTAGTCAGTAGTGGTATAATATACTGACGAAATCAGTAAAGGGGGCTGTAGTATGGAACACTGGAAATCAATAGCAGGCTTCGAGGACTACGAGATCAGCGATGAAGGTCGGGTCAAGAGCCACAAATACGGTCGTGAAGCGATTCTGAAACCCCGGATCTCCCATGACGGTTACGTGTGGTATTCGCTGTGTAAACACGGCAGGGGCTTTACAAAACGTGCAAACCGACTGGTCGCTGAGGCGTTCATCCCGAATCCTGAGAGCAAAAGTACCGTAAATCATATCGACGGAAACAAGATGAACAACTCCGTCGATAATCTGGAGTGGGCAACCCGAGAGGAACAGATGCGGCACGCCTATGACAATGGCTTGAAAGAGCCTGTCGTTGGTTGCATGCAGGGAAATCACGTCTTGTCTGAAGACGAGGTCCGGGAGATCAGACGGGTGTATAAGTCACACGACCAGAAAAACGGTATGCGGGCACTTGCGAGAAAGTACGGCGTCAGTGAGTCAACGATTTACAAGTGTGCTCACCGGACCACCTACAGCGACGTTGAGTGATGACGTGCAACGACTATCGAAAGTTAGGCCGTGAGAAAGCCGCGGCTCAGAACGAGTAGAGTAGGCCTCAAGCGAGGTCGAAAAAGCGGGAAGCGCACAGCTGGTAACAGGCTGTGCGCTTATGATATAGTCTGAACACCGTGGAGACACGGTGAGTCTGTGCGGAAGCGGCACAGACGCAACACATTGTGAAGAATTGGATGAGTTCGCCGGCGAGGAGGAGATCCGGTCTGTTCAGCAGTCCGTGCTCCGCGGCGGCGACAAGTGCATCGTCTTCAAGACGTTCAACCCGCCGATCAGCCGATCCAACTGGGCCAACCAGTATGTGATGCGTCCGCAGCCAAGAGCGCTGCGGCACAAATCGTGCTACACGGACGTTCCGCCCGCATGGCTGGGCCAGCAGTTCCTCGACGATGCCGAAGACCTGAAGGCGACCAACCCGCGCGCATATCAGCACGAATACCTCGGTGAGCCGGTCGGTACCGGCGGCGAAGTATTCGAGAACCTTGATATCCGGGAGATTTCCGCTGAGGAAATCAGCCATTTCGATAATATCTTCATGGGAATCGACTGGGGCTGGTACCCGGATCCGTTCCATTGGGCGAAAATGCACTACGACAGCACGCGGAAAACGCTGTACATCTACGACGAGTACCGCGCCAACAAGCAATCAAATGCCGAGACGTGGAACAATCTGGTCATGCTCAAGGGCGTCACCGGAGAGGACCTGATCACGGCGGACAGCGCCGAGCCGAAGTCAGTCAGTGACTACCGCGACTACGGTTCCCTGTGCCGCGAGGCGATCAAGGGCCCGGACAGCGTCCGGTACGGCGTGAAATGGCTGCAGTCTCTGAAGTCCATCGTCATTAACCCGATCCGGTGCCCGGCCACGGCGAAGGAATTTTCCGAATACGAATACGAGCGAACGCCGAGCGATGAGATCATCAGCGGGTATCCGGACGTCAACAACCATTCAATCGACGCCGTCCGGTACGCTCTTGAACGCGTATGGAAGCGGAAGGGCCAGTGATCTCCAGCCGGCATGAAATAATTTTCCAGTATTTGGTAAATCGGTATTGACTTGCCCTCGCGTTTTTGCTATAATGAGTGCACCACACTTTTACGGAGGCAAAACGTAATGGCAAAGAAACCGAAAAACGACATTCAGGCGTACGGCGCCGAATTAGGCGTCGGCATCAAGCAGGGACTGCAAGGGCTGAATACCGTGTGCAGTCCGAAGAGCCGGAAGAAAGCAATTCTTCTGATTCTCGTTCCGCTCGCCCTGTTCATTGCGTGTCTGGTGATAGGCACGTCGCGGGACACGATGAAATCATCGGGTTTGCGACTGTGTTCGGGCTGTGTCTGGGGCTGTATCAGTTCTACGTCGGCAAGATCAAGAAGGGACTGCTCTATACGATCACCTTTGGCGGTCTGCTGATCGGCTGCACCATTGACCTGTTCCGGTTGGCGTTCACGAAGACTTTCAAGGATGCAAACGGGTTCCCGCTGATCTACTGAGAACGAAATCTTTGACTGGAAACCCGTCCAGCCAACAATATTTGACTTTCTAAAATAATTTTAGAAATTTTTCAAAAAGCTCTTGACTTTCTGTCACGCGGCAATTATAATAAACGTGTGACAGAAAGTGAGGTGAAAAGGGTGTCACCCCGAATGGGCAGACCAAAAGTGGAGAAGCCGAAAGATGTCCGCTACAGTATCAGGCTTGACCGCGATACGGAATCGCGTCTTCGGGCGCATTGCGAAAAGCACCAGATCACACGCGGTGAGGCGATACGAAAAGCTATTCGATCTCTACTTGACAAAAAATAAACACACCCCCGCCTACTTTGCCGGTGAACGGGAGTGTGCTTTTCCCCAAAACCACAGGAGCTTTGGTAAATCCATTATACCACTTCTCCTGTGGTGTGTCAATATTATTTTTATCGAAACAGGAGAAGTTTATGGAAATTCGCATTACTGACACAGGCGTCACGGACGCCGCGCAGATTATCAGAAATGTTGCTCTCGTCGCGCAGGACAGCGCAGAACACGGAAGCCTCCCGTCCGAAATGTACGCGGACGTGTTCGGCCTGCTGGCTGACCTCGCCGAAGCGGTCACGGTTGCGGCTGCGGAAGAGAAAGCGGGGCGGGTCGCATGACGGTGACGAACGAACTGCAGGTGTTCAGCAACCCCGAATTCGGGAGCGTGCGCACACTGTTGATCGACGACGTGCCGTGGGCGGTCGGCAAAGACGTCGCCTCGGCGCTCGGGTACAAAGAGACAGCAAAGGCCGTGCGGGACCACGTAGATGGTGAGGACAGAGGGGGTGTCCAAAATAGACACCCCCTCCGGAGTGCAACAGGTGGTCATCATCAATGAAAGCGGTCTGTACGCCTTGATCCTGTCCAGCAAGCTCCCGGCAGCGAAACGCTTCAAGCGCTGGGTAACGAACGACGATGCACAATAACGCTTTTCCCTCCTCCCGGGGGCGTCAGAAATGGCGCCCCTTTTTACATCCCGCCGTAAAGGGTGGTGAAACATGTTTACACGACTCCTGAATTTCATTCGACAGGTGGTGAGGCGTATCCTCCCGTACAAAGACATAGAGACGGTCGAGCGGATCGAGACGCCGCTGTCGACCGAGATGCAGACGGCGCTTGACACGTGGTACAACATGTACCTGAATAAGGCAGATTGGCTGAAGCCGGACACGGTCCGGTCGCTGAATCTGCCTTCTTTCATCTGTGCCGAGCTGTCTCGGCAGGTGACCCTCGAAATGAAGTGGTCCATCACCGGCAAAAACAAGAACGGTGACACGCAGGACGCGAACGGCGAGGATATCACCAACCCGCGGGCGGAATACCTAAAAACCGAGTTCGCCAAGTGTATCGCGGCGCTCCGGCAGAAGCTGGAGATCGGCTGCGCAGCCGGCGGAATGGTCATCAAGCCGTATCCCAAGGGCAAGCACATCTTTTTTGACTGGACCATGGACTGGGCGCTGTACCCGATCGCTTTCGACGACGACGGCAACCTCAGCGACGTCATTTTCCGCGACACCTTCACCGAGGGCAAGACTTTTTACACACGTCTCGAGCGGCACACCGTCGAAGGCGACGGCGTCAAGATCACGCAGCGGGCGTTCAAGTCGGCCATCCGTGACATGATCGGCGTGGAGATCAGCCTGTCCGAGGTGCCGCAGTGGGCAGAACTGGAGCCGGAAGCGACGGTTCAGAACACGGACGGCCAGATGTTCGGCTGGTACAAGGTCGCTGCCGCGAATAATATTGACGTGGAGTGCCCGATGGGCGCGTCCGCGTTCGCCAAGGCCGTCGGCACGATCGAACAGGCCGACCTGCAGTATTCCCGCCTCCTGTGGGAGTACGAGGCGTCTGAGATGGCGATTGACGTGGATCCTACCGTTCTCCGCCCGAAGAAGGTCAACGGAGAGGCGGAAATGCCGCACCTCAATGAACGGCTGTTCCGGTCCGTGGATCTGGGTAACGATGACACCTACAACGTGTTCGCGCCGGCGATCCGGGACGCCTCGCTCCTGAACGGCCTGAATCAGCTGTTCATGCGGATCGAGGATCAGGTCGGGTTCGCCCGCGGCATGATCTCTGACGCAAACTCCGAGGCCCGGACAGCGACGGAGCTGCGGATCGTCAAACAGCGATCCTATGCTACTGTTGCCGATAACCAGAAGGCGCTTGAAGCGTGCCTGAAGGACGTTATTCGGACGATGGACAAATACGCCACCATGTACAAGCTCGCGCCGGAAGGCGATTATGACGTCTCCTTTGAGTGGGATGATTCGATCATCACCGATACCGAGCAGCAGATGAACGAACGTCTGCTGCTGTACAACAACGGCCTGCTGGGTAAGGCCGAGTTCCGCGAATGGTATTTCGGTGAGACCGAAGCACAGGCGGCCGCCGCGATTGAAGCGATCACAACCGAGCAGGCGGCCGCCGCGGCGGCCGCGGCCAGCATGCTGCCGACGCTTCCCGAGGAGGAATAAATGCTGACCCGGGGCAGGCTGGAAGAGGCGCTTCGGAGCGTAACCGACCGGCTCAACAAGGTCAACCGGCTGTTCGTGCGCAAGATCGCCGCGCAGATACTGCGGATCGGTGAGCTGAACCAGACCAGCGTGAACCGGCTGATCGTCATGCAGGACATGGGCGCCGACGTCGCTGATATCACCCAACAGCTGCAGAAGGCAACCGAGCTGAACATCCGGGACATCATGGCGATCTACCAGAAGGCGCTCACGGAGAGCTACACGGACAGACGGTTCGCCGCGTACCTGCAGCAGAATCCGCTGCCGGAGGATCGGCGGGATCGGATCGTTCAGTTCGCGCAGAACGTCGCCGCGCAGACTGCGACGGCGATGCAGAACCTTTCCAATACGACAGCGGTAGCCGGTCGATATAAAAACGCGGTCGATCAGGCGATCACGGCAGTCTCCACTGGGCTGCAGGACTACAAGGGTGCAACGCGCGATATCATCCGGGACATCGGTTACAACGGCCTGCAGGTCTACTACGAAAGTGGATACCACAGGCGGCTGGACACCGCGGTCCGCCAGAATGTCATCGACGGCGTGAACCAGATAAACCAAAACGCCTCTCTCGCCATGGGAGAGGCGTTAGGTTTTGACGCGGTCGAGCTCTCCGCGCATGCACACAGCGCACCGGATCACGAGCCCGTGCAGGGCCGTGTGTTCCTTAAACAGGAGTTCGAGCGTATGCAGGCCGGTGAGGACTTCTCCGACGTCGACGGGCGCCGATACGAAGGATTCCGCCGCCCGATCGGCGAATGGAACTGTATGCACATCGCCATGGCGTTTTCGACAGAACATTCCGTCCGACGGTACAGCGAGGAACAGCTGCAGCAATGGGCTGATGACAACCGGAAGGGCTGTACGGTCAACGGCAGGCACATGACGACGTATCAGGCGCAGCAGGCAATGAGGCGGACGGAGACACTGGTCCGGCGTGACAAAGACCTCGCAAACGCGGCACGCACTGCAGAGGACGACAAGCTCCGCCGGGAGTGCCAGATCCGTATAAACGCACGCACGGTGCAGTATTACGCCCTTGCCAAGGAGGCGGGTCTGACGCCTCACGGTGATCGGCTGTCGGTCGAGGGCTTTAAGGCAGTCAAGGTATGACATCGGTATTGAAGGCACTCAGCCTTTGATCATATTTCCACCCGCGGTATGTGGATTAAACTGCCGCCGACGGGACACTCAGTCGCGTCGAAAACGGAGGACGCATGACACTCAAGGATCTTCTTTCCCCGGAACTGTACGCGCAGGTGCAGGCAGAGATCGACAAGCGGAACGCCGGACAGGAAGACAAAACGAAGCACGTTCGTTTTGCGGACCTGTCGGAGGGCGGTTACGTTTCCGTCGAAAAGTATAACACCCTGAACCAGCGCGTGACCGACCTGCAGGGGCAAATCACCAAGCGCGACACCGACATCACCGACCTGCAGACCAAGCTCACGGCGGCGCAGGCTGACGCGGCAAAGCTCACGGAGGTGCAGACCACCCTGACCGGGCTGCAGACCAAGTACGCCACGGATCAGAAAGAGTGGGAAGCCAAAAACCAGCGCCAGCAGTATGAGTTTCTGGTCCGCGAAAAGGCCAACGGCCTTCAGTTCTCCTCTCCCGCCGCCCGGCGAGACTTCATCTCGCAGGCGAACGGCAAGGATTTCAAGGTCGATGGCGAGGTGATTCTCGGTTACGAGGACTTCCTCACGAAGTACAAGGCCGAGAATCCCGGTGCGCTCGTGGAGGCTACGCCCGCTGCGGGAGAAGGCGGTGACGGATCGGGACCGGATGGAGGCAAGGCACCGACGATCGTGCTCCCCAAGAACACCAAGCCCGAACCGGATAAAAACGCATTCGGGTTCGTATTTCGTGGCGTCCGGCCGAATCCGGACGAAAAAAAATAACTGACAGAAAGGAAAAACACAATGCCTGCAATTAACTATGCTGCGCAGTACAGCGCCGCGCTCGCTCAGGCGTTTCCGTACGTTCTGAATTTCGGCGCGCTGTATGCCACCCCGAACAACGGTCGGTACCGCATGGGCGAGGACGGAAAGACCGTCTACATCCCCAACCTGTCGACCACCGGTCGGACGGATGCCGACCGCGACACGATCGCCAACGCCGCGCGTAACTATGACAACGCGTGGGAGCCCAAAACGCTGAAGAATCAGCGCAAGTGGTCCACGCTCGTCCACCCGAAGGATATCGACCAGACCAACGGCGCCGCGTCGATCACGAACATCACGCAGACCTTCAACGCTGAGCAGAAGTTCCCGGAGATGGATGCTTACTGCATTTCCGAGCTGTACAAGCTCTGGACCGAGCAGGGTCACACGGCGGATCACACCGAGCTGACCACCGCCAACGTCCTCTCCGTCTTCGATTCCCTGATGCTCAAGATGGACAACGCCCGCGTTCCTGCCAACGGCCGCATTCTCTACTGCACGCATGAGGTCAAGACCATGCTCAAGCAGGCGGCCGGCCTTACGCGCAACTATGACGTCCTCAACGGTGGTACGGCGATCAACCGCACCGTCTCCCGTATCGAGGAGGTCGAGGTCGTCGGCGTCCCGGCGTCCCTCATGAAAACCGAGTATGACTTCACGTCCGGTTGGCGTGCGCTGGAAGGCGCCGACCAGATCAACATGCTTCTGGTCCATCCGGACGCCGTCATCACCCCGGTCAGCTACCAGTTCTCGCAGCTGGACGCTCCGTCCGCGATGACGCAGGGCAAATACTTCTACTACGAAGAGTCCTTCGAGGACGTCTTCATCCTCAACAAGAAGTCCGATGCCCTCCAGTTCAACACCTCCATCGAGTATGTCGGCGGCCTGACCGTCACGTCTGCTGCGAACGCCTCCACGTCCGGCAGCACTGATATCACCGTCTCCCCGGCGTCCGCTGGTACGGGCTATAAGTATTACTACAGAACCGGCGCGGCTGTCATCGAGGTCCATGAAGGCGACGTGATCGCCACCACCGGTGACGATGCGTGGACCGAGCTGACGCTGTCCTCCGGCGAGGCGACGCTGGCCAGCCAGACCACCGGTGAATATCTCACCGTCGTTCGCGCGAAGACCAGCTCCATGGCGGTCGACAAGGAAGGCCACGTCGTCATCACGGCGAAGGCCTGATAAACGCAGAAAGGGGGCCGTACGATGGCGCACTCGCAGTATTTGACTTATGCCGAGTATCAGGGGTACGGCGGTACGGCTCCTGAATTGGCGTTCCCTGTGCTGGAGTTCAAGGCCAGAAAGCGCGTCGACTACGTCACGGACAGCCGCGTGCAGGGCATGGAGACCGTCCCGGAGGCGGTCAAGCTCTGTATGACGGCGCTGATCTCCATGGAGAACGTCGTCGGTATTCAAGCGCAGGCGGAGCAGCCTGTGGTCACGTCCTTCTCAACGGATGGGTACTCCGAGAGCTACGGCAAGTCTATGGGCGCGGAAGACGCCGACAGGGGAATGACAGCCGTGATCAAGGAGTACCTCTACGGGGAGACTGACGATCACGGCGTCCCGCTTCTGTACAGGGGGGTGTACCCGTATGCGTCTGTGTAACGACAGCATAACCGTGTTCAACGCCCGCTACGATCCGGCGCTTGACCGTGACGTGTACGTCGTCACGGTCATCGCCGGTGTATCGTGGTATGATGAAATCGCGTCGACCGTAGACCAGTCCGGATTGAGAGCGGCCGACCGGTACACGATTCGCATTCCTGTCGATGCTGATTTCGGCGGGAAGGCGTACGTGGATCCGGTCGGCTACACGTCCGCGGACCCGAGCGTGACGTTCACGCTGCGGAACGGTGACATCATCGTCCGCGGTGCAGTCAGCGCCGGCGTGGATCCGCGTCCGGCGGATCTGCAGAAGGCGTACACCGAGACGGCAACGATCCTCGGTGTGACGGACAACCGCCGCGCGCCTCACGCACCGCACTGGAAGGTGGTCGGACGATGAGCAACGGTGTGTTCCGGGTGCAAGTCCGGTTCAACGGATCGTCGGATCTGCTCAAACGGCACCACCTTGAGAAGGGCGGGCTGGTCCAGCAGGTCATGCAGACCTTCCTGCGCCGTCAGAGGAAAAAACGTCGGCGTGGGTGCGGTTTGGTAACGCGATCGCCACGGCAGGCTCGCACGCGCTGCGGATCACGTCCACGCTCGCCCGAATCCCGTATCACCTCGTCACCAAGGGCGCACAGGCCGCGGCCTCCGCCGTACAGGCGCTCGGACGCCGACTGAAAAACTTCATCACACACGCGAAAGGCGCAAAGTTCCAGTCCAACGCACTGGTCAAAACGCTGACGTCGCTGAAACGACTGTTGATTACCCGCGTCAAGCGCATGTTTATCTCCGCGATCTTCAATCAGGTCAAGGAGGGTATGCAGGCGCTGGCGCGGTATTCCGATGCGTTCAACGGTGCAATGTCGCGGATCAAGAACTCCGCCAAAGAGCTGTCCGCCAACTTGTCCGTGACGCTCGGCGGGCTGGTCGAGAAGGTCGAACCGGCGGTCACCGTGTTCCTCGACGCCCTGTCCAAGCTGGTCGTTCAGATCAATACGATCTTCGCCGCGCTGCAGGGCAAGCAGTCCGTGACAGTCGCCAAGGAACAGATGGAGTCCTATCGGGACAGCCTTGACGATGCGACAGAGTCCGCGAAGAACCTGAAGGCACAGGTGTACGGGTTCGACGAGCTGAATAAACGGAACGAGGACAACGGTGAGGAAACCGACGCCTCCGACCTCTTCGAAGAGGTCCCGATCGATACCGTTCTCCCCACCAAGATCAAGGGTCTGCTCGAAGAGATCAAGGCGCTGTGGACCGACGGGCAGTATTTCACGTTCGGCGCGCGCATAAGCGCCGGGTTCGGAGACGTTCTGACCGCGGTGGATGACTGGATCCGTAACGTCTTCCGTCCGAAGGCCGAGGAATGGGCAGGCCGAATCGCGGAGGTGTTCAACGGACTTGTTGCCGGGCTACACTGGGAGCTGATGGGGAAAACCCTTGCTGACGGCCTGAACTCTGTCTTTGGCGCTATCAACACTTTCCTGACGACCTTTGATTTTGAGGCTTTGGGAAAGGGCATCGGCAAGGCAATCAACGGCTGGTTTGATAACGTCGAGTGGGATTTGCTGGGACAGACCTTTGCCAACGGCTGGAACGCCCTTGTAGATTTCATTTTCGGCATTGTGAGTGAAGTTGACTGGGCGAACGTCGGAGATTCTATTGCTGAGTTTATCCAGAATTTCTTTGACACCATCGACTGGGACAAGACCGCACAGACCATTATCACCGCGATCAACGGCATTGTCGAAGCCTTTGACCACCTGTTCACCGGCGTTGACTGGAACGGCATCGGTCAGAACATCGGCAAATTCCTGTCCGATTCCCTGTCCGGAATCGACTGGGGCGCTCTGTTCCAGACGGTCATTGACGGCGTGAACAGCATCTTTGAGCTGATCCTTGGCGTCTTGGAGGGCTTTGACTGGGGCAAGGTTGCCCGTAGTCTGGCCGAGGGCGTGAACAAGATTGACATTGCTGAAATGCTCACCAACGCGGCCCGGATCGTCAGCGAGTTTGCCACCGGAGTTTTGGAGTTTGTCGTACATTTCATCGAGACAGTTGACTGGCACGAGCTGATTTCTAAGCTCTGGGACGGTCTTGTGAGCATCGTCAATGCCATCGACTTTGAAAAGCTGGTGGAGCTGGCCTTTGAACTGCTGGGCGCAGCGATTGGCGCCGCTACACAGATTATCTTTACGCTGTGTGAAAAGATCTGGGAGCTGTTCAAGGAAGGATGGGAGGGCATCAAGTCCTACTTCAGCGAGTACATTGAAGCCTACGGCGGGAATATTATTGCAGGGCTTTTCATGGGGATCGTGAATGCGCTGGCAAACATCGGACAGTGGATTTACGATCACATTTTCAAGCCGTTCATTGACGGTTTCAAGAAAGCCTTTGGCATCAATTCTCCGTCAACCGTTATGGCTGAAACGGGAAAATACATCATTGACGGCCTTCTTCAGGGCCTTGAGAACACGTGGAAGAACATCACACAGTTTTTCGATGAGAAACTGAGCGCGCTCAAGGAAACTTTGTCCAACGTCTGGTCGAGCATCCGGCAAAGCGCGGAAGAGCGGTGGGGAAAGATCAAATCGACCATTTCCGTGCTCTTCAACAGCACACAGCGCGACGTGACGGGGAAGGCGTCGCTCCTCGGAACGGCGCTGTCGGATAACTGGACGGCGATCAAAACCACAGCGCAGTCGGCGTGGAGCGGCATCAAAACCACAGTCTCCGGGCTGTTCGTCGGCCTGAAGACCGATATGCAGAAGGAAGACTGGACATCTGTCGGGAGAAACATTGCCACCGGTGTACAAGCCGGGGTCGAGTCCGCGTGGTCAAGGGTCACCAGCACAGTCACGACGCTCGCCAGCGGGCTGATTAAAGCGGCAAAGGACGTGTTTCAGATCAGCTCTCCGTCCGCTGTGTTCGCGGCGATCGGTAAATTTCTCGACCTCGGTCTCGCGGAAGGCATCGATGACTACGAGTCTTCGGTCCTGCGGTCGGTGTCCAACATGGCGGACGATGTCGTCGAGCAGTTCGGGGACAACCCGGCTACACTTCAGATCGGGACCGAGAGCGGCGGCCTTGTGACCTCGCTGTCAGGGGTTGCCGCAAAACTGTCTGACATTGCCGGTATATTCCGGGAAATCAACGCTTCGCTTCTCGGCTCCGGCGGATTGCAGGTTCCGTCTATTGCAGCTGGTACGGAGGTGCCGTATAAAACGCGTGTCAGTTCCGCTGCCTCTGGCACGGTCATGGACGCGTCCGGCGACATCGACGAACGACTTGCCGATCAGTCGTATATTCTACGGCAGATCCTCGAGCTGCTTGAGCGCGCTAAGCTGCGTACGAGCGGCGATGAGATCGCAGATGCGCTGGCGTATGCGCTGACTCGCACGCAGCGCGGATTCGGAGGTGCATGAGGATGGCTATTACAGGGGCTCTTATCATCAACGGACATGACTATACCCAATACGTCAAACAAAAAACCGGCCTCGCGTGGGCACGCGAGAATACTAATGACTCGGACGCTGGCCGCGACGAGGCCGACATCATGCACACGAACGTAAGATCGCATCAGAGGAAACTGACGGTAAAGTTAGGTCCTATGCCGTTCTCGGCAGCGCAGCAGCTCGAAACGGATCTGCAGGGGCACGACGCGGGTGTGGTCGTGCAATACCCGGATCTCAAGGATGGCATGTGCTCCCGGTTGTTCTATTCGACCAGTATCTCCGCGGCCGAGGAGCAGTTCCGGGATGACGACATTGTGATCGACAACGTGACGTTCACGCTGATCAGCGTTAAGGAGGCGACGGTGACGTAATGCAGGCGCTACCTACCGGATGGGGCACCGTGTTTGCGGGGCCCCATCAGACGGAATACAAGTTCGTTATCGACGGTGTGGAATACACCGGAGCGGACGTCAAGGGAACGCCGGTTATCAGCAAGCCCTTGCTCGACAAGCCCGCCATCGGACGGTGCTGTACGGCGTCTGCTAAGCTCACGATCTATCCGAAGGCTGACATCCCGCGCGCCGCCTCGGTCGACGCGTACTGCCGCCTTCGGTCCCTGTCGGCAGCAACGGTCACGGACTGGCTTCCGCAAGGGAAGTTTTACATCACACAGCGGAACGGTAAAAACCCGCAGGAGCTATCCTGCCTTGACGCGATGATCAAGGCCGGTGTCATGTATCAGGACAAGACCGCGTTCGATCAGTGGCCGCAGGCTATGGCGGACGTCGTCGACGATATCGCGGATATTATGGGTGTCACGGTCGATTCCCGTACGGAGATCCAGACTGGCGCGGATTACGTGGTAGACTATCCGAACGAGGACGTGCTGATTTCCGAGGTGCTCGGCATGATCGCCGCAGCGCACGGCGGAAACTGGATCATCACGGAGGCAGGTGCCCTGCGGCTTGTGGTGCTCGCGGATCCAAGCGTGGTGGCCGAGCAGGACATCGGCAAAGAGCACACCGGGTTCAAGCTCCGGGGCAAGGTCCGGGAGATCACCCGGGTGACGCTCACGGACGGCGCGGGTAACGAGTTCACCGCCGGCGACGATACCGGTACGGAGCTCAGCGTGCGGTGCGACTATGCTACACAGGCTATCGCGGATCGGCTGTGCGACGATGACGGCAATCCCGCATCGGTGTTGTATGGCACGCAGTTCCGGCCGTACACTCTTACTGGCGCATATCTCGATCCTGCAGTCGAGCTCGGCGACACTATCGCCGTCACGGACCGGGGCGGCACGTCTTATACCGTCGTGGCCGAATCGATCGAACTGCGGTGCACTGTCTCCGCTACGTGCAACCTGTCGACCGCGACGGAGGACGAGACAGGTGACGAATTTCCGTACATCTCGGCGCGCGACCTGACGCTCAAGCGGTCTGTCCGGACAGACGCGACGTATTTCGGCAATCGGATCAACAGATCGGAGGGCTTCGTTAGTGAGCGCGTCGTAAACGGAAACGCTGTGGCGCGTCTCACCGCGAACGCGAACACGTTCTCCATGCAGGTGCTGGAGAATGGCGCATGGGTGGACAGAATCTACTTCGACGCGGCGACCGGTAAGTACGTGATTGCCGGTGAAGTCAAGGTGCAGAGTGTTTCCGACCTCGAAACCGATCTTGCCACGTCGGGTGCAACCGTCATCAACGGCGGGAACATTACAACCGGTACGATTAACGCCTCGAAGGTAACGATCAACAATATCAACGCAAGCAAGATCACGACCGGTACGCTGTCTGCGGATCGGATCGACGTCGACAGCCTGCACATAAAGAAACTGTATTTTGATCACGATTCAAATCCTGCGATAACGGCCGCCGTTTTTGACACCTACTATGAGACCGTAAATAGTCAGAACACTCTCGGCGTGATCATAGGCCTGAATAAGATTTATGGCAGCCCGACCGGTGTGTCGTGGAGTCTCCCAAAAAAGGTACACATCTATGGAGATGCCGTCCAGATAACCAACAACTACTCCACGCGATCTGAGGACGGGATCATATTCCAGCAGGGCACGTCGCCGCCGTTAATCTCCGCACCGAATTACAGTGCATATTTGAAAACGCTGTCGTTCAATCCGATTACAACGTATCTATCGATTCCTTACGCTAACGCCCTGTACGTCAACAGCGGGCATCTGTATTTCTACAACGGCTCGTCCAGCACAATGCTTGCGTGACGAACCGGAACAAGGAGGCAAAGAAATGAAGCTTGGTAGGATCGTAAACGCGGTTCCGGCGCTGCAGAAAGTGGCGTCTACGGATCTCTCACTCAGCGTGCTCTACCGCGTCGGGCGGCTGATGGACAGTCTCGAAAAACAGCTCGATTTTTATAATGAGCAGCGAGACACGGCGCTTGCCAAGTACGGCACGGAGACCGAGACCGAGCCGGGCAGATGGTTGATCGCGTCCGAGAATCTGCCGGCCTACGAGGCGCGTATGGCGGAGCTGCTGGACGTCGAGGTGGATGACGTCAGCCCGGTCCGCATTCCTGTCTGCGAGAACCTGCGACTTTCCTATAATGACCTCAGCGCGCTTCAAGGGTTCGTCGAACTCGAAGGTGCGGAGGAATAAGGAGGCAGATCATGGCGACCAATTACGCACAGCTCGTCCAGCAACAGCTCGCAGACCTACAGCGACAGTACGCGCAGCTCTCTGCTCTGCAAAATCAGATCGCGTCGGATCCGAACGCCGGGGGAGCCGCAAACGCTACCGGACACGACGTGCCGTCGTCCGAAATCCCACAGCCGGTCCTGTTCGTGGACGGCATTGAAAGTGCGCGAAGTCTCCCTATGCGACCGAACACCACGATCGTTGTGTTTGACAAAAACGAATCGGTGTTCTATCTCCGGTCGAAAGACGCAAACGGGAAGGAAGCGCCGCTCAAGCTCGGACCTTTTACGCTGAAAGACGCACCGGAGCCGGAGAGCAACACCCTCACACGGAAGGATCTGGACGATTTCAAGGCGGAGATCAAGGCGATGCTGACCGGCGGCTACACCCCTGAGGCGAACGGATCGAAGCGGCGCAAGGCGGAAACGTCCGCCGCACATAATGAAACGGAGGCTGATGAATGAATCCTATCTTACAAATGATCGGCGGCATGGGCGGAAACAACGGCAGATCTCTTATGCTGCAGGCCTTCGCGGCCATGATGCGCGGCGAATCACCGGAGGCGTTTATGCAGGGTCTTGCCAACCGCGTACCGGAGCTGCAGGGACTGGATCTCGCCAACCTCGAACAGACTGCGCACGCGCTGTCCGCTAAGAAGGGTGTCAACGAAGGTCAGCTCATCCAGCAGATCCAAACGGAGGCGGCGGCGCAGAAGTAATCCGATTCAAATCCCGGCCGGGTTTGAAAATATTTTTCCACAAAGGAGTGTCTACTATGGGTGACAACACTATCGGCGGCGGCTGGATTTGGGCATTTCTGATCATTGCCCTGATCTTCGGTCTCGGCGGCAACGGCGGCCTGTTCGGCAGCGGCAACGGTGCGACGGAAGCGGCCATCAACGCCGCGGTCAACAACCAGAGCCTCCAGAACGGTCAGCGTGACATCCTCCTCTCCAGCGCGAACAACAACTACGAAACGCTGCAGCAGATCAATCAGCAGTCCATGAATATGATGCAGCAGCAAAACACGAACCTGATCAATGCCATTCAGGGATTCAATCAGGTCAACCTCCAGAACGCCAACCAGTTTGCGGAACTGCGTCAGCAGATCGCACAGCTCGGATTCCAGATGGAATCGTGCTGTTGTTCGATCAAAACGCAGATGCTTCAGGACAAGTACGACGAGCTCGCGGAGAAATATCGTACCGTCCAGAATGACGCGTCGAACGCCGCACAGTCTCAGTATCTCCTCAGTGTCATGGGTAAGTGGGTCGCCAACCCGGCGGCCGCTTCTGCCTGATTTTAACAGCACCGGACCGGGAGGGCTTCGGCCCTCTCGGTCTTCCGGGGCGGAAAGGATAAGACATGAAAATCATTCAGATTTTATCCGAAAAAATCGACGATGAGATCCACGATTCCGCGGAGTATGCAAAGCTCGCGCTCGAAAACAAGGCGCTTTATCCGGGGCTGGCGGAGGTGTTTTATACTCTGTCTCTCGAGGAGATGAAGCATATGGCCATGCTGCACGCCGAGGTCACGAAGCTGATTGACGAGTACCGTCGGAGCAAGGGTGAACCGCCGGCCAACATGCTGGCCGTGTATGACTACCTACACAAGAAGAGCATCGAAAAAGCACAGGAAGCCAAGAACTATCAGGTCCTGTTTAAGGGGGTATAACCATGATATGCGTATCAAAAGAACCGTTCGGCCGCCGTGGTGACAAACAAATGATGAACGTAATCATCGTCGCTGACGACACGCCGGATCCGCTGCCGACGTCCGGGGAGAATGTGACGGGAATGAGCGCGGACGAAGTGTTTGCACCGTTTTCGGTGCTGTACGTCGTCTCCACGGAGGCCGCGCATCAGATATATCTCGCCAATGAATCGGGCGAATTTGTTGCGCAATAAGTGGGGGAGGAGGTGAGTGAATAATGGGCAAAGAGCTTACGTATGCGCTGATTATGGCAAACCGGGCTGCGCCTGCCGCGGCGACGGCGCAGGCTGCGGCGCAAACGGCGTCTGAAGCGGCAAACGCAGCCGGGCAGTCTGCCGCTGCGGCATCGGACTCTGCCGCAGCGGCAGCCCAGTCCGCAACCACTTTAGTGGTCGATGATACACTCTCTGTCTCTGGGCGTGCGGCTGACGCGAAGGCTGTCGGCGTATTCCGCGACGCAATCATTCGAAAGATCGCAACATCCGCAGACGAGTGGGTAAACGGAGTAATCAACACTACCACCGGGGCGGAAGTATCTTCCACAACGCGCATCCGCACAGATTTCATCAGCAGGGCGATAAAAACCGTATCTTGCAATACGGGATACAGATTTGTCGTTTACGGATGGAGTGGCAATACGTTTGTCGGAACATGGACAGGGACGCAATTTGAAAAGTCGCCAAACTGGCATACATCTCCCGTCCACCTATATGAGACGAGCGGTGCTGATTCTATCCGCATCGTGGCGGCAAAATCCGACGACAGCACCGTTTCCGCGTCTGATGGTGTGAATATCGTCTACTGGTGGGCAACCGATCCGACACTCTCCGTTCCCGGATCGGCGGCAGACGCGAAAGCGACTGGCGACGCGATTCACGATACGCAGGAGATGATCGCGCCGAGAGAAGCATCCTCCACAGCGACGCGGAACTACTCAATCGGCGACCTCGTCGTCGTCGGCGGCGCTCTGTTAAAAGCGACAGCGGCGATTGCAACTGGCGAGACGATCTCGTCCTCTAACACGGAGGAAACAAATGTCGCGTCTGAACTTGCGGCCGGGAGCGGCGGAGGTGTGGATGAAAGTGCGCTGACATCTGTCGAGCCATGGTACACGGGAACAAACCTCGCAACGAAATTCGCAGACGAAATAACATCGTATGGCGGTGATCCGTGGGCTTGGATTAAAGCAAGAATCACCGCGGGGAACTTTTCGGGTATTCACGCAAACGACTATATCCCGTTTACAACGACGAACAACAAAGCATTCAATGCGTGTGTTGCGGGGATTAATACCTATAAGGGGTATTACAATATCCCTAACCACATAGATTTTATATGCCGTGAAGCATGGTCGAACAAATATAAGATCAATTCAAAAAACTACAACAACGGTTTGATCCCCGTTGAGACTATCACCGGTGACGGAGAGACAACAGCGTTTGTTCTCACAAAACAGATGAACGATGTTGATTCTGTCAAGGTGGGAAGCACTTCTCTGACCGGGTGGACATATGATCCGTCAACATATACGCTGACGTTTGAGGAGGCACCCGCCGCAGGATCAATCACGGTAACTGGAACTGGAACACCGCACCCGTGGATTGCATCTGAACTGTACCATTATCTGAACAGCCTCGCAGGTCAGGTACCGGATAGCGCAAGTTTCAACCCTGCTGTGAAGCACGTGGATTACACGCAGGGCGGCGTGTACTACTACCTCCCCTCCGCGCTCAAGGCGGTGATCATCGAAAAAACTGTGAACTTACCGAAGAGGTACAATGCCGCTAAACTAATCACCGATGATGTCGATGCGGGATGGACGAACATCGGCAAATTGTGGCTTCCGTCGGAGTGGGAAGTAGCAGGCGGTGTCGTATTCGGGACAAGGAATAATTCTGTGCGCGGCACTTGCGTTCAATACCCTGTTTTCCAAAGCATGGAGAACCGTATCAAGACGGTCAATGGAGCGAGATCGGACTGGTGGGTTCTTTCAGCCAATTCAGGAGACTCGGCGAAATGGTCTTATGTCACAAGTGGTGCCGCGTTCTACGCAAGCGACACTCCTTTTAATGCAGGCATTCCGATTTGTTTCCGAATCGCATGATTTTGTATCCCTAAATTTCAATAATATAAAAAGGAGAAAAAACAAAATGTATTTTGTCATTGAACTGCAAACGACTGGCGGGCAGACCGCACACCTCGTGACCTCTCACGCTACACGTGAAGCGGCGGAGAGCAAGTACCACACGATCCTTGCGGCGGCAGCTATCTCTTCCGTCGAGAAACACGCGGCGGCAATCATCACCGAAGAGGGTTTCGAACTGATGTATCAGTGCTATTTTCATCCCGTGATCGAAGATAGTGATGATAACGAAGTGAACGAATAACATTTCATGCCTCAGTGCTATATCCACGCGGCTCAGTAAAATGCCCACCGGGAGGTTTGCCGCGTTATGCGCGTCAAAGCGACGCGGGAGACGGGCGGCTATAATTGGTGCGGGTAATCCCTCCCTCCTCAACTTGACAAACATCGGAGATGAAAAATGGAGATCATAAATTTGGTTCTGAAATGGGCCGTACCCTTTGTGTGCGGCGCGGTGATCGCATGGCTCGCAGGCGCGGTCCGGAATTTGCGCAAACGTAACGACGCGCTCGAAAACGGAGTGCAATGTCTTCTCAGAGCCGAAATTATCCGGGAGCACAAGGAGTACATCCTGAAGGGCTACTGCCCTATTTACGCAAAAGATAGTTTGAAACGCTCGTACCAAGCGTATCACGACCTCGGAGGTAACGACGTGGCGACAAAGCTGTATGAGGACGTGATCGCCCTCCCGGAGAGCGCGTCTGACACAGTCGGAAAGTGAGGGAAAGCTCATGGTCAAAGGAATCGACGTATCGAATTGGCAATCCGTCATCGACTGGCAGCGGGCAAAGGCGGACGGGGTCAGCTTTGCGATGGTGAAGGCGTCGCAGGGGAAGCTGACATCCAACCCGAACGTCGGACCGTTCGCCGATTCGATGTTCATGAATCACCTCAAAGGCGCGGTCCGCGCCGGAATCCCGGTCGGGGTGTACCACTACCTCTCGGCGCGGAATATCGCCGAGACGGAGAAGGAAGCTGCCTTCTTCATCAAGACGGTCGCGCCGGTCAAGGACAAGGTGACGCTGTGGGCGGCGATCGACGCGGAGGACGATGCAAACCTCCCGACGGAGAAGGGCGCCCTCACGCAGATGATCCACCTATTCGCGGATATCCTCGTCCGGGCCGGATACAGACCGATGCTGTACTCGAATCCGGGATATCTGACGTACAGGCTCGGAGACGTCTCCGATCTCCCGCTCTGGCTTGCGTACTGGGGGGTGACGGCCGACAAAGCGCTGGCGTACAGTCCGACGATATGGCAGCCCTCCAAGGCGCCTGTAGACGGAGTGAGGGGTGACGTGGACATCGACTACGGGTATTTTGCCGCGGACAGCACGATCCGCGTCGGAGACAAGGTCCGAGTCGTCTCGCCGTACGTCTATCACAGTATCCGGCGCTTCGCCGTGTACTACAGCTCATACGACGTGATCGCCGTCAACGGGGACCGCGTCGTGATCGGCATCGGTTCCGTCGTGACGGCGGCGGTGCACGTGAAAAACCTCGCCAAGCTGGCGATCCAGTGATGAAAGGAAGGAAAACATGAAAAGGACAATCCTCGATAAGCTCAAGTCCCGGAAGCTCTGGGTGGCGATCATCGGTGTGATCATCGGGATCGCGTCTGCCTTCGGCGTCGACGCGTCGGAGTATACGCAACTCGCGGGGGTCGTCACGTCGGCAATCTCCGTCGTCGCGTATATCGTCGGCGAGGCGGCCATTGACGCCGCCGGAGCGGCAAACAAGGACAAAGACGAATAAGAGCAACAGAGCCAAAAAGGCCGTGTGCAGTCGGGTAAAACCGGCTGTGCACGGCCTTTTTTTTTTCGTTCTCCGGAGGGCTCAAAAAGAACTGTTACATTTTGCGTTACAATCGTGTTACAATTCCCTCTTGAAATGTAACATTGTAACGCTCTGCGGTTACAGTGTTACGTTTATGTAACCGAAAATGTAACCGGGAAAAACCCTTATGCCACAAGGCTTTTCAGCTTACCGTTACAATGTTACATTTTTTATATAATAGACCCCAAAATAGGCGTATAGACAGTAAAACCGCCCGGTGCGTCCGCCTAATGCACGTATTCGTGCTCATATACGCGCGTGCGTGTAACATTTCGGCTGAGATCCGCGGGATGTCGAAGGATGAGGGCCTTTTCGGGTGTAGCCCAGCTGTGCATGGCGGCACCCGAATGGTGTCCCGGCGGGCTCCAGTCCGTAAAACTCGGCCAGCAAAATTTTTTCAAATATTTTTGTAAAAGGTATTGACAATATGCAAAAGTAGTGATATAATAGTATCATCAAAAGGGCGGCGGCCTTAAAACGCAGAGAGGCAACTACAATGACAAAAACCACCGCTGACAAGATCGTCGACATGGTCGTCGAATCCTATATTGTCGTCATGGGGCGCGTCAACTGGGACGCCAAGACGCCGGAAGAACAGCACGACATCGTAATGATCCTGATCAAGGATGCCCTCAAGGCCCTTGAACGCGCAGAGTGACGGAGCGAAAGCTCCGGTAATGCGGGAGACCCGGTCACAACCCCGGGCGCGCAGAAGGGCGGCGGCCATACGCGGAGGCGAGAGCATGAGAAAGAAACGGTATATCACGCTGATAAGGAACGGCGAGGAACAGATTGTTTTTGAGAGAGTCGACAGCAACCTGTACCGCGAATACTACCAGAAGTGGGAAGAAGATCCTGAATCGCCCGAAGGCGCTTACGGTGAGTGGAAAACGATTCATACTACTTCATTCGTACCAAAGGAAACGGTAGAAGCGTTTTGCGCACATGCAGCGGCGATAGGCTTCAAGTGCTTCAAATAAACGGTGAGATCACAGAAAGGAGAGCTGCGGTGGCTCTCCTTTTTTGACCGGCAAAAAATATTTCAAATATTTTTGAATATAGTATTGACAATATGCCAAAGTAGTGTTATAATGATGCCAGTCAAGGACGATTGACTCGTCAAATTTAACGACTAAAAGGAGAACCGTTATGGCTACCATCGAATTTCTGCAGAAGAGAGTCGCCGGCAAAGAGAAGGAGATCGAAAAGCTCGAGAAGAAGCTGGCGCGCATCCACGAGGCCGAGGCTACCGGCTGGACGAAAAACCCTTACTACTACAGCGAGAGCGACCTGCGCTGGACCGTCCGGGATCTGGACGCCGCCCGGAAGGCTTTGGAGGACTACCGTGCGGATCTGACGGTCGCCGAGCAGAAGGCCGGCAGCCGGAACGTCCCTGCGATTCTGGAGTTCCTGAAGCAATGGAAGGAACGCTGCACGCTGTTCTACGGCACAGGCCTGAAAGCCTTCTTCGACGAGAAGGAAGCGGTCTACCAGCTCTACAGAGCCTACGGCGAGGAGTTCTACGGCAGCGACGCGTACAAGGCCAAGAGGGCAGCCTACGAGGCGGCGCAGGATGCGTTCTACTGCAAGGTCCACGGTTACTATGAGGAGTACGAGTACGAGCGCTTCGGGCGCAAGTACAAGTACAAGGGCAAGACGAAGGTCCGTGACGGCGAGTATGAGCACCTGAGGTCGTACACGAGCGAGCGTACGCTGGACGAGGCGATGGCGAAGCTGGCGAAGGATCTGAACGACGAGGCTGACCGGAAGTACGATTTCATCATCGAGCGCACGAACACCGTTGTGGGGACGATCACAGACGCGGCGGGCCTTACGGTCGGTGATAAAGGCGACCTGAACGGGTTCATCAAGGGCGACGCCGGGACGGCCAAGGTCCAGACCATAGGTGCCGGCGGATGGAATGTCCAATGCTTCCACTTCAGGACCCTGATCAATAAGGTCTGACTACGCAGAGTGGCGGCGGGGCCGGAGAGCCCCGCCGGGAATGCGGCTCAGAGCGGTCACAAGCCCGCCAAATCAGCACCGCATAAGTGAGGAGAACACCATGACGATCACCGTTTTTTGCAGCCGACCGCGATGCGGTCGAGAAGAAGCTCACGGCCCTGTCCCGGAAGTCGGTTCGGCTCTCCGGGACGCCGATCCGGTTTACCATCGGTCCGGAGCACCCGCAGAAGATCGAGGTCAAGGGGCTTGATCCGGCGACCCACGAGACGTATGTCGCCGCGAGGTACACCGTCAGCGCCTGTGACGTGGAGGTTGACGCGGACTCGGTCAGGGCGCCCGGTTGGACACTGACGGCCAAGGTGGAGCACATGGACAACGGTAACCTGATCACAACGTATCCGATCGGACAGCCGTTCCCGGAAGCGTGGCGTACCTGCGCACCGATGTGCGAACACTGCCGTCGAAACCGTGACCGCAACGTCACGTTCATGGTCCGATCGGATGACGGTGTCACGCATCAGGTCGGCAGCAGCTGTCTGCGGGACTATACCGGGATCAACCCGGCGTCGGTCATCGCGTTCGCCGAGGTCGTCACGTTCCTTCAGAGCGCGGAGGCGACCGGCGACCAGTACGATGTTGAACGGCATGGCAATCTGTTCCCAGTTCGGACGGCAACCGCGCTGGCGGTCGCGGCCATCGCCAAGCACGGATTCGTCCGGTCTGACGCTCCCGGAGCAACCGCCGTCCGGATCCGCGACGAGCTGCGCGACGGCTACACGCCGGACGCAGCAGCGTACACCCGGGCGGATGAGATCATGAAGTGGGCGCTGTCCCCGGATCTCCAGCCGGCGGAAGTCCTCGTCGCCTACGATCTCCGGCCGCTGATCGAGCAGGGGTGGTGCAAGCTGTCACACGTCGGACGCATCGCCTATCTGCCGCGCGACTACGAGAAGTGGTGCGAGCACCGGGAGCGCGAGCGGCAGCGTCAGGCCGCGCAGGAGGCCGCTAAGGCGGGATCGCATCATATCGGCACCGTTGGGGAGCGCATCACCGTTCCGATTCGCTCAGCGGCTCTGGTGACGTCGTGGGACACCAATTATGGCACGACGTACCTGTACCGGTTCATGGCCGCCGACGGCGCCACGCTGGTGTGGTTCGCGTCGTCGCCCTGTGAAGTTACTGGCGCGACGAAGATCACCGGCACCGTGAAGAAGCACGACGAGCGTGACGGCGTCGCTCAGACGGTCCTCACGCGCTGCAAGCTCTCGGCCTGATTCGATAACAATCGCCCGCCCGTGGGCGTCGTACGCGGGCAGGAGGAGTGGAATGAACGAAAAGAAAAGTCTCAGGGAGGCAATGGAAAGAGCCCGGCAGAGCAGCTTAGAGTACCCGGACGTGCGGTACTTCGTCATGGATAAGAAGGGCAAGCACGCTGTGGTGCACTCAGTCCTTTGGGTGTGCCGGGAACGTATCCTCGAAGGGTGGTACATCTACTGTACCTTCATCAACGGCGAAATGCACAGGTGAACAGCATGAAGATCTTTTTCTCCGAGCGGAACATACACGGCGCGTGGGTGGTTTACGGTGAGGACGGCGTGCGGCAATATTACGGCTACACGAAGGCGGAGGCCGAAAAGCGATACAAAGAAGATTCCCGCGTCATCGTATGCCAAAAGCATTGACATTTTGCAAAAGTCATGGTATCATGAATAAAAAAAAGGAGGCACGAGCATGAATCAGATCATCAAAGGCAAACGGTACAACACCGAAAGCGCCCGAGAGGTGGGTACAACGTCCCGCGGTGTTGGTCAGGCGCATGAGACGGAGACTCTGCTAAGAAAGCGTACAGGGGAGTTTTTCCTGCACGCTGTGGGAGGTCCAGAAAGCCGGTACGCCCGTCGGACGGCTCACGGACGATATGAGCCCGGGGAGCGGCTTATCCCTCTCACAGATGACGAGGCACGCACGTGGATCGTCACCTATATGGGTGAGGAGATCTGCGCATACGAGTTCAGCGCCCCGGAGAGCGAGCAGCCGATCCGCCTGTCCGTGATCGTCTCGCCAGAGGAGCTGGACAAGCTCAAGACGTACGCGCGATCCTGCCGCAGGACTGTCAGCGACGTCCTGCGAATGCTGATCGACAGACTGTAATAGACGCAAAGCCCGACCGGATTTCCGGTCGGGCTTTTTCTTTGTCTTTTTGGCGAATCAAATATTTTTGATATTTTTAGCAAAATGTTCTTGACAGACAGCCTCCGTCGCGGTATAATATGGTTAGTCAAAAATCTTTGACTTGTACATTATTATTGACGGAGGCAAACAATGAGTAGCTGGGAAAAAGAGAAGGCACGCTGTGCCCGCCGGGCGACGGAGCTGATCTTCGAGATGGAACAGGCGATCGCCGCGAAGGACTTGCAGCGCTTCATGACGGCGTACGATGCGTCGTTTCGGTATCTGCGTGCTGTGGACCGGAGGATCCTTCACAGGGCGTTCCTCGCAGCCATGACGGGAGAGGAGGAGCAGGCATGAGGTTCAGGATCTATCAGATCGATTTGTCGCGCGACGCGCGTCATATGGCATTCGTGGATCTTGAGACGGTGCTGTCGTGCCACGATTCCGGCGTCGACAGCGGGATCTATGACTGCATTTACGACGGTATCGCCGATCTCCACGATTTGGAAGACGTGTATGCGCTGTTCAATTCCCGCCCGGCGGGATTCACGGGGCATTCCCTCTCTGTGTCGGACGTCGTGGAGATCATTACGGCGGATGAAATTGTGCCGGGGTTCTACTACTGCGACAGCATCGGATTCAAAAGGATCACGTTTGACTCCAGCAAGACGCGGGATCGCGTGCACAAAGAAACGGAGGAGCAGGCATGAGAGCGAGAGAGCTTACGAGCACGCAGGACGGTCAGTTCTACCCCACGCCGCCGGATGTGGCGCGCAAGATGCTGGAGGGAGTCGATTTTCGGATGGTGCGGACCGTCCTCGAGCCCTCCGCGGGCAAAGGTGACCTTGTCATGGAACTCGCCCGCAGTGTCCCGCAGCACGCTTACACAATGGACGTGGACTGCTGCGAGATCGACCCGCAACTCCGGCAGATCCTGAAGTACCAGTTTTCCGACGAGCACCGCAAGCAGCTGATGCGGTCGGACGGACGGTTCGATCCGGACGCCAGTGCGCTTGAGAGGGTCGACGTCCACGTCGTGCATGACGATTTTCTGATGTATCGTACCTACAAGCATTACGACCTCATTCTGATGAATCCGCCGTTCGCGGCGGGCGCCAAGCACCTGCTCCGGGCGATCGAGATGCAGAAGGACGGCGGCTCCATCGTCTGTCTGCTGAACGCCGAGACGTTGCGGAACCCGTGCACGATGGAACGGAAGCTGCTGTCCAGACAGCTCGAAAAGTATCACGCGGATGCCGAGATCATCGGAAACGCATTTGCCAATGCGGAGCGTCCGGCCGGCGTTGACGTGGCCATTGTCAAGATCCATTTCGAGCAGGTGAAGGAGAACAGTGCCATCTGGGATCGGATGCGGAAGGCCGTGGAGGAGGACATGGACGAGCCTGACGTCGAGCTCCGCGCCCTTGTCCCGGGCGACTATATCGAGCAGGCGATCGCGCTGTACCGCACCGAGTGCGCCGCGACGATGGCGTTTGTCCGGGAGTACCGCGCGCTGAAGCCGTTCATCGGCCGCCGGCTGAACGCGAAGGACAGTTTCGACGCTTCGCCGATATTGACGCTGACCGTCACGGATGACAACTACCTCAAAGGTTTCGACTACCGGAAATACATGAGAGCGGTCCGGCTGAAATACTGGCAGGCCCTCTTCGAGAATCCGGCATTCACCGGCCGGCTGACGTCCGAGATGCAGAAGAAGTACGGCGAGCGAATCGAGCGCATGGCCGATTACGAATTCTCCGCATTCAACATTAAACAAATCGCCGCCGAGATGAACGCCTCCATCATGGAGGGCGTCGAGAAGGCCATCAACGGCCTATTCGACAAGCTGACGTTCGAACACGCATGGTATCCGGAATGCTCCTCGAACCGTCACTACTACAACGGCTGGGCGTCGAATAAGGCGCACAAGATCGGCGCGAAGTGCATCATCCCCACATCAGGTATTTTCTCGTCGTACAGCTGGAAAAAGGAGGCGTTCGACGTCTCCACGGCGTTCCATGTCGTTTCTGATATCGAAAAGGCGTTCAATTATCTGGACGGCGGTCGGACCGAAGACGTCGACCTCAGGGAGCGGCTACACGCCGCGGCTGCTGCCGGTCAGACGCGGAACATCGAGTGCAAGTATTTCAAGATCGACCTGTTCAAAAAAGGAACGACACACATAAAGTTCCTGCCGTCGGCCATGCCGCTGGTGGAACGCCTGAACATCTATGCCGCCCGCGGCCGCGGCTGGCTCCCTCCGAACTACGGCAAGGCCGCATATGATCGAATGAGCGCAACTGAGAAGGCCGTTGTGGACGGTCTCCACGGCGACGGAACGGCCAGATCCGGCGAGAAGCAGTACGCGACCGTCCTGAAGGACGCCGGCTTCTATCTCAGCGATCCGGCCCGGAGCCTGCCGGCGCTGACAGCAGGCGCGTGAAAGGAGGCGCAGTAATGCAGTCCATAACTTGTGACAGGTGTGGTGAGAATTTCTCCTACCCGACGATAGTGAACGCCATGATCGACGAGCTGGCGCAAAACGGCGGTGTGTATAAGATCACGCGGGAAACGGTCGGCGACTATGGCAAAATAAAAATTGATCTTTGTCCAGAGTGTCTACGGAAGCTCCGTAAATGGGTCGAGGGGGCGAACGCATGAGTAGGGAATCATTGCAGGCCAAAATCGACTGCCTGACGGACGCGCAGGTAGAGGCGCTGGACCTGCTTCTCGGCGGCGTCAATCCGACAATGGCGCTGGCCGACCTGCAGAGGGAGATTGATCGTCTGCAATATGCAGCGCAAATACAGAGTATGCAATCGCTCCTATGCCAATCGGCCTGCAAGGAGAGTTTGTACCACCCGGCGCGTCCTTTTGATTCCGACGCGCTGCAGGCTGACGAGAAGACTCGGGAGAACGCCATCACGGCGAATCTTCGGAAGGCCGTGAACATTTTCCGCCGAAAAAGTAAAAAGGAGGATCCAGAAAAGTGAACGCATGGGATTTCATGATGTCGTGGAAAAAAGAGTGCGCCGACAGATTTGGCGATCGCTGCAGGGAGTGTGGTTACCGCGTTTTGTGCGTCACTCCGATGCGGAAGGTGTCTGATCAAGTCATCGGTAGTGCCATCATCCATGCCGAATCGACCTTTGTCACCGACGGGAAAGCCACGGACGTGCTCGCCGGACCTCCCGAGAACAACCTACCGAAAAGCGTCGATAACTCAGAAGTATTCCGACAGGAGAGGTGAGCCAGAAATGAGATACGTCATATGTGATCTTTGCCGCAAACGATTTGATGAAGATGAATCCGGCGGTTTTCAAAGGATGATGCTCCAGATATCTTTGGATCCGGACAGAAGTCCGGATTGTATGGCTGCCGATCTATGTAAGAGCTGCGCCGAAGCGGTGCACCGGCTACACGCGGCGCAGGCATACATCCAAGGCAAGGCGATCTGTTGCGGCAACCGTTCGATCATCGAAAGGGCCGCCAAAGACATGATCCAGTCTCCGTTTTATACGATCTGTGATGCGCCGGCAGAAGTGAAGCACGGACGGTGGGAACAGATATCGACTTCGATTTACAGCTGTTCCGAGTGCGAGACAATCTTCGGTAACGCGTACCGGTATTGCCCGAACTGCGGCGCGAAGATGGACGAAAAGGAGAGCGAACAATGACGATCAGAAGATGCGACAGATGCGGTGCGGATATCAACGAGAAAGAAGTGCGCCACGCATATGAGAACGAGACAATAAGAATAGCTGTTGTTGATACATGCCACCGTGCGTATGATTTGTGCTATGGCTGTCTGTGGGATCTTCAAGAGTGGATGAACGGAACCACGGACGAAAAGGAGGACGAACAATGACGCAGAAAGAATTGGATGTTATTCTCGAAAAGCACAAAAAATGGCTGACTCATGAAGAAGGAGGTGAACGTGCGGATCTGCGCTGTACGGATCTCAGTGACGCGGATTTCAGCGGCGTGAATCTCCACGATGCGAGTTTCAAAGGCGCGTGGCTTACGAATGCGAATCTCATAGGCGCGGATCTACGATATGCGGATCTCCGCAATGCGGATCTCTTCGGAGCGGACCTCCGCAATGCGGATCTTGACTTTTCCTGCCTCCCGCTTTGGTGCGGTTCGCTCCACGCACATTTTGACGATCGGCAGTTAAAGCAGATCGCGTATCATCTCGTCAAGGCGGGGTTGTACAGCAGAAACGCGAGCGAGGAGACGAAGCGTGAGTTGGCAAAATTGATCGATTTTGCAAATGGATTTCACCGCGCCGAGGAATGCGGGATTCTGAAAAATCCGTTTGAGGAGGAGAAACAGCATGGCAACTGATAAGGAACTAACGGCGTATGAATTTCTGCATCTTTGGACAACAGAGTGCCGAAAGCATCTAAGATGTCATTGGTGTGAGGGCGGCGAATCCAAATTGTGCCCATTCTACTATCTTGGATGCGGATGGGCAGACAGCGAAACAATTCCAACCCCAGCAGAGCGATCGAGCAAATTCAATAAAGATCTCGTTCAAAAAATAAAAGAACTCAGAGATTCGACAAATACCGCTGAGAAGCCGGAGGAGGACAGTGATGGACGTTGAGAAGGCGCAGGAGCTCTACGCATGGCTGGAAGAGTGCATAAAAGTGCTGGTGGACGAGAACCCTGTCAGCGCAGCGGTCGTCGGGATCAACGATAAGGGTGAAACCCTGACCGGCTATTTCCATGCAGATGCTCAGGCAAAGACGATATTTGCCCATAACATCAATGCTGACGCCATGCTTGACGTTGTTTTGAACAATATCGAAATGGCGCGGGATGCTTTGGACGAGCTGGATAATGTGGAACAGGAGGATGACCGATCGTGATAAGGGCATTAAAAGCCATGAGATTCAGATATCGTGCCGCGAGGTTTTGGGGACTGCCGTTCTCAGTCTGCTGCAAGGCAGCCTTGTGCGGACGAGTTACACAACGGAGGTGACAGACGATGTTCGTGTGTAAATTTTGTGATGTTGGACGCAACAAAGCGAACTGGACAGCCTGCACAGATTCGGCGACATACGATTGGCTGTTGAACGAGGTCAAGAAACACGCAGGCGTGATGTCACGCTGTTTGGATTTCTATTTCGAAGATGAAGATTTCAAGCATGGCGTGATAGAAGCTGGATTTCGCGTGATCGGAAGGTACGATGTCGAAGAGGTGAGTGACAATGCAGAGATACATTGACGCGGAAAAACTCAAAGATGACATAAGACGACTCTGGCATCTGTCCGTACAGATACTCGCAATACTCGCCCATATAGATCACGTGCCGACAGCCGATGTGCAGGAAGTGAAGCACGGACATTGGATCAAAAGCCCAGAGTGTCCGGAGGAATACGATATTTGTTCAGTATGTGGACTCAACGATAAGCACAGAACTCGAGCAGATCAAGAACACCCTGCGTTTGAGTCGTTACCTCCGTACTGTAAGTGGTGTGGCGCGAAAATGGACGAAAAGGAGGATGGCGACGAATGACCTACTACGGTTTTCGCAACAAGCGAACCGGAAAACTTGTATCCAATGGGCGGGACTTCCGGTTCGCTCCGCCACGTCTGGTTTACGCAGATGAGTACCGTGCTCCTTTGCTTGTCACATGCGAGGTGGACGAAATTGCAAAAATCGAGCATGAGGCCCGACGTATGGGCAATAAGATCGAGATCGTCCGAGTAGGACTAACCGTATTACCGGGAAAGGAGAGCACAAAATGAATGAGAAATTCAAAGAGCTATTGAAGCTGGTGGAGGAAAATCCAGATCTTCCGATCCTCTGTATGGTTGATGGCGACGTCGTAGGAGAGGATTATGGTTACTGGATGGCTTCGATCGGGACGGCTACCGTCGGAGAATTCGCGTCCTACAATGAGCGGTATTATGACGACCGACAGGCGTTCATAGAAGAATACTATGCTCGTAATGACGAGGCGATCGACAAGTATTTTGGATACTCCCCGAAGTTAGCGGAATACGATGCTGTCCGTAAAACGTATATTCTCCCAGAAAAAACTGAAGAAGAAAAAGAGGCTGAAAGGCGAGTCGACGCATACCTCGAGAAGATTGCTGACCGTGCGTTTACGAAGGCGATCATCGTTTATGTGGAAACCCCGGATGACCGCATTCTTGAATTTATGGATGAGAAGGAGATTGTGGACTAATGGTGAAGCTTTTTTGTGATCATTGTCTCACCGAAATCGCCGCGGACAAACCGCGCCGCTTCGTAAGTTCGCGCGATATATTCGGAGACTACCACGGCCCCGGCAAAGATCTATGCGAAAAGTGCTGGCGTGAACGCGAGCTGCTACACGTGCAGCTGGACCGGCAGTTTTTCCGGTTGGATAAGGAGGACCAGTAATGCCTAAGTACCCTAAAAATTTCAAAAGCGTGGACTATTACGTGTTCAGCGGAAAAAGGAAACGGCGTGTCGCCGGATCGACAAAGGCCACGAGTGACTTTTTGGTCGTCGTCCATGAACAGCACCCCACCTGTACGATCCGGCAGCTCCGCGACCTGCTGACTGATAGGACGCAGTACATTTTCCAGACGGAGGCCGTCGCGGTCTGCGACGCGCACATAAGCGCAGGATACGGTGACGACATCCCAAACTGGCGATGACAGTTGGTCGATAGTTGGTTGATAGTTGGTCGAAAAATACCGCAGAGGGATCACCTCTGCGGTATTTTTGCTATGAGCGCCATCACGTTCTCATAGATGATGAGTTCGTATGTGCGCGCTTTGGTGGAGACGAGGGGGCTCGAACCCATGACCTCACGGATGTGAACCGTGCGCTCTGACCAGCTGAGCTACGCCTCCCTGCCGTCCGTGCGTACTTGCGCCCGGACCGTGTATTATTGTATCACACTCGCCGGCAGATTGCAAGAGTTTTTTTATCTTTTTTTCCGACGCGCCGCAAATCGTCACGCCGCGTCAGATCCGGGCGACGCCGGACCGGCGCGCGGCGTCGGCGACGGCAGCCGCCACCGTCGGACAGACGCGCGGATCGAACGCCTTCGGCAGGATGGTCGTCTCGCACAGTTCCTCGTCGCCGATCAGACCCGCCAGCGCGTGGGCGGCGGCGATCTTCATCTCCTCGTTGATCTGCGAAGCGCGGACGTCGAGCGCGCCGCGGAAGATCCCCGGGAACGCGAGGACGTTGTTGATCTGGTTCGGGTAGTCGCTGCGCCCCGTGCCGACGATCCGCGCGCCGGCGGCGAGCGCTTCCTCGGGCAAGATCTCCGGGTCCGGATTCGCCATGGCGAACACGACGGCGTCCCGAGCCATCGAGCGGACCATATCGCCGTCGACGAGCCGCGGGCGCGACAGCCCGAAGAAGAAGTCCGCGCCGCGGATGACGTCGCGCAGCGCGCCGCGTTCGCGGTGCGGATTGCTGATCGCCGCGAGCGCCTCGTGCTCGGCGTGCATCTGCGGCTCGCCGTCGACGAGCGCGCCGTTCTTGTCGCAGAAGATCAGATTCCCGACGCCGTAGCCGAGCATCAGCCGCCCGATGGCGCACCCGGCGGCGCCGGCGCCGTTGATGACGACTTTGACCTCTTCCTTCTTCTTCCCGGTCAGGCGGAGCGAGTTGATGAGCGCGGCGAGCGCGATCACCGCCGTGCCGTGCTGATCGTCGTGGAAGATCGGGATGTCGGAGACCTCCTTGAGGCGCCGCTCGATCTCAAAGCACCGCGGCGCGGAGATATCCTCCAGATTCACGCCGCCGAAGCTGCCGAGCAGCAGCGCCACCGTCCGCACGATCTCGTCCGGATCCTTCGAGCGGATGCAGAGCGGGATCGCGTCGATGCCGCCGTACTGCTTGAAGAGCAGGCACTTTCCCTCCATGACGGGCATGCCCGCCTCCGGACCGATGTCGCCGAGCCCGAGCACCGCCGTCCCGTCGGTGATGACGGCGACGGTGTTCCAGCGCCGCGTCAGCTCGTAGGAGCGGTCCACGTCGTCCCGGATGGCGAGGCACGGCTCCGCCACGCCGGGCGTATACGCCAGAGCGAGCGCCTCCGCCGTATCCGCCGGGACGTTCGCCTGCACGGAGATCTTGCCGCGCCATTCGTAATGCTTCTTCAAGGATTCCTCACGTATATTCATAATTATTCACCCTCCGGCGCATAGTATTCGTCGGGAAACGACACACACTATTATAACGGACGCGCCGCGCCTTGTCAAGCGGCGAACGCGCGCCGGGCGGGATTTTTCGGCGCGGGGACGGTGCATTTTCCGCCGCGGCTTGACAAAACGGCGGCGCGGATGTATACTGTAGAAAAACGGACGAGGGGGGACGGACATGGCAGAGGAGGAACGGGAGCTCCGGGAAGCGGAAGAAGAGATCCCGCAGTCCGCGGCGGCGCGGCGCATCCGCGCGCTCGGACAGGACGCGGAAACGGAACCGCCGATCACCGTCGCCCACGTCGGCTTCTGGGAGAATTTCTGGTACCACCACAAATGGAAGACGATCGTCATCGCCGCCGCGGCGCTGATCCTCGGGATCGGTCTGTGGCAGATCCTGTCGCAGGAGACGCCGGACGTGTACATGATGTACGCCGGACCGCGGTACCTGACCGGGCGGGAGATCACGGACGCCGTCTCCGATTTCCGGCACGTGATGGAGGACTACGACAGCGACGGGACGAAGTCCGTCCAGCTGACGGATATCAGTTATCTTTCCCCGCAGCAGATCGAGGACAGGCTGGCAGAGGCGGAAGCGGAGGGCGTGGATCTCGCCATCGACCGGCAGGGAAACGTATCCCAGTACGAGCGCTTCGAGATGGAGATCATGGTCGGCGAGTCCGTCGTGTGCCTGCTCGATCCGGCGCTGTACGAGACCGTGAAGGGGGCGGGCGGACTCATGCCGCTCGCGGAGGTACTGGGCGAGGCGCCCGCGTGCGCGGCGGACGAATACGGCATCGTCTTCTTCGAGACGGAGTTCGCACGGTATTTCACGTCGATGCAGGTCTTCCCCAAGGACACCGTTCTGTGCATCCGCCGCATCTCGGCGGTGGCGGCGTTCAAGGGGCAGAAGCGGACGGAGGAAATGTACCGGCGGCATACCGATCTGTTCTGCGGGATCGTGAACTTTACTTTCCCGGAGGGGTATGCCGAGGCGGCGCCGTGACCGGCGCCGCCCCCGCCGGACGGATTTTCCTTCCAAAAACAAAAAAAGCCGGGAAACCGCCCCAAAACTTGCGAAAAACCTATTGACAGCGCGCCGTGCGGCGTGTTATAATATCCTCACCTCTGGCGAGGGCTCTTTTTTTCTGTTGTGATTTCGCCGCTCGCCGCCGAGGGAGGTACGCGGCGCGCAGCGCCGGACATATCAATCACAGGAGGTGCCGAAAACATGAGAGTCAAGATCACTCTCGCATGCAGCGAATGCAAGCAGCGCAACTACAACACGACCAAGAACAAGAAGAACGACCCCGACCGCATCGAGCTGAACAAGTACTGCCGCTTCTGCCGCAAGCATACGCTCCACAAAGAATCCAAGTAAACGAAAAAGGAGAAAGCAATGGCTGACATCGAAACCAAGACGCCCGATACTCCGGCTGAAAAAGAGCCGAAGAAGGACGACGTCAAGCCGAAGAAGGACAAAAAGCCCTCGCTTGGCTCCCGGATCGCCGCGTGGTTCCGTACGACCAAGGCGGAGCTCAAGAAGATCGTGTGGCCGCCGAGAAAGACCGTGCTGCGCAACACCGCGCTGGTGCTCGTCGTGATGGTCGCGCTCGCCGCCGTGATCGGTCTGCTCGATTACGTGTTCTCTTCCGCCGTCGTCGGACTCAGCATGCTGTTTTGACGGAAGGCCGGTGACGAGGCGTGAGCGATTTCAATGAACAGAACGCCGGACCGAGATGGTACGTGGCGCATACGTACTCCGGCTACGAGAACAAGGTCAAGATGAATCTGGAAAAGATCGTCGAGAACCGGAATCTCGGTCATCTGATCTTCGACTGCCGCATCCCCGTCGAGACGATCGTCGAATCGAACGGAGGCGTGGAGCGTGAGATCGAAAGCAAGATCTTCCCGTCCTACGTGCTCGTGAAAATGGTCATGACGGACGAGAGCTGGCACGTGGTCCGCAACATCCGCGGCGTCACGGGCTTCGTCGGTCCGGGATCGAAACCGGTCCCGCTCACCGAAGAGGAGGTCGCCGCCATCATCCGCGACGACGTCCCGACGACCGTCAACGCGTCCTTCGCCGTCGGCGACACCGTCGACATCGTCGAGGGGCTCTTCGCCGGGAACAGCGGACGGCTCAGCGAGATCTCGGCAGACGGCACCGCCGTCACCGTCATCGTCCCCACCGTCGGCCGCGACATGCCGATCAATCTGGACATCAAGCACATCCGCCGTTCGGCTGACGCCTGACGGCTGAGGGAACCGGTCTCCCCGGCGCCGAGGCGCCGATGCGCCGGAATCCGTGGGAGGAAGAAAATTCTTTCATTCTTCCGTCATAAACCACGCATGGAGGTTTCAAACAATGGCAAAGAAAATCGTTGGTTACGTGAAGCTCCAGCTTCAGGCCGGCAAGGCCACGCCCGCACCGCCCGTCGGTCCGGCGCTCAGCCAGTACGGCGTCGCGATCCCGAATTTCACGAAGGAATTCAACGAACGCACCAAGAAGGACATCGGTCTCATCATCCCGGTCGTCATCACCGTGTACGCCGACCGTTCCTTCACCTTTATCACGAAGACCCCGCCGGCAGCCGTCCTCATCAAGAAGGCCTGCGGCATCGAGACCGCTTCCGCCACCCCGAACAAGACGAAGGTCGCCCAGCTCACGAAGGAGCAGGTCAAGCAGATCGCCGAGACGAAGATGCCCGATCTGAACGCCGCTTCTCTCGAAGCCGCCATGAGCATGGTGAAGGGCACCGCCCGTTCGATGGGCATCACGGTCGAGGAATAAGGAGGACGCAGAGATGAAAAAGGGAAAGAAATATACCGAAAGCGCCAAGCTCGTAGAAAAGGCAAAGCTGTATGAGCCGAGCGAGGCGATCGCTCTCGTCTGCCAGACTTCCAAGGCGAAGTTCGATGAGACCATCGAGCTCCACGTCCGTCTCGGCGTCGACTCCCGCCACGCGGATCAGCAGGTCCGCGGCGCCGTCGTCCTCCCGAACGGCACCGGCAAGACCGTGCGTACCCTCGTCTTTGCGAAGGGCGACCGCGCGGACGCCGCCAGAGCGGCGGGCGCCGATTACGTCGGCGACGTCGATTTCGTCGAGAAGATCACGAAGGAAAACTGGTTCGAGTTCGATATCGTGATCGCCACCCCGGATATGATGGGCACGATCGGCCGTCTCGGTAAGATCCTCGGCCCGAAGGGCCTCATGCCGAACCCGAAGGCCGGCACCGTCACGATGGACGTGGCGAAGGCCGTGCAGGAGGCGAAGGCCGGTAAGATCGAGTACCGTCTCGACAAGACGAACATCATCCACTGCCCGATCGGCAAGGCTTCCTTCGGCGAGCAGAAGCTCAGCGAGAACTTCAACACGCTGATGGGCGCGATCATCAAGGCGAAGCCCGCCGCCGCCAAAGGTCAGTATATCAAGAGCTGCGTGATCGCCTCGACGATGGGTCCCGGCATCAAGATCAACGGCACCAAGATCGGCTGATTTTCTCAGAAAATACCCGTCGGCTCGTCCGACGGGTATTTTGTTTGCCATCCGGCGTCTCCGCCGGCCGAAGGAGGATCCCATGGAAAACCGTTTCGGAATGTTCATCCACTGGGGGCTTTACGCCAAAACGGAGGACCACGAGCAGGCGCTCAATCTGCGCGATATGCCGCACGCGGAATACGAGCGCCTCGCCTCCGTCTTCGATCCCGCCGCGTACGACCCGGACGATTGGGCCGCGCTCGCCGCGCGCACGGGCATGAAATACATCTGCTTCACGACCAAGCACCACGACGGCTTCTGCATGTGGGACACGAAGCAGACGGACTACAATATCATGCACACGCCCTACGGGCGGGACGTTCTGGCGATGCTCGCCGACGCCTGCCGTCGGCGGGGCGTGAAGCTCTCGCTGTACTATTCGCTCCCGGACTGGCACGAGCCGTGCGCCTATAATCCGGTCTCCTCCCACCAGGAGAAGGCGCCGCATCCGGAGCTGTCCGACACCGCCGCGTACCGCGCCTTCGTGCGCCGGCAGCTCGGCGAGCTGCTTACGAACTACGGCCCGATCTATACGCTGTTCTGGGACATCCCGCCGGGGATCGACGACCCGTCGATCAACGCCTATGCCCGCTCGCTCCAGCCGGACATCCTCATAAACGACCGCGGCTACGATCCGGGCGATTTCTCGACGCCGGAGCGCACGATGCCGGAGGGCAGGCGCTTTACGCGCATGACGGAGGCATGCCAGTCCGTCGGCGTGCAGAGCTGGGGCTTTCGCCGCGAGGAGGATTATTTCACGCCGCGCGCCCTCATGTCCGCCATCGACCGCACGATGGCGATGGGCGGCAGCTACCTTCTGAACGTCGGACCGACGGCGGAGGGGCGCATCCCGCCCGAGGCGCGCGCGCTCCTCGAACGCATCGGAGAATGGTACGGCAAACTGGGCGGAACGCTCGAGGACAACGAAGCGCCGGACGCGGACTACGGCATCCGCTGCGCGGGAGACGACTGTCTCGCCGTGAAGAAGGACGGGAAAACGTATCTCCACTTCCCCGCCGGACTCAGTTCCTCCGCCGTCTATCTGACGCGCTTCCCCTCCCTGCCGCGCGCCGCGCGGCTCCTCAATACCGGAGAGGCTCTGCCGTTCGGTCTCGCGTATCCGCCTTTCGCGCGGGACGGACGGGGACGCGGGCTCGGCCCGTTCCTGCGCGTTTCCGGCATACCCGCCGACCGCGAGCCGCTCCTCACGGAGCCGCCGGTCATCGAGATCGAATGGAATGAGAACGGAGGCAAAGACGTATGACGAACGGCGCTTTTCTCCCCGACGGCGCGGCGTGGGACGCGATCCCGCTCGCCTGTGAAACGGACGTCGCCGTGATCGGCGGCGGTCCGGCCGGCTTCAGCGCCGCCGTCGCCGCCGCGCGCACGGGCGCGCGTACGCTCCTGATCGAGCAGTACGGCTGCGCGGGCGGCATGGCGACGATGGGACTCGTCGGTCCGTTCATGACCTCGTACGACAGGGACGGCGAGGTCATGATCATCCGCGGGCTCTTCTCGGAGCTCGTCGACCGCCTCGTCGAACGGGGCGGCGCGATCCATCCCGCAGAAGTGCGCGCCGGGACGGCGTTCACATCCTGGATCCGCGTCGGTCACGACCACGTGACGCCGTTCGAGCCGGAGGCACTGAAGCTCGTCCTCGACGAAATGCTCGAACAGTCCGGCGTGCGGGTGCTGTATCACACCGCCTTCCTCGCGCCGCGCGTGGAGGACGGCGCGCTGCGGGAGATCCTGATCGCCTCCAAATCCGGCGTCGAGCGCGTGCGGGCGAAGGTGTTCGTCGACTGCACGGGCGACGCGGACGCCGCGGCGCGCTGCGGCGTCCCCTGCGAAAAGGGGAACGAGGCGCTCGGCATCACGCAGCCGGCGTCGACCTTCTTCCGCATCGGGAACGTCGATCTCGCGGCGGTCGAGGCGGATATCGAAAAAAACAAAGACAATTTCTTCCGCCGCGACGGCGTGAATTACCGCTCCTTCCACTGGCGCGTCGCCGAAGCGCGGGAGAACGGAGACTGGCCGCTCCAGCGCGTCTCCATCGGGATGTTCCGCGGCGTGAAGGAGGACGAGTGGAGCATCAACACCTCCCGCGTCATGGGCGTCGACGCGACGGATAAGGAAAGCCTGACGCGCGGGGAAATCGAGGGACGGCGGCAGGCGGAAATCATCTTCCGCTTCCTGAAAAAATACGTTCCGGGATGCGGGAACGCACGCCTCCTCTCCGTCGCGCCGACGCTCGGGATCCGCGAAAGCCGCCGTATCCGGGGCGAATACGTGCTGACGGCGGAGGATCTGATCGAAGGCCGCGTACCGCCGGATTCCGTTTTCCTCGCGGCGAATTCCGTCGACGTGCACGGGCGGTACGGCCCGCTCAGCAATGAATACGTCCCGATCCGCGGCCGGTGGTACGGCGTGCCGTACCGCTGCCTCGTCCCGCGGGGGAT
>JAEEYP010000005.1 GCA_016288155.1 Clostridiales bacterium | reverse complement strand
GAACAACGGAAAGACAGCGGGAGCGTCAGGCAGCGGAGGCAAATATTGTGTGCTGAAAACGCGGGGGCTCCGCCCCCACGGGCTCCCCCGCCAAAGGGGGACCTCGTCTCGTGGGGCTGAAGCCCCGGTCCCCCTTTGGAATCCCCGGCTTCGGCATCCGACATCCGCTGACGGGAGTGCAGCGGTTGGGGGCATAGCCCCCAAGCCCCCCATTGGTGTTAGGGGCGAGGGTCGCTCGGTAACGGAACAACGGAAAGACAGCGGGAGCGCTTGGCAGCGGAGGCAAATATTGTTTGCCGACGCCCCCGCACCCGCGGCGGATCAGGGACGTTACTGTATCGAACCGATGTCGTACGGCGTCGTCTGATAAACGAAGTAGTTGAGCCAGTTGGAGAAGAGCAGGCTGGCGTGCGCGCGCCACGTCATGAGAGGCGCCTTCGTGTCGTCGTCGTCCGGATAATAATTCTTCGGCGGGCGGATCGGGAGACCGGCGTTTTTGTCGCGCAGGTATTCCTTTTCCAGCGTCCGCGCGTCGTATTCGGAGTGTCCCATGATGAAGATCTGCCGTCCCTCCTCCGACTTCACCGCGTACACGCCGGCATCCGGCGAGGAGGCGAGGATCTTGAGCGTCGGGATCTTCTCGATGTCCTCCCGGCGCACCGTCGTGTGGCGGGAATGCGGCGCCATGAAGGTGTCGTCGAAGCCGCGCAGCAGCGTGCAGTTTTTGTACTCGACCGTGTGCGGGAAGACGCCGAAGACTTTCTCGTCCAGCGGATACTTGGGAATGCCGTAATGATGGTACAGCGCCGCCTGCGCGCCCCAGCAGATGTGCATCGTGCTGTGGACGCTGTGGCGCGTCCAGTCCATGATCTCGCACAGCTCTTCCCAGTATTCCACCTCTTCGTAGTCCAGCTTCTCCACCGGCGCGCCGGTGATGATCATGCCGTCGAATTTCTGATCGCGGACGTCGTCGAAGGTCTCGTAGAACGCGAGCAGATGCTCCTGCGAGGTGTTTTTTGCACGGTGCGTCTTCGTGTGCAGCAGCGTCAGCTCCACCTGCAGGGGGGAATTGCTGAGCAGGCGGGAGAACTGCGTTTCGGTGTCCACCTTCGTGGGCATCAGATTGAGGAGCAGGATGCGCAGCGGACGGATGTCCTGCGTCATCGCGCGCGTCTGCGTCATGATGAAGATGTTCTCCTCGGTGAGCGTGCGCGCGGCGGGGAGTCCGTTGGGAATCTTGATCGGCATGGCAGTAATCCTTTCGTTATCGGGGGCGGAGACCGGCGGAAAAATACAAAACCGTCCCAAAGATCACTTTGAGACGGGAGAGAATCCCGCGGTACCACTCAAATTGCGCCGGTCTCGCTCCGGCGCCGCTTATCGGAGACGGCCTTATCGCGGCCTGCACGGGAAGCCCTCACCCTGCGCCCGCAGGCTCGGACCTCCGGCTCGGAAGCCATAGATGGCGGATGCGCCGTCCCCGGCTCGCAGCGTTTGCCGGTTCTCTGCGTCGGGCGCGTCCGATCCTCTTCGTCATCGCTTTTTCATTATTATAGCCCGTCGGCGCGGGATTGTCAAGCCCTTCGGCGCGATTTTCCGCGCCGCGGGAGCGAACGGGCATGCGGGGAACGAAAAACGCGGCGGAACGAACCGTTCCGCCGCGCCGTTTGACAGGGGGGGAAGAGGAGACCGGGACCGGATCGCACTTCGTTATCCTTTGTTTTCCCAATACACCATATCGTCCCAGTCTTCCAGGAAATCATTGACCCATTTTTTGCAGCTATCGAGCCTTCTTTCATACATAGAGGCGGATGGAACGGTCTTCTTGGAGTAGAATTCGCGCAGGATCGTTACGTGAGTGATCGGGACAGCGCTTTCCGCCATATACTCGAAGCCGTATCTTCTGCCGGCCAGAGCCAGATCCATCATGCGGGGGGAGTCCTTGTCGCGGGTCAGACGGGTCTTCAGAACGATCTCGTAGTATACGGGCAATACCATCTCATGGCTGAACGCGTTCAAGGCGTTCGCGATATAGACGGAGCGGAGCGCATCTTCGTTCGAGATGGCAGAGGGAAGGAGAAGGCAGGAGAACATGCAGTCCGTGTGGGTATAGTACGTATCCTGATCCTCCGTCAGCTTCGGCGTCGGAAGCACGCCGAAATCGACCATGTCGCGGACGCGGTCGTTTTCCAGAAGGTTGATCCTCGTATTGGTGAGGACCGCCTTGTTCCGCACGAACATCGCTTCCACCTGACCTAAAGGCTCTCCTTTGAAGACGTACGTCCCCTCGCATAACCAGAAGATCGTGTACAGCTTCTCAAAGCCGTTTATCATTTCCTCGGACAGCTCGGTGATGACCACGGGGCGATTGTTTTCATCCTTTCTTATGGGACTGACGCCGAGCGTGGGACCCCAGCTGTCATAGCATGCGGTGTTGTCCGTAAGATAGCCGTATACGTCTTCCTCGTCAAAATCGCCGTTGCCGTTTACGTCCGAATATACCGCATCCGCTACGGTCATCAGGTAATCCATCGTCCATTTGCCTTCGTCCACCACCGTGTACAGATCCGGAAGATGGTACTGCTCCGCGAGTTCTTTGTTGAACAGCCAGATCCACGCGTAACGGATAGCGGATTCGTTCACGTCGCCGTACAGCAGTCTCACGTCGTCGCCGACGGCAAAGGTCTCGATCGCGTAGGTATTGAACCAATCCGCGTGAAAGTCGAGGATCTCCGGATAATCGCTCCAGGAACGGGCGGCGTTTTTCGTGATGTATTCTCCCATGTACCGGGTACGGCTCGTGTACAGCTTATACGTATCGTCACCCGCCTCCGACCACGTGACGTACTGCTGGATCGGCTCGGTGACCTCCGTGAAGTACTCGAGATCGACGTTGTACAGTTCTTCCACCGCGCGGGTGCGGTCCACGATGGCGTCGTTGATCGCGGAGCCGGTGACCTCTTCGGACGGAATGTAATCCAAGGGCGCAAAGTCCATGGCGATGCCGACGGTCGCGCCGTCGAAGTCGGCTTTCGGCAAAAGATCCGCCACGGAAGGCTCTTTTGCCGGCTCGCCTTCCGTGCCGCTCACGGGAGCGTCGGTGACGGCGCCGGAAGGATCCGTCGGCGTCGTGTCGGTCGGTTTGTCCGTTCCCGCGCCGCAGGAGACGAGTCCCGCCAGCATGGCGAGGAGGAGCACGATGGATACCGTTCTTTTCATGGCTGTACTCTCTTTCTGTTATGATTCGGAGTCTGAGGAGACCGCCCGGCGCGTCCGCGCCGCGTACCACGGGATCTTCAGCTCCTGTTTTCCCAATCGACCATGTCCTGCCAGTCGAGCAGGAAGTCCTCGACCTGCTGCTTGTATTTATCGATCCTCGAGGTGTACATGGACACGGTCGGCATTTTGTGTGCGGCGTACGTGTTGCGCAGCATATACACGTGGGTGATCGGGAAGTGCGTTTCGCCGAAATACTCGAAGCCGTACCGCCTGCCCGCCAGCGCCAGATCCATCATGCGGGGAGACTCCCTGTCGCGGGTCAGACGGGTCTTCAGCACCGTTTCGTAGTACACTGGCCGGACGAGCTCGTGGCTGAACGCGTTCAGGGCGTTCGCCACGTAGACGGAGCAGAGCGCTTCCTCTTCGGTAATAACGGAGGGGAGCAGCAGGCAGGAGAAGCAGCAGTCCGTGTGCGTATAGTACGTATCCTGATCCTCCGTCAGCTTCGGCGTGGGCAAAACGCCGAAATCGACCATGTCGCGGACCTGCTCGTTTTCCAGACCGCCGATCTGCGTATTGTGGAAGATCGCCTTGTTCTGCACGAACATATCCTGCATCGCGGACAGACCGCTGCCCGCCTCACAGATCAAGGTGCCTTTGCTTTCCCAGAAGAACTTGTACAATTTATCGAAGCCTTCTATCGTTCTCTCGGACAGCGTATCGAGGACCACGGGGAGGTTGTTTTCGTCCTTTCTGACGGGACTGATTCCGAGCGTGGGACCCCAGCTGTCAAAGGAAGCCGCGTGGTCCGAAACGTACCCGTACACGTCCTCCCCGTCATTTACGCCGTTGCCGTTCACGTCCGTATACACGTCCTGCGTCAGGGTCATCAGGCAGTCCAGCGTCCACTTGCCCTCGTCCACCAGCGCGTAGAGATCCGGGAGATGATAGTCTTCCGCCAGCTCCTTGTTGAACAGCCAGATCCACGCGTAGCGGATGCCGGATTCGTTCGCGTCGCCGTACAGCATCCTCGCGTCGTCGCCGACGGCGAAGGTATTGATCGCGTAGCTGTCGAACCATTCCGCCTCAAAGTCGATGATATCCGGGTATTTGCTCCAGGAGCGCGCCACGTCCTTCGTGATGAAATCCACCACGTACCGGCTGCGGCTCGTGTAGAGCTTATACGTGTCGTCGCCCGACTGCGCCCACATGACGTACTGCTCGCGCGGCTCCAGGCTGTGCACGAAGTACTCGAGCTTCACGCCGTACTGCTCTTCCACCGCGCGGGTGCGGTCGACGATGGCGTCGTTGACCGCGGAGCCGGTCAGCTCCTCCGGCGGAGGATAATCCCCGCCCACGTAGTCCATGGCGATCGTGACGAGCGCGCCGTCGAAATCGAGTTTCGGCAGGATCTCCGCGACGGAGGGACCTTTGTCCGGCTCGTCTTCCGTGTCGCTCGCGGGAGCGTCGGTGACGGTGCCGGAAGGATCGGGCGGCGTCGTGTCGCTCGGCTTTTCCGTTTCCGCGCCGCAGGCGGCGAGTCCCGCCAGCATGGCGAGGAGGAGCAGGATGGATACCGTTCTTTTCATGGCTGTGCTCTCTTTCTTTGGAATCCCGCAATCCCGCGGGGGCCTTCCGTTTTGCGGAAGAAAATCCACTGTTTACATTATACCTTTTCCCTCCGAAAAGTCAAGGGGGACGTCAAAAAATGATTTGCAATTTCAAACGTTTCTGTATATAATGCCGTATTCCATCCCAATGCCGCGCTGTCATTTTCGTCCGCTCATTTTTCGGCAAACGCAGAAAACGTCGGCTGCCGTTTTTCCTTCCGCTGTCCAATATCGGCGGCGGCCTCCGAGCGTTTCTCCTTGACAAGGGCGCGGGCGCGTGCTATACTGTATGCAGCGGGAGGAAAACGGCGCTTGCCGCCGCTCCCCGCCTGTTTCGGCAGATATTCATACGCTTTTGCGCGGCGCCGCCGCGCGGGGAAGCGGACAAAGGAGAGACAGAAGTATGGACAACAAACGCCCGCAGGGAAGAGAAAAGAACGTATCCGGCACCGGCAGCGGTCTGCACCGGCGCGGGGAAGGGCTGAACACCGGCCCGGTCGGCTCGACGGGGACTCCCGGAAACGGATCGCGCCCCCAGGGCGGCGGCTCGTCCGGCGGCTCGCAGGGACCGGTGCGCTCCGGCGGCTCGAAGAGCCCGATCCTTATCATCATCGTCGCCGTGATCGCGATCTTTTTCGGCAGTAAATTCGGTCTGCTCGACGGCCTGCTCGGCGGCGGCGATACAGGGACGGAAACGGAAGCCGCAACGAACGCGGGCACGAATACGGGCACGAATACGGGCACGAATACGGGCACGAACTCCGGGATCGCCGCGCTTCTCGCGCCTTACGGCATCACGGCGTCTTCCTCGAACACCGCCTCGTCGTCCGCGGGCACCGGCATCACGCAGAGCCTGCTCCAGAGCCTGACTTCTTCCGTGTCCTCCGCCGGATGGACGGCGGAGCCCAATACGGAGGCACAGCCGGACACGACCGTTGCCGCCGGCTCCCGCGCGAAGTATACGACGGTGCAGGGCGGCGGCAAGGATGAGATCACGATCATGGTCTACATGTGCGGCACCGACCTCGAATCGAAGAGCGGGATGGCGACGCGCGACATCATGGAGATGACGCAGGCGTCCCTGAGCGACAAGGTGCACGTCATCATCTATACCGGCGGCTGCAAGAAGTGGAACAACTCCATCATCAGCGCGACGCAGAATCAGATCTACGAAGTCGCCTCCGGCGGGATCCGCTGCCTCGAGGAGAACATGGGCAAGGCGTCCATGACGAAGCCGGAGACGCTCACGACCTTCATCCAGTGGTGCACGGCGCATTATCCCGCCAACCGGCAGATGCTCATCTTCTGGGATCACGGCGGCGGATCGGTCAGCGGCTACGGTTACGATGAAAAGAATGCCTCCGGCGGCTCGATGACGCTCGCCGGCATCCGGCAGGCGCTCAGCGCCGCCGGCACGAAATTCGACATCATCGGCTTCGACGCCTGCCTGATGGCGACGGTGGAGACGGCGCTGATGCTCGACGACTACGCGGACTACATGATCGCCTCCGAGGAGACGGAGCCCGGCATTGGCTGGTACTACACGAACTGGCTGACGAAGCTCTCCGCGAATACCTCCATGGCGACGACGGATCTCGGACGGCTGATCGTCGACGATTTCGTCAACACCTGCGCGTCGAGCTGCCGCGGGCAGTCCGCGACGCTCTCCGTCATCGATATCGCACAGCTGGCGCATACGGTCCCCGATTCGCTCAAGGATTTCTCGCAGTCGCTCAGTTCGATGATCTCCTCGAACGAGTATAAGCAGATCTCCGACGCGCGCAACGGCACGCGCGAGTTCGCCCGTTCGTCGAAGATCGACCAGATCGATCTCGTGCATTTCGCGAAGAATCTCGGCACCGCCGAGGGCAACGCGCTCGCCGAGGCGCTGCTCGGCGCGGTGAAGTACAACCGTACTTCCTCGGACATCAACAACGCCTACGGGATCTCCATCTTCTTCCCGTACCGGAAGACCTCGACGGTCGACCAGGCGGTGCGCACCTATGACGCGATCGGCATGGACGAGAGCTACTCGGAGGCGATCCGCGCCTTCGCCAGCCTCGAAGTGAGCGGCCAGGCGACGACGGGCGGCACGAACTCCGCGCTCTCCTCGCTGCTCGGCGGTGCGCTCGGCTCCTCCTCCGGCTCCTCCGACATGATCGGGAGCCTGCTCTCCTCTTTCCTCGGCGGCGGCTTCGGCACCATCGAGGGACTGACTTCCGGCAACACCTCCTTCCTCAGCGGACGCGCGCTGAGCGACGCGGATACCGTCTCCTACATCGCGGACAACTACTTCGATCCCAACGCCCTCGTCTGGTCGATGAACGCGGACGGCGCGTGGGTGATCGCCCTGCCGGAATCCCAGTGGGCGCTCGTCGAGGGTCTGGAACTGAACGTGTTCTATGACGACGGCGAGGGATACATCGACCTCGGCCTCGACAACGTCTTCTCCTTCGATGAAAACGGCAACCTTGAGGCGCCGAACGAACGGACGTGGGTCGCGGTCAACGGACAGACCGTCGCGTACTATCACGAATACACCGTCGGCGAGGGGAAGGACGCCGTGACCTTCGGCCGCATCCCCGCGATGCTGAACGGCGAGCGGGTCGACCTCCTCGTCGCCTTCGAGAACGGCGGCGGCCGCATCACCGGCGCGCGCGCCGTCTACGCGGAGAGCGAGACGGACACCGTCGCCAAGAGCGTGACGGAGATCGAGGTCGGCGATACGATCGATTTCCTCTGCGACTACTACACCTACGAGGGCGAGTACGAGAACAGCTATCTCCTCGGCGAACAGATGCAGGTGACGGGAGAGCTGCGCGTGACGGACGCCGTCATCGAAGACGGCGGTCTGCGCGTCGCGTACCGCTTCACGGATATCTTCCAGCAGCACTACTGGTCCGCCCCGCTCAAAGGCTGACGCGGCGCACACCCGTATAACGCGATTTGCGGAGGACGTCGATCATGAAGACTTTATCGGATTTTCAGATCATCCAGCGGGGGGAGGACGGTTTCGGCGTGCTCTTCCTCGAGGGCACGCTCCCGGAAGGGTGGCCGGACGGCGCGCCGCTTCACGTTGCGGTGCTGCGTGAGGACGACATGCTGTACGCGATGGAGTCCGTGCCCTGCACGGTGGAAGGACGCGCATGGAAGGTCGAGGCGCGCATCCCGGAGGGCGGGCTGTACCGAATCCAGGTCAGAAACGCAGAGAGATGCGTGCTCGACGCCTGTCACGTCGGCGTGGGCGATATCTTCGTCGCCGCGGGGCAGAGCAACATGGCGGGGTACGGCACCGACGCCGCGTACGATCCCGTGACGCTCGGCGTCCATATGTTTTCGCAGCGCGGGAGGTGGCAGCTCGCCATGCATTCCCTTTGGGAGGGACCCGGCTCCTGCCCGGCGCTCTCCTTCGGACGGAGACTGAAAGAACAGCTCGGCGTGCCGATCGGCATCGTCGCGTCGGCCGTCGGCGGCTCCTTCCTCTGGCAGTGGATCCCGCGCGACGGCGGCGGTCAGTTGTACGAGGCTATGTGCCGACAGCTCGAGGAGGTCGGTCCCTTCAAGGGGTATATCTGGTCGCAGGGCTGCTCCGACACAAACGACGGCCGCGCGCCGCAGTATCTGGACAATTTCAGGGAAATGCTCTCCGACTGGGAGAAAAAGCTCGGACCGCATCCGATGCTGACCATCCAGCTCAACCGCTGGATGGCGGAGAACAGTCAGAAGTCGGACGCCGCCTGGGGGATCCTGCGGGACGCGCAGCGGCGCGCCGCGCTGGAGTTGGAGAACGTGTACTGCGTCCCTTCCATCGATATGTCGGTGACCGACGGCATCCACAACAGCGGCGAGGCGAACGTCGTGCTCGGAGAACGGCTGGCGAACGTCGCCTTGAAGGAGCTCTATCACCGTCCCGGCCAGACCGCCGCGGCGGTGACCGGCGCGGAGTACGTCGACGAGACGCATTTCCAACTCCGCTTCACGCCCGGACACAGCGTCTCCGCGATGGACGGCATCCCGTGCGGGATGGACGTCGAGGACGCGGGGGGACTGATCCCCTGCGTGAAGGCGGTGTGCGCTGAGGACGGGGACGGGCTGATCGTGGAGACGGAGCGCCCGTACGCGCTCCCGGCGCGGATGCATTACGCATGGCGGACGCATCCGCCGGCATTTTTCCTGCGCGACGCGTGGAATATGCCGGTGCTCGCCTGCTACGGCGTGGAGATCGCCGCGCCGCACAAGTGAGAGGATACGGTATGAAGGCTTTATCGGATTTCCAGATCATCCAGCGGGGGGACGACGGCTTCGGGACGCTTTCTCTTGAAGGCGCGCTTCCGGAGAGGTGGCCGGACGGAACGCCGCTTACCGTGTCGGTGCTCCGCGAGGACGACATGCTGTACGTGATCCCGTCTTTGCCCTGCACGGTCGAGGGACGGGAATGGAAGGTCGAGGCGCGCCTCCCGGAGGGCGGACTGTACCGCGTCCGGGTCGAGGGGCAGAGCGGATGCGTGATCGACGCGTGCCACGTCGGCGTGGGCGATATCTACGTCGTCGCGGGGCAGAGCAATATGGCGGGCTTCGGCAAGGACGCCGCCTTCGATCCCGTGACGCTCGGCGTTCATATGTACTCGGGGGACGGGACGTGGCAGCTCGCCATGAACTCCCTGTGGGAAGGACCGGGCTCCTGCCCGGCGCTCTCCTTCGGGCGGAGACTGAAGGCACAGCTCGGCGTACCGATCGGCATCGTCGCGTCGGCCGTCGGCGGTTCCTTCATCAAAGAGTGGAGCCCGTGCGGCGAGGACGGAAAACTGTTTCGGAATATGTGCCGACAGCTCGAGTCGGTCGGTCCCTTCAAGGGGTATATCTGGTGCCAGGGCTGCATCGACGCCCACTGGGGCGACCCGCCGCGGTATCTGGACGATTTCCGCGCCATGCTCGCCGCGTGGGAGAAGGAGCTCGGACCGCATCCGATGCTGACCGTGCAGATCAACCGCTGGATGGCGACGGATATCCATCAGTGGGACGTCGGCTGGGGCACCGTGCGGGACGCGCAGCGGCGCGCCGCGCTCGAGATCGGGAACGTCTACGCCGTTCCGTCCATCGATATGTCCGTGACCGACGGGGTCCACAACAGCGGCGAGGCGAACGTCGTGATCGGCGAGCGGCTGGCGAGCACCGCTCTGAAGGAACTGTATCACCGACCCGGACAGACCGCCGCGGCGGTGACCGGCGCGGAATATATCGACGGAACGCATTTCCGCGTCCGCTTCACGCCGGGACACGACGTCTTCGCGATGGACGATATCCCGTGCGGGATGGACGCCGAGGACGAGGGAGGACTGGTCCCCTGCGTGAAGGCGGTGTGCGCGGAGGACGGGGACGGGCTGATCGTGGAGACGGAGCGCCCGTACGCGCTCCCGGCGCGGATGCATTACGCGTGGCGCGCGCATCCCCCGGCGTTCCTTCTGCGGGACGCGTGGGGCATGCCGGTGCTTTCCTGCTACGGCGTGGAGATCGCCGCGCCGGGTTCCGCCGAATGAGAACTGCCAGAGGGAGGACGAAGATCATGTTCAGAAACAAGGAATACGACGGCGCGTGGGAGGTCCCCGGCGTGATCGGCACCCGGATCGAGATCGCCGCGCCGCGCATCACGGTGCTGTGGCGGAACGCTCCCGTTCTGACGACGACGTTCAAGGTGAAGAAGCGCGACGGCGGCGCCGAGCTCTGCCTGAAGGAGAACGGTCTGCGCAATGAGGGCACAGCCTCGGATTACGCCGAGCTGCGCGAGCTCTTCGTGCACGACGGCGATATGGAGATGACGGAGTACTTCCCGATCACCGGGGAGAGTAAGGACACGCTGCGCAGAACGGAGAATTCCCGCTACGGCCGCTATACCGTCGCGGACGAACTGCTCCGGGAGATCGAGGGCGATTGGAAGGACGAGAGCGGCTATCACGAACTGCACGTTATCGGCGACACGCTTCGCTCGGATGCGGAAAGCGTGCGCATCCACGCGCTGATCCCCGCCGGATCGGAGCCGCAGCCCGGATGTTTCCGGATCGTCGATCAGGATCCCTCGCGTTTTGAGGTGCTCTGGTATGCCGATCTCCGCTTTGAGGGCGGCGTCATGACGGCGTATCTGCCGATCTGCGACGCGCCGTCCGTGCGGATCGTTTTCCGTAGAGTCTGAGAGAAGTAAACAAAGCTCCCGCCGGATCGCACGATCCGGCGGGAGTTCTCTTTTTACGATTGTCCGCTGTACAGGTACAGATAGTATTTTCCGTCGGCTCCGGCGGCGATCGCCTCCTCGACCGAGCGGCCGCGGACGGCGTACAGCGGCGTCCCGACCGGATTGAGGAAGGAGGTCCCGTCCTCCAGCTCGATGGGAAGAGACGTGACGTGCCGCGGTACGGGATGGAGCACGGAGCCGATCTGCTCGCCCACGTCCGCCCCATCCATTTCCTCGCCGTGCCATTCGGGCTCTCCCAGGTAATACCGTCCGCCGAAGAGGATGAAGTCCGACCAGTCCACGATGACTTCCACGATCTCTTCCTCGGAGGCGGCTTCGCCGCCGTCCGTGAGCGCGTCCGTCCGTGCGGGATCGGCGTCCGTCACGGGCGGCGCGTCCGTGACGGTCTTCCCGCAGGCGGTGAGCGCGGCGGCGCACAATAGAACGGCGAGCAGGATACGCACGTGCTTCATGTTTGTTCCCTCCGGTTTATGCTTTGCCCGTTAGACGGGATCGGGCGGCGATTTGTTCCCGCGGCGCGGGGAAAAGACAAAAAATCGCCCCGGCTGAAGCCGGGGCGCAGGGACGACTGCCGATCAGATACCGCGCAGATGGGAGAGGACCTCGAGCTGTTCGGGGTAGAGGCTCCCGTCTGCCTCGATGCGGATGTCGAGCGTGACGGCGCCGCCCTTCTCGCGGACGCGGCGGACGTAGTCCGCGAGCGCCGGACCGTCGATCTGCCGGTCCGACGCGGACCAGCGGGTGCCGATATGGTTCAAGGTGTGCCACTGCTCGCCGTCGATGAACCGCGCGTCCGGATAATCATAGAAGCGGTCCATCTCGCCCGTCGTGAAATCCTCGTGCCGCGTATAGGAGGAGACGCGCTCCTTGACGCCGCAGTTGAGCGCGACGAGCACGTCCGGATTTCCCGCGCGGGCGGCGTCGGCGAGAATGCCGAGCGTTTCGTCCGTGTAGCCGAAGAACGGATAACATCCGTCGACCCACCAGGCGGAGATCTTGTGCCCGTAGCGGAGGCTGTATTCCCGGAGCACGGACGCCCAGTTCTTCACGAACGGGACCGTGACCGGCTTCGACTGATCGTCGTATCCCATGGCGGGACCGGCCTGCGGATCGGCGTGCGGACCGTCGCCCGTGTAGTACAGGCACAGCCGGATCCCGCGGCGGGTGAGACTGTCCGAGAGATCCGCGATCAGATCGCGGCGGGCGCACGCCTCTCCCGGCGCGAAGCCGGTGATGCGGTCGTAGGTCGCGTTCGGCGCGAGCATGTGCTTCGAGCCCTGCATGACGGTGATGAAGTAATACTTCGCGCCGACGGAGGCGAGGTTGTCCGCCAGCCGTTCCGTGTCGAAGCGGTCGACGACATCGCTCCAGTTCCCGCCGAAATGGCCGTACAGATAATGCGTGAAAACACCCCAGCCTGCCTCGGACATCCAATCTGTTTTATGCATGATATCGTTCCTTTCCTCATGATTATTTTAAGTATTGTTTTCCCGACGCGCGCGGTCAGATCCGCCGCAGCACGTGCACGGCGTACGGCGCGACGGCCGTCTCTCCCGCCGGGTACGTCTCTCCCGTCAGAAGATCACGCATCGGCGCGTCGAGGAACACCGTCCCCGGCTCGTGCCCGACCTCGGCGAGGATCACGCCCTCGCCTGCGTCCCCCGCGCGGGGAACGACGACGACGGAGCCGGAGGCGCGGTACCGCGCCGCCCCCGCCGCTCCGACGGCGAGCTCGATGATCCGCGCAAGGTCGTCTCCCTCGAGGAGCGTGCCGACGAGGATCACCCGGCCGTGCCCGTAGGAGAACTGAGCGACAAGCGTCTTTCCGACGAGCGCGCTGTGCCCGCCGGTGACCGCGGCGAGCGCGTTCTCCGACCTCGTCGTGTAGCATTCGGCGAGCCGCCGCGCGGTGAGCGGCGTTCCGTCGCTCCACGCCGCCGACAGATCCGTTCCGTCGGTGGGCACGAGGTAGGTCAGCTCGATGCCGAGCATGTCCTCGACGAAGCCCATCTCCCGGTTCGTGTAGTGCGCGCCGATATCGTTTCTGACGTCGCTCATCGGACCGACGACCCAGACGCCGCCGTCCGCGACCCACTCCCGGATCCGCCGCGGAAGATCGCCGTCCTCCATCGTCATCATGAGCGGGGAGAAGAGGACCTTGTACGGCGCGAGCGTGTGCGACGCGCCGATCACGTCGGGGCGGATCCCGCGCTTCGTCAGCGCGGTATGGATGTGGATCACGTCCGCGGCGTAATTCGTGTCGCGCACGATCTTCTGATACGCGAAGAGCATCGCGTTCGTCGCCGTGAAGTGGAGGGCGACGTCCGTCGCTACCTTCGTGCCGTTCACAAAATCGGCGGCGGCGCGGAATTCTTCGGCGCAGCGCTGCACCTCGCCGAAGGAGTACACGGGACGCCCGGAGGGGGAGAGGACGGAGCCGTGCATCAGCTCGTGTCCCGCCCAGTGCTGGCGCCACAGCCAGTACATGGCGCACTCGCCGCCGAGGGCGACGGCGAGCCACGTGTTGACGCGGCAGAAGCCCTCCGGCGGGAGCGGGAAACCCATCTTGATCCCGCCGGGCCACGTCGTCGAGGTCTCCGTGTTCCAGTACGGACGGTCGAGCAGCGTGCGGAAGTGGTCGAACCAGAACGCCGCCTCGATGAGATTGTCCGGGCGGTTGTAGTGATTGAACTGGACCACGTCGAGGTGCCGGGCGATCGCCTCAAGATCCATATTGCCGAGCGGCATGAGGTCCGTCCCGACGGGGGCGTCCACGTACCGTTTCAGGATCTCCGCCTGCATGGCGATGAAATCGATCTCCGCCTGCTCCTTCGCGAGCTCCCACTCGAAGTGGAGCTGCGGACCGTTCCACGTTTCGACGGGACACTGGACGTCCTCGAACGACTCGTACATCTGGCTGAAGATGTTCATGTCGAGCCGCCGGTTGAATTCCTCCACCGTGCCGTACCGCTTCCGCAGAGAATCGTGAAAGCGCTTCATGCAGGCGCGGCAGGTACACTGGAGGGCGAAGTCGCCGCCGTACAGTTCGTTGTCGATCTGCCAGCCGACGACCGCCTCATCCCGGCCGAATTCCGCCGCCAGGCGTGTGACGATCCGGCGGCATTCCGCGAGATAGACGGGGCTGGAGGAGCAGCAGTGCCGCCGCGTCCCGACCTGACAGCGCCGTCCGCGGATATCCGTCCGCACGGCTTCCGGATACTCCCGGATGAACCACGAGGGCGGGCAGGCGGTCGGCGTGCCGAGGATCACGAAGATCCCCGCCTCGTGCAGCGCGTCGACGACGCGGTGGAGCCACGCGAAATCGTACTGTCCCGGCTTCGGTTCCATCTTCGCCCAGGCGAATTCGCCGATGCGGACGCAGCGGATCCCCGCCTCCTTCATTTTCGCGATGTCGCGGGGGATCTCGGATTCATCCCAGTCCTCCGGATAATAGGCGGCGCCGAGGAACGGCGTCTCGATATACGGTGTCGGTTTCATGTCGGTCTTCCTTCCTTACTCTTGCCCGGCGGGTCCGAGCGCGAGCTGTTCCTTGATCGCGTCGGCGATGATCTCCGCCTGCTTCTTGACCGCTTCCTGCCGGAAGTGATAACAGTCGGACCAGTACGTCTTCCGGTCGAGCGGATCCATGGCGGAGAAGAGATCGACGACGGGCAGATCTTTGTCCGCCGCGATGCGGAGGACGACGTCGTTGAGCGCGCGGCTCCGCTCGGTGAGCGCGGGATCCTTTGTCGGCGTGCTCAATACGAGCAGCAGCCGCGCGGCGGGCGCCTTTGCCTGCATATATTCCACGATGAGGCGGTACGCCTCGCCCCACTCGCCGAGATCCCTGCGGTCCAGGCTGTGCAGACCGTTGTTGAAGGTGACGACGCGGTACGGGAAGCGCTCCATCACGGTCTCCAGCTCCCGCAGATACGTGGGAGCGGTCACGCAGAGCGAACTCGCCCAAAAGGAAAGATGGCAGATGCCCTCCAGCTCGCGGCGGACGTCGCCCTGATACCCGTTGCAGATCGAGTCCCCGACGGTCAGCGCGCGCGGGAGCACCGTATCTCTGGAACCGTATTCCATACGGCTGCTCCATTCGATGTCCTCTACTTCGTAGGAGGTGTGCGGCAGCATGTACTTGCGGATGTCAACGCTCATGATCCGTTTCCTCGTTTCAAAACAAACGAACGGCGGGGGCGCGTGCGCCCCCGCCGTTCCGTATATTACAGCGCGAGCTGCTCCTTGATGGCGGCGGCCATGATATCCGCCTGCATCGACGCCGCTTCCGCGGTGAAGTGGAGACCGTCCGGCCAGTGCGTTTTCCGGTCGAGCGGATCCATGGCGGCGAAGAGATCGATGACGGGAAGCCCTTTGTCCTCGGCGATGCGGCGGACGTGTCCGTTCAGCACGCGGCAGCGGTCGGTCAGCTCGTCCTCCGCGACCGGCGTGCTCGTCACGAGCATCAGTTTGGTGTCCGGCACGGCGGCGAGAATGAATTCCACGACGAGGCGGTACGCCTCGGCCCATTCGTCGAAATCTTTTCGCCACAGACTGTGCAGACCGTTGTTGAAGGTGATGATACTGTACGGGACGCGCTCCAGCAGCTCGTCCAGCTCCCGCAGATAGACCGGCGCGGTCACGCAGAGCGAGCTGATCCAGGACGACTGCGTGCAGATCCCCCTGAGCCTATCGCGGACGCCCTTCTGATAGCCGCCGCAGATCGAGTCGCCGATGAGCAGCGCGCGCGGCGTCGTCGTGTCGCGGGAATCGTTTTCATTGCGGGAGCTCCATTCGCAGGCCTCCACCTCATAGGTGGTGTGCGGCAGCATGTACTTGCGGTAATCGACGTTCGTTTTCATGGCTTGATTTCTCTTATTTATATTTTTTTTGGATACGGGCGATCAGCGGCGCGGCTCCAGCTGCTTCAGCTTCAGCCCCGTATTATAGAAATCCTTGACGGTGCAGCCCGCGCGGCCGCCGCCGGCGCAGGCGCACGCACAGGCGCAGGCGCAGGAACTCGCGCAGGCGCAGGAGCTTCCGCCGCCGCTGTGCGAGGAGGTGGAGATGCGGACCGGCACGTGCGTCACGTGGACGCGGACGTAGGTGTTCGGGATCGTGGAGTAGGCGTACAACCCGTCGTCGCTCTTGGCGCGGAGCTCTTTTTCTTCGTCGGGGATGTCCTTCTCCTCGATGACTTCTTCGCTCTTGATGAAGCTCCGCCCGCAGTAGGAGCAGTTGTTCGCGCCCTCCGGACGCGGCGCGCCGCATCCGGGGCAGGTGGGATAGTATTCGACGCGCGTGCGGGTGATCTTTTTCTCCGTGGTAAAGCCCGACTTCACCGCGAAGAAGGGAAGGATGAACAGCGACAGAATGAACAGGAAGAAACCGCCTCCGACGACGGAGCCGACGACCTCCCCGACGACTTCGTTGCCTCCTTCCGATTCCTCGATCGTCTTCGTCAGATCGAAGGCGAACGCGTCGTTCGGATAGGTGACGGAGATCGGATACCGTTCACCGTAGGAGAGCGGGGACGTCCACGTGCAGTAGCCGTCCGCGGTGATCTCGCAGCTCGGCGAGAAGCTGAGCACCCGATCGTAGTTCCACTTGACGACCATCCGGTCGACGAGGAGATCGTCGAACCAGCCCGGCGTGAAATCGTATACCGTTTCGCCTTCCGTGTAGCGGTTCACCTCGTACATGTAATCCTGCACGAGAAGAAAAGAGAAGGTGACCGTTTCGCCCGCTGTGTATTCCCGGTCGAGATCGATCCGCATGCAGCTTCCGCCGGAGGAGGTGTAATAGATCGAATCGATCGTGTCGGTCAGCGGCTCGACGGATACGTACCGCGCGTTCGGGATGCCGACCTTCACCCACGTCAGCGGACCGTCCGAGGTGGAGTCGAGCACCTTCCAGTCGATGCGGTAGAGCATATGCAGCGTGCCGTCCTCGTTGACGTCCACGGTGATCTCGTACAGCGTGATCTCGTCGAGATCCGCGGCGAAGGCGGGGACCGTCAGGAACGCGGCAAGCAGAAGAAGCGAGATGATCCCGATAAGCAGTCTGCGATGCGTCATTGTTCCGTACCGTCCTTTCCGCATTCGTTCGCACGTTCGTCCCGATAGATCCGCAGCGGGCATTCGCAGCGCATTTTCGAGGAGAAATCGCGCCGCTCCCGGCTGAACGGATGCTCCCAGATCGTCTTCCAGTCGTCGCGCAGCATGTTCCCCAGGATCGGACCGGAAAGCCAGCTCTGGCAGGGAACGACGTTCCCGCCCGGCGTGACGGCCATGTTGCTCAGGCACGCGCCGCAGTTCGGCGTGGTGATGCCGAGCTCACGGCAGAAGGCGTCGTCCACCCAGCCGGGGGAGGTGAAGCTGATCTCCATCCCGTTTTCATGGCAGTATGCGACGCACTCGCGCAAGATCTCCCGGATCTCCGCGAGCGTGAGCTGGAGACGCTCCGAGGGCTCCTTCGCCGCGTTGCCCGTCGTGATGAGCCCGGAACAGGTGACGTAGATCACGCCTTTTCCGTGCAGAAAGCGCAGCGTCGAGAGGTAGTCGCGGTTCAGCGTGCAGAGCGGCGTGTTGACGCTCAGATTGATCCCCGCCTCCAGCGCGTTCTCGATGCCGTGCACGGTGTCGGCGTATCCTTCGGCGCCGACGAGCCGATCGTGGATCTCCTCGACGGAGGAATAGAATGTGATCTGCAGGCTGTCGAGCGACGCGGCGCGCAGGCGGGCGCAGTACTCTTTCGTCAGTTTCCTTCCGTTCGTGTTCAGCCGCGTGATGAACCATTTGGCGTCGTCGATCAGCTCGATCAGGTCCTCGCGCATCGTCGGCTCGCCGCCGGTAAAGGTGAGCTGCGGGATCCGCGCCGCGCGGCAGCGGCGGATGATCTCCTTCCATTCGTCCGTCGAAAGCTCCGGCTCTTCCGCCTGATCCTGCCCGGCGGCGTAGCAGTGGACGCAGCGCTGGTTGCAGTGCCACGCGCCGCCGACGGTCATCGCGCTCACGAGCAGATCCATGCGGTGCGGCGCGTGCATGTACGGCGCGTAATCGCCCATCGTGACGTAGTCGATCTCCGCGTTGACCGGTTCGCCGCGCGCGATCTGCGTGAACGTTTCCATGATCGTATAGAGATCGCGCTCCAGCCGCCGTTTCGTCACGAAGGGATAGACGCGCCGGACGGAGCGGCAGGCTGCCGACCGGATCGCTTTCGCCTCTTCATCCGTGATCGGTCGGCCGGCGTAACGGTTGACCTCGCGGATGAACTCCGTGAGCAGCACGCACCAGGAGGTGTTGACGGGGATCACGTCCTGCCCGTTGATGATGGCGACGCCGGCGCCGAGCTTTCCGTCCGTCAGGACGGGCGGGATCAGATGGATGCGGACGACGCCCGGTCCTTCCGGGTTCAGCGTTGTGTGCTGGACCTCATTGAAATTTTGCTCGGCGTATCTGCGCAGGATCCATTTTTCTTTCATGACTGTGCGCTCCTTTCGGTGTGTGAGGAGGAAAAGACGCTGTTCTGAAAACGATGTGCCGGAAAGCGATTCACGTACACAGCCGACCGACGTACGATCCGCACTTCCGATATGCTGTGTACATAGCTGCGCCTTGGAATCGCCGGTCCCGCTCAAGCGGGATCGCGGACAGCCGTCCGCGAAAGCGATTCACGTACACAGCCGACTGACGTACGATCCGCACTTCCGATATGCTGTGTACATTATATCATATCCGTGTCCGGAATTGCAATACCCGCACGGCAGAATTCCGGATCGCGCGGGGACGCCGGCGCCCGAACGAACGAAGCGCTCCCTCCGCCGCAGCGGAGAGAGCACCTTTCGGTTGGAGTTCACGTGCCGGAGATACGGATCTCGGCGCCGGAGGCGTCGAGCGCTTCCTTCCAGCGCGCGGCGAACGCGCGCCCGCCGGGGATGGAACCGTCCGCTTCCCGACCGAGGCTGCGCAGTTTTTCGACGCCGAGATCGTGGTACGGCATGATCTCGGCGTAGTCGTATCCGCCCTTTCGCGCGCGCAGGAAATCGGCGAGGAGCCGCAGATCCTCCTCCGAGTCGTTGTATCCGGGGACGAGCGGCATCCGGATCACAACGGACGCCCCGCGCGCCGTCAGCGCGTCGAGGTTCGCGTGGATCTTCTCCACGCCGACGCCGGTGTTCCGTTTGTGCTTTTCCGGGTCGATCCCTTTGATGTCGTACAGAAACAGACAGCCGAGCTCCGCGGCGCGGCGGTAAAAATCCGCTGTGCCGATCCCGCAGGTCTCCATCGCGGAGCGGATCCCCAGCCCGCCCGCCTTCTCGATGAGCTCGAGCACGCCTTCCGGCTGTGCGGCGGGCTCCCCGCCGGAAACGGTCATGCCGCCGCCGGAGGTATTGTAGAAGGGGATATCCTGCGCGACCTGCCGCAGGATCTCGTCGACCTCGGCGCTTTGTCCCTTGCGGGTGTTCACGTAATGCGGACATACCGCCTCGCAGCGGCCGCAGACGGTGCATTTCGTCCGATCGTAACGGATCCGCCCCGTCTCGGCATCCATGCTCCGCGCTTCGCACAGCCCGAGACAGCGTCCGCAGCCGGTGCATTTTTTCGCGGCGAAAAGGAGTTCGGGATACGGATTCTGCGATTCCGGATTGTGGCACCACAGGCAGCGCAGCGGGCATCCCTTGAGAAAGACGTTGGTGCGGATGCCGGGTCCGTCGTGGAGGCAGAATTTCTGAATATTGAAGTAGTGCAGAATCATACGGCGCTCCCGGACGTCAGTAGGAGGTACGCGCGATGATGTTGTCCTGCAGGTCCTTCGAGAGCGAGACGAAATAATCGCTGTAGCCGCCGACGCGGACGATCAGATCGCGGTGCGCGTCCGGATGGATCTGCGCGTCCTTCAGCTCCTCCTCCGACACGACGGAGACGGAGAGCTGCTGCCCGCGGCGGTCGAAATACGACTTGCTCAGCGCGAGGAAGCTCTCCTCGCCGGCCTGCGTACGGAAGAGATCTTTATCGAATTTGATATTGAGGATGAAGCCGCTCGTCGGCAGCGTGTGGTCGAAGGAAAGAACGGAGTTGAGCAGGGCGGTCGGGCCATTCACGTCGGAACCGGGAACGGCGCCGATGGAGTCCGCGATGAGCGGCTCGAACTTTTTGTGACCGTCCGGCAGCGCGCCGAGCACGCTCCCGTAATGCGCCGCGCGGTTGAAGGGCGAGCAGCCGCCGCCGTACCAGCCGCCGCGGACGGTGCGGATCGTGAGCAGATGCCGGTTGAAGTGATCCACGAGGTCGCGGGCGATGGCGTCGACGTACTCGTTGTCGTTGCCGAACTTGAGGTCGGAATGCGTGACCGTCTGATAGATCTCGTCGTATCCCTCGAAGTTCGCCGCGACGGCGTCGCAGAGCTCCTTCATCGTGAAGAGTTTGTCTTCGTAGACGTACTTCTTGACGACGGCGAGCGAGTTCACCGCGTCCGCGATCCCCTCGGCGAGGATCTGTCCGTGACCGTAGAGCGGACCGCCGTCCTTGTAGTCCTGCGCCTTCTCGACACAGCCTTCGATGAGCAGGCAGCGCAGCGGGCACGCGGCGGTCTGGCGGAAGACGCCCTGCGCCTTGTTCGCCATGCCGGTGGCGACGTCCGTCATATAGTCGAGCTGGCGGAGGACCGCCTCGTAGAATTCGTTGTAGTCGCGGAACTCGACGGGATCGCCGGTGCAGAGGCCGAAGGGCCTGCCGCTCTTCACGGAGATGCCGCCGCTCATCACGAACTCGACCGCCTTGGCGAGGAGCACCTCGCCGTCTTCAAGACCCATATGGGACTTGCCCATGATGTCGATCTGGTTGCAGCCGTTCATGACGTACAGGTGCGAGTCGCACGGCGGGATGCCGAGTCGCTCGAGGGCGGGGCAGACGGCCTCGTCGTTATAAAGCGTCGGCATGCCGCAGCCGGAGGCGATGGCACGGTAGGCGGCGCGCATCAGCTTCTCGGGCGTGTTGCGGTGGACGCGCATCGTCAGATTCGGCGTGTTGTACGCGTACTTCGCGGTCACGTCGAGGATCGCGTAGGTGAGATCGTTCGAGCGGTCGTTCCAGTGCTCGTCGGAGCCGGCGATGCAGAGGTTCCACACGCGCCGCTGGTGGAAGAACTGCCACAGATTCTCCAGATACTCCCGCCGGACCGTCGGATCGGTGACCTTCCAGAGCTCGTACATGTACTGATCGAAGTAGCCGGGGGAGTCCACGCCCGGTCCGTCGAGCGAGAAGATCATGGAGAACATCGCGACGCCCTCGCAGAAATCGCGGCAGGGCTGCTTCGGCGCGTGCTCGAAGGTATCGGCGATCCGCTGCACGCGCGCCCGCTGCGCGTCGGTGAGCGTATCCTCCGCGAGCATCTTCCGGGCGAGCTCGCCGAAGCGCGCGCCGATGACGTCCACGGCGTCGAGCGTCATGAGCATCGCGTCGTAGAAGGAATCGTGTCCCGGGTTCGCCGTGCGGCAGGCTTCGACCTTCCTGCGGTACGATTCCGTGCCGACGAGCGCGAAGTCCGCGTATTTCGGGTTGGAGTGTCCGACCCACGTGCCGCCCCAGACGTATCCGTCGCTCGAAAGCAGGCGCTGTTCCTGCGTGAAGCCGTACTTCCACAGATCCTGATGCTTTAAGGCGGGGAGCATCTGCTCCTTGATGTACAAAAGGTCCTCCGCGTCCTCCGGATTGTTTTGGACGAGGCGGTCGATGGCGCCCGCGTCACAGTAGACGGGATTGTAGTTCGTGCATCCGGTCGCGTCGGTCATGTAGATGAGACAGAGACCGAGATCCGCGTCGATGGTAAGGTTTTTCGTTTCCTTTGCCCAGAGGAGATAGCCGCTCGCGGCGCGCAGCTCGCGGTCATTGCTTTCGCAGTTCACCCAGCCGCGTCCGAAGGGCTCCAACTTCGTTTTGAATTCACGCATGGCAGTATCCTCACTTTCATATGACGGACGGGCGGCGCCGGAAGGCGCGCCGTCCCGCATGCTTATTGTATCATTTCGGGGAGGGAATTGCAAGGACTTTTCGCAGATTCTTCGCCGATCCGCGCGGGGAATCCCGCGCGGGCTCTTGCAATGGCGGGCGCGGTATGCTATACTATCATGGAACATCATCCGTCCCGCGGGACGCGGGCGGAAGCGGGAGGAATATCATGGAGAAGATCAAAGCAGCCGTCATCGGCACGGGCGGCATGGGACACGGACACGCCGAATCGTATCAGGCGCTGGGAGAGCGTGTGGAGCTCGCCGCCGCGTGCGACATCGACGGGGACAAGGCGGCGTGGTTCGCGAGAGAGTTCGGGATCCCGCACGTGTACACGGATTACAACGAGATGATGGCGAAGGAGCACCTCGACTGCGTCAGCGTCACCACGTGGAACGCCGCGCACAAAGGCGCGGCGATCGCGGCGCTGCGCGGCGGCGCGAACGTGATCTGCGAAAAGCCGATGGCGATGAACGCCGAAGAAGCCGAAGAGATGAAGCGGGCGGCGGATGAGAGCGGGAAGTTGCTCCAGGTCGGCTTCGTCCGCCGCTTCGGTCACGACGCGGACACGATCCGTGCTCTGGCGGCGGCCGGCGTCATGGGCGATATCTACTACGCGAAAGCGAACTATCTCCGCCGCGACGGATGTCCGGGCGGCTGGTTCGGCGACAAGGCGTACTCCGGCGGCGGTCCGCTCATCGATCTCGGCGTGCACGTCATCGACCTGAGCCGGTATCTGGCGGGCAACCCGAAACCGGTCTGCGCCTACGGCGTCACGTACAATAATCTCGGCTGCAACCGCGCCGCGGGCGGCGAAAAGTGCTGGAACCCGCCGCGGGACCGCAAGAACTACGCGTATTCCGTGGAGGACTTCGCCTCCGCGCTCGTCACCTTCGAGAACGGCTTCACGCTCCAGGTGGAGGCGAGCTTCAATCTGAACATCCCGCACGACGTGCGCACGATCCAGCTCTTCGGCACGAAGGCCGGCGCCAAGGTCGAGGGCGGCGTCGAGCTGTACACCGATATGGCGGGGATGTTCATCAACGCGCAGCCGCAGGGAGACACGTGCTTCGGCTTCGATCAGGGGCTGAGAGACGAGATCCGCAATTTCGTGGACGCCAGCCAGGGACTGGCGGAGTGCCGCGCCACCGCGGAGGACGGACTTGTGCTGATGAAGATCCTCGACGCGATCTACGAGTCGGCGCGCATCGGGCGCTCGGTCGAGATCCGCTGACAAAGGAGGCTCCGCCTCTCAGCGGACGCGCTCCGCGATCACCTCGACCTCGACGCCCGCGCCCTTCGGCAGCGCGGAGACCTCGACGCAGCTGCGCGCCGGTTTGGACGGGAAGTATTCTTCATAGACCCGGTTGAAAGCGGCAAAGTCGCTCATGCGGCGCAGATAACAGGTCGTTTTCACCGCGTGCGCGAGATCGCTCCCCGCTTCCGCGAGGATCGCGCTCAGGTTTTCGAAGACCTGCCTCGCCTGCTCCTCGATCGGACCGTCGATCAGCGCGCCGGTGCGCGGGTCGATCGGGATCTGACCGGAGGTGAAGACGAGGGAGCCGACGACGGCGGCCTGCGAGTACGGACCGACGGCGGCGGGGGCGTTCGGAGTGTGGATCGTGTTCATGGTATCGTCCTTTCTTGTTCCGCCGCGGGCGCGGCGGGAAAATCAAAGCCGGAAAACGGCATACGACGGGAAGAGCAGCCTCCGCGCGATGCGCGGGGCTGCTTTTTCGTCGGGGGAAATGCGTATCTCTTACGCGGCGGGACGGGAAAAATCGGAATTTTTATACAGGATCAGGGTGATAAGCGCCGCCAGCGCCGTGTCGAGCAGCGCGATAAAGAGCATCTGTCCGCGCCCTGCGACGGCGATCCACGAGAGGACCGCCTCCGCGGCGATGCACGCGGCGGGGGCGAAGCGGAGCAGCACGCACGGCGGAGATTTCTTACGCCCGTACCACAGAGCGAAGCCGAGCGCCGCGCAGACGAGCGCCGGCAGCGCGCCGTAAGCGAGCTCCTGCCACAGCCCGTCCCGGAAATAGGAGAGGTCGTTGTATCCCTTATCCACGACGGCGAGCCGCTTGAAGATCCCGGTGACGTAGAACATGAAATACACGTACAGGGCGGCGTTCAGCGCGGCGGTATACGGCTTTTCGCTGAACAGCACGATCAGGCCGGTCGAGAAGAACCAGAAGCCGAAGGTCGCTGAGCTGAAATACGCGAGCCCCCACAGACCGTCCGCCGGGAAGAGGCTGAAAAACGCGACGAGGAGTCCGGCGAGAACGCCGAGCCCGGCGGCGGCGAGGTACGAACGGACGCCGTGCCGGAAGAGGACGCGGGTCACGGCGCCTCTCCCTCTCCCCGGCTGAGATGGAGCTGGGAGGGAGACGCGTCGTCGGACGGGGCGTCGTCGGAGGGCTCGTCCCCGCCGAGCGGGAGCTGACCGACGGCGACGAAATACCGGGAGCACAGCACCGGAAGCATCCCTTCCTCCGTCAGGAAGGGAGAGGGATAGAGGAGCGCCTCCGGCTTCAGCACGCCCGCGTCGAGGACGTCGCACACGGCGCCGGCGAACGCTTTCTCGAAAAGATCCTGCGGGAAGCGGTGGAGGAGATTCGCGCTGACGGTGGAGAAGTGCGGGACGTTCTCCTCCAGCGGACAGCCGACGAACCACCGGTAGGCGAGATTGATCTGGATCTCGGCGGCGGCGGTGCGCGCCGAGTCGATATGGTAGATCTGGCGCAGGAGCGCGATGGCGAGCAGCACGTCCGGCTCGAACGCCGGGCGGCCGCGCGCCGGATCGTAGCAGGCTCGCAGCGGGGCGGCGTGCCGCTCCCAGTCGATCGCCGCGTCCACGGCGCGGATCGGGTGGTCGGCGGGGATGAGGGCGTCCAGCGTGACGGTGGACTGCCGGACGCGTCCCGTGCTGTGCGCGTCGGAGTGAAGCATATCGGATCTCCTTTCTGCCGCTTTACTGCGGATGGAGTTCGCGGACGAGCTCGCGGAAGCGTTCGCCGCGTTTCTCGAAGTTGGGGAAGGCGTCGAAGCTCGCGCAGGCGGGGGAGAGGAGCACGGCGTCGCCGGGGACGGCGGCTTTGTCCGCCGCGCGGACCGCGTCGGCGAAGTCCGGCTCGCGCAGGATCGCAAAGGAACGGCTCCCGAACGCCGGATGCGCCCGCAGCGCGTCCTCGATCATCCGCGCCGTCGCGCCGGTGAGGACGAGCGTGCGGATATTGCGGCGGGAGAGCAGCGCCTCGGCGAGCGGCGCGAAGGGGATGTGCTTGTCGTAGCCGCCGCAGATAAGATCGAGCGTGCGGTCGCCCATGGCGCTGAGCGCCGCCGCCGTCCGCGTCGGCGAGGAGTCGATGGAGCTGTTGTAGAAGGAGACGCCGTTCGCCTCGAGCACGAGTTCGAGCCGGTGCGGCACGCCGCGGAAGGTGCGCGCGACCTCGCCGATCTCCTCCGCGCCCGCGTACCCGCGGACGGCGGCGATCGCCGCCATATAGTTCTCGACGTTGTGGCGGCCGGGGAGCAGGATGTCGGAGAGCGGGAGCACGGGGAATTCCTCCTCGCTTCCGTACAGGCGGAAGACGATGACGCCGCCGCGCTCGTAGACGGCGCTGTCCGTCGGGCGGAGCGCTCCGTCCGGGATCGGATCGTGCGCGAAGAGCGTGACCGGGCACGCGGCGTCCCGCGCGAGCGCGCGGGTGACGTCGTTCTCGTAATTGAGCACGGCGCGCCCGCAGCCGCGCAGGATGTTCGCCTTGGCGGCGATATATTCGTCCATGCCGGTGTGCCAGTTCAGGTGGTTCGGCGTGACGTTCGTGATGACGGAGACGTCCGGCGCCGAGCGGACGCTCATGAGCTGGAAGCTGGACAGCTCGACGACGGCGACGTCCTCGCTCTTCATCGTATCGATCCGGTAGAGCATGGGATATCCGATGTTGCCGCCGAGGAAAACGGAGGCGCCGCGCGGAGCGAAGGCGCGCGTCAGCATCTCCGAGACGAGCGTCGTCGTCGTCGTCTTGCCGTCGCTGCCGGTGATCCCGACGACGGGGCACGGGCGGTTCTCGAGGAACAGCTCCATCTCCGAGGTGACGAGCGCGCCGCGCGCGGCCGCCTCGGCGAGCGGCGGCAGATCGGGACGAAAGCTGGGAGAGCGGAAGATGATCTCCTCGTCCAGCTCCTTCAGATAGTCTTCGCCGCAGCGAAGGCGCACGCCGAGCGCGCGCATTTCTTCGGCGGAATCTCCGAGTTCCTCCTCCGTCTTTCTGTCGCGGACGGTGACGTGCGCGCCGGCGCGGATCAGATAGGAGGCGAGCGGTCTGTGGGATACGCCCGCGCCGAGCAGCGCGACGCGTTTATCGAAAAAGTCCGGCAGTGCCATACATACCTCGCGGATACGGTCGTAAAATGTATTCACCTTATATTATATAACAAAATCGCGCGGATGCAACAGAGGAACGCGAAATTTTTCACGATCCGACGTATTTTGCGGCGGCGGGGAACCGCGCGCGAAAAAAAGCCGCGGACCGCATGTTTTTCTGTTGACAAGGATATTCCGATATGCTACAATGATAACAGAAGCATCCCCAACGATACGGTCCCGGCATGCGCCGGAGAAAGAGGACAGTGTATGAGCAAGTATGTGTGCAGCGTGTGCGGATGGGAATACGACGAGGAAGTCGGCGATCCCGATAACGGCATCGATCCCGGCACCGAGTTCGAAGATCTTCCCGACGATTTCGAATGCCCGCTCTGCGGCGCGGGAAAGGAAGATTTCGAGGAAGAAAAGAACGACAGGATCTGAGCGCCGTCCGCCGACGGCGGGAACTTTTGCGAAAAAAGCAGACTGAGAGATCAGCCTGCTTTTTCGTATCCGGGAGGGTCCCGCCCTCCGTCACCGTTTTTCGATCATCCCGACGAGGATCTCTCCCGTGCGGTGAAGCTGGGAGAGGAACGGCGGGACCTGCTCGTCCGGCAGACAGCCGTAGACGAGCTCGAAGGTCAGATCGCCCTCGTAGCCGATGTCGCCGAACGCGGGCATCAGTTCCTCCCAGTTCGCGTCGCCGGTGAAGGGCGGCAGATGGAGATCGTTGCGGTAGTAATTGTCGTGCACGTGCGTGCAGGTGATCCGTTTTCCGAAAGACCGGATCACGTCGGGATGCTTTTCGTTGCCGAACGCGAGCTTCGCGTGTCCGAAATCCCAACAGCAGCCGACCATCGGATCGCCGAAGCGGTCGATGATCCCGAGCAGTTCCTCTGCCTCCGCGCAGAAGTGGGAGCGCTGCTCGATCGGGATGCCGCTGCCGCGGCCGTCGAACACCGTCTCCATCGCCGCGCGCACGCCGCGCGCGATCAGCCGCTCGACGCACGGCGCGAGCGCCGAGTACGCCGCCTCGTGCGCCGCGGCCGGATCAAACGGCTCGCCGGTCTTCGGATGGTATTCGTCCGCGTGGAAGACGAGATCCTTTACTCCCATGAGGACGGCGGCGTCCGCGCTTCTCTCCAGCGCCCGCCGGAATTCCTCGGGCGGTCTTTTCAGATAGAAATTGTACGGCGCGTGCGACTGCCGGATCACGGCGCCGTATTTCGCCGCCGCCTCGGCGAAGGCGTTCGCTTCCGCCTCCCACGCGTCGCTCCACGCGTCCACGGAGCAGTCGAGCACGCGAAAGCCCGCCTCCGTGCAGAGCCGCACGCACTCGTCCGGCGTCCGTCTGCGGCTTTTCTCTCTCGTCCCGTACAGATAGCCCGCGTTCATTGAAATATCCATTTCGTTCCTCCGCACCGCAGATTGGGGAGAGCCTCCCCGTGACAGCAAAAATCCCAGGCACTGCTGCACCCGGGATTTTTGGAGCTGCTACCCGGATTCGGACCGGGGACCTCGTCCTTACCAAGGACGCGCTCTACCAACTGAGCCATAGCAGCATTTCAAAGCGAATAATATTATATCAAACCGCGGCAGGCTTGTCAAGAGGAAAATCCGCATTTTCCGAAAAAAACCGCGCGCGGGGAAGAGCGGGAAGAGCAGACCTGTAAGCCGGGTTCTGTCGAGAACTGTCATCTATCTGCGCGCCGTGTTGCCGCGGCGCTGGAGCCACCCGTGCGCACGGCGATCGGGCCGATCAGGCGCACATGCGGTGTTGCTTCGGATAGGGTTTACAGCGTTCCCGCGTTGCCGCGGGACCGGGTGAGCTCTTACCTCGCCTTTCCACCCTTACCGGCTTATGCCGGCGGTATATCTCTGTTGCACTATCCCGGGAGTCGCCTCCGGCGGACGTTATCCGTTATCCTGCCCTGTGAAGCCCGGACTTTCCTCATACCGCGGCCTTTCGGCATAACGGTACGCGACAGTTCAGTCTGCTCTCACGTATATTATACCGCATTCTTCGCGCGTTTGTCAAGAACCCCGCCGTCTTTTCGCCGCCGCGGAGACGAAACGGACCGCCGGGTCTCCGGCGGTCCGATCGATGCGGAATACGGGAAGGGAGGATCACTGCGCCGCGTTGACGGCGTCGATAAAGCGGACCATCGCCGCCATGCCTTCCTCATCCTGCTTGTACACGCCGGCGTCCCGCAGCACCTCGACGAAGGTGCGGCCGATCTCCCGGCGCAGGATCTCCGTGACGTTTTCCTCCGTGAAGGAATACTTGTCCCGGAAGGCGGCGAGCCAGGCGGCGTGCTTGCCGAGCAGCTCGTCTCCGGAAACGTCGCGGCCGGCGAGGATCGCGTCCCGAAGCGCCGCCATCTCCGTTTTCAGGCGCGGCGGGAGGATGGCGAGCCCCATGACTTCGATCAGTCCGATGTTCTCCCGCTTGATGTTGTGCAGCGCGGCGTGCGGATGGTACACGCCGAGAGGATGTTCTTCCGTCGTGATGTTGTTGCGCAGAACGAGATCCATCTCGTACCGACGCCCGCGGCGGCGCGCGATCGGCGTCACCGTATTGTGCGGCACGCCGTCCGTTTCGGCGAGGACGAACGCCGCCTCGTCCGTGTAGCCGCGCCAGAGGCGGAGGATCTTGTCGGAGAGCGCTTCGATCTCGTCCTTGTTCTCGGAGGAGAGGCGGATCGCGGAGAGCGGCCAGTGGACGATCCCCGCCTCCACGTCTTCAAAGCCGCGGAAGGTGAGCGGCAGACGGATCGCGGCGCGCTCCATCGGGAAGACGTAGCGCCCGCCCTGCATGTGGTCGTGGGAGAGGATCGAGCCGCCGACGATGGGGAGATCGGCGTTGGAACCGACGAAATAGTGCGGCAGCAGCGTCACGAACTCGAGCATGCGGCGGAACGTGGCGCGCGTGATCCGCATGGGCGAATGCTCGGCGGAGAGGACGATGCAGTGTTCATTGTAATACACGTACGGAGAGTACTGGAAAAACCACGGCTCGCCGTCGAGCGTCACGGGGATGAGGCGGTGGTTTTGGCGGGCGGGAAAGCTCATCGTCCCGGCGTAGCCCTCCGTCTCCCGGCAGAGCGCGCACTTCGGATAGCCGCTCTGCGGGGCGGAGCGCGCGGCGGCGATCGCCCGCGGATCCTTTTCCGGTTTCGAGAGGTTGATCGTGATGTCGATGTCGCCGAATTCGCTCGGCACCGACCATTTCAGATCTTTCTTCACGCGGTCCGTGCGGATATAGTTCACGGCGCGGCAGAAACGGTAGTAGTCGTCCGTTGCGGCGCGCGGATCCTCGCGGTAGAGGCGGTAGAAGCGCTCGATGACCTCGGAGGGGCGCGGCGTGAGGATGCCCATCAGCCGCGTGTCGAAGAGATCCCGGCAGACGACGGAATCCATCTCCAATAGACCGTGCGCGGCGGCGTGATCGCAGAGCGCGCCGAGGATCTCCTCGAGCGGCTCCTCTCCCGGCGGGTCGGCGGGCTCATCATAGCCGTGCAGCGCGAGCGCGCTGAGAAGCTCGTTGCGCATGAAGATCTCGTCCTCCGGACGGATCAGCTCCTGTTTTTCCGCGTAGGCGAGAAGCGCGCGGATCCAGTATTCGATCGGTTTCATCATTCCACCTGTCTGCTCTGTCGGCGTGCGGCGGAGCGCCGATGTATGAGGGTATCGCGTGGAGAGCCGCATGCTTTATCATGATACACCAATTTGCGCCGTCTGTCAAGCGCCTGACGCATTCGGGGGGATTTTTCTGCGGAAATTTCCGGAAACGGTTGAAAAGGCATGGCGGCTATGTTAGAATATATACGAAATCACAGGCGTGATCCGGGCAAAAATCGGGGACGAAAAACAGAAAGGAAAATATACTTATGAAGACTTTGAAATTTTCGGCATGCGGCGGATGGTTCGGCGGAGATCACAGACATATGATCGAGGAGACGGCGCGGTACGGCTTCCACGCCTTTGAATCCCTCGGATGGCGCGGCCTCGATTACGGAGAGGTCCGGCGTCTTCTCGACGAGAAGAACGTGACGAGCACCGCGCTCCTCATCAGCTCGAACAAGGAGGAATACGCCTCCAAGCTGGGCAACGGTCACGGCATGGTCTGGGAGGATTCCCGCGAGGCGTTCCTTGAGGGCTTCAAGGAGACCGTCGAGGCCGCAGAAGCGATGCGCGTTCCGAACATTGTCGTTACTTCCGGCAACGAGCGCAGCGACGTGTCCCGCGAGAAGCAGCACGAGATCTGCGTCGAGACGATGATCCGCCTCGGCGAGCTGGCGAAGGGGCACGACGTGACGATCGTGATGGAGCCGCTGAACATTCTCGTCAATCACATGGGCTACTATCTCGTCACCTCCGCCGAGGGCTTCCAGATGATGCGCGAGGTCGGCAGTCCGAAGGTAAAGCTTCTGTTCGACATCTATCATCAGCAGATCTCCGAGGGGAACCTGATCCGGAACATCACCGAGAACATCGACCTGATCGGGCATTTCCACATGGGGGACAACCCCGGACGGCTCGAGCCCGGCACCGGTGAGATCAACTATACCAACATTTTCGCCGCCATCCAGAAGACGGATTACGACGGCTACCTCGCCTTCGAGTGCGGCCGTTCCGTGGAGAACGACGTGCTCTGCGAGCGGATGCACGCGCTGATCGATCCGTTCGCCGACTGAGAGGGAACGCACATGAAAAACGAAACGATCGAGACGCTGTGCACGCGCCGGAGCATCCGCTCCTATCGCCCGGATCCCGTGCCGGAGGAGCTGCTTGAGGAGGTCCTGCGTGCGGGGCTGTACGCGCCGTCCGGCATGAACCGCCAGCCGGTGACGCTCGTCGCCGTGAGCGACCGCGAAACGCGCGACGCGCTTTCCCGCCTCAATGCCGCCGGCATGGGGCGGGGCGGCGATCCGTTCTACGGCGCGCCCGTCGTGATCGTCGTGCTGACCGATCCGACGCTCGGCATCACCGCCCGGGAGGACGGCGCGCTCGCGCTCGGCAATATGCTGAACGCCGCCCACGCGCTCGGTCTCGGCTCCTGCTGGGTGCACCGCGCCCGTGAGGAATTCGAGTCCGACGAGGGAAAGGCGCTCCTTGCCGCGTGGGGGCTGCCGGCGCATCTTGTCGGTATCGGACACTGCCTCCTCGGCTACGCCGCCGTGAAAGAACCGGAGGCGGCGCCGCGCCGGGAGGGCAGGATCGTCCGCGTGTGACGGGCGACGCTCGCCGGAGGTCGAGGAGCGCGTTCATTTTTTATCCGATAATCGTACGAAAAACAGTAGAATAGGACAAGTCCGCAGTAAGTACGGACATTGTTGTTTCCGATGCGGCGTGCTATAATTACATAATAGAAAGTATCCGATTATTTTTGCCGATAAGGAGATCTGCCATGAAAGTGCGTATTCTCTCCCTGTTTTTCGCCGCGCTCATGCTCCTGACGCTCGCCGCGTGCGGCGAGCCGGAGGACGGCACGCCCGCCGACACGACCGGCGGCGATCCCGCCGACACGCAGGCTCCGCCGACGGACACGACCGCCGCGCCGGGGCCGGACGAAACGGACGCGCCGGAAACGGACGCGCCGGAACCGGATGAGGAGGACGGAATGAACCCGTACTACGTTACGTATTATTACGACATTTCCGCGGAGGAGTGCACGTTCGAGCGGTATAAGGAAGCCGCCGAGGCGGGCTTCAATCTGATGTCGATCGACAAGGGATCCGT
>JAEEYP010000057.1 GCA_016288155.1 Clostridiales bacterium | reverse complement strand
TTGAGCCGCGCAACGTTCATACCCGCGCGGATCATCTTTTCGATCATTTCCGGCGAGTTGGACGCCGGACCGAGCGTGCAGACGATTTTCGTTTTCAGCATGATAAAATCCCCCTGCGTTTTGTTTCACTTCATTATAGCATATCATCCCCGCCTCTGTAAACCTCTGCGCGTCATTTTTCGGCGAAAAACCGCGCGGACGCGGAGGGCAGGGCGGCGGAAATACAAAGGGAAGGCGGCGGAACTGTGGGGCAGGAAGCAGAACACGGGGGAAAAGCAAGGAAAAGAATTTTTTTTGAAAAACCCCTTGACAAAGACGCCGTTCTCTGCTATAATATCACACGTTGACAGCGGCGACGCTCTCAATGCTAATATGGCTCAGCTGGTAGAGCACGTCCTTGGTAAGGACGGGGTCCCCGGTTCGAATCCGGGTATTAGCTTGAAAACAGGCACTCAGAAATGAGTGCCTCTTTCATTTTCCCTGATATGATTCAAAACATGCTCTAAACACGCGAAAAGCGGCAGCCGCGCGGCCCCGTTGAAGGGAAGCGGCTGCCGCTTTCAAGCGGATTCGATCAGAATTCTTCGAAGTTTTCAAACAGGCTCTCGTCCACCTCGGAGAGGGAGAAGACGGATTTCGGATCGGGGTCGCGCTTGATCCACTTGCCGTCGGTGAAATCCGGAATGGCGACGGGCATGCTCCCGCAGGAAATGGATTCCTCCGAAAGGATGCCGATCGACATCATAGCTGCGGAATCGTAGACGTCGATGGGCGTCTGGATCTTCCTGCGGACGGCGTTCAGAAACGCCCGCATCACGAGCCAGTCCATACCGCCGTGACCGCCGGTAAACGCGCCCGCGCGGGACGCCTTCCAGAGCGGATGCTCGAATTCCTCGTAATACTTGTCCATCGGTTCCCACCGGTCGCTCGGAGAACGGCCCTCGATGTGAATGGAGCGCAGGTCCTCCATCCAGATGCCGCTTGTGCCCTGAACACGGCCTCCGCGCGAATACGGACGCGGGGAACTCGTGTCGTGGGTGAGGACGATCGTCTCCCCGTTCGCACAGCGGATCGAGGTCGTGACAATGTCGCCGAGCCGGAACTGCTCGTGCGCGAGCGGGTGATCTTCTCCGAAGCGGTCCTTCAGATATTTGTTCAGCCCGCGGGATTTCGTCGCCATGGAGGTGAGCGCCATCATCCTGTTGCCGCGGTTGATGCTCAGATAGGTCATGATGGGACCGAGCTCATGCGTGGGGTAGAGCTCCGCGTTGCGGTGCAGATACTGCCAGGCGCGCTCATGATCCCATTCCATGCCGTTCGACACGGCGCGCAGATCGTGCTGATACCCGCCCTGACAGTGCAGCAGCTCGCCAAAGAGCCCCTTCTTGATCATGTTGAGGACGGTCATCTCCTCCCGGTTGTAGCAGCAGTTTTCCATCAGCATGCACGGGACGCGGGTTTCCTCATAGGTCCGCACCAGATCCCAGCACTGGCGGATCGACTGGGCGGGACCGACCTCAAATCCCGCGTAGCGTCCGGTCTTCATCGCTTCGATGGCGATCGGTACGTGATCGTTCCAGTAGGTGGTGATGAGAACGGCTTCGCTCCCGTCGTCCCGCGCGAGGACCTCATGCGCGTCGGTCGAGCCGAAAACCTCATGCCCGTACCGTTCGGCGCACATGGCTTTTCCCCTGAGCATGCGGTCCTCATGCTTGTCGCAGACGGCGGTGACTTCAACGTCGTCCATTTTGAGCAGCTCGCCGAGCCACCACGAGCCGCGCCCGCCGAGCCCGATGACGATCATTCTGACAGTTTTCACGGTGATTCCTCCTTAGAATGAGTGATACATGACGTCGGAGAGGATCGGGGGATCATCCGACCTTTTCAAATGCTTCGTTGATGTCCTTGAGCATCCGGCTGACCATCGAGCGGCGCTTCGCCACGATGCGGGAGATATTCGATTCGCCGCCCTGCACGATGGATTTCATATTGTTTTTGAGCGCTCCGACCTGATAGATCCACCCGAGGTCATAGGCGCGGGTCGTGAAGATGATATCGAGCATCCTGCCGGATTCCTCGTCGCGCGCCGCCTTGCGCTGCAGGGTGATGTCGTAATACGCGGGCATGACGTACTCCTCGGAAAGCCGCGCGAGACCGTCGAGCACGCATCCCGTGAACTCCTCGTCCGAAATCAGCGCGGGCACGCCGAGCAGCACGCCGTCGTTTTCCGCCACGCAGCTGCGGTACACCTGCTGCGCCTCGTCGAATTTCGGCATGGGCAGGATGCCGAAGTCGGACTCCATGTCGCGGAACGCAGTGATGCGGTTGATCTCCTGCATGTAGAAGAGCGCGTGGTCCCCGGCGAAGAGATCGTAGGAGCTGTACCCCTTGTTGATGTAGTCCGCCGTGACGTTCGCGTCCGCGGCGAAGGTGACGAATTTGTCGACGATGTCCTGCACGCGCTCCGTGTCCAGCGTCAGCTCGAACTGACCGTCCTCGTTCACCTGACAGCAATACTCAAGCCCGGAATTGATCGCCCCGGTGATCGAGTCCACCCAGAGGCAGAGCCCGAACAGATCCTGAGGACCCATTTTTCCGTCGCCGTTCAGATCGGTCGAGACGCTTCTGACTGCGGAAGAGAAGAGATCGTAGGTCCACTTGCCGTCGAGCACCGCTTCGTAGGGCGAGCCGATTTTCAGAAGTTCGGAAACATGGTACTTCTCGTCCAGATCCTTGTTGAAGAGTACGGCGAAGGTCGCGTTGTAGGAGGCGATGCAGGAGGCGTTGACGGCGTGATAGAGCTT
>JAEEYP010000004.1 GCA_016288155.1 Clostridiales bacterium | reverse complement strand
TGTACGATTATGTTTCGCATTCCTTTGATGGCCAGCCAGGGAACCTCTTTATGTTCGTTTTTGAAGGCATCGGTCAGTTTGCTGTTGCTTTCAGCGATCTGAATGATCCGAAATAGAATCGAATCAACAAGTACAGGATCTCGTTCATAATAAGTTTACAATTGTTTGGGGATCAAAAAGGCGGTTTTCAGACCGATTTTGGTCCTGAAAACCGCCTCAAAACTGTATTTTGGTGGTCCGAATCCACCCCACCCTCTGAAAATGGCCAATCCGATCTATGAAATGTACGCGAGAAACGATTTTTGAAAAACGGTGAAAAATGGCGAAAAATGAAGAAAACCAGCGAAAATCGCTGGTTTTCCGGTGCCGATCTAAATCGTTCGTACACCTTGACCTTTCACTACAATTTAGACCTAAGCAGGGTGATCCTGCTTATTTTTGATCATAGCAAACGGACAATTTAGACCCGGCGAACGGACTATTTAGATCGGCTTCCATCCGCTTGCCTATACTATTTTATCAGAACGTCGGGGTATTATCAATCGGTCAAAAGGGACTCGAGGTCCTCAGCGGAGTCAAGCAACCCGTCATCCGGCATGATTCCACGTTTCGTAAAGAGGATATATATCGACATGGTTGTCGAGGGCCGCGTCTTCCCCGGTGAATGCCGTTTTATCTATCCAGGATTGAATGCACGACGCTCCCTGCGAACAGGCGATCACGCCGACGGGGCAATCCCTGTCAAGGCGCGCCTCATGTCCGGTCAGATACGGCAGCGCCGCCCATCCGGGGATCTGATACCGTCTGGCGGGCAGCCATCCGTTTCTCGGAGTGAATATCTCATCGTCCTCGGGTCTGTCGCAGACAAAAGTCCGCAGAAGCTTGTCGTCCACATACTCGCTGAAAGGCGTAGTCACCTCAAACATATGGACCCAGTTGTTGGACTGCCCGGAAAAGAGGATGACTTCCCCGATCATGATATTTTTGACGGTAATGCTTTCCTCTTCACAGGCAGCGGTCATTTCGTAAGGACCGCCGATACCGCGCGGAGCGAACTCGACGACCCATTTCCCGTCCGCCTGAACGCTTCTCGATTCGCCGTCGAAATCCACCGTCACGCAGCCGCCGGCAGACCCGAATACCCGTATCGGTTTTGCATGCTGAAATATCACGCCGTCGCAGAATATTTCAGCGAGCTGTAATTTTCCCATTTTCATCCTCCCCATAGTATCTTGATAGTATCTTGCTTTTTTGAAAACCGGCAGCAGATCGTCAAGGAAATACGCCGCTCACGTCTGCGCCCGGAAATCCGGCTGTTCCAACGCGGAGAACTCCATCTTTTTTATGCAGGTCCCCGCGAAATCCTCGCCCTCGGCGAGCGTCTGCATATGGAGATACATGAGCCCGAGCGGGGCCTTTCCGGTCATCCGCACGGCAAACAGAGGATCGTCTCCGTCGTATACCTCCGCGCGCTCCTTCCCGCAGTCGAACTCGACACGGACGTCATGCCAGACGTCCTTCGTCACGCACCGACCGTCTATATCGAAATGGAACGGGGAAAATTCAGACGCATATTCCTCGCTCGGATTCAGCCATACGCCGCTCAGGCAGATCCGGATCCCGGAGCCGCGCACCATCATCCGGATGCCGAGGCGTCCTTTTTTCGAGGCCGGGAACGACCACACCGCGCCCTGCTTCTCGCACAGGAGACGCTCGTCGTGAACGCGCCCGATCGTCAGCGCCTCGGTATAATCGCGGTCGGGGCTCGGCATCAGAAGAGCGCCGGGAACGCGGTTCCATGCGCAGTGACCGGGGATCTCGTCGAAATGGCTGTCCGATACGCTTTTCACGAACATATGGGAACTGATGTGCTCCAGGCCGCAGACGAAATCCTCGGCACACGTCTGCTCATAGAGCCAGTTGACGTCGAAGATCAGGATCCTTTGTGAAATGAGATGCTGTCCGCACTCGACCAGTATCTTCCCGTACGGCAGCTCCAGCGCCTGAAACTGATGCACGCTCTTGTCTCCGGACGTCAGGCCGCCCTTCGTGCGGAAATCGGCGGCGTCGCGGATCGAGTTCAGGTACATCTCGCGGACATGGATCCAGTCGGTCCCGTTCTCCGTGACCGCGCAGTGATTGACGTCCCGGTTCGTGAACGCGTCCTCTCCGCGTCCCGAAAGGGCCCACGACGTGAGCGGTGGATCCGCGAAATCATGGCGCTTCTCCGACAGAGGGCGGGAATTGTTCCAGAAGAACAGGACGCGTCCGTCCTCCAGCCTGAGAAGGAACGGCGTCGTCAGCGTGCAGCAGAAATCCGATTCCTCGCCCGCCGTCCAGCTCTCGCCGCGATCCGAGGAATAGTACACGTACAGATGATCGAGCGAGGTCCGGGCGACGAGCATGAGCCGTCCGTCCGGAAGCTCGGCGGCGTACGGCTCGGCGCCGTTGTTCTGCCAGCGCTGATCCAGATCGGGCCAGACGGGGGAATGCTTCGGCGTCCCGTCGAATACCCGGCACGTCCAGCTCTCTCCGCCGTCGTCCGAATACATGAAGACGGGATGGTATTCCCTTCCCTCGGTGAAATGAGCGGTGCAGTACCATCTTCCGCACGTCATGACGACCGGCTGGAACACCACCTCGCAGCTTTCCTCCATGATCCTGATCCTGCGATAGTCCGTGTCGTCCGGCCCCACGTCGGACAAGAGGCAGAATGTCCCCTCACCCTTGAACGTTTTCACCGTGATGTACCGGTTTCTCTCCCAGTCCCGGACCGCGGCGCCCATGGAACCGGGCACCGCACAGCGGAGCCGCCAGTCAAGACCTGCATTGCGCGAAGAGAGATAGCACACCGTCCCCGGATCTTTGGACCTTTTTTTGTTCGTCGTACCGTAGGAACGCAGCTCGCCGTCCGGCATGACGCAAAGACTTCTCAGCGCATGCTCGGGCATCACGCCGACGACCGTCGGCTCGTAAATGGCTTTCAGCCGCTGCGCGTCGCATTCGTCCAGCAGCGACGCGATAGCCCGCTTATCTTCGTTCATTGCCGAGCCCCTCCCCCATCGTCAGTCGGACACGACGCGCGCCAGGGCGATCGTCTTTCTTTTCCACGTATACGATACCGTAAAGCCGCCCTCGTCCGGGACGACCGTGGGATACGAGAACTCACCCGGTCCGTCGTCAAGGACGACCCGGTCGAAAAAGCTCTTTCCTCCGTCCTTTGAGAAATCCATCACGAGCGGCGTCCGCAGAGAATTCGAGCATTCGAGCGAACTGACGGGATTGTAGCAGAGCGCGAGGATCCCGTCCTTATATGCCGCGCAGATGCCGCTGCTGTTGTTCGGGATACCGGTCCTGTACGCCGGCGACCACTTCAGACCGTCGGTGCTGTCCGAGCGGTACACCGCCCCCCAGTTGGAGCGCATGAACATATGCACCCCTTCCTCATCCGCCCACAGCGTCGGCTGGATGAGACCGTTCTGCTTTTTCGTCCGGTACGACTGAGCCATGATCTCGTCATAGATATAATCGAGCGGCTGCGCCGAGTGCCAGGTTTTCCCACCGTCAAAGCTCACGTCGTTCTCGACCGTCAGAGCGGTCCGCGATTCCACGGACCGGCCCGCGATGAGCATGCCGTTCCAGCGGAGCATCGGATTCTTCGTCGGCCCCCTGCCTCCCGAAAAATCGCCCGGCACGAGCTCCTCCGGCTCGCTCCACGCGATCCCGTCGTCCGAGAAGCACACGTAGGTTTTCCAGGCATCGATGGAGACGCCCGTTTTGAAGTAAAGGGCGCAGCCGGTATCCGTCACGTCGAGCACCGGATTCCAGTGCGGCGTGTCCAGCGCCCGGATCTTCTTCGGCGCGGCAAAGGAGACGCCGTCCTCGGAGCGGGCGAGCCAGATCGCCGTGTCTTCGCTGCTTTCCATCGTGCCGCCGAAGCAGGCGCAGAGATACCCGCCCTCTCTCGGGCGGCATACCGTGGAGGCATGGCAGGAGGGGAACCACTTGTCCTGCTCGTAGACGAGAGTTTTCGACAGCATTCTGTATCCCATGATTGAATTCTCCTATTGGGTTATGATTCTCCGTACCGCGAAAAGCCGCGGGGACGCGGATCGGCTCCGCCTCCATTCTGTCTGCATCCATTGTATCACGCAAATCGGTTTTAATCAATACAAACGGCCGAAATTGTTTTTTTATATCCCATACGGAAACGCTTCGAGCAAACAGCGGCCTTTCCGTGACGATGCGGATCGCGCCGGCTGCCGGTCCCATTTTCACTCCCAAAACATATTATCATTTCCGAAATTCAGACGCTTGATTTTCAGCGAAAAAAGTGGTATAGTATTACCGATGGTACAATACGCATCTGACAAAGGACGAGCTGTTATGAAGAAGAAAACCGCTGCCTTGACGATTGCCGTCGGCGTTATTCTCTTTCTGACGATCTGTACGGCAGAATCCCTGATCGCGCTTCGGAAAGCGCTGAAGGAAAGAGACGCTGCCGCTTCGGCCCGTCCCGAAGGAACCGCCGCCGCAGAATGAAGGAAGAGTAAGGTATTTCCTTCAAGGAGATACCGCTCCTCCGTTGAGAAATCAAACGGAACGCATGAAAAACGCCGGTCGGCGGATCGGTCCGAAAAAAACACATATACCCGATCGGAACGCGGCATGTTCCGAAAGAAAGGAAGGATCCGATGACATTCATTCAGGAAAAAATCCAGATGACCTGCCAGAACCTCAGCGAGCGGATCGTCATCCGCAGCGAGCGCGTCGGGGAGATGACGATGCTGCGCGTGCCGTACAAGACGTCGAACACGCCGCCCGACGGCGACGGGGAGACATACCGCGGCGGTCCGATCGATTTCCCGCGCGACAGCCACGCATGGTTCATCTTCCCGGTGGACGTGCCGGCGGAGGGCGCAGACGAGGCGGTCTGGCTCCGCTTCACCACGGGCCGCGAAGGACAGTGGGACGCGCAGAATCCGCAGGGGACGGTGTTCATCGACGGCGACACAGCCGTGCAGGCGCTCGACACCAACCATACCGAGGTACGCCTCAAGCCCGGCCGCCACGAGGTCCGCATCTATTTCTACGGCGGGACCGCCGCCGCCACGCTCATGCTGGACGCCTCGGTCGTGACCAAGAGCGTCAGTGTGGAGAAGCTCTACTGGGATCTCTTCGTGCCGCTGTGCGCCATGAAGAGCCTTGACCGGGACTCCTACGCCTATACGGAGATTTCAAACGCTCTCGATCACGCCTGCATGCTGATCGACTTCCGTGAGAGAGGCTCGGACGCCTTCTATAAGAGCGTGCGCGAGGCGGACGCATGGCTCGATTCGGAATTCTATGAAAAGCGCTGCGGCCGTGACGCGCTGGGCAAGATCGCCCTCATCGGCCACACGCACATCGACGTGGCGTGGCTGTGGACTCTGGCGCAGACCGCCGAGAAGGCCCAGCGCTCCTTTTCCACCGTCATCGCTTTGATGGAGCAGTATCCGAACTACGTCTTCATGTCCAGCCAGCCGCAGCTGTACCGGTACGTGAAGGAAAACGATCCCGCGCTCTATGAGAAGATTAAGGCCCGCGTCGCCGAGGGGCGCTGGGAACCGGAGGGTGCGATGTGGCTGGAAGCCGACACGAACCTTGTCAGCGGCGAGAGCCTCATCCGCCAGCTCCTCTACGGCAAGAAATTCATGAAGGACGAGTTCGGCGCGGAAAATCACATTCTCTGGCTGCCGGATGTTTTCGGCTATTCCGCCGCCCTGCCTCAGATCCTCAGAAAGAGCGGCGTTGACGCCTTCTATACGACCAAGCTCTCCTGGTGCGAGACGGACAGGTTCCCGCACGACAATTTCATATGGCAGGGCATCGACGGCACGGAGGTGTTCGCCGTGCTGAACGAATCCTACGTCAAGCCGCTGGATCCGCAGACGATCCTCTCCTCTGCGGATCGGCATGTCGACAAGAAGTATTCCGAGACCCATCTGTCCACCTTCGGCTTCGGCGACGGCGGCGGCGGCCCGACGAGGGAGATGCTCGAGAATTACGAGCGCCTGAAGCGCGGCCTGCCGGGCTTCCCGCGCGTGACGATGCAGCCCGCCGCCGAAACCATCGCCGAAATCCGCGCGCAGTTCGAGGAGAACGCCGCCTCGCTCCGCTTCGTACCGAAGTGGGTGGGAGAGCTGTACCTGGAGATGCACCGCGGCACCTACACGACGATGGCAAAGAACAAGCAGTCCAACCGCCGCGCCGAATTCCTCTACCAGACGGCCGAGACGCTCTCCGCCGCGGCCTGCCTGCTCGCCGGACATGCCTATCCGAAGGCGGCGCTGGACGAAAACTGGCATACGATCCTGAAGAATCAGTTCCACGACATCATTCCCGGTTCCTCGATCAAGGACGTCTACGACGTCAGCCACGCCGAGTACGACGCGCTCCTCGCCGAAGGCGGACGGCTGGCGGACGAGGCGGAGGGTGCTCTCGCACAAAATATCCGCACCGGCGGCGGCACGCTGCTGGTCAATCCGGCGCCGTTCGCGCGCGCCGAG
>JAEEYP010000056.1 GCA_016288155.1 Clostridiales bacterium | reverse complement strand
CGGCGGCGCGCGGGATCGGCTGGCGCGCGGAGAGCGGCGACGCGCCGCCCGTCCCCGGCGGACTGCGCGTCGTTCCCGTCCATACCGGCGGCGGGACGCGGCTGCTTTACGGCGTGCTCTGTCCGGCTTTGACCGTCGGCGAGGGGAAGCGCGCGCACGCCGTCCGCGCCGTGGTCGCCGTCGATCGTGATACGGAGACGTACGGCGGCTGCGGCGCGCTTCTGCCGGCGTCGCTCCTCTGAGCGGGGACGGATCTTTGTAAAAAATAAAGGAGGGTCAATTTATGAGGAAGAAGTCACTGCTTGCCCGTCTGTGGGCGCGGATCGTATCGGCGCTGTCCCGGCGGCGTCCGGGCGAGAGCTGGTATATCCACGGCTCCGACACGCTGCCGCCGCCGCTCGACGCGGAGACGGAGGCGGCCCTGATCGCGCGCCTCGGCGAGGACGAAAGCGCCGCTTCCGCGCTCATCGAGCACAATCTCCGTCTCGTCGTCTACATAGCCCGGAAATTCGAGAACACGGGCACGGGCGTCGAGGACCTGATCTCCATCGGGACGATCGGGCTCATCAAGGCGATCCGCACCTACCGGGCGGACAAGAACATCAAGCTGGCGACGTACGCCTCGCGCTGCATCGAGAACGAGATCCTCATGTATATCCGGAAATGCGCGCCGCTGCGCGGGGAGGTGTCCATCGACGAGCCGCTGCACACGGACTGGGACGGCAACGAACTCCTCCTCTCCGACGTGATCGGCACGGAGGAGGACAGTGTCGGGCGGGACATCGAGCGAACGGAGGAGGAGCGCGTGATCCGCGCCGCGGTCGCAGATCTCACCGTGCGGGAGCGGCGGATCATCGAGCTGCGCTACGGCATGGACGGAGGACCGGAGCGGACGCAGAAGGAGGTCGCGGACATGCTCGGGATCTCCCAATCGTACATTTCCCGGCTGGAAAAGAAGATCATCCGGCGTCTCAGGGAGAAAATTGAGAGCAAAATCTGAAAAATGATCGAAAAAAATCACGCGAAGGGCTTGATTTGTGCGCCAAGGTGTGCTATAATCGTTGCATATGAGATCACCATAGTGAGGTAATGCCAACCATGAAAAGCGGAATCCATCCCGAGTACAAGGAAGTAACGGTGCGCTGCGCATGCGGCGAGTCTGTTGTTACCCGCTCGACAAAGGGAGATGCCAACGGAGAGCTTCGCGTCGATATCTGCTCGAAGTGCCATCCCTTCTTTACCGGCAAGCAGAAGTTCGTGGATGCCGGCGGACGCGTTGACAAGTTCAAGAAGCGTCTGGCCATGTCGAACAAGTAATGTCCCACTGACTCGAGACCGGATAAGATACGCGGCGCCGCCGTCTGTCTTGTCCGGTTTTTTCTGTCCGGACGACCATCGAAAAGGAGAAATACATGGAGAATCATGAGAGTATCACGGAAGCCTCCGCTCCCGTGCGCACGGTCGGGTGCGCCGTCTATCCGCAGGGCGGGGAGGCGGAGGCGGAACGCTCGCTCGACGAGCTGGAGAGGCTGATGGACACGGCGGGCGCCGTCCCCGTCGGAAGGCTGACGCAGATGCGCCCGACGCCGGATCGGGCAAGCTGCCTCGGCAGCGGCAAACTGAAGGAATTGGCAGAACTCTGCGAAGCGCAGGACGCGCGTCTCGTCGTTTTCGACTGCGAGCTGACGCCGGCGCAGCTCCGGGCGATCGAAGACGCCGTCGGAGAAGAGAGGGAAGTGCTCGACCGCAGCATGCTGATCCTTTCCGTTTTCGCGCGCCATGCGGTGACGGCGGAGGGACGGCTGCAGGTGGAGCTCGCGCAGCTGCACTATACGGCGCCCCGGCTGATCGGACGGAACGCGGCGCTCTCCCGCCTCGGCGGCGGCATCGGGACGCGCGGACCGGGCGAATCGAAGCTGGAGATCGACCGGCGCCGTCTGAAGACGCGCATCCGCGCGCTGGAGGAGGAACTGGAGCATCTCGCTTCCTCCCGGGAGACGATGCGCGCCGCGCGGGAGCGCTCCGGCATCGTGCGCTGTGCGATCGTCGGATATACGAACGCGGGAAAGTCCACGCTTTTCAACCGGCTGACGGACGCCGGGATCCTCGCGCAGGACAAGCTCTTCGCCACGCTCGATCCGACGACGCGGCAGTACGTCCTGCCGGACGGCACGAAGCTGCTTCTGACGGATACGGTCGGCTTCATCCGGAACCTGCCGCATCATCTGATCCGCGCCTTTCACTCGACGCTGGAGGAGACGGTCCTCTCCGACGTGATCCTGCACGTCTGCAACGCCTCCGAGGAGGACGTGCTCGCGCAGATGGAGGTCACGGAATCGCTGCTGGAGGAACTCGGCGCGTCGGGCAAGCCGATCTTGTACGTATTCAATCAGTGCGACCGCGTGCACGACGCGGACCGCCTTGCCGCCATGCGGCGCGCCGCCGCGCAGTCTCACAGCGAAGCCGTCTTCGTTTCCGCGCTTACGGGAGAGGGAATGGACGAACTGCTCGCCGCTCTCGGACGGATCGTGAACGACGGATGGCGCACGGAGACTTTCCGCATCCCGTATTCCGACGGGGCGGCGCTCCACGCGCTGCACGAAAACGGGCGGGACGTCCGCCTCGAATACGGGGACGACTGCGTCGCGGCGACGGCGCTGACGGACGAGAAACTGCGCGGGCGTCTCGCCGCCTACCGCGTCGGGGAGGAGGCACTCTCCGATGCCTGACGGCGGTTATATCACGCTCGCGGGACGCGCGCGCGCCGAGCTGACGGAGAAGAAGTCCGTCTTCATCGCGACGGCGGCGCCGGTGGCCGACGAAGCGGAAGCGAAGGAACTGATCGCCTCGGTGCGTGCAGAGTTCCCCGACGCGCGCCATCACGTCTATGCGTACTGGCTGAACGGCGGCGCCGTCGCGCGCTGCTCGGACGACGGCGAGCCGCAGGGAACGGGCGGCGTGCCGGTGCTGAACGTGCTGCGCATGTCCGGCGCGACGGAACTGTGCGCCGTCGTCACCCGCTATTTCGGCGGGATCCTTCTCGGGGCAGGCGGACTCGTGCGCGCCTATTCCGCGGCGGCGCGGCTGGCGCTCGATCGGGCGGGGCTCGTCACGCTCACCGCGCATACGGTGTATTCCGTCCGATGCAGCTACGCGGAATATCCGCGCCTTACCGCGGCGCTCGCCCGCTTCAGCGCCGACGAACCCTCCGCCGCGTTCGGCGCGGAGGTGGACGCGACCGCCGTCGTACCCAACGAACGCCGGGACGAATTTTTCCGGACGGTGAGCGAGCTGACGGGCGGCAAAGCGTCGGTCACGCCGATCGGCGGCGTACAGCGCCCGCGCCGGACGGACTGAAAAAAGAAAAAAAGAATAATCTGCGTATATTATAAGCAGAAATGTGAAAACGGTGAGGATTTATGAGCAAAACGGTCAGCCAGATATTCTGCGAGCGCGAGCATCTCACGCTGTCTCCGCGGGCGTTCTTTACGGAGAACACGCGCGGGCGCGACTATCCCTGCGAGCCTTGTCCGAATCGGACGGATTTCCAGCGTGACCGCGACCGCATCCTCCATTCCAAGGCGTTCCGCCGCCTCGTCCATAAGACGCAGGTGTTCCTCTTCCCGGTGGACGAGCATTACCGCACGCGCATGACCCATACGCTGGAGGTCACGCAGATCGCCCGCATCATCGCGCGCGCCCTGATGCTCAACGAAGACCTCTGCGAGGCCGCCGCGCTCGGACACGATCTCGGTCACACGCCCTTCGGGCACGCGGGAGAAACGGTGATGCGCCAGTGCTTTTCGCCGGATTTCACCCACTACCGCCAGAGCGTACGCGTCGTGGAGAAGCTGGAGAACGACGGTGCCGGGCTCAATCTGACCTGGGAGGTCCGCGACGGCATCCTCAACCATTCCGGAAACGATATCGCGTCCACGCTGGAGGGCGTCATCGTCAAGTTCGCCGACCGGATCGCCTATATCAATCACGATATCGACGACGCCTGCCGCGCCGGGATCCTCTCGCCCGAAGACATCCCGCGTCCGATCCGCGAGGTGCTCGGCGACCGGCACAGCGTCCGCATCAACAGCATGGTCTCCTCCGTCGTCTCCGCCAGCATGGATTCCGACACGATCTGCATGACTCCGGAGGTCGAGGAGGCGACGAACGCCCTGCGTGATTTCCTCTTTGAGGCGGTGTACTTCAATCCCGTCGCCAAATCGGAGGAAACGAAGGCGCGCGAGCTCCTCGCGCGGCTGTACGAGTATTACGTCAAGTATCCGGAGAAGATGCCGGAACTCTATTACCGCAACACGAAGACGGAATCCGTCGGACGCTGCGTGTGCGATTTCGTTTCAAGCATGACGGATCGGTACGCGATCGATCTGTATAAAGAGCTGTTCATCCCCAACGTCTGGAGGACGCCGGGCAGCGTGTGAGAAAGGAGGGAGGACGATGATCCCGCATACGGTCATTGAAGATTTAAAGGCGCGTCTCGACCTCGTCGACGTCGTCTCCTCCTACGTGACGCTCCAGCGTTCCGGCTCCAATCTGCGCGGGCTCTGCCCGTTCCACAGCGAACGGTCCCCTTCCTTTACCGTATTCACGGGCGGCGATCCGCATTTCTACTGCTTCGGCTGCGGCGCCGGCGGGGACGTCGTCAGTTTCATCATGCGCATCGAGAACCTCGACTACCCCGCCGCCATCGAATTTCTGGCGAAGCGCGCGGGCGTCACGCTCCCGGAGAGCGCGGGAGAACAGGAACGCGGCGTTGGCCGCAAGCGGATCCTCGAGATGAACGTGTGCGCCGCGCGCTTTTTCCGCGACATGCTGGAGGACCCGTCCGTCGGGCGTCCGGGGCGCGACTATATCGAGGAGCGGCAGCTGCCGCGCGCGATCGTCCGCCGCTTCGGGCTCGGCTACGCGCCGGATTCCTTCGGCATGCTGCACGACCATCTGAAAAAAAACGGCTTCACCGACGAGGAGATGACCGTCGGCTACTGCTGCGGCGTCAGCCGCAAAAGCGGCAAGCCGTACGATCTCTTCCGCGGACGTCTGATGATCCCGATCATCGACGTGACCGGCGCCATCATCGCCTTCGGCGGACGGATCCTCGGCGATCCGCAGCCGGACAAGAACGGGAACAAGCCGCCGAAATATCTGAACTCGTCGGATACCCCGGCGTTTAAAAAAGGACGGTCCGTCTTCGCGCTCAACTTCGCCAAGAGCAAGTGCGAAGAACGGCTCATCCTCTGCGAAGGCTACATGGACGTCATCATGCTGCACGCGGCGGGCTTCGAGAACGCCGTGGCGTCGCTCGGCACCGCCTTTACCGCCGAGCACGCGCGGCTGATGAAAAAATACACCTCGCACGTCGTGATCGCCTACGACAGCGACGGCGCCGGGCAGAACGCGACGAACAAGGCGCTCCCGATCCTCGCGGAGGCGGGCGTGGACGCGCGCGTGCTCTCGATGCAGGGAGCGAAGGACCCGGACGAATACATCAAGAAATTCGGCGCGGCGAAATTTAACGAGATCCTGAACGGGAGCCGCCCGCGCTTCGAATACCGGCTCGACGCGATCCTCGCCGAGCATCCGATCGCCGATCCCACGGAGAAGATCAAGGCGTCCGCCGCGCTCTGCGCCGAGATCGCGCAGGTCTCCTCCAGCGTGGAACGCGATATCTACATCGCCCGCGCCGCCGAGGCGCTCTCCGCGGATCCGAAGAGCGTCAAAAGCGACGTCGAGTCCCTGATACGCCGCCGCCGCAAACAGGAAAAGGCGGCGCGTCCCGGCGAGCTGGTCCGCGCCGGAATGGGGTTGTCCGACCGGGTCAATCCGGATTTTGCGAAGCAGCCGCGTTCCGCGCACATCGAGGAAGCGCTGCTCGGACTGCTCCTTCTCCGCAGGGAATACCGGACGCTCGCCGTGGACGGCAGTCCGCTTGAGGAGGAGGAACTCCCGACGGAGCTCGGACGGCGGATCTTTTCCGCCGTGCAGGCGGGAGAGGAGGCAGGCGGCTTCGACTTCGGGATGCTGAACGAATCGTTTACGCAGGACGAGGTCTCGCGCATCATGCGCATGTACGGCGAGCGGATGCAGCTCACCGAGAACGGACCGGAGGTCTTCACGGAATTTTTGCGGGCGCTGCGCGCGGAAAATGACAAGAAACGGGACGGGAACGCCGACGATTATCTGTATTTTATCCGCAAAAAGAGGGAACAGAACAAAACCGCGCCGTGAGGCGGCTTTGTCCCGTTCCCTGAGAAAGCGCCGTTACTTTTCCGACTGCGCCTGCGCTTTGGCGCGCGCGGCGCGCCGCTGCCGGATCTGTGCGATGCACGGATTGTCCTTCTCCCACGGATAGATCGAGAGATCCATCCAGTCGATGGGCGGATCGGCGAAGTCGTACGGATCGTTCGGCAGCTCCCGGTCCTCTTTCCAGTTGATGTGCAGCCGGACGACGTCGTCGTAGAATCTCTTCCCCTCGACCGGATCCGGATGGAGCATCAGCTTCATGTATCTCCACTGCATGCGGGAACGCCGGACGTACTCCGCGCGGTCGCCCGCCATCGCTTCCGCTTTGTTCCACCAGTCTTCGAGCGTATCTTGTGCGGCTTCGTAGCGATCCTGCGGGATGATCTCGAACGGGCTCCAGAAGTGGCGCATATGGTTCTCGCCGACCTCGGCGTTCGTCCAGTCGATGAAGAAACGGATATATCGCCAGCCCTCGCCGTAATACGCCCGGAGGAAGCCGTTCATCTCCTCGTGATATTCCGCATCCGTCATGAAGGGGTTCCACATGAGCCGGGCGACGAGATAGGAGCGCAGCTCCTGGAATTCGCCGTACCCCTTCGCGTTGTGCTGTCCCTCCGGGTACATGCCGCGCACGCCGTTTTCCGCGAAGAACTGCATGTTCCGGCGGAGCACCTTGAAGTTCGGATACGGCGGGATGTAGTTGGCGAAGTTCGCCACGTAATCCCAGATATAGATCCGGTCGTGGATCTTTCCCCAGCCGCGCAGCTCCTCGCAGATCGTCCGGTTGAAGCTGCACGTCGAGTCGGAGAACTCGTGCCCGAAGCAGCCGCGGATCGTGCAGTAGCGGACGCAGACGTTCGGGCGCGGCTTCGTGAGTTTCGGAGGCACGGTCGAGTAGAGATACGCGAGCGTCTCGACGACGACGTCCGGATATTCGTCCCGGATCCCGTCCGCGATCGCGTTCACGAAGCGGAGGATCGGACCCATCGGGCTGCCTTCCTCCTCCTCGATCGCCGCGCAGCGCGCGCACCGGCACGGATTCTTGTTGTCGTTCTGGGAGACGGAGATCACCTCGCAGCCCGGATTGGCGGCGAGCGCTTCCTTCACCCGGGTCAGTGCCTTCTCAAAGACGGCGGGATCGGTGAGGCAGGGAGACTCGCTCTGCGCGGTGTCGGTGAGGCGCGCGAAGGTGTGACAGCCGAAGCCGGGCACCCATTTGTACCGTCCTCCGCGCTTCTCGTCGAGGCGGTAATTCAGCCCGACCTTCGCGGTCCAGTCCGTCATCGCCTCCTCATCGTACGCTCTCCCGTCGCCCTGACGGAATTCAAAAAGCGGAACGTAGGAGAAGCCTTCGTCGACCGTGACGTCTCCCTCTCCCTCGTATTCGAGCAGCGGCGTGTAGAATTTCATGCCGGCGTACTTTTCGAGAAAGCTGTACACGCCGTACAGTACGCCGCGCCGGTTCCCGCCGCGGATCGTGAGCCCGTCCCCGCCGACGTCGATCCGATAGCCGTCCCGCCCGACGCTCCGGTCGATCTCCGTGCGGATCGGATAGTCTCCGTCCGCCGTCACTCCCGCGAGCCTGCCCAGATATTTCGCAAGCTCCTCCAGCGCGAATTTTTCGGTTTCCGTTTCCCCCGGAACGAAGCGGACGGCTCCGACCGGTCTCCCCTTGATGATAAGCGAACGCATACGTCTCTGACGCTCCTCGTACGTACTCCGCATGCCGACTGACCGATCGGCCGCGGCACGGTACTTTACTTATATCACAATACGGATGAAAAGTCAAGATGGAATCCCGAAAATCGCCGCGCGGTCCGCGCGGACAAGAATAAATTTGTAACTTTAAGGAAGGACACGACCATGGACAGCGAAAAGAAAACGGATATGCAGGAGCTCATCGACAAAGCGAAGAACGACGGCTCCCTGACCGGCTCCGATATTCTCGATTCGATCGATTTTTCGAGCTACGACATCGATCAGCTCGAAAAGCTGTACGACACGCTGGAGAGCAACGGCATCGACGTCCCCGGATACATCAATCCGGCGGAATTCGACGACGTGGAGGAGGAGCTCGAGCAGCTGGAGACCTCCGAGGACATGGAGAAGATGCTCGTGCAGGAGGGGCTGACGATCGACGATCCCGTCCGCATGTACTTAAAGGAGATCGGCAAGGTGCCGCTGCTCGACGCGGACCGCGAGCTCCTTCTCGCGCAGAAGATGGTGGACGGCGACGAAAAGGCGAAGCAGGAGCTCGTCGAGGCGAACCTCCGCCTCGTCGTCAGCATCGCCAAGCGGTACGTGGGGAAGGGCATGTTTTTCCTCGATCTGATCCAGGAGGGGAACCTCGGCCTGATGAAGGCGGTGGAGAAGTTCGACTATACGAAGGGCTACAAGTTCTCCACCTACGCGACGTGGTGGATCCGGCAGGCGATCACGCGCGCCATCGCCGATCAGGCGAGGACGATCCGCATCCCCGTGCATATGGTGGAAACGATCCACAAGGTCTCCCGCGTCTCCCGGCAGCTGCTCCAGGAGCGCGGCCACGAGGCGAGCGCGGAGGAGATCGCGCAGGTGATCGGCATGAGCGCGGAGAAGGTGCGCGAGATCATGAAGGTCGCGCAGGATCCCGTGTCGCTCGAAACGCCGATCGGCGAGGAGGAGGACAGCCACCTCGGCGACTTCATCCCGGACGACGATTCCCCCGCGCCGGACAACGCGGCGTCGTACGCGCTGCTCCGCGAGCAGCTCTGCGAGGTGCTCCATACGCTGACGCCGCGCGAGGAGCACGTGCTCAAGCTCCGCTTCGGGCTGGACGACGGCCGCACGCGGACGCTGGAGGAGGTCGGACGCGAGTTCAACATCACCCGTGAGCGCATCCGCCAGATCGAGGCGAAGGCGCTGCGGAAGCTGCGCCATCCGAGCCGCTCCAAGCGCCTGCGCGATTATCTGGACTGACGCCGCGCGAAAAGGCGGACGGACGCCTTGCTTTTGTGCTGATTACATAGGATTTGCATTTTCGAATTGGATAAAGCGACGATTCTTCCGTTTATTCTTCACAAAACCGGACCTGCGTTGTTGGTGGATGCGCGCAAAAACTGTGAATAACTCATGACAGAAAGCGCGCCGCCGCGCCGCACGTCCGCGGAGAGAGAAGAAAAATCCCTTGACACGCACCCGAAAAAGGTGTACAATATTCGAAGATGATCGCGGTCTATACCCTGCGATATGTATGGAGGTTTCCCCGATGAAAAAGAGAATTCTTTGCCTTGTGCTCGCCGCGCTGACCGTCGTTTCCTGCATGGTGGCGGCGGGCTGTTCCGCCAACAAGAACGAGGAAGTCGTCAACGGCTCCACGACGGACGACAGCGCTCTGACCACCGTCACGCTGACCCTGTGGATCCCGACGGACAAGAGCACGACGGAGGAAGCGATCCTCGCCGTGCAGGAGGCGATTAACAAGATCACGAAGGCGAAGTTCGAGACGGCGATCGAGCTGCACGCGATCCCGTCCGACGAATACGAGGCCGCCGTGAACGCGCGCATCACCGAGATCGAGGAAAAGAAGGCGATCGAGGCGGAGGAAGCCGCGCGCAAGAAGAAAGAGGCCAAGGAGCTCGCCGCGAAGGGCATCACGACGGAAGCCGTCACCACGGCGGTGACCGAGCGCGTCACGGAAGAGACCTATATCAACGATATGGGCATGACGGTCGTCCGCTATCCCGAGGTCGAGGATACGCAGATGGACATCTTCCTGGTCCGCAGTTATAAGGATTATACCAACTACGTCGAGCGCAAGGCGCTCTCCGCGCTGGACAACATCCTGAACAGCACGTCCAAGATCTTAAAGCAGTACATCTACCCGTCCTTCCTCGACTACGTCAAGGTCAGAGGTTCGACGTACGCGATCCCGAACAACCGCCCCGTGGGCGAGGTCAAGTACCTGCTCATCAACAAGCGCCTCGTCGACGAGCTGTACTGGAACCCCGACGATCTGAAGACGCTCCTCGACTGCAAGCAGTTCATCCTCGACGTCAAGCAGTACACCGACGTGACGCCGCTCCTCTCCACGGTCGAAAACAGCGGCATGGTGTACTTCTCCGAGGACGGGAGCTTCTCTCTCCTTGGCGCCCGCGTCAAGAGCTTCAACGGCTACAGCGACGCGATCGAGCCGACGATCATCCTCGGTACGCAGTACTTCAACGATACGTATAAGATGATGAAGGAGATGCGCGAGCAGGGATGCGTCGCCGCGGATCCCTCGACCGTCACGGAATTCGGCGTCGGCGTCATCGCCGGCTCTCCTAAGATCGAGGAAGAGTACGGGGACGACTACTACGTCCGCGTGTACGATAACCCCACCTTCACGACGGAAGACATCTTCGGCTCCATGTTCGCGGTCAGCGCGTATACGAAATCGCTCAACCGCTCCATGGAAGTGCTCACGCTCCTCAATACGGATACGACGCTCCGCACCATCCTGCAGTACGGCGTTGAGGACATCCACTGGAAGATCAACGACGACAACCCGGACGTGATCGACGTCATCAGCAGCGACTATATCATGAACCTCAACGAGACCGGCAACGTCTACATGACGTATCCGGCGCCCGGCGTGTCCATGGACGAGTGGAAGTACGGCAAAGAGCAGAACCTCCTCTCCAAGGTCAGTCCGTTCCTCATGTTTACTCCCGACGTGTATATCACGGAAGAGAACGCCGCGCTGTACGAGCAGGTGAAGGAGTATACCAAGAAGATCTGGGAAAGAATGGAAGCCATGACCTCTGTGCAATACGGTAGTGAAAGCGTCTTCCTGATGGTCGAGATCAAGAGCAATCCCGCGGTGGCGGCGCTTCTCGACAAGGAGGGCGAGGGCACGCTGTGGTCTCTCTGGGACAGATACGCGAGAAGAAAAGGGTGATCCGATCTCTTCGGGAGACCGCGCGTTCCGCGCGGTCTCCTTTTTCGTTGCCGCGTGCGCGGCGGCGGTGAAAAATCAGTTGTAAATATTTTATGAACAGGCGCGCCGCTGTTGCATTGACGGCGGAGATATGGTAAAATATACGGGCATGCGGTCAGACCGCACAGCACACACACGCGCCCCAGACGGATGGCGGTGCCGTCCCCCGCAAAGAAAAAGTTTGCGGGAAGCGAGAGCCGACGGCTTCATCCGTGCGCCGCGTGGTGGAAAAAAACCGAAGGAGAAAAAACCATGGCAATCGTAACGATCAAGCAGCTTCTCGAAGCCGGCGTCCATTTCGGACATCACACCAGACGCTGGAACCCGAAGATGGCGGAGTACATCTTCACCGAACGCAACGGCATCTACATCATCGACCTCCAGAAGACGATCCGGAAGTTCGAGGAAGCGTACATGTACGTGCGCGATCTGTCCGCCGAGGGCGGCACTCTTCTGTTCGTCGGCACGAAGAAGCAGGCCGCCGACGCCATCCGCGAGGAAGCGGAGCGCTGCGGCATGTATTTCGTCAACGTCCGCTGGCTCGGCGGCATGCTGACCAACTACAAGACGATCCGCATGAGCATCAACCGTCTGAATTCTCTCGAGAAGATGCAGGAGGACGGCACGTTCGACATGCTTCCGAAGAAGGAAGTCGCCCGTCTCCAGAAGGAGATCTACAATCTCGAAAAGAACCTCGGCGGCATCAAGAACATGCAGGGTCTGCCGACCGCCGTGTTCATCGTCGATCCGCGCAAGGAGCACAACGCCGTTCTCGAGGCGAAGAAGCTCGGCATCCCGGTCATCGCCATCGTCGATACGAACTGCGATCCGGACGACGCGGACTATATCATCCCGGGCAACGACGACGCGATCCGGGCGATCCGCCTCATTTCCTCCGTCCTCGCCGACGCGGTGATCGAGGGCAAGCAGGGCGAGCAGACGAGCGAGCCGGAAGCGCCGGCTCCGGAAGCGGAAGCCGAAGCGGAAGAAGCCGACAAATAATCAGGAATCGGAAGAAAGAAGAGGAGTACAATTATGGCTGTCATTACTGCGAAAATGGTTGCCGATCTGCGTGCGCGCACCGGATGCGGCATGATGGAATGCAAGAAGGCGCTGACCGCCGCGAACGGCGATTTCGACGAGGCCGTCAAGGTCCTGCGCGAGAAGGGACTCTCCGTCGCCGCGAAGAAGGCCAGCCGCATCGCGTCCGAGGGTATCGTCGATATCATGCTTTCCGAAGACGGGAAGACGGCGGCGATGATCGAGGTCAACGCCGAGACGGACTTCGTCGCGAAGAACGAGAAGTTCCAGCAGTTCGTTAAGGGTCTGCTCTGCACGATCCTCAAGAATCGTCCGGCGGATATCGACGCGCTCATGAAGCTCCCGTACCCGGATTCCGATTTCACCGTGGACGGCAAGCTGAAGGACATGATCTTCACCATCGGCGAGAACATGAACATCCGCCGCTTCGAGATCGTGGACGGCATCCTTTCCACGTACATCCACGGCAAGGGCACGACCGGCGTCATCATCCGCTTCGCGGCGGACGACGTCTGCGTCGCGAATCCCGCGTTCCCGGAATTCGCCAAGAACATCGCGCTCCAGGTCGCCGCGATGCCCGTGCTGTACCTCAATAAGGAAAGCGTTCCGCAGGCCGATCTCGACGCCGAGCGTCAGATCCAGATGAACATGATGAAGAACGATCCGAAGAACGCGAACAAGCCGGAAGCGATCCTTCACAAGATGATCGACGGCAAGATGAACAAGTTCTATGAGAAGAACTGCCTCACCGAGCAGGCGTACGTCAAGGACGACGCGATCTCCGTGGGCAAGTACGTCGAGAACACGGCGAAGGAATTCGGCGGCGCGATCCGCATCGACGGATTCTGGATCTATGAGCGCGGCGAAGGTCTGGAGAAGAAAGAGGACAATTTCGCGGAAGAAATCGCCAGCATGATGAAGAAGTGACAAAGGATCCCGTCGGGCGGTGCTGTCCGACGGGATTTTTTTCGGCAAATATATTTACAAAAGGGTAATTTTACGGTAAAATATATATGTCATACTTTGTATGACGGCAAGGAGACGCGTATGCCTGCATATAAGCGAGTTCTGCTCAAGCTTTCCGGAGAAGCGCTCCGCAACGGCGCGCCGGATTCGATCCTCGATTTTTCCTACACCGATTCCGTCGCCGCGCAGATCCGCCGCTGCCGTGAGGCGGGCGTTCAGGTGGCGCTCATGCTCGGCGCGGGGAATATCTGGCGCGGCGCGCGCGGCACGGCTGTGAACCGCACGCGCGCGGATCACATGGGGATGCTTGCCACGGTCATCAATTCCATCGCCGTGAAGGACGCGCTGCTCCGCGCGGGGCTGGACGCTCACGTCATGACGCCCGTCGTCATGGAGACCTTTACGGAGCCGTATCTGCGCGACCGCGCGGTCGAGTATCTGGAACAGGGGAGCATCGTGCTGCTCGCCGGAGGCTCCGGCGCGCCGTTCTTCTCTACGGATACGGCCGCCGTTCTCCGCGCCTGCGAGCTGGAGGCGGACGCGGCGCTGATGGCGAAGAACATCGACGCGATCTACACCGCCGATCCGAGGAAGGACCCGACGGCTCAGCGGCTGACGAAGGTGACGCCGATGTACCTCATCGAGCACAATCTGACCGCCATCGATCTGACCGCCGCCGCTTTCGCGCAGGTGCACGGCATCCCGGTGCACGTTTTCGGGCTCGACGATCCGGAAAACATTTATAAGGTAATCATGGGCGATACGCTCGGAACCATCGTACAAGGAGGGAATGAATCATGAAGCTGGAACTGAAAGAATTTGAAGCGAAAATGAAGAAGACGATCGAGGTGTACGAGACGAACCTCGCTACCGTCCGCGTCGGGCGCGCGAGCGCCGCCGTGATCTCCCGCGTGACCGTGGATTATTACGGCGTCGCCACCGCGATCACCCAGGTGGCGGACGTCCGCGTGACCGACCCGCGCACGCTCGCCGTCACCCCGTGGGACAAGACGCTGAACAAGCCGATCGAAAAGGCGCTGCTCGCCTCCGATATCGGCATCACGCCCGCCAACGACGGGCAGACGATCCGCCTCGTTTTCCCGCAGCTGACTGAGGAGCGCCGCCGCGAGCTGAAAAAGCAGATCGCCAAGATGGGCGAGGACACGAAGATCGCGCTGCGCAACGTCCGCCGCGAGGCGAATGAAAAGTGCAAGGAAATGAAGAAGGCGTCCCAGATGAACGAGGACGAGCAGAAGGCTTCGGAGAAACTCGTGCAGGAGCTGACGGACCGCTATACGAAGCAGGTCGACGAAGTCACCGAAAAGAAAAACAAGGAAATCATGGAAATCTGACGCTACAGCTGCCGGATGCCCCGGTCGTTCCGCACAGCGGAGCATCCGGGGTTTTCTCCTGCAGGAGGTGTTTTTATGGATACATACGACGCGACGATCGAACGGCTGCGCGACGCAGTCGCGGCGTGCGCGCTGCGGCATATCGCGTTTATCATGGACGGGAACGGAAGATGGGCGACGCGCCGCTCGCTTCCGCGCGAACTGGGGCATAAGGCGGGCGTCGAGGCGCTGCGCCGTACCGTCACGCTCTGCCGGGACGTCGGGATCCGCACGGTGACGGTGTACGCGTTCTCAACCGAGAACTGGAAGCGGCCGGAGGCGGAGGTGCGCGCGATCATGCGCCTGCTCGACCATTATATCTCCGACGCGGAAGAGGGAAGAGAAAAGAACCGCGTCCGTTACGTTTTCCTCGGCGACCTCAGTGCCCTGCAGCCGGAGATGGCAGAGAAGTGCCGGAGGCTGGAGAAGGCGAGCGCGGAGTACGGGGACGTTCTCAATATCGCGCTCAATTACGGCGGCCGCGCGGAGATCACCGCCGCGTGCAACCGCCTGCTCGCCGAAGGAAAGACGTCCGTCACGGAGGCGGACGTCTCCGCCGCTTTGTATACGGCGCACTGCCAGGATCCGGATCTGATCGTGCGCACGGCGGGCGAATACCGCCTGTCCAATTTCCTGCTCTGGCAGGCGGCGTACGCCGAGCTGTACGTCACCGACACGCTGTGGCCGGATTTTGCGCTCGAGGATCTTGCCGCCGCCGTCGACGCCTTTTCCCACCGGACGCGCCGCTTCGGCAATCTGGTCTGACTTCAACTTCTGGAAGGTTTTTCATGCTGAAAAGAACGATAACATCCGCCGTCATCCTTCTGGTCATCGTACCGGTGCTGTATTTCTGGCAGACGCCCGTTCTGCCGGTGTTCGTCGCGCTGCTCTCGCTGCTCGGCGTGCATGAAATGCTCGGATGCGTCGGGATGCGCCGTACGCTGATCGTCTCGATCCCCGCGTACTGTATCGCCGCAGCGGCGCCGCTCGGCGTGCGGCTGTTCGATTCGATCTATGAGTTCGTGTCGCTGTACGCGCTCGTGATGTTCTGTTTCCTCGTTCTGAGCCTGTCCGGCGCCGTGTTCTCGCGCGGCGCGCTGGACGTGGAGAAGATCGGCTTCTCCTATGCCGCCGTGTTCTACGTCATCACGGCGTTTTCCGCGATGATCCTTCTGTGCGGCCGTCCCTTCGGGATCTATCTTCTGGTCGTGACGATCTTCGGTCCGTGGATCTCGGACGTGTTCGCCTATCTGACCGGCCGCGTGATCGGACGGCATAAACTGATCCCCGAGGTCTCGCCGAAGAAAACGGTGGAGGGAGCGATCGGCGGCGTCGTCTTTTCCACGCTCGCCGTCGTCCTGTACGGCTTCTGCCTTTCCCGCCTGATCGACGGCGTGGAGCGTGTCGGCTATCCGGCGCTCGTTTTCGCCGGGATCGTCATTTCCGTCGTTTCGCAGATCGGGGACCTGATCCTGTCCGCGATCAAACGCAAATACGGGATCAAGGATTTCGGCTTCATCCTGCCCGGTCACGGCGGCATCCTCGACCGATTCGATTCCGTGATCGGCGTCGTGCCCGTGATGCTGATTCTCAGCGAATTCCCGGAACTCTTTAACTTTTTCGTGTGAGGAGACGTCGCTTGAAACCGTATACCGCCGATCCTTCCTCGCCGCTGCGCGCCGCGGTCCTGGGCTGTACCGGGAGCGTCGGACGGCAGGCGCTCGAGGTACTCGATGAGCTGGGATGCCGCGTCGTGCTTCTCAGCGCCGGAAGCCGCGCAGCGGACGTGGAGCGGCTCGCCCGAAAATACCGTCCGGAGATCTGTACGATGGACTCGCCCGAGGCGGCAAAGGCGCTCCGCCTTGCGACGGCGGATACGGACGTCCGCGTGTACGGCGGCGGCGACGCCGCCTGCCGTGCGATCGGCGAGGTGCGGGCGGATCTCGTGATCCACGCCGTCGCCGGTCTCGCGGGACTTCCGTCCGCGCTGGCGGCGGCAGAGACCGGCGCACGGCTCGGCATCGCCAACAAGGAGGCGGTCATCGCCGCGGGCGGTCTGATTTTCGACCGCATCCGTAAAAGCGGCGGCGAACTGATCCCCCTCGACAGCGAGCACAGCGCGATCTTCCAGTGCCTCGCGGCCGCCGGCGCTTCGTCCGTGCGGGGGGACGGGGACACGGCGCTCGTGCGCCGCATCCTTCTGACCGCGTCGGGCGGTCCGTTCTTCGGACGGAAACGGGAGGAACTGTTCCGCGTGACGCCGGAGGAGGCGCTGCGCCATCCGACGTGGCGCATGGGACCGAAGATCACCGTGGACTGCGCCACGCTCATGAACAAGGGCTTTGAGATCATGGAGGCGGTGCGCCTTTTCGGCGTCACCGAGGAGAAAGTCGAGGTGCTCGTGCACCGTCAGAGCATAATCCACTCCATGGTGGAGTATATAGATCATACGGTGATCGCGCAGCTCGGCGCGCCGGACATGCGCGCCTGCATCCGCTATGCGGTCACCTATCCGACGCGCGCGTTCCGCGCGGGAGAGGGACTGGACTTCACCGCGCTCGGTACGCTGACGCTGGAGAAGCCGGACATCGTGACGTTCCCGCTGCTCGATGCGGCAAGAGAAGCGATCCGCCGCGGCGGCACGGCGCCGACCGCGCTGATCGCGGCGGACGAGGAAGCCGTCGCGGCGTTCCTCGCCGGGCGCATATCATTTCCCGCGATCTCCGACGCGGTCCGGGAGGCGGCGCAGGCCGCCGCGTCCGGGTCCGCGGACACGCCGGACGAGATTTTCGCGGCGGAAGCGGACGCGCGCCGGACGGCGCGGCGGATCCTCGCGGACATGTAACCATGTAACGCAGAAAGGTCAGATCCATGCAGATCATCATGCAGATTTTGTATATCCTTCTCGCCGTCCTCGTGTTCGGCGTTTTGATCTTCATCCATGAGGGCGGGCATTTTCTGTTCGCACGCTTATTTCACGTGAGCATCACGGAATTCTCCCTCGGCATGGGGCCGAAACTCCTCTCCCGCGTGTCGAAAAAGAGCGGGATCACCTATTCGCTGCGCGCTTTGCCGGTCGGCGGCTTTGTCAGCATGGTCGGCGAGGACGAGGAGTCGGACGATCCGAACGCATTCAATAAAAAGCCGGTCTGGCAGCGGCTGATCGTCACGGCGGCAGGCGCCGCGGTCAATCTCGTCGCGGGGATCCTCGTGATGAGCATCCTCGTGGCGGCGTCCCCGCTGCTCGGTTCCACGGTCGTGTATAAGCTGACGGATTCCAATACCTCCGGCGCGTACGGACTCCGACCGGGCGACCGCATCGTGTCGGTCGGCGGCAGCGCCGTCCACACGGCGAACGAACTGATGTATGAGGTGATGCACAAGGGCATCGCCCCGATCGATCTCGTCGTGGAACGCGACGGGGAACGGATCGTCCTTGAGGACGTCGTCTTCCCCACCGCGACGGAGAGCGGCGTTCTGTTCGGAGACGTCGACTTCTACGTCTATTCGGAGGAGAAAACGCCGGTGAGCGTGCTGCGGCACGCGTTTTACCGTTCCACCTCCACGATCAAGATGATCTGGGAATCCCTGTACGATCTCGTCCGCGGACGGTACGGGATCGAGGCGGTCTCCGGTCCCGTCGGCGCCGTGCAGGCGATGACGGAGGCGGCGTCGAACGGCGCCGACGATCTCATTTATTTAGCGGTCGTCATCAGCATGAATCTGGGGATCGTGAATCTGCTTCCGCTCCCGGCGCTGGACGGCGGAAGGATCCTGTTCCTTCTGATCGAGGCGGTACGCCGCAAGCCCGTCCCCGCCAAAGTGGAGGGTGCGATCCATTTTGCCGGGCTGATCTTGCTGCTCGCCTTTATGGCGATCATCACGGTCAAGGACGTCTGGTCCTTGCTGAAATAAGGGGCGGCTATGACAGAGAGAAGAAAGAGCGGCGCCGTGCGCCTCGGCGATCTTCGGATCGGCGGCGGCGCGCCGGTCACCGTACAGTCGATGACGAACCGCCCCGCCGCGGATTTTGACGGGATCCTGGAGCAGACGCGCCGCCTCGTCGACGCGGGAGCGGATATCGTGCGTCTCGCCGTGCCGGACGAGGCGGCGGCGGACGTATTCCCCTATCTGCGCCGCGGCGGCGTCACCGTCCCGCTCGTGGCGGATATCCATTTCGACTACCGCATCGCTTTGGCGGCCATCCGAGCGGGCGCCTCGAAGATCCGGATCAATCCGGGCAATATCGGCGCCGCGTGGAAGGTGCGCGAGGTGGCAGAAGCCGCCCTGGCTGCGGGGGTCCCATTGCGCATCGGCGTGAACGGCGGCTCGCTTTCCGCCGCGCTCCGTGAAAAGTACGGCGCTCCGACGCCCGAGGCGCTCGTCGAGTCGGCGCTCGGACAGGCGGAACTTCTTGAGAGATGCGCCTTTCACGATATCGTTCTGTCGCTGAAGACCTCGTCCGTGACGGACACGATCGAGGCGTACCGCCTTGCCGCCGCCGCGTGCTCCTATCCGCTCCATATCGGCGTCACGGAGGCGGGCGACGGATACTCCGGACTCATCAAGAACGCGATCGGGATCGGCGCGCTCCTCGCCGACGGGATCGGCGACACGCTGCGCGTGTCCATGACGGCGGATCCGGTCGAAGAGATCCGCGCCGGGCGGGAGATACTGCGCATGCTCGGCATGGATCCGCGCGGCGGGATCGAGATCGTGTCCTGTCCGACCTGCGGACGGACGAAGATCGATCTGATCGGTACGGCGGCACGCTTCAAGGAGGCGTGCGCCGGCATCGACACGAAGGGGAAGCATATCAAGGTCGCCGTGATGGGCTGCGCCGTCAACGGTCCGGGCGAGGCGCGCGACGCCGATTTCGGCATCGCGGGCGGCAACGGTTCCGCCGTCTTCTTCCGGGCGGGGGAGACGGTGTGCGGCATAAAGGAAGACGAGATCATCGACCGATTGCTCGCGGAGGTGCGCGCGGCGATCGGGGAGAAGGCGGAGTGACCGACCATGGCATCGGAGAACAGGAGAAGATCGCTCGGCGACTATTTTTCCCGCTTCACGCCCGCTTCGGCGGCGCAGCGGGATTTATTTGCGTGCGCGAAGGATCTCACCGTACGCGCCGCGCAGGAAGACAAGCGGGTCGAGGTCTCCTTCCACGCGGACCGGCTGATCCCGAAGACGGTTCTTTACGAGACGGAGAACGCTTTGACGGAGTTTTACGGACAGAATTCCATCCGCCTCTTTCCGAGCTATCCGTCCGAGCTGTACGATCCGGAGTCCTATATGGACGAGGTGATCCGCGAGGCGAAGCGCGTCGGCACCGTCATCAACGGCTTTTTTGATTCCTACACGATGACGGCGGAAGGGAACGAGATCACGCTGCGGATCCCGTTTCTGCAGGGCGGGATCGATCTGCTCGATCTGGCGCGGACGGCGGAACTCTTTTCCGCCATCGTCCGCCATGAGTTTTCCGTCGAGTACCGTTTCCGCATCCTCCCGGCGGAGGATTCCGCCGAGCGGTACAGCGACTACGAGGCGGCGCGGACGGCGTGGCTCCAGAGCGAGTCGGCGCACATCCCCGCCCGCGCGGCGGAGAACGCGCCGGACGACGCGGCGGCGGAACCGGAACAGAAGCATCTGCCGCGCGTCGTGTCGCTGTTCGAAGCGTCGGAGGAGCCGATCGTCCTCGGCGACGGGATCGTCCGGCTCGGCCGTACGACCTTCGACGTCTCCTCGCCGGAGCTTCTCGCCGGGGCGGAGTTCGCCGTCGCGGATCCGACGCCGCTGCGCGCGGTCCGCGCGGGGATGCGGTCCGCCGTCTTGTGCGGCGTCGTGTTCGCCGTGACCACGAGAGAACTGAAGAACAGCGACAAGCTGGGCGTCAGTATCGGCATCACGGACCGCGATACGTCGATCTATCTGAAGACGCTCGTCACCGAAGACGCGCAGGACGAGCTCATGGGCATCTTCAAGATCGGCTCCGCCGTCGCCGTGCGCGGAAGCATCAAAACGGACAAATTCGACGGCGAATTGTACATGCAGTACAGCGACGCTTTGAAGATCCGCGAGGTGAAGCGCGAGGACAACGCGCCGGAGAAGCGCGTCGAGCTCCATCTTCACACCTGCCAGTCCGCGATGGACGCCATCAGCAAGCCGGAGGACGTCGTGGAAACGGCGCACCGCTGGGGGCACGAGGCGGTCGCCATCACGGATCACGGGAATCTCCAGGCTTTCCCGTCCGCCATGCTCAAGGCGGAAAAGCTCGGCATGAAGGTCATCTACGGGATCGAGGCGTATTTCGTGGACGACACGGCGCGGGCGGTATTCGGCGGCAGCGGCGCGGATTTCAAGGACGAGGTCGTCGTGTTCGATATCGAAACGACCGGTCTTTCCGCTCTCACCTGCCGCATCACGGAGATCGGCGCCGTCCGCGTGCGCGCCGGCGAAGTTCTCGAAACCTTCAATTCCCTCGTGAATCCGGGCGTACCGATCCCGGAGGAGATCACGAAGCTCACCGGCATCTCCGACGAGACGGTCGCGGACGCGCCCGACATCGCCGCCGTCCTGCCGCGGTTCCTCGAGTTTATCGGCGACCGGATGCTCATCGCGCACAACGCCTCCTTCGACGTCGGTTTCATCCGCCGTGCCGCCGAGGAACTCGGTCTCCCGTTCACGAATACGTACCTCGATACCGTCGCCATGTCCCGCTACGTGAACCCGGAACTGAAGCGGCATCGGCTCGATTCTCTCGCGGAATACTTCCGTCTCGGAGATTTCAACCATCACCGCGCGTCGGACGACGCCGCGATGCTCGCCGCGATCTATTATAAGATGATCGACAAGCTCGCCGACGAGGGCGTATACACGATTGAAGAAATGAACGGCGCCATGAGCAGCCGCTGCGATCCGCTCCAGCTGAAGACGTACCACCAGATCATCCTCGTCAAGAATCAGACCGGCCTGAAAAACCTGTACCGCCTCGTGTCGGAGTCGTACCTGAATTACTACCGCAAGCATCCGCGCATCCCGAAGACGCGGCTGAGCGAGCTGCGCGAGGGGCTGATCGTCGGCTCCGCCTGCGAGGCGGGCGAGCTGTTTACGGCGATGCGCGAGGGAAAGACGGAAGCGGAGCTTGAGGCGATCGCCGATTTTTACGACTATCTGGAGATCCAGCCGATCTCCAACAACCGTTTTCTCGTGGCGCAGGGCGCCGTCGCCGACGACGAGGCGCTGCGCGAGCTGAACCGGCGGATCATCGCGCTCGGACATAAGCTCGGCAAGCCGGTCGTCGCCACGTGCGACGCGCATTACATCGAGCCGGAGGACGAGATCTACCGCCGGATCATCCTCTCCGGCATGAAGTTCGCGGACGCGGACCGGGTCACCGAGCTCTATTACCGTACGACGGAAGAGATGCTGGCGGAATTCGATTATCTCGATCCGGAGACGGCGCGCGAGGTCGTGATCGAGAATCCCCGCCGCATCGCCGCGATGATCGAGGAGGTCCGCCCGATCCCGAAGGGCAATTACCCGCCGCACATCGACGGCGCGGAGGAAGAACTGACGACGAAGTGCTGGGAGCTCGCGCGGGATCTGTACGGCGATCCGCTGCCGGAACAGGTCTCGGCGCGGCTGGAGCGCGAGCTCGATTCGATCATCAAGAACGGCTTCGCCATCATGTACATCATCGCGCGCAAGCTGGTCGAAAACAGCGAGGAGAAGGGATACCAGGTCGGCTCCCGCGGTTCCGTCGGGTCGTCGTTCGCCGCCACGATGGCGGGCATCACCCGCGTGAATCCGCTGCCGCCGCATTACCGCTGCCCGAAGTGCCGCCACTGCGAATTCATCGAGGACGGCTCCGTCGGCTCCGGCTTCGATCTGCCGCCGAAGGACTGTCCGGAATGCGGCACGCCGATGGCGCGGGACGGTCACGACATCCCGTTCGAGACCTTCCTCGGCTTCTACGGGGACAAGACGCCGGATATCGATTTGAATTTCTCCGGCGACGTGCAGGCGGACGCCCACAAGTTCACGGAGGTCCTCTTCGGCGAGGGGAAGGCGTTCAAGGCGGGGACGATCGGCACGCTCGCGGACAAGACGGCGTACGGCTTCGCGGCGCATTTCCTGGAGGAGAAGGGCGTTTCCGTCAACCGCGCCGAGATGGAGCGGCTCATCTCCGGCTGCCTCGGCACGAAACGGACGACCGGTCAGCACCCCGGCGGGATCATCGTCATCCCGCGGGAATACGACGTATACGATTTCACGCCGGTGCAGCATCCGGCGGACGACCCGAATTCCGACGTCGTCACGACGCATTTCGAGTTCAAATATCTCCACGACACGATCCTGAAACTGGATATCCTCGGTCACGATATCCCGACCAAATACAAACGGCTCGAGGAGTATTCGGGGACGAGCATCCTCGACGTGCCGCTGTCGGACCCGATGATCTACCGCGGGCTGACCTCGACGGAGCCGATCGGCGTCGCGCCGGAGCAGATCGACAGCCAGACCTCGACGCTCGGACTGCCGGAGCTCGGCACGCGCTTCATCCGCGGCGTCCTCATGGACGCGCAGCCGAAGAATTTCACGGACATACTGCAGATCGAAGGGCTGACGCACGGGACGGGCTGCTGGCTCGGCAACGCGCAGGAACTCATCAAGGACAACATCTGCACGATCTCCGACGTGATCGGGTGCCGCGACGACATCATGATGACGCTGATCCACAAATACGGCGTCGAGAAGAGCCGCGCGTTCAAGATCATGGAATTCGTCCGCAAGAACAAGAAGGGGGCGAAGATCCCGGACGATATGGTGTCGGAGATGCTTGAGCACGAGGTGCCGCAGTGGTACATCGACTCGCTGCAGAAGATCCGCTATATGTTCCCGAAGGCGCACGCCGCCGCGTACGGCATCGACGCTCTGCGGCTCATGTGGTACAAGATCTATCATCCCGTCGTGTTCTACGCCGCGTATTTTTCAGCGGCGCCGGACGGCTTCGATTCGGAGATCGTCATGAAGGGCAAACAGCACGTGCGGGAAACGCTGACGGACATGACGCGCCGCCGCAAGGAGCTTTCGGCGAAGGAGGTCGGCGTCGCGGACGCGCTCATGCTCGTCAACGAGTGCTGTCAGCGGGGGTATTCGTTTTTGCCCGTCGATCTCAATCGCTCCGACGCGCACAAGTTCATTCCGGAGGACGGCAAGATCCGGCTCCCGTTCGCGTCGCTGCCGGGGCTCGGAGACGCGGCGGCAGACAGCATCGTGAAATGCCGCAGCGAAACGGAGATCTTCTCCGTGGACGACCTGAAGCGGAACGCCGGCATCTCGAAGTCCGTCATCGAGATCCTCGAACGCAACGGCGTGCTGCGCGGGCTGAGCGCCACGAACCAGCTCCGGCTGTTCTGAAGATCGGTCCCCATCCGGCAAGCGGAGGCGGAAGATACCGCCTCCGCTTTCGTTTTGCGCCGCCGATTTTCCTCCCGTGTCATAATGGCGCGTCCCGCCGCATAGTCTTGTACAGACCAAGGACAGAGCGGAGGGAGAGAAGCTATGACAGGTACGGAGATCTATCGGGATATCGCCGACCGCACGGGCGGGGACGTATACATCGGGGTGGTCGGACCGGTGCGCTGCGGGAAGTCGACGTTTATCAAGAAATTCATGGAGACCGTCGTGCTCCCGAATATCGCAAGCGAGGCGGAGAAGACGCGCGCGCGGGATGAGCTTCCGCAGAGCGCGGGCGGCCGCACGGTGATGACGACGGAACCGAAATTCATCCCGGACGAGGCGGTGCAGATCCGCGTGGGAGAGTGCGGGCACGTCAACGTGCGGATGATCGACTGCGTGGGATATCTGATCCCGGACGCGATCGGGAATACGGAAAACGGCACGCCGAGGATGGTGCATACGCCGTGGTCCGAGGAGCCGGTCCCGTTCGACGAGGCGGCGGAGACGGGGACGCGCAAGGTCATCACGGAACACGCGACGGTGGGGATGCTCGTCACCTCGGACGGGACGTTCGGGGATATCCCGCGCGAGAGCTACGTCGAGGCGGAACGCCGCGTGGCGGCGGAGCTGAACGCGCTCGGCAAACCGTTCGCCGTGATCCTCAACTCCGCGCAGCCTGAATCCGAGGGTTCGGAGACGCTGGCGCTCGCGCTGGAGAAGGAATACGGGGCGCCGGTCGCGCTCGTCAACTGCATGGAGCTGAACGAGGAGGATATCGCGCACATTTTGCGCATGGTGCTCATGGAATTTCCGATCCGCGAGATCGCGCTCGTCATGCCATCGTGGATCTCCGCGCTCGAGGGCGGACATTGGCTGCGCGCCGCCGTGGACGAGGCGGCGATGCGCGCCGCCCGTCCGATCCGCCGCGTCGGGCAGGCGTCGGAGGAATACGCCGCCGCGCTGACGGCGGCGCTCGCGGAGACGCTGGAGGAGGCGCCGCAGATCCGCCCGGAGCGGATCGATCTGGCGACGGGGAAGGCGACGCTTTCCGTCGGACTGCCGCAGGCGCTCTATTACCGGATCCTGGGCGAGCTGACCGGGGTGGAGATCTCCTCGGAGAGGGAACTGCTCGACGCCTTGCGGGAACTGAGCCGCGCCAAGAAGGAGTACGACAAGTACGCCGAGGCGATCCGGGAACTCGACGAGAGCGGATACGGCATCGTCATGCCGGGCGTCGAATCGATGAAGCTCGAAGAGCCGCAGATCGTCCGGCAGGCCGGCGGATACGGGGTGCGGCTGCGCGCCTCCGCGCCGTCCGTACACATGATCCGCGCGACGATCGAAACGGAACTGAGTCCGATCGTCGGAACGGAGCAGCAATCGGAGGAACTGGTGCACAATCTGCTCAACGATTTCGAGGAGGACCCCCGGCAGATATGGGAATCGAATCTGTTCGGGCGTTCGCTGTACGATCTCGTCAACGACGGACTGCACGCCAAGCTCGCGCACATGCCCGACGACGCGCGGCAGAAACTGGGCGAAACGCTCTCCCGCGTCATCAACGAGGGGAGCGGCGGGCTCATCTGCATCATCCTCTGAACGAAAAAAGGCGCGCCGTCCTCCGGATCGGAGGGCGGCGCGCCTTCTGCGCGGTTGCATTTTTCTGAAAAGTATGCTACAATGATACGGGCATACGGACGGCGGAATGTGGCGGTCAGTCCGCCGGAGCCCCGCTTTGCCGCGCCTCCTCCGCCAGACGGCCGCTGTGCCCGCACTGCTCCGGGAAGCCGTGCTGCCGCAGCACCTCGTAGACGCCGACGGCGGCGGCGTTGGAGAGATTGAGGCACCGCTGTCCCTCGCGCATGGGGATGCGGACGCATCGGTCCTCGTGGCGCAGAAGAAACTCCGCCGGGAGTCCCGTCGTCTCCTTGCCGAAGAAGAGATACGTCGGGAGCGGATAGGCGACCTCGGCGTACGAGCGCGCCGCGCGCGCCGTGAAGCAGTAAAAGGAAACGCCGGGGTTCTGGACGAAGAAATTGCCGATCCCGTCGTAGAAACGGATATGCAGGCTGTCCCAGTAGTCGAGTCCCGCGCGCCGGAGCTTCGCGCTGTCGATCTCAAAGCCGAGCGGGCGGATGAGATGGAGCGCGGCGCCCGTCGCCGCGCAGGTGCGCGCGATATTGCCGGTGTTCTGCGGGATCTGCGGTTCTACGAGGACGATGTGGACGATTTCCATTGTATTCTCCCGTTGCAAAGGTGCTTATGCTATTATACGCTCTCTTCCCTCCGTTTTCAAGGGCGGAGCGGGAAGATCGGCGGCAACGTTTCCATAAAATTTACAAATATGAAACCCACTGTGCCGCACGGATGCGGTATACTATACGTATAGAGTCATTCTCAGATCATCGCGCCGCTCGGCGCGATACGGAATGCGAAAGGAAACATCATGGGTCTTGCAGCGAAGCTGTTCGGTACGTACAGCGACCATCAGATCAAGAAAATACGCCCGATCCTGAATACGGTGAACGCGCTCGCGCCGCAGTACGCGGCGCTGTCCGACGCCGAAATGGCGGAGCGGACGGACGCCTTCAAGCGGAGTCTCGCCGCCGGAAAGGATCTTGAGGATATCCTCCCGGACGCCTACGCGCTCGTGCGCGAGGCGGCGGACCGCGTCCTGGGGAAGCGCCCGTTCGACGTGCAGATCCTCTGCGGCGTGCTGCTCCATCAGGGGCGGATCGCCGAGATGAAGACCGGCGAAGGAAAGACGCTCGTCGCCGCGCTCCCGTCGTACCTGAACGCGCTGCTCGGGAACGGCGTCCATATCGTGACCGTCAACGAATACCTTGCCCGCCTCGGCAGCGAGGAGATGGGGCGGATCCACGAATTCCTCGGACTGAGCACGGGGCTCGTGGTCCACGATCAGACGCGGGGCGAGAAACAGAAAGCGTATCAGAGCGACATCACCTACGGGACGAACAACGAGTTCGGCTTCGATTATCTGCGCGACAACATGGTGCTGTACAAGCAGGAGCGCGTACAGCGGGGACACAACTTCGCCATCGTGGACGAGGTGGACTCCATCCTCATCGACGAAGCGCGCACGCCGCTCATCATCTCCGGTCAGGGCGAGGAGACGGACGAGCTGTACGCGCGGGCGGATCAGTTCACGCGCACGCTGCGCAAGTTCGTCATCAAGGAACTGGACGAGAAGGTCGACAACGACAACATCGACGCCGACTATATCGTGGACGAGAAGGCGCGCAGCACGACCCTGACCGCATCCGGCGTCGCCAAGGCGGAGAAGTTCTTCGGCATCGAGAACTTCTCCGACCCGGAGAACGCGGATATCTCCCACCACATCTATCAGGCGATCCGCGCCTACGGCATCATGAAGCGGGATATCGACTACGTCGTCAAGGACAACGAGGTGCTTATCGTCGATACCTTCACCGGGCGCATCATGCCGGGCCGCCGGTATTCCGACGGGCTCCATCAGGCGATCGAGGCGAAGGAGCGCGTGGAGATCCAGCGCGAGAACCGGACGATCGCGACGATCACCTTCCAGAATTATTTCCGCATGTACCAGAAGCTCTCCGGCATGACCGGTACGGCGCTCTCCGAGGAGAACGAGTTCCGCGAGATCTACCGCCTCGACGTCGTCGAGGTCCCGACGAACAAGCCGATGATCCGCGAGGATCATCCGGACGTCGTCTATAAGACGAAGGCGGGGAAGGACCGCGCGATCATCGAGCAGATCCGCCGCTGCCACGAGAAGGGGCAGCCGGTCCTCGTCGGTACCGTGTCCATCGAGAAGTCGGAAGAACTTTCAAGGAAACTGCAGCTGAACGGGATCAAGCACACCGTTCTGAACGCCAAATACCACGACAAGGAAGCGGACATCGTCGCGCAGGCGGGCAAATTGGGCGCCGTCACGATCTCCACGAACATGGCGGGGCGCGGCACGGACATCCTCCTCGGCGGCAACGCCGAGTACCTCGCCAAGGCGGAGATGCGCCGGCAGGGATATGAAGAGGACGTGATCGCCCTGGCGACCGGTTCTTCTCAGTCGATCAGCGAGGAAGCGCAGGCGGCGCGCGAGGTCTACCGCGCGCTGTATAAAAAGTATCAGGAGGAGATCAGGCCGGAGGCGGAGAAGGTCTGCGCCGCCGGAGGTCTTTTCGTGATCGGTACGGAACGGCACGAGAGCCGCCGGATCGACAATCAGCTCCGCGGCCGTTCCGGTCGTCAGGGCGATCCGGGCGAATCGCGGTTTTTCCTGTCGCTGGAGGACGATCTGATGCGCCTCTTCGGCAGCGAGCGGATCCTGAACGTCGTCGACCGCCTCGGCCTCGGCGAGGACGAGCCGATCGACGCGAAGATCCTTTCCGGTTCTATCGAGAGCGCGCAGAAACGTCTTGAGGGCAACAACTTCGAGCGCCGCAAGAACGTCCTTGCCTACGACGACGTCATGAATCAGCAGCGCTCGATCATCTACGAGCAGCGCAGCGAGGTGCTCGACGGCGCGAGCATGAAGGAAAAGATTCTGTCGATGATGCACGAGACGATCGCGGAGACGGTCGGCGAGTATCTGCACGAGGACGACTTCTCCCTGTGGGATCTGGACGGTCTGCGCCGACGGTATCTGGGGCTCCTCTGCGCGGAGAACGACTTCACGGTGACGGACGGGACGCCGGCGGACGCGCGCGCCGCGATCCGCGGCACGCTCCTCGAACGCGCGGAGAAACTGTATGCGTTCAAGGAGCAGCTCTTCGGCGAGGAGACCTTCCGCGAGGTGGAGCGCGTCGTGCTCCTGCGCAGCGTCGACGAAAAATGGATGGATCACCTTGAGGCGATGGACAGCCTCATGGAATCGATCGGGCTGCAGGCGTACGCGCAGCGCAATCCGATCAGCGAATACCGCATCCAGGGCGCGGATCTCTTCGACGAGATGATCCGGGACATCCGCGACGATACGGTGCGCCGGATCCTCTCCGTCATGCCGAAGCAGCAGATCCGCCGCGTGCAGGTCGCGCGCGAGACGGGCGTCTCCGCGCCGTCCATGCAGCGCGCTCCGGCGGCGCCGCGCGCCGCCGCGCTCCGGGGACCGGTTGCTCCGCAGACGCCGTCCGCCGAGCCGCGCGTCCCGATCGTCATCAAAAAGAGGGTCGGGCGCAACGATCCCTGCCCGTGCGGGAGCGGCAAGAAGTATAAGAAATGCTGCGGACGCGCCGACGCGGCAGGATCCGACGAAGGCGGCGAATGATCCGCCGGTCGGCGGCGACAGAATGAGAGAAGGGAGGCGGTCGCTCTGGGCTTCGGGTATCTGCTCATCGGGTATATCCTGTCCTTTGTGTTCTCCGTGTCCAACGTCTATTTCTTCGCGGACGTCATCGGCGGCGTCGTGATGCTCCTCGCGTTCTCCAAGCTCGGCTGGTATCAGAAGAACTTCCTGCGCGCGCTCTGGACGGACGTCGTCTATATGCTGCTCTGCCTGACGCGCGCCGTCCTCTCGTTTTTCGGGATGCTGGAGTCCGGGAGCCTGTGGGCGAACGTCCTTTCCGTCGCGGTCATGCTCGCCTCGCTTCTGCTCCACGTCTTCCTCCTCGCGGGCATCTATCATCTGGCGAATCAGGTGGAGCTGGAGAAGGAGCCGAAGCGCGCGCGCCGGAACCTGATCTTGATCCTCACCTACTATCCGGTATACATCATCGCGTTCCTCACGGCGCAGATCTTCGGGGAGACCTTCTCCCATATCGCTTCGATCATCCTTCTGATCTACGGCGCCGCGGTGATCGTGCTCAACGCGCTGCTCATCCATTCCTGCTACTGCCGCATCTGCGAAAGCGACACGCTGACCGCGCCCCGCAAGCCCTCCCGCTTCGCATGGCTCGACCGCTGGAACGAGAAGGCGGACAGCCTTCTCGAGGGCGCCTACGGGCGCCGCGCGGCGGGCGCGAAGACGGACGGCGAGCCCGCGGAACCGGGTCGGCAGCGCGTGAAGCGCAAAAAGAAAAAAGGACGGAAGTAAGCTATGGGCTTCGGATATATCGCGCTCGGGATCGTGTTTCTGTTCAATCCGAACGTGTATCTCATCGATATCCTGCCGGATTTCATCGGTTACCTCCTCATCTATCACGGGCTGTTCCGCATGTCCTTTCTGGCGGACAACCTCCGGGAGACGAGGGGATGGGTGTGGCGGCTGTTCATCGTGACGTTCGTGCGCGCCCTCATGACCTTCTTCCCGCATACAAGCCAGGTATACGCGCTGCTGTATACGTTCGTTTTCGGCGTGCTCGAGCTTTTGTGGTTCTTGCCCGCCGTCAAATGCTTCTTTGACGGGCTGTATTCGCTCGGCATGCGGCTGGGCTCCGACAGCGTGTACGGGATACGGCGCAACTCGGAGCAGGGAGAAAAGAAAAAAGAAAACGCGGAGAGTTCCGGACGGTACGCCGTGCCCATGGATCGGCTGAAGTTCGGCACCATCGTCTTCTTCCTCATCAAGACGGCGGCGTCTGTTCTGCCGGAGACGGTCTCGCTCGAGGTGCAGGATACGTTTGAAGCGGCGCAGCAGGCGAAGATGCCGCTCTCGGCGTTCAAGCCGATCTTCTACGTCGTCGCCGTGGCGGTCGTTTTCGGCTTCGGGATCTTCTGGCTCGTGCGCATGGAGCGCTATCTCGGCGGGATGCGGCGCGACAAGGGGCTGAACGAAGGCATCCGCGCCTATTACGACGAGAAGATCGCGCGGGACGACGGACTGATGGCGGCGATCCGGATGAAGCGGGCGATGCTGCTTGCGTTCATGGCGGCGATCACCTCCGTGTTCTTTATCCTCGACGGCCTCTGCGTCGTTCCGAGCTGTGTCGCCGCCGCGTTCGCCGCCTTTGTCTTCGCGGAATTCTTCAGGTACGACAAAAAGCTCTCCGTCGCCGGATGGATCCTGTCAGCGGCGGCGGCGGGACTGTCCGTCTGGAACTTCATGCGGCAGATCCCGTATTTCGACGAGTACGACGCGGTGGCGGCGCGCTATCTGTCGCGGGCGATCGCCCTGTACCGCCCGATCCGCTTCTGGGCGACGGCGGAGAACGTCGTGATGCTCCTGCTCTTTACGCTTCTGTTCATTGTCTTTGTCCGCCTTGTCCGTCGGCACACGGAGCTGCTCCCCTTCAGCGACAGCTCGCCGGCTTTCCACGCCGAGACGCGCCGTGCCGAGATCCGGCACGCGATCAACGTCCGCGCGGTCGGCGCGGCCGCCGTCGGGGTGCTGTACTTCATTCTGCGCGCCGTGTACTATTCCGTCGCCATGTATTATCCGGCGTTCTGGCTCGTGTGCATCTTCGCGTATATCGTGTGGCTCGTCTGTGTCTTCCGGACGATGACGGCGGCGCAGGACGAGCTCTATGAGCGGCTGGAGCTGAAATACTGATGACCGACGTCCCGTTCTGCGTCGGCGGTACCGTTCTGCGTACCGCCCGGCTGACGATGCGCGCGGTGCGCGGGGAGGATCTGCGGGCGCTCTTCGAGACGATGTCCGCGGAGAATGCGGGCGACGCCGCGGGCTGGCACATGGCGGAATATCCCGCGGACGCGCGGCGGCTCCTGCGCGTTTTTCTCCGGGACGGTCATACCTTTGCGCTCCTTTTGCGCGACAGCTGCCGGATGATCGGCGTGCTCGACGTCCGCCCCGCAGGGGAGCTGCCATACGCGGATCCGCGCGTTCCGCTGAAGGAGATCCGTTTCGCGCTCGCCGCCGACGTATGGGGCTGGGAACTCATGCCGGAGGCGATCCGTGCCGCCGCGCTGTATCTGTTCACCCGCACGGAGGTCCGCGGACTGATCGCGTACGTGCCGCCGGAGAACGTCCGCGCGGTCAGCGTGCTCGAAAAGGTCGGTTTCACCTCGTCTCCCGCACTCCCGTACCGGATCCTGACCGACGGTCCGTCCCTGCATGCCGATCCGCCGCTGATCCTGTAAAGACAAGATCCCGCCTGCCGCGAACGCGGCAGGCGGGATCTATCGCTTTGATTGGACTTACCGGATGGGCGGGAGCCCGCTGACAGAACGCAGATACGCTTCGTAGGCGGCGTCATCATAGAGGAAACGCAGATCCCGCACGGAATCGGAATCCGCCTGCACGCGGGGGGAAAACAGCACGCCGCGCGCCTCCTCGCCGAAGGGGACGCATTGCGCCGCTTCGAGCACCGCCCGCTCGACGGCGCTGAGAAGAGACGCGCGTGCCTCTTCCTCCTGTATTTCGACGCGCAGAAGGCGCGTCCATTCGGTGAGGCTCCTCGTCTCCGCGACGGAGCCGTCGGATACGGAGAGCATCTGTGCGCCCGGATCCCAGCCGCAGCTTTCGCTGAGGCGCGCCATGCCGCCCACGGCGTCCGGATCCGTATACAGCGAGAGCAGCGAGAGGCGATCCGCTCCCTCGCCGGTCCACGCGGTGCGGATCATCTCGATCCGCCCGGCGGCGACGTCGGCGCCGCGGTCCTGCGCGCCGCAGAGATACCGCACGGTGATCCGCCCGGCGAAGCCGGTGCCCTCCGCCGATTCTGCCAGCCATTCGTTGAGGAGCGCTTCCTGACGCTTGTCCGCCTCGCTGAGCGCGCCGGAGGAGGAGACCATGCATCGGAGCACGACCGGCTCTCCGTCCGCGCAGACGCCATCCTCGCGCGCGAGACGGTACGCTTCCTCAAAGAGCCGCCGCGCTTCTTTGAGATCATACGGATCTTCGATCTCCGCCGCGCCCGTCAGCGAGGCGGTCGGGAGAAAGCCGTCCGTCGCTTCCGCGCACAATCGCGTCCGGTCGAGCATCGCGGAGAACGCACGTCGGAACGCCGGGTAGGCGAGCACCGCCTTGCAGGAGCCGTCTTCCTCGCCGAGCGCCGCGAGCGCCGCGGGATCCGAGGCAAAGACGAAGCGGTGCACGGTGCCGGTGCCGACGGAGAGAAGGCAGGGGGAGGAGGAAAACGACGCCAGATCCTGCCGCTCAAGCGGGAGCCGGTCGAGCGTACCGTCGAGGAATGCCCGGTACGCCTCCGTATAGGTGAGGATACGGTAGGAGAGGACGTCCGCTTCGTACCTCCCGCCGCGGTCGGCGTCGGCATAGCCGAACCAGCCGTCGTTGCGCGTCAGGACGAATCCCTCCTCCGTCATAGACGCGAGCCGATACGGACCGCAGGAGACGGTCGCCTCCGGCGAGGCGGCGTACCGCGCGCCGTATTTGCCGTACGTTTCCGTATGGATGAGGAAGAAGAAGGAGAGCGCGTCGGCGACGCCGCGGACGGAGACGGGAGAGCGGCTCAGATAGAGAAGGGAATACGGACCCTCCGCGATCAGCCCGACCGCGGAAAAATCGACGGCGGGCATCCGCGCGGCGCATTTGTACAGGAGCATGTCCTGAAATTCATCCTCATGGAACAAGAGACCGTTGGCGGTGAAGACGTACTCCGCCGCCGCGCGGATATCCGCTTCCGTCGCCTCGGTGAGGGCGACGCAGCCGCCCTCGTCCGCCTCAGCCGTGAGGCGGGACAGTAGCGCGCCGTCCGCGCGTCCCGCCGCGGCGAGCGCGGCAAAGGAGGTCGAGAAGTATCCGTCGTCCTCCATCGTCAGCGGGAACCAGCGCACGTCCGGATCCTCCGCCTCTTCGTCGGAACGCGTATAGACCGGCGTGCCGGCGGACGCGTACGCCGCCGCGCCGAGCAGCGCGGCGTCCCCTTTTGTGAAGCGGGAGGCGGCGGGATACCGCGCCGCCGGATCGAGCAGGATCCGCAGCGAATCCGCGTACGACTGCGCGGTGATCGACATGCCGTCCTCCCAGGAGAGATCCTGCCGCAGCACGATGCGGAAGACCCGTCCCGCGGTCTCGGCGATCTCCCATTGCTCCCGGTCGGGGAACGCGGCGGTGACGTCCTCGATGCTCTCCGCCGCGAGCGGCGCACCGTCCTCAAAGAGCGGCGTACCGAGCAGCGAAAGAAGGACGGCGTCCGCGTCGCCGATTTTTCTAAGCGGGCTCCATTGGCGGGGCGCTTCGCGCACGGAATCGTGAAAGGTATAACACGTCTCTGACGGCGCGGGGAAAAACGCGCATCCGCCGAGCGCGACGATGAGCGCGGCGGTCAGAAGACGGATCCTGTAGAAAAAACGCATGGCAAATCCCTGTCGGTGATGTTTTTATCATTATATACGAAGTTTCCCGTTCTGTCAAGGTGCAGCCGCGCGGGGAGGGGGAACGGACGGAAACTTTGCGCGGATCTTTGCCGCGGCATCTTGATTTTTGTCCCGGACTGTGTTATAATACTCCCCGAACCCGGCGGCGCGCCGTCGGCGTTCCTCTGTTTCCGTAGCTCAGCCGGATAGAGCGGCCGCCTCCTAAGCGGCAGGTCGGGTGTTCGAATCACCTCGGAAACGCCAACGAGGCTCAGTCACAAGTTTTTGTGGTTGAGCCGTTTTTTTCGGAAAATTACCGAAGATTTTTTCGAGAACGCGCGACCGGCGCCGTGAAAAATCCGCTATGGAGGGTGAAGGGGCACAAAACGATCCATGAAAGGAGGCCGAGGCACGTGGAAGACGAGAGGATCGTTCAGCTGTATCTGGAACGCGACGAGAGCGCGATCCGGTTTTCCTGTGAGAAATACGGCTCCCGCCTCAGGGCGCTGTCGTACGGGATCACGTCGGACGCCCAGACGGCGGAGGAATGTGAGAACGACGCGTACCTTGAGGCGTGGAAGCTGATCCCGCCGAACGAGCCGAGGAGCTATCTCTATGCGTTCCTCGCCCGCATCGTCCGGCACGTTTCGATCGACCGCTGCCGGGAACGCGCGAGTCTGAAGCGCGGCGGATACGTCGTGGAGCTGAGCGAGGAAATGGAAACGTGCCTTCCTTTATCGGACGATATGGAAAGCACCGTCGAAGCAAAAGAACTCGGGCGGGCGATCGGCGGATATCTTCACACGATCCCGCGGGAGAAACGGGTGATCTTCGTGCGCCGATATTTCTATCTGGATTCCGTGGCGGAGATCGGCTGGCGATGCGCCGTGAGCGAGAGCAAGGTGAAATCGTCGCTTTTCCGAACGCGCAACGAGCTCAGAGAATACTTGATTAAGGAGGGGTACACGGTATGAAAAACGAAAACGTACTTGAAGCCATGGAACACGTCGACGCCGATCTCATCGGCGAGGCCGACGCGTATCGCGGAAGAGGAAGGACGAACGTATGGGTGCGGTGGGGGGCGGCAGCCGCCTGCCTGTGCCTTGTGGTCGTGGGAGTGCTCCTGTGGCATAAGACCCCGGCGTCCGTCCCGGAAGATTCGGGCGTCGTCCTGTCCGAGAACGGCGTCACGATCCCGCAGAGGGAGATCACGCTGCCCTCCGACGGCGAGGCGGATATGATCGGCTTCTTCATCTATCAGGGGCGCTGCTACGTGGAATATGAGTGGATCCGTGACGCAGATGTCGCGGGCGAATATCTCGGCACTGTGACGGGAAGCATCGACGAGTGGACGTCGAAGGATCAGTATACGGAGCTGACGGGGAGCGTGGGCGGCGATTTTTACGCCGTAAAGGACTTCGATCCGTCGTTCATGCTCTGCATGAAGCAGGAGACTGGCGCTGTCTGTACCTATATCTGCGACAGCGGCATCACCCTGAAATACGGACGCGAGCTGTACGAAGACAGGCTCCGCCTCACCGGGAATTATACCGCCGTGGAGTATGAAACGCGCCAGTCGTGGAACGGAAGCGAAAACGACCTCTGGCGGATGGAGGGGAGCGAGGAGATCGTCACGCGCTTCATCGAAGCGCTGGACGAAGCGGAGTTCATCCCCTGGGAGGACGTCCCGGCGAAGGAGGGCTTCACGGGCACCACGATCTACGACACGGAGATCTGGCACATGTATTTCAGGATGGACAACGGAACGGACGTCCATCTCCGGCTGTACGAAAACGGATACGTCCGTTTTCAGGGACTGCTGAAGGTCTGCGTGCAGGTGCCGGAAGACGCGTTTACGTCACTGACCGGGCTGATGGAAAACCGTACGGGCGCGCAGAGCGTCCGGTAACGGCAGGGGGCTCCGATCTTTCGGAAAATGAGGCGGCGGAGAAGAACGTTCCCGTTCTTCTCCGCCGCTTTGTCCGTATTCCCGACGGGAGAGGAGGAAGGTCAGTCGTCCTCGCGGTCGGGCATGCGCTCCTCGACCCGAAGGTCGGTCGCCTGCGTGTTTTTGTTCCCCTTCTGATTCTTGCGGTTCTGCGCGTCCTGTGCGCTGCGGGCGCGGTCCCGTTCGTTTTCGTTTCCGGCGTTGTTCTTGCAGTTCTGATCGTTCATGGTAATTTCCTTTCATGATGGAGTGGCGGTTACGCCGTACCGTTTTCCGGTACGAAAGGAGTATACCGCCGTTTTTCCGTTTTTATACACGTTCATCCCACGTAAGCGCGGAGGTTCGAGAGGATCTGCGCCGCCTGCGCGCGCGTGATGCTCGCGTACGGCGACGCCGAGCCGGCGCCGGTCCCGCGCAGGATCCCGATATCGTTCAGCGCGTACAGCGCGCTCTGCGCCCACGCGGGGATCGCGTCGTTATCCGAGAAGAGCGAGACCTGGAGCGGCACCTCGGCGCCGATGATGTTGTTCAGCATCACCGCCGTCTCCGCGCGGGTGATCGCTTCGCCGGGACGGAAGAGGAAAGCGCCGTTTTCTTCCGTGCCGCGCACGATCCCGCCGCGGCGCGCGGCGCGCACGTATCCGCGGTATTCCGGCGTGATCTCGTCATTGTCGGAGAAGCCCGTCGCCGCGTCGCCGCTCAGATCCTTTGCGCCGAACACCTTCATGACCATGACGAGGAATTCCTCGCGCTTCACCGTTTCCTCCGGGCGGAAGACCGGCGCGCCGTTCTCCTCGGCGTACGTCATGATCCCGGCGTCCGCCATTTCGATCGCGGCGCTGTGCGCCCAGTGCTCCGTCATGTCGGCGAACACGAGGCGCGTGTTTTTGTGGGAGATCTCCACGTTTACCGGCACGGCGGTGGAATAGTTTCCGTTCGCGTCGCATACGCGGTAGCTGAACGTATCCGTTCCGGAATACCCCTCATAGGGCGTATAGCGGAAATCGCCGTGCGCCGCGTCGGTGAGCGTGATCAGCCCCTTCTTCGGCTGGGAGACGATCTCGTACCGGAGCGCGTCTCCCTCCGGATCGTAGGCGCCGAGCGTCCCGCAGCAGGTGATATCCTTCATCGTTCTTGCGGCGGTCGTGTCGGCGAAGGCGGAGACGCTCGGCGCGTAGTTGACCGTATCGATGATGCGCATGACGCAGGTGACGGAATATTCTTCACTTTCGCTGAAGGTGAAGGCGCCCTGCGTCTCGCCGTTTGTCGGCTCGAAGCGGAGCCTGCTCAGATTGGCGGCGGAGATGCGCTGGTTGACCGCGACCGGCATGTCTCCGAGATACAGCGTGCCCGAGGCGGGGGCGGGCAGGGACGTCACGGTGATCCCGTCAAGATCCCGCAGAGAGAGGGCGTTTTTGAAATCGTCTCCGCTGAATACGACGCCCGTGTACCGATTGCCGGTCTTCGTCATGGTGCTTTGGGCGGCGATCAGCGAAAGCCCGGGGGAGAGGACGGCGGCCGCCGCGCTCACGGACAAAAGGGACAGGCACAGGGCGGCAAGAAAGAACGCTTTGCATCTGATTCTCATAATCGCTGAAATTCCTTTCTGTTGGTTTCACGGATAGTATTTTTCCTGCCCGTGCTTTTATGCGGAAAAAATGCAAATCGTTAAACATTGTTTACATTTTTCCTCATCCGCGGCGAGGGGGACGCCTTGACAGGGCAGGACCCGTGTTGTATAATGAATGCGTGGACGGAAAGCGCGGACGGCGCGCGGTTTATTCGTGAAGAAAAAGGAGCAGGAAAATGAAGCGGTTTCTTTTGCTTTTGGCGGTGGCCGGTCTTCTTGCGGCGCTCGCATCCTGTGCGCGGACGGAGACGGAGATCACCGTCCCGCGGGACGTGACGGCGATCACCGCGGAGATGTATGCCGGGAACAAGAACGTAAAACGGATACGGATCCACGCCGACGTAACGGAGATCGAGTACGGCGCCTTCCTCGGATGCGGGAACCTCGAGGCGATCGAGGCGGAGGACGGCGGCAGATATGCTTCCGTTGACGGCGTGCTGTTCACCGCGGACGGGGGAGACCTGGTCTGCTGTCCGGCGGCGAAGCCGGGGACGGAATATACCGCGCCGGCGTCGTGCGCGGCCGTTATGCCGTACGCCTTTGCGGGATGCGCCTTTGAGAAGATCACCTTCACGGGCGTGCTCGAGGGCGTCGGGGAAAAAGCGTTCTCCGGGTGCGCGCAACTGAGGGAGATCACGCTGGCGGCGACGCTGTACAATCCTGCCTGCGACGCGTTTGATGGCTGCGTGAAACTTGAGAATATCTACGCCTACGACGTACCGGACCGGAGCAGTTACGTCCGGGACGTCGACGGCGTTTTGTACAATCATTCCGCGGACGTCCTCATGGCGTACCCCTGCGGCAGGTCGAGCGAGACGTACGTTCTGCCGGAAAGCTGCCTGTATATCGGTGAAAACGCGTTCCGCGGATGCCGGAGCATAAAGAAAGTCGAAGCGCCGCAGACGTTCCGGAAAATCGGAGCGAATGCGTTCCTTGGCTCTTCCGTTGAGACCTTTGAAGTGAAAGGCGCGGACGTAACGGTATCCGCCGCGGATCTGCAAAACGGCGCGGAGATCATCCTGATCGATCAATAATGCGAAGGATCCCGGCAGGGATCCTTTCTTTTTCCGGACCGTCTTTGCCGCGCGCCGTCCCCGTCCTCCGGCGCGCGCATCTTGACATCGGCGGCGGAACATGCTACAATGTACGGGCATAAGGAAATCGAAAAGAGAGGATACGAATGAATTCAGGATCCAGCATCACGCGCGCCATGACGCGCGACGGCAGCGTCCGCCTCGTCTACGCCGAGACCACGTCGATCGTAGAGCGCGCTCACGAGATCCACAAGACCGCGAAAACGGCGACGGCGGCGCTCGGCAGGTGCCTGACGGCGGCGTCGCTCATGGGTTCGCTGCTCAAGGATAAAAAAGAATCGCTGACGCTCCAGATCAGGGGCGACGGCCCGATCGGGACGATCTTGTGCGTCAGCGACTATATGGGCAACGTGCGCGGATACGCAGAAAATCCGCTTGCCGAGCTTCCGCCGAACGCACAGGGAAAGCTGGACGTGGGCGGCGCCGTGGGGCGCGGCTCGCTCGCCGTGATCCGCGACCTCGGAGAGGGGGAGCCGTACGTCGGCCTCTCTCCGCTCGTGAGCGGGGAGATCGGCGACGATATTTCCCAATACTACGTGACGAGCGAGCAGACGCCGACCGTGTGCGCGCTCGGCGTCCGCGCGGCGACGGACTGCACCTGCAAGGCGGCGGGCGGCTTCCTTCTTCAGATGATGCCCGGCGCCGACGAGGCGCTGATCCCGATCCTCGAGCGCAACGTGACGGCGCTCGGCTCCCTCTCGCTGCTGATCGAAAACGGGCGCACCGCCGGGGAGATCCTCGCCATGATCTTCGAGGGGATCGAATATGACGTCTTCGACGCGTACGCAGTGGAATACCGCTGCGCGTGCAGCCGGGAAAAATACAAAAACGCGCTGGTCTCTCTCGGCGAGGAGGACATGGGGGAACTGGAGCGGGCGGGGACGCCCGTCGAGACGGAATGCCGCTTCTGCGGCGCGAAGTACGTCTTCCCGCTCACGGAGATCCTCTCCGCGCGGAGGGAGAAGCGGGCGGCGCGTAAGGATAACGGGGAAGGAGAGTGACGCGGATGCGCATCGTGTTTCTGGACGCGGCGACGCTCGGGGACGATATCACCCTTTCTTCCGTTGAGGCGCTGGGAGAAACGGCCGTCTATGACGTGACGGCGCCGGAGGAGATCGCTTCCCGGCTCGCCGGGGCGGAGACCGCCGTCGTCAACAAATGCCTGATGAACGAAAAAACGCTCGCCGGCGCCGACAGCCTGCGGCTGATCTGCGTCGCGGCGACGGGATACGACAATATCGACCTCGCGTACTGCCGTGCGCACCGAATCGCTGTGTGCAACGTCGCCGCCTATTCGACGGACAGCGTGGCGCAGCTGACCGCCGCGCTCGTTCTGACGCTCCTGCTCCGCCTGCCGACGTATACGGAGTACGTGCGCAGCGGGGCGTACACCGCCTCCGGCATCGCCAACCGATTGACGCCCGCCTTCACCGAACTCGCGGGGAAGACGTGGGGCGTGCTCGGAGCGGGACATATCGGCGGGCGCGTCGCGCGCATCGCGGACGCGTTCGGATGCCGCGTGCTCGTCTGCCGGAGAGGGAAGGATCCGCTGTGGGAGGCGGCGGACGCGGATACGCTGTTCCGCCGCTCCGACGTCGTAACGGTCCACGTGCCGCTGACGGACGAGACGCGCGGGATGGTCTCCCGGGAACGGCTCGCCCTGATGCGTCCGGGCGCGCTGCTCGTCAATACGGCGCGCGGCGCCGTGACCGACGAGGCGGCGGTGGCAGAGGCGATCCTCGAGGGACGGCTCGGCGGATTCGCCACCGACGTCTATTCCGCGGAGCCGCTGGCGGCGGACAGCCCGCTGTACGCGCTGCGCGGACTGCCGAACGTGTGCCTGACGCCGCATATGGCGTGGGGCGCCGTCGAGGCGCGGCAGCGCTGCATCGACGAGATCGCCGCCAATATCCGCTCGTTCCTTGACGGCGGGACGCGCAGTCGGATCGATCCTGCGTGAAACGGCGGCGCGGGAAACGTCCTGCCGCAAAGGATCCCGCTCTGACGGGATCCTTTCTTATCCCCGCCCCGCGCGGCGCAGAAGAACGGACAGGGTCGATTTGTGCTATAATGACGGGAAAATGCCTTTACTTGCCGCGAGGTTTTCGGTATCATGGATCTACTCATAAACGAATGACGGGAGGACGCCGTTGAAGCATACGAGAAAGCCGAGGATCGGCATCATCGGAATGGGACACTGCGCCTATTGGGCGCAGTTCGACGGTCTGCGCGAAAAGCTGACGCAGAAACAGGCTGCCCTGCACGGATATTTTTCGGACGCGGTCGAGACGGTCGATCTCGGCTTTGCCGACGATCTCGACTCCTCTCTTATCTGCCTCAAGCGGGCGATGGGAGAGGACCTTGACGCCTTGTACATCGTCATGTCCACGTACGTTACGTCGCAGACGGTGTTCCCCTTTGCGAAATATCTTCGCGTGCCGCAGATCCTCGTCGCGCTCCAGCCGCTGGACGCGCTGGATTATGAACACGCGACGACCCGTACCCAGCTGGAAAACGACGATATCTGCTCTCTGCCGGAGTTCGTCGGGGTGTACGCGCGGCTCGGCGCGCCGAAGCCGTTCCTCGTCGCCGCCGCCGCGAGCGAAACGGAGCGGATCACGCGGCGGATGCGCGCGCTGGAGCGCGCGATCGCGGCAAAGGCGGCGTTCCGTTACGCGAAGTTCGGATATCTCGGACATACTTACGACGGGATGTACGACATGAACACGGATCCGACGGCGTTCGCGGCGTCCTTCGGCGCCCACGTGAAAATGCTTGAATTCGGCGATCTCGTGACGCTGGTCCGGGATGCGTCCCCCGGCGCGGTCGCCCGGAAGATCGAGGAGATCCGCTCGGTCTTTACCGTCTGCACGCCGTCCGAGGATCCGCTGACCGACTTCGTCGGCGAGGAAGATCTCGCTTTCGCGGCGCGGTGCGCCGTCGGACTGGACGCCCTCGTCGAGGAGAACGGTCTGAGCGCGCTCGCGTACTTCTACCGCGGGATCCCGGGAAGCGAGGAGGAGAAGATCGCGGCGAATCTGATCCTCGGCAATTCTCTTTTGACCAGCCGCGGCATCCCGCTCGCCGGCGAGGCGGATCTGAAGACCGCCGCCGCCATGCTCGTGATGAACCGCGTCGGAGGCGGCGGATCGTTCGCGGAGTGGCATCCGTTCGATATCCGGGACGACCTCGTGCTGATCGGGCACGACGGTCCGCACAATCTCTCCGTCAGCGACGGGCGTCCCGTGATCCGCAAGCTGAAGACCTTTCACGGAAAGCCGGGAAGCGGCCTCTCCGTCGAGTTCCGCCTGAAGACGGGACCGGTCACGCTGCTTTCCTGCTCGGTGGGCGCGGACGGCAGGATGAGGCTGATCTCCGCGTTGGGCGAATCGGTCTCCGGCGCGATCCCGCAGACGGGAAATACGAATACCCGCTGCCGCTTCGGGCTTCCGGTGACCGAATGCGTCGAGCGATGGTGTTCCGCCGCGCCGACCCATCACCTCGCGCTCGGCGTCGGGGATCATACGGAGGAGATCGAAACGTTCGCGCGGATGATGGATCTTGATTCCACGCGCGTCCTATAACGAAACCAGGAGGCTGTACTATGTTTGATTACGAATACCGTGCCTCGACGTCGGCGGGACGGGTGAGCCTTGAGATCAGTCTCAAGCCGTTCGGACGGGACAAATCGGCACAAGGTTATGAAGCGGCCGCGCGCCATCTTTTCGAGCAGTGGATGCCGCTTCTGTGCCGCGCGGACGGATGCTCCGTGCTCATCTGGACGAGCGACGGCAGCGAGATCCTCGATTACAGCGGCGATCTGGACGATACCTTCGAGTGGTGCCAGTACATCGGGATCGGCAACTGGCACCGGGACGTCCCACAGGAAAAGCGGAACGCCGACTACGACCTCCACTCGTTCCCGATCCATTATATCGAAAATCCCCCGGAAATGTCCTACCGCGATCTGAAGGAGATCATCTCCACCCTCAAGCGCGTCGGGCGGGAGGTGACGGGATTCGAGATCGCCGTCGGCGAGACCTTCGATCCGGGACCGGAATTCGCGTGGTCCGAGTTCAAGTTCAACCGGCATCCGGAGGCGTCCCGGCGGACGATGGGGATCCGGCAGTGGCTCCACTGCGCGTCGCGCCTGCACGCGGACGACCGCCGGTACGCCGCCTACCCGGACGGGATCCCGGAGGGGACGCACCTCGGCGAGTTCCTCGGGCGGCAGTTCACGGCGCTGAGGCGCGATACGGGCTTTGATTACATATGGCTCTCGAACGGCTTCGGCTTTTCTCTCGCGTCCTGGAACTGGACGGGCGAGCTGTTCGACGGAGAGAGATTCGATTTCGCGAACGCGGAGAAGATCCGGGGAGATATCGAGGAATTCTGGACGTATTTTTCCCGCGAGGTCGGGGACATGCGCGTCGAGACGCGCGGGAGCAATCTCTCGACGGGCATGGACATCTCCGCGCACGGCTGTCCCATCGACACGATCTACCGCCAGAGCATCATCGCGCCGCCGAACTCTCCGTGGGCGCCGCTCCTCTATCGGTTCGGGATCGAGATGGCGGGATACATGTCCCATATCGCCGAGCTGCCGAAGCACGGCTTCCAGATGCGGTACTATATCCACGATCCCTGGTGGCTCAACTCGCCTTGGTTCGACCGCTACGACCGTTCTCCCCACGACATCTATCTCCCGCTCTCCATCGCGCGCCTCGATGCGGACTGCCGCGTGACGAAGCCGATGGGGCTGACGTTTCTGAGCGCCGACGATTCCTTCGGACGGCTGCCGGACCGCTGCCCCAACGAGGTGATCCCGCATCTGCTCGCGGCGTTCAACGACTACCCGGACGAGGCGGGGCTCGTGACGTGGGTCTATCCCTTTGACACTTACTGCAAAATCGGGCTCCGCGAGGGGCATATGGAACGGATCTTCATGGACGACTGGTTCATCGAGTCGGCGATCGATCTCGGCTTTCCGATCAATACGGTGATCTCGGACGCGAATTTCATCGCCGCCGACAGGGACAACCTGCTCGGCACGATCCTCGTGACGCCCGTCCCCGAGGCGGACAGCGCGCTGGAGGAGGCGATCCTCGACGCCGTCGGGCGCGGCGCCCGCGTGATCCTTTTCGGCACGACGGAACACGCTTCCGAGCGGATGCGCGCCGCCCTCGGCGTCACGCTGGACACGCCGATCGAGGGTGAGATGACGGTCCGCACGGAACTCCCGCTCGACACGCCTGAGAACGGCGCGTGGTCGGATACGCTCACGCACCTGTCGCTGTTGTCCGGCGGCGGGATCCGCGAGAGGGCGAGGGAGGGCGTCGCGGCGCCTGCGTCCGTCGCGGCCGGGGAGGCGGAGCGCGCGTACATGACGGTGAACGGGAACCTCGTGTGGATCCGCGGTTCCTTCCCGCACGAGACGTACGGGATGCTCCCGATCCAGAAGGACAGGACGGAGGCTTTCGTTCCGAGCGTCCTTCTGCGCGCCGCGCTCACCTTCTTCGGCTATCGGATCACCTTCCGCTTCGCGGACGTGACGAGCGACATGTACCCCGACATCAAAACGAATTCCCCGATCCTTCATCTGTCGCGGTGCCGCCGGGCGCTGTGGCTCAACGCCTACGCGAAGGATACGACGGTCCGCGTGGAGATGACGACGCCGGACGGCGCTCCCGCCTTCGACGGTACGGAATTCATCATTGAGAATAGCGTGGGGACGTATCCGACGGCGCGCTGGACGCATACCGACTGCCGCGTTTATATCCGGCAGAAGGAGCGCTCCCGCATCAGCTCCCGGCGCGATTCCTCCCGCACCCATCATTGGGTGGACGAGCGTATCGTCGTCTCCGGTCTGCGGGACGCGACGCTCACGATCTATCCGCCCGAGGGCGGGCGCGCCGTCGTGGGCGTTGGAAAGACGCCCGGCTGCCTCGTCAAGGGATCGAACGTCCCGCTGATCTGGGACACGAAACGCGGCTGCTATATCGCCGAACACGTCACCGGCACGGCGCACGTCGGCCCGAAGTGCGCGGAGCACAAGGGAGATTGGCGGAAGCTCGAATTTCTGCGCGATCCGGACGCCGTGCATCCGAGCGGAGAGGTACGGGAGATATGAGCCGCGCATGGGGACGAAACGACGGAAAGAGAGGAAAAGGACATGAATGACGATATGCCGAAGGTCGGCGGGAGAATCAGGGAAAAGCTGATGCAGGACTACACGGGGCTTTGTACGAACGGTCCGATCACGATCGTCGCCTTCGGCGACAGCGTGACGCACGGGGCGTTCGAGTCCGGCACGTTCGATTATGAAAGCGTGTATTGGAACCGCCTGAAGAAAAAACTCCACGCGGTGCGCAGCTACACGCCCGTGAACGTCATCAACGCCGGGATCGGCGGCATCACCGCGAAGGATTCGCTCGCGAGGATGGACAAGCAGGTCTTGGCGCACGACCCCGATCTCGTGATCGTGAATTTCGGGCTGAACGACGTGCACCGGCCGCTCGAGGAGTATCTTGGCGCGCTCGGAGAGATCTTCCGCCGCTGTCAGGCGGCGGGGACGGACGTGATCTTTCTGACGCCGAACATGATGAACACCTACGTGGGCGAGGCGGTCGCTCCAAAGCATCTCAAAACGGCGCAGCGAACGGCGGAGATACAGAACAGCGGCCGCTTCGACCGGTATATCGCCGCGGCGATCGCGCTCGCCGGGGACATGGACGTGACCGTCTGCGACTGCTACGCGCTCTGGAAGGAGCGGAGCAAAACGGAGGATACGACGAAGCTGCTCGCCAACGGGATCAATCATCCGATCCGGGAGATGCACGAGCTTTTCGCCGAGGAACTGTTTCGCGCGATCTTCGGCCGCGGCAGCGAATGAGCCGCTCTTGACGGCGGCTCCGGATTTTTGTATAATCAATACCGGAAACGGATGCGGTCAAGGGGGACGGCGGCATGGCGGAAGCGCTGACGACGATCAGGGATTTCGATTTCCGGCTGGACGAGATCCTGCTCGTGCATAAAAACCGGTTCGTCGAGGAGTACGTCTGGAACTCCTACCGCTCCGGACGCATGATCGACGGGCTCGTGCTGTGCGCCTCCGGGCGCGGCACGTTCGTGTTCCCGACGGAGACTCTGACGCTGGAGAAGGGGCAGATGTTTTTCCTTTCCTCCGACGACGCGTATATCGTGAAGAACGGCGATCCGGAGCCCTTCGTGCATTATACGGCAAATTTCCGCCTCAGCCGGGACGCGGAGGCGCTGAGCGCCTCTCCCTTTCTGAGCGCCCTCCTTTCGGGGCGGTCCCGGTACGTGACGGATCCCGCGCAGTTCCCGCGGTACCGCGATACCTTTGACGAACTGCTTTCCGTCTGGCAGGCGAAGGGGAGCGGGTACCGCGTGATCGCCAGATCGCTGCTCTACCGATTGCTTTACGACTATCTCGTCGAAACGGAGCGCCGCACGGTCTCCTCCGACGCGTACCGGACGCTCCTCCCCGCGCTGGAGCTGCTCGACCGCGCGTGCGCGGAGGAGCATCCCGTAGCGGAACTGGCGCGGACGTGCCGACTGAGCGAAACGCATTTCCGGCGGCTGTTCACCCGCTTGTACGGATGCTCTCCGGCGGAATACCGCAAGCGCAAGCGGATCCTGCACGCGAAAAATCTGCTCCTGTCCGGCGCGTACTCCGTCGCGGAGGCGGCGCGCATGAGCGGGTTTTCCGACCCGAATTACTTTGCGAGGCTTTTCCGAAAGGAGATCGGCATGTCGCCGACGGAATACGTCAGACAGTTCTTCTGACGCTTCCTCCGTCCCGACCGCGCGAAAAACGGCTCCGTGCCGCGGACACGGAGCCGTTTTTCATTTGTCGCCTTATTTGTCGAGCTGCGCCCGGATATTCTCGATGCGTTGGGAGATATAATCGACGACCGAGCACGTGACGCTGTTCATCATGAAACCGCCCATGCCCGGCATCATCCCTCCCTCCGGGAATCCGCCGCCGTCGGAGCCGCCGGGGAACTGCGGCATGCCGCCGGAGCCGTCCGGCATCGAGCCGGAGCCGGGGAAACCGCCCTGACCGGGCATCATGCGGCCGCCGGAGCCGTCCGGCATCGAGCCGGAGTCGGGGAATCCGCCCTGACCGGGCATCATGCCACCGCTGAAACCGCCGGGAAAACCGCCGCCGAACCCGCCGTCGGAGCCGCCGGGGAACTGCGGCATGCCACCCGCGGTCTTTGAGAGATCCGTATCCGTCCGGGTCGTATTCTCGACGAACTGGTCGTAGGTGTAAAAGGCGGACGGATCGTTTTTGACGTATTCCGAGATCTGCCCGGAGAGCCAGCCGACCATGCCTTCGATATCGGAGAAGTATCCGCACAGCGCGTTCACGTACCCGATATACCGCTCATAGTATTCGTCCACCGAGAGGAGCTTCGAGATCAGCGGTCGCGCCGCGGGATCGACGTTGTAGACGGCGGAGGCGACGTCCGACGTGACGCTCGCGCCGTTGTCCTCGCTGAAGCCGCCGACGGACATGTTGTAGTCCCAGCCGATATAGCTGAATTTCCCGTCGGACCAGAGCAGATAGTAGTTGTGCGCCTTGGATCCGCTGTAACTGTCGTAATTTCCGAGGACTGTGTTCACCGCCCACGCTTTGAGCGCGCTGTCCACGTCGAGGACCGCTTCGATGCCGGCGGTCCGTCCATCCGCCGTCCCGTCGAGCGCCTCGACCAGCTCCCGGATATGCGAGAGGTCACCGTCCTCTCCGACCTTGACCTCGTACCCGGTCAGCGGATCGGAGGTCGTCAGCGTACAGTTTTCCTCGTCGGCCTTGTACAGCACCGCGTCCCCGTCGCCGGTGTTCCGCGAAACGAAGCTGTCGTCGTACGCCTCGATCATGATATAGAAGCCGAAGAGTTCGCCGTTGACGTACAGGTTCGCATAGGAGAGGATCGGCGTGATCATGCCGAGATATTCGCACGCCGCGTACGTCAGGTATTCGCGCATATAGGAGGCGTCGGAGAAACTCCCGTTCAACACGAACATATCGAGTCCGTTCAGCGTCTGCCCCTTAACGTACTTGTCCGTTTTGATCCTGAATCCGTAGCGGTCCGAATCGCTGCCGGCGACCGCCGTCAGGGAAGAGAAACCCTTGGTGCGGAAGCCGACGTTTTTCAGCTCCGTGCCGTTCACGGTGATATCCGCCGGATAATACTTCTCGTCCGAGGCGTGCGCGCGCAGATCCGCCCAGTCCTCCTCGCCGATCTCCACGTAGACGGAGATGATCTCCCCGTTCCCGAACAAGCCGCCGTAATACCGTTCCGTATCAAGCAGCGCCCATGCGTACGCGGCGGAGCCGGGCTTTCCGCATCCGCCGAGGGCGGCAAGGCACAAAACCGCCGTGAGAAAAGCGGTCAGCACGCGTTTTTTCATGATCCGTACCTCCCATTGTCCGTGGAATCCGGTCGATTCTGTTATACTGCTATTATACCACGCCAGATGGAAATCAGATGAACATAAAATGGATTCTTTGTGACGCGCCGCTGATTTTTTCATCCGCTTGCTTTTTCGATCCCTTTTGTGTTATAATACGAAAAAGCGATCTCCCGAAGACGGGCAGGAGGAAGGGCCATGGCAAGACACGCGGCGGATACGCGCACGAGGATCATCACGGCGGCATGGGAACTGTTCTACGAAAACGGATACGACGAGACGACCGTGGACGACATCATCGTGCGTTCCCGGACGTCCAAGGGCTCGTTCTATCATTATTTTTCGGGGAAGGACGCGCTGCTCGCCTCTTTGTCCACGCTGTTCGATGAAAAATACAAGGCGCTGAGCGAGACGGTCGATCCGGCGATGAACAGTTTCGACAAACTCATTCTGCTCAACCGGGAACTGTTTTTCATGATCGAGAACACGGTCTCGCTGGAGATGCTCACGCGGATGCTGTCGACGCAGCTCACGACGACGAGCGAACGTCATCTGCTCGACCGGAGCCGGTATTACTTCAAATTCCTGCGGCGCATCTGCACGGAGGGGCAGCAGCGCGGGGAGCTGCGCGGCGACGTCCCCGTCACCGAGATGATCCGCTCTTACGCGCTCCTCGAGCGCGCGCTCATGTACGACTGGTGTCTCTGCGGCGGCAGTTATTCTCTGACGCAGTATTCCGCCGTCCAGCTCCCGCGGTATCTCGCCTATCTGAAAAAATAATTTTCCGTCCATGATTTCGTACGGACTTTCGTCTGTATTGAAAAACCGCCTTACCTCGCGGGATATTTGTGATATTCCGTATTAAAATTTCAAAAAAAGTATGAACTTCATTCCATATTGCATTCCCGGAATTTCTGTGCTATAATACAAAAAGCAGCCAATACTTGTCAAATCAAAGAGGAGAATCACAATATGGATACGCAGTACATACTGATGCTCGTCGCCATGGGCGTCTACCTGGTCGGGATGATCGTGCTCGGCATCCTGTTTTCCGGGAAAAACCGCTCCACCTCCGATTTCTATCTGGGCGGCCGCCGTCTCGGTCCGCTCGTCACCGCGATGAGCGCGGAGGCGTCGGACATGAGCTCGTGGCTCCTTCTGGGACTCCCCGGCGTCGCGCTGGCGACCGGTCTGCCGGAAGCGTTCTGGACGGCGCTCGGCCTCGGCGTCGGCACCTATATCAACTGGCTTGTGGTGGCGAAGCGCATCCGCCGCTACTCACAGAAACTGGGCGCCGTCACGATCCCGGACTTTTTCGCCCGGCGCTACCACGATAACGCGCACGTGCTCTCCCTGATCGCCGCGCTCGTCATCATCGTCTTCTTCGTACCGTACGTCGCCTCCGGCTTCAATGCCTGCGGCACGCTCTTCTCCAGCTTGTTCAACATCGATTACTTCACCGCCATGCTGATCTCCGCCCTCGTCATCCTGGCGTATACCTCGCTCGGCGGATTTCTCGCGGCGTCCACCTCGGACCTCATCCAGTCCATCGTCATGACGTGCGCGCTCGTCATCGTCGTCGCCTTCGGCATCCATTCCGCCGGCGGCTGGTCGAACGTCGTGGAAAACGCCTCTTCGCTTCCGGGGTATCTGAGCGTGACGCAGGGCTATGATCCGGCGACAGGCACCGCCGCATCCTACACGCCTCTCGTGATCGCTTCCACGCTCGCGTGGGGCCTCGGATACTTCGGCATGCCGCATATCCTGCTCCGCTTCATGGCGATCAAGGATTCGAAGAAACTCACGCTCTCCCGCCGCGTCGCCACCATCTGGGTCTTCATCGCCATGAGCGTGGCGATCCTCATCGGCGTCGTGGGTCTCGGCATGATCAAGGCCGGTGCGATCGCCCCGCTCGATTCGGGCGATTCGCAGCGGGTCATCATCAAGATCGCCGAACTCCTCGGTTCCAACGGCGTCCTGCCCGCGCTCGTGGCCGGCGTCATCCTCTCCGGCATCCTCGCCGCGACGATGTCCACCGCGGATTCCCAGCTCCTTGCCGCCGCGTCGAGCATCACGCAGGATCTGCTCCACGATACCTTCAAGGTGAAGATCTCCGATAAGGCGGCGATGATCATCGCCCGCGCCGCCGTCCTTCTGATCGGCGCCGTCGCCATCTTCGCGGCGCGGGAGGAAGGCAGCGTCTTCAAGATCGTCTCCTTCGCCTGGGCGGGCTTCGGCGCCGCGTTCGGCCCGACGATGATCCTCGCGCTCTTCTGGAAAAAGAGCACGAAGGCGGGCGCCGTCGTCGGCATGCTCGTCGGCGGCATCATGGTCTTCGTATGGAAATACTGCATCGCCCCGATCGGCGGTATCCTCAATATCTACGAGCTTCTTCCGGCGTTTCTGTGCGGCATCATCGCCAACGTGATCGTCAGCCTCGCCACGCAGAAGGCGTCTCAGAAGAGCATGAAGGAGATCGAGAAGGAATACGACGAGGCCGTGGCGGCGCAGGAGTGACGTTATTACTGAATGACTGAAACCGGATAAGGAGGACCGCATGGAAAATCTCTGGAGAAAACAGGACGTCAGAACGCGTTCGATCTGCGGCGAGAACCCGACGGGTCAAAAGGGAGAGGGCGGAAAAGCGACGGAAGGCTACACGGCTGGAGCGGCAAGAGATCTCGGCGTCGGCTGGAAGGTCTCGCCGTTCATCACGCTTCCCGCGAAGACCGAGACGGTGCTCGCGGACATCGGCACCTCCGGCATGATCAAACACATGTGGATCGTCCCCCTGAGCAAGAGCGGCGATATCCGGAATTACATCCTTCGCCTCTACTACGACGGCGACGGCGAGCCGGCGGTCGAGTGCCCGGTCGGCGACTTCTTTGCTTCGCCGATGATCGAGTACCATCAGATCAACTCGCTCCTCGTCTGCCGGAATCCGTACAGCGGCTTCAACTGCTATTTCGAGATCCCGTTCAAAAGATCCTGCCGCGTCACGATGGAGAATCTCTGGGAGGAGGACCGCGGCCTCGCGTATCAGATCGACTACGAGGAGCGCGCGGTCCCGGACGACGCGCTGTACTTCCACGCGCAGTTCCGGCGCGAGAATCCGCTCCCGTACAAGAAAAATTACACGATCCTCGACACGGTCCGCGGCAAGGGATGCTATATCGGCGCTTCGATGCTCTACGGCATACCGAACAACGGCTGGTGGGGCGAAGGGGAGATCAAGTTCTTCATCGACGGGGACGGCGAGTTCCCGACGATCTGCGGAACGGGGACGGAGGACTATTTCTGCGGCTCCTACAACTTCGACGTGAACGGGAAGTATACCGATTTTTCCTCGCCGTACACCGGCTATTACCGCCTGCATACGGACGATACGTACAAGGCGGCGAACCGCCACGCGATGTATCGCTGGCACGTGACCGATCCGATCTACTTCGAGCAGGATCTGCACGTCGAGATCCAGGCGCTCGGCTGGCGGAGCGGCGGCCGGTATCTGCCGCTGATGGCGGACATTTCCTCCGCCGCGTATTTCTATCTCGACCGCACCTCCTGCGAGCGTCCCGTGCTGCCGGACGCCGACGGGCTCGAGATCATCTGACGCGGCCGCGCGCAAAACGGACCGCCGGTATCGGATCTTTCCGATACCGGCGTTTTTCGCGGCGGCGGATCGGGGGATACCGGGCAAAAATCGCCGGAAGCTCTTGCGCCGACCGCCGTTTGATGGTATCATAATACCGAAAGCATAATTCCGGATCCCGGACAAAAGGAGAAGATCATGATCGAACTGTTGAAAAAATGGATCGTTCCCGTCGGTTTCTTTCTCGGCGGGGTGCTGTTCATCGTCCTTGGATGCATCGGCATCTCGCAGGTGAAACGTTTCCCGCAGACCGATGCGACGGTCACTTCCGTACGGCGGGAGACGACGTACGACGCCGAGGGAGCCACCGAGACGGTGACCGTGCGCGTTTCCTATACCGTCGACGGCACGAAGTACGACGAAGAACTGCAGGACGCGAGCGGCAGCCTCAAAGAAGGGGAGACCGTCCGCGTATGCTATGATCCCGAGAAGCCGAGCTACGTGACGGCGGCGTCCGTGACGGGCGGACTCGTTCGGCTCGGGGTAGGCGCTTTGTTCGCGGTGATCGGCGTCGCCGTGGCTTGGAAGACGCTGCAGCGGAGAGTGTGAACGGACCGCCCGCTCCGCGCGGCGATATCTGCCGTACGATCGGACGGGTCCGGCGAGCGGGAGGGATCCTTTTCGTCGATCCCCCGATCGTTTTTCGGTACTTTTTCGGAAAAAATCGAAAACGGGTGAGATATTCTTCCCCGGATCCGTAGTATATGGGTGAGACGGACGGGAGGTGATAGAGTGGACGACAGTGCGATCATCGAATTGTTCTATGAGCGCTCGGAGCAGGCGATCGTCGAACTGGAGAGAAAGTACGGCTCCGTGTGCGGCCGGATCGCCGGCAACATCCTGAGCGACCGGCAGGACGCCGAGGAATGCGTGAACGACGCGTATCTCGCCGTCTGGAATACGGTGCCGCCGGAGAAGCCGGATCCGCTTCTCAATTACGTCTGCCGCATCGTCCGGAATCTGGCGGTCAAGCGGTATCACTTCAACACCGCCGGAAAACGGAACGGCGCCTATGACGTCGCGCTGGAGGAGATCGAGGAATGCTTTCCTGAGCCGACGTCCGTCGAGGAGGAGGTCGACGCCCGCGAGACGGCGGGGATGATCGACGATTTCCTTGAAGCACTCCCGGCGGAGGATCGGATCCTCTTCGTGCGGCGATACTGGCACGCCGAGCCGATCGACGCGCTGGCGGAGCTCTTCGGCATCAGCCCGCACAACGTCTCCGTCCGCCTTTCACGCCTGAGAAAACGTCTGAAAAAGTATCTGAACAAGAGAGGGGTATCGCTGTGAAAAAGGAAAAAGTGTCCGAGATCATCGGTCTGATCGACGAGAAGTACGTCGGGGAAGCGACCGCGTTCGACGGCGGGGCGTCCGCCGCCGCGGCCGCGCGTGCGGAAAAAACGGCGGGCAGGCGTCCGCTCCGCGTCCGGTGGGCAGCGGCGGCGGCGTGCCTGATCCTGGCGGCGGGGATCGGTACGACGGTATACGCGTTCGCCGCGGAAGTGAAGGAGTACAATACCGCGATGGCGTTTTTTGAGGAAAACGGTCTGTCCGCCGAAGGGCTGAGCCGCGCCGAGGTGAAAGAGGTCTATCGGGACATTACGACGAGAAGCTTTACCTGCGAGAAGACCGCTGAAGTGCTCCGGCAGACCGTGCCGGGGCTCGAGATCGAGCAGAACGTGCCGACGCCCGAAGAGCTCGCCGCTCTGTGGGAAAGCGCCGGCTCGTCCTACCGGCCGTCCTACCGGCCCTCGAAAAACGGCGTCAGTTACCGATTCAAGACCGAGTACGCGATGAACGAAGAGAAGGGATTTGAGACGTTCGAGAGATCCGTCCTCACGTGCAGCCGGGACGACGAGACGCTCTGGACGGCGGAATTCACGGATTTCTGCGCGACATACTGCGCGTACATGACGAACGGGACGGCGGTATGGGGCTGGACGGCGACCTATTCTTCGGCGGAGCCCTCCTACGCCTGGCTCGCCCGCGTGGACGACGACGGCACGGTGCTGTGGCAGACCCGGGTCGATCACAGCGCCATATCGGGCTTCAGCAACGAATATATCGGCGCCGTGGTCGACAACGGCGACGGCACCTGGGCGGTCTTCAGCCGCAGCGGGCAGAAGACGCTGTATCTCAGTCAGTATGACGCCGACGGACACGAGCTCTCCTCACGCGGGACGGAGGTCGGCATCGTCGGCATCTGGAACGCCGCGCGACTCGGCGACGGGTATATCGTCCAGCTCGGCAATTCGTCGACGGGGGAGACGGCGCACCTGTACCGCATGGACCGCGCGGGGAATCTGATCGACAGCATCTCCTATGAGAGCGAGGAATGCGTCTACGTCATCACCGATATGATCGAGTTCGGCGGACGCGTCTATCTGTCCTCCTACGCGTATCCGCATCAGAAGGACGAGGGCGGCCGGGACGAGATCGCGAACATTCTCGATTTCGCGTTTCCCATGGCGATAGACGAACACCGCGAGCCCACCGACGAGGAGCTGACGGCTGTCGTGCGGGACAACTATACGGCGGTGCTCCTCGTGTGCGACGCTGAGAGCGGAACGCCCGAGACGTTCTGGTCCGTGAAGGGCTCCCTCGGCGGGAAGCTGGCGGTCAACGAAGCGGGCGAGCTCGAATGGGACACGGAATCCGTCGTGTCGACCTTCCTTTCCATGGCGACGAGCTCCTTCACCATCGGCGGGACCTGCGAGGTCTTCCGGTATACCTTCGACGAGGCGGGCACGCTGATCCGGCAGATCGATACGGGCGAGACGGCGCAGTACAGGAGATAACGTGCTTCCGCGCCTTCGGGGCTTGACAAGTCCGTCCCGTCGTGCTATAGTATCTACTATAGTATCTATGTGTAAAAAGGATCTGTCCGTACGGGAGGGAACGATGACGAGGATTTTACAGCTGCCGCCGCCGGTGCTCGCCGGCGTGGTGCGGGAGCGGACCGCCGCTGCTGCCGCTGCCGAGATGAAGAACTGCCTCTATGACGGGGCGGATATGATCGATCTGCACCTGTCGTGTCTCGAAAGGGACGACGTGAAAACGCTGCGGTCCGTCATCGCCTCGACGCGGCTGCCGGTGCTCGCGCTGAACTACAACAAGACCGCGGCGTGGACGGACGCCGGGCTTACGGAGGAGGAGCGCGTCGGGAGCCTTGTACGCGCGATGGAAGCGGGCGCCGCCGGGATCGATATGCAGGGCTACACCTATGACGCGCCGTCCCGCGACGCGTTTCGCGGCGAGGACCTATATTCCTTCACGAAGGACGCGCCGAAGGAGGTCGTCACGGACGCCGCGGTCATCGACAGGCAGTGCGCGCTGATCGAGCGGGTACACGGCATGGGCGGGGAGGTGCTCCTCTCCTGCCATCCCGGCGTCGCGCTGGACTGCGGTCAGGTCGTGGAGCTGGCGCTGTATCTGGAGAAGCGCGGACCGGATGTCATCAAGCTCGTCACGGCGGGGAAGAGTGAGGAAGATCTGCTCGAGGGCTTCCGCGCGATGGCGGCGCTGAAGCGCGAGGTCAGAACGCCCGTGAGTTTTCACGTAAGCGGCCGCGCCTGCACGCTGTCGCGCATCGTCAATCCGATGCTGGGCGGGCACGTGGTCTTCTGCGTGGACCGCTACGGCGAGAACAGCACGCGGGAGCAGCTCGATCTGCGCACGGCGCGGGCGGTGATCGACGGCATGCGGAAGATGCTGTAAGCGGATGAAAAAGGAAAAACGAACACAGCCGGTACCGGGGAGACCCCGGTACCGTTTTTTTTCGCCGCGGACGTTCCCGCATCGGATGAACGCGCATTTTCCCCCGTTTTTTCTTTTTTTTGTGCAAGTTGCGCGATAAAACCGTACGAGTTGCGAAGTGCCCCTTGATTCCGACAGATATTTCGTGTATAATAATCATAGAATTCAGATTGTATTCAGGGCGATAACGGTCGGCGGAGGCGCGCGGCGAGACCGTGCGGAAAACCGCGCTTCACGTGATAATGCTTCACGTGATAATAATGGCAGATACGACCTATCTGCTGTCACGGACTTGGGAGGAGCACACATGAAAGGCAAGGAAGAAAGCGGCATTTTCAGGCAGAAGAGCATACAGCGGGTATCCAGCCCGGAAGAACTGAACGACTATATCCGCGTCACCACCCCGTCCGTGTGGGTCGTTCTGGCGGCGCTCGTCGTGTTGCTCGTCGGGATGCTCACGTGGAGCATCTTCGGTACGCTGGAGGTGCAGGGCGAGGACGGCGAGACGGAAGTCATCCATCCGATCACCTACATCACGAACTGAACGGACCGCGCATCCGCGCGACCGGATGAGACGGATCGACGGCTGCTGTCCGGTGCGCGGGAGGAGACGGACTTTCGCCCGACGGCATGACGATCCGTTCGGGCGGCACGCGCCGGAGCGCGGCGAAGGAGAAGGACGAGTAAAACAACGGATCGGAGAACGATATGGCGCAGAATGCGATCAAGCAGCCCGTGACGAAGGGCGCGGTCAAGGTGCCGGTGGTCATGCAGATGGAAGCGCTCGAATGCGGAGCGGCGTCCCTGTGCATGCTGATGGCATATTACGACAAGTGGGTGCCGCTGGAGCAGGTGCGCAAGGACTGCGGCGTTTCCCGCGACGGGAGCAAGGCGGGCAACATCCTGAAGGCGGCGCGCAGCTACGGATTCGTGGCAAAGGGCTATCGCTACGAGCCGGAACAGCTCAGGGAAAAAGGAAAATTCCCCTGCATCATCCATTGGGAATTCAATCATTTCGTCGTGTGCGACGGCTTCAAGGGGAACAAGGTATATCTGAACGATCCCGCGAAGGGCGACTATGCCGTCTCCCTCGAGACCTTCGATAAGAGCTTTACGGGCATCTGCCTCATGATTGAGCCGGGAGAAGGCTTCGAGCCGAGCGGCAAGCCGAAGAGCGTGTGGGGCTTCGCCAAGAAGCGCCTGCGCGGCGCGGGCGCCGCGGTCGCGTTCGTGGTCGTCACGACGGTGATCTCCTCCCTGATCGGCATCCTGCGCGCCGGGTTCTCCCGCGTGTTCCTCGACGAGCTGCTCAGCCAGAAGCAGCCGGATTGGTTCATCCCGTTTTTGATCGGGCTCTCCCTCCTTTCCTTCATCGAGCTCGCGACGGCGTGGATCCACGCGATCTACGCGCTGCGCCTCGACGGAAAGATGGCGGTCGTGGGCGACAGCTCCTATATGTGGAAGGTTTTGCGCCTGCCGATGGAATTCTTCTCCCAGCGCATGGCGGGCGATATCCAGCAGCGCAAGGCGGCGAACGCGTCGATCGCGGGCGAGATCGTGAACACGCTCTCGCCGCTCGCCCTGAACGCGATCATGATGATCTTCTACCTCGTCGTCATGATCCGGTATTCGTGGCTGCTGACGCTCGTCGGACTTGCGTCCGTGCTTCTGCAGCTGCTCATCTCCCGGTACATCTCGAAAAAGCGCGTCAACATCACCCGCGTGCTCATGCGGGACAGCGGCAAGCTCGCGTCGGCGACCGTCTCCGGCGTGGAGATGATCGAGACCATCAAGGCGAGCGGCGCGGAAAACGGATTCTTTGAGAAATGGTCCGGCTACCAGGCGTCGGTCAACACGCAGAACGTGCGCTACGAGCGGATCAACAGCTATCTCGGGCTGATCCCCGCGATCATATCCGAGCTTCTCGATATCGCGGTGCTGATCCTCGGCATATGGCTGACGATGCAGGGCGAGTTCACGGTCGGTATGATCTTCGCTTTCCAGGGCTTCCTCGCCGCCTTCGTTTCTCCCGCGCAGGACCTGATCGCTTCTTCTCAGGATATCCAGGAGATGCGCACGAGCATGGAACGCATCGAGGACGTCATGGAATATCCGGAGGACGTCGCCGAGGACAGCGACCGTGCCCCCGCGGAAGGGGACGCCGGCTACGACAAGCTGTCCGGCACGCTGGAGCTGCGCAACGTCACCTTCGGCTATTCGCGCCTCGCCCCGCCGCTCATCGAGGATTTCAGCCTCACCCTGAAGCAGGGGCAGCGCGTTGCGTTCGTCGGCTCGTCCGGATGCGGGAAATCCACGCTGTCAAAGCTGATCTCCGGACTGTACAAGCCTTGGAGCGGCGAGATCCTCTTCGACGGCAAGCCGATATCTGAGATCGACCGGAGCGTCTTCACCGGATCGGTCGCGGTCGTCGACCAGGACATCATCCTGTTCGAGGACACGATCGCGAACAACATCAAGATGTGGGACGATTCCATCGAGGATTTTGAAATGATCCTCGCCGCGCGCGACGCGCAGATCCACGAGGATATCATGCGGCGCGAGGGCGGCTACCAGTACAAGATCACCGAGGGCGGCAAGGACTTCTCCGGCGGTCAGCGGCAGCGGATGGAGATCGCCCGCGTTCTCGCGCAGGATCCCACCATGATCATCATGGACGAAGCGACGAGCGCGCTCGACGCCCGGACCGAATACGAGGTCGTGAAATCCATTAAAAACCGCGGGATCTCCTGCGTCGTGATCGCGCACCGGCTTTCCACCATCCGCGACTGCGACGAGATCATCGTTCTGGATCACGGCAAGGTCGCCGAGCGCGGGACGCACGAGGAACTGATGGCTCTCGGCGGTCAGTACAAGACGCTCGTCACGTCTGAATGAACGGGGAAAGGAGGGGCACGCATGGGTTGGTTTGACGAACAGATACGCGCGAGAAAGACGGCGGACCACGCGGTATTCGAAGACTCCTTTATCCGGATGGCGGGCGCCGTCATGGGACGGCGGCTGAGCGAGGCGCTGAACGACGACCGCCAGGTGACGACGGACGCCGTCGGCGAGATCCTGCAGTATTATCACGTCAAGCCGCAGGAGGTGCCGGACAGCATCCGGGACATGAACGCGGTGCTCGAATATCTCCTGCGTCCCTACGGCATCATGCGCCGCCGCGTCGAGTTGGAGCGCGGCTGGTACCGCGACGCGGCGGGCGCCATGCTCGGCACGCGTAAAGACGACGGCAGCGTGGTCGCGCTGATCCCCGGCGGACTGAACGGCTATCGCTTCTATGACCGCAAGGCGGGGAAGTGGGTCCGGCTGAACCGCCGTACCGAAGCGATGATCGAGGAGGAAGCGATCGCTTTCTATAAGCCGTTTCCTCTCTCGAAAATGACGATCGGCAGTCTGCTCACGTACATCGTCCAGCAGATCTCCGTCGCGGATATCGTGCTGCTCGTTGCGTCGATGCTCATCGTAACGGCCGTCGGGATGCTCACGCCGAAGCTGAACAATATCCTGTTTTCCGACGTGCTCGCGTCAGGCAGCGGACGGGCGCTGTGCGGGATCGCGGCGTTCATGATCTGCGCGGCGGTCAGCGGTCTTCTGTTCAGCGTCGTCAAGGCGCTGTTCACTGCCCGGATCGGCAGAAAGCTGAATCTGTCGGTAGAGGCGGCGACGATGATGCGCATCCTCTCGCTGCCCGCGAATTTCTTCAAGGATTACAGCGCGGGCGAATTGAGCAACCGCGCTCAGTATATCAACGGTCTCTGCAATCAGATGGTGAGCATCGCGCTCTCCACGGGACTCGGATCGCTCTTCTCCCTGATCTACGTATCCCAGATCCTGATCTACGCCCCGACCCTCGTCGCTCCCGCGCTCCTCATCACGCTCCTTACCGTCGTCTTTACGACCGTACGGGTGCTCGCGCAGATGAAGATCACGCGGGAAAGGATGCTGCTCGCGAGCAAGGAAAGCGGTTTGAGTTATCAGCTCATCTCCGGCATCCAGAAGATCAAGCTCTCCGGCGCCGAGCGGCGCGCGTTCGCAAAATGGGGCACCCACTACGCGAAGGAAGCGGCGCTTGCCTACAACCCGCCTCTCTTTCTGAAGGTCGGCTCCGTCATCACCCTCGCCGTATCGCTGATCGGCACGATCGTGATGTACGCGGGCGCGGTGAAGGGCGGCGTGACCATCGCGGAATACTACGCGTTCAGCTCGGCGTACGGCATGGTGAACGCGGCGTTCATGGCGCTCGCATCCATCGCGGCAAGCATCGCGCAGATCCGTCCGGTGCTTGAAATGGCGCGTCCCATCATGGAGGCGGAGCCGGAGATGACGGAACAGCGGCACGTCGTGACGAAGCTGTCCGGCTCGATCGAGCTGAACAACGTCACCTTCCGTTACAGGGAAGACATGCCGGCGGTACTCGACGATCTTTCCCTGAAGATCCGTCCCGGACAGTACGTCGCCATCGTGGGCAAGACAGGCTGCGGGAAGTCCACCCTCATGCGCCTGATGCTCGGCTTTGAGACGCCGCAGAAAGGCGCGGTCTATTACGACGGACAAGACGTCAAGACGCTCGATCTCAAATCCCTCCGGCGCCGCATCGGCGCGGTGATGCAGAACGGCAAGATGTTCACGGGCGACATCTACTCCAATATCGTGATCTCCGCGCCGTGGCTCACGCTCGACGACGCGTGGAAGGCGGCCGAGATCGCCGGTATGGCGGACGACATCCGCGCCATGCCGATGGGGATGCACACGATCATCTCCGAAGGGCAGGGCGGCATCTCCGGCGGACAGCGGCAGCGTCTCCTGATCGCCCGCGCCGTTGCTCCGAAGCCGAAGATCCTCATGTTCGACGAAGCGACGAGTGCGCTCGACAATCTCACGCAGAAGCAGGTCTCCGAAGCGCTCGACCGGATGAAATGCACCCGCATCGTGATCGCGCACCGGCTTTCCACCATCCGCCAATGCGACCGGATCATCGTGCTCGACCAGGGAAAGATCGCGGAGGACGGCACCTACGAGGAGTTGATCGCGAAGAACGGCGCGTTCGCCGATCTGGTTGCCCGCCAGCGGCTGGACGAGGAAGAAGCCGCTCCGAAGGCGGAGTGAGAACGGACGGCGCGGCACGCCGAAGAAAACGGCGAGCGGCGCGGACGACCGGTCTTCCGCGAAGGATCTCCGTCAGAACGGTACCCGTTGATCGATCATCGCACGGATGCTCATAAAATCAAAAACCCAAAAACAAAAAATAAAGGAGAATCAAACAATGGAAAACAACGAAAAACTCGCAAAAATGCTGAAAGAGGTCGCTGATTCGCTGACCGACGCGCAGAAAAAGAAAGCAGAAACCCTGAAGACCGTGGACGAGCTCGTCGATTTTCTGACCGCCGAGGGCATCGAGCTCCCGGACGAGCTTCTTGAGAGCGTGGCGGGCGGCCTGAGTACTCTGTCCTATCCCGAATTCTCCCCGAACGGAGCCGGTGCGAAGAGCGTCGGTACGAAGGGTATCGGCGACAACAGCACGCTGGGTATCGGCGAGAACAGCACGAAAGGGATCGGCGACAACAGCACGAAGGGGATCGGCGAGAACAGTACGAAGGGGATCGGCGACAACAGCACGAAGAGTTTCGGTCAGAATAATACCCTGTGATCCCTTTCGGGAGGTAAACGAACTGAATGCGGATCGGTCAAGGCGTCCGCCGACGCGTACGGCGCCGGCGGACGCACCCCTGCGTAAACCAGAAATGAGGTACGGGATATGGAAAACGATAATAAGCATGCCGAACTGCTGAGCGGCGTATGGGATTCCCTGACCGACGAGCAGAAGGAAAAGGCGAAGGCGTGCGAAAGCGTGGACGATCTCATAAAGCTCGCCGGCGAGGAAGGGATCGAACTCCCTGACGAGATCCTCGACGCCGTTGCCGGCGGCTCGCTCGGATGCGGAAACAGCGGCAGTCAGATGCAGGGGCAGGGCGTCGTGCTGGGACACGACCGCTCGACGTATCGGGGCGGCTCCGGCGGATGCGGCGGCGACCGCAGATCGGTCCGGGAGATCGGGCTTGGGCACAAAACGGATACCGGCACAGGCGACAAGCAGTCGGATCACGTCGATATACTGTAAGTTTACAGCGTCAGGAGAACGCAAAAAAGAATATAAGGAGTGAGGATCATGGAAGACGAGAAAAAACTTGCCGAAATGATAAAGAGCATTTCCGATTCTTTGAGCGGCGAACAGCGGGAAAAGATCAAAGCGTGCAAGAGCGTGGACGACTTTATGAAGTTCGCGGGCGAGGAGGGGATCGAGCTTCCGGACGAGATGCTCGACACGGTCGCCGGCGGCGCCATCTGGCAGGCGGAAGACGGGACGTGGATGGTCCTCGACTCGTATCACCGCGTGGTCCAATCCGGCATCGAAACGCGGGAGGAAGCGCAGCAGATAGCGCAGGACAACGGCTTGACTCCCTTTGAGTGCAATACGGTCTGATATCCCCGATGTATTACCGACTGAGCGACGATTATGCGCTCCGTGCGTGGAAATACGTCAATCACGCCATGGTGTACCGCGTCCTGCCCGACCCCATCCGGGTGGACGACGGAACGTTTGCGCTGCTTCTGCTGTGTGATGGGGAACACGATCTCTCCGAGAGCGATGCGCTGAACGAACTGGTAAGGCAGGGGATCATATCTCCCTGCGCGCCGGGCGAGCGTCCCTCGGAGTGGTCTCGTTTCCGCCGCTATGAGCACCGCTTCGTCCCGCATATGAACCTCATGATCACGGGCAGGTGCAACTACAACTGCCGCCATTGCTTCAACGCCGCCGACAATGCGGACCGCATGAGCGAATGGAGCTGGGACGATCTCACGGATCTGTTCGATCAGGCATCTGACTGCGGTTTTCACTGCATCACGCTGACCGGCGGCGAGCCGATGCTGTACCCCCGCTTCATGGACGCCGTGCGCGAGATCTATCGGCGGAACATGGTGCTCAGTCAGCTCACGACGAACGGCTCCTTTCTCACCGGGGAGATCCTCGACGAGTTTGCGAAGCTCGGCTGCCGTCCTCAGATCAAGATCTCCTTCGACGGCATCGGTCATCACGACTGGATGCGCGGGCGGAAGGGCGCGGAGGAAAGGACGCTCGACGCGTTCCGTCTCTGCGCCGAAAGAGGTTTCCGCACCATGGCGCAGATCCAGGTCAACCGGGAGACCGTCGGCAATCTGCGCGAGACGGTGAAGCTGCTCGATGAGATCGGCGTGGACAAGTTCCGGCTCATCCGCACGACGCCCGTCCCCCGCTGGACGAAAAACGCGCCGGACGGCACGATCCCGCTGCCCGAATATTTCGAGCGGATGCTTGATTTTACGGAATGGTACATGCGCGGCGGCTTCGGCGAAGAGGTCGAGATCTGGCAGTACCTCGCCCTCTATCCGGAGAGCGGGACGTATTCGATGATCCCGGTCCGTTCAAAGGACGGGAAATATCATCCCACGCATCCCGTCTGCCTCGGAAACCGCACGATGATGGCGGTGACCTGCGAGGGCGACGTCGTGCCGTGCCTGCAGATGGGCGGCTATGTGGTCGAGCACGGCTACAAGCCGGACAGCCTGAAAGAGCGGCGGCTGAAAGAGATCCTCACCGACGGACGCTGGCTGAGCGATGTGTGTGCGAACCACTATAAGCTCAGGGAGATGAACCGCGAATGCGGCGAGTGTCCGTGGTTCGGCTTTTGCGCCGGCGGGTGCCGGGCGCTTGCGATACTCGGCGCGGCGGAGGCGCGCGGCGAGATGGATTACTTTGCCTCCGATCCGCTCGCCTGCCTCTTCTTCAAGGGCGGCTGGTACGACAAAATTCGGGAGAGACTGGGGGATTTCACCCTCGATCACCTCGCGCGGACGGAAGAAGGATGAAACCGCGCGGCGCCCCGCCGGGAACGCCGGGCGGGAGCGCCGTTCCGTATACCGACCGGAAAATCTCATACACTTATACATAAAAGGAGAAAACCATGAACATCGTAAAGAAACAGGACGGGACCACCCTCACCATTGAACTCGACGGCCGTCTCGATACCGTCACCTCTCCCCAGCTGGAGAGTGAGCTCCGCTCCTCCGTGGACGGGATCACGGAACTGATCTTCGATCTCGCCAACCTCGCGTACGTGTCCTCCGCCGGACTGCGCGTCCTCCTCGCCGCCCAGAAGGTGATGAACCGCCAGGGCAAGATGATCATTCGCAACGTGACGCCGGAGATCATGGACATCTTCGACGTGACCGGATTCGTCGACATTTTGAATATCGAATGACGGACGCCTCTCTGCATAACGCGAGTGTATGAGAGGAGTTGTGCATCCGATGAACAGGACACAGGACAACCCGAAGGATCAAAGGGAGACCGAGTTGGCGCAGAACGCCGCGTTCATCCGGGGGACCTACCGCAAGGCCGTGATCACGGGGATGCTCTCGATACTGAGCGTCAATATCAACGTGTTTGTCGACGGCATCCTCGTGGGCAGGCGCATCGGTCCCGAGGCGCTTGCGGCGATCAATCTGAGCCTGCCGGTGTATCTGGCGCTGTGCGTCGTCGGCTCGTTCCTTGCCGCCGGCACCGAGATCCCCGCCGCGCGGGCCATCGGTCTCGGCGACGGGAAGAAGAGAGACGATTATTTTCGCACCGGTCTGAACGCCTCCGTTTTGGCTTCGGTGCTCATTACCGTGCTCGCTCTGGCGTTCCGCGGACCGCTGGTCTCTTTTCTCTGCGCGGATGGAGCGACCCGTGAATACGTGATGCAGTACGTCGTCATCACGGTGATCGGGGCGCTTCCCAAGATCGTGATCTATATCCCGTTCTGGTATCTGCGGCTCGACGGAAAAAACGCGGACGTGACCGTCATGATGACCGGCATGACCGTCGTGAACATCGTTCTGGACGTGCTTTTCGTGTACGGCATGGATATGGGCGTCTTCGGCGCCGGATTGGCGAGCGTGATCGCCACGGCACTGGCGTGCCTTTACGGGATCTTCCGCCTGTTTTCCAAAAGAAGTCCCTACAGCTGGCGCCCGGAGCTGGTGCACACCCGGGCGGAATGGCTGACCATCGCCGCCGCCGGACTGCCGTCGGCTTTCAACAATCTGTGTTCGACCGTTCGGCTTCTGATCGTGAACGCCATGCTGATGGCCAGCGGCGGAGCGGGGCTGGTGGCAATCTTTACCGCGGTCAACGGGATATGGGGCTTCGGCGAGTGCGTGACGCTGGGCGTGCCCGCGGCGGGCAGCGCGATGCTCGGCGTGTTCAGCGGCGAACGCGACAACGGGAGCTGCCGGCTGCTTCTGCGCGAGGAATGGAAGATCGGCAGTATTGCCGGCGCCGTCTTTTTAGCGCTGTGTGCGGCGTTGTCCGGGGCGATCCCGGCGATGTACGGTCTGTCCGGGAACATCCTGGTCCCGCTTTTGTGGATGGCGCTCTCCGTTTTCCCCGCGCTCCTTCTGAATATCCTGACCACGTATTACAACATGGCGTCACTGAACGTCTGGTCGAACATGCTGATCTTTCTGCGCGTGATCGTGATGACGTATCTCGGATTGCTCCTGGCTGTCCGTACGGGCTTTTCCGTATTCTCGTTTCTTTTGTTCGCGGAGTTGGCGACGGTGATCGTCTGGTGGGGCGCGACGGGACTGCACCGTCTGCGCCGTCCGCAGTATTCCCGCTACCTGATGACCGATCTTGCCAATGAGAAAAGCGGAAAAGTGCTGAATTTCTCCGTGAGCGCGAATATCGACGAGATCGTGAGCGCCAGTGAGCGCATCAGTGAATTCTGCTCGATGAACGGCATGAGCGTAAGGGAAACGATGCAGCTGCAGATGAGCATGGAGGAAGTGATGACGCTGATCCGTCAGGTCAACGGGGAGAAGGGCGATCAGGAGCTCGCGTTCGATCTGCGCGCCTATTCCGTCAACGGCATCCGCGGCATCCGTATCCGCTACAACGGGATCGCGTTCAATCCCTTCAATTTTTCACCGGGGACGGACGGGATCGAGGACGATATGTACATGGGCGTCCGGATGATCAAAAAGATGGTCGAGATGGCGAACTACCAGACCGCCTTCGGCGTCAATACACTGCAAATCATACTGAAAGAGGAATAAGGAATGAAGCTTGAGGTTCGGGCGGCGGAGGTCCGGGATCTGCCGCAGATCAAACGCCTGATCGACGATTTCATCTCCCGGGATTTTTATTCCGTCAAAGAGCTTGAGGAGATGCTCCGCCGGGAGGACGATCTGCTGTACGTCGCGGCGGACGAGGACAGGGACGGCTTCGTCGTCTCCTGCTTTTACGCGTTCCTCTCCACGCTGGACGACGCGCTCCGCATCCTCCACGTGCCGGGAAGGCCAAAGGCGCTCCAAAAGTACGCGGGAAACGAGCGCATCGGCGTCTACAAGACCACCAGCACGGATCCGGAATACAGGAACCGGGGCATTTTCTCTTCTTTTATGGCGGATCTGCAGCCGGTGCTGCGGGAAAAGGGCGCGAAGATGATCGTCAACACGGCGCTTCGTCCTCTGGGACGCGACGTGCCGATCGCAAACGTCCTGCGGAAAACGGGCTTCGTTCCCGCGGCGGAGCTGCATAGTCCCTGGGCGGATACGAAGGGATATTGCCCGTACTGCAAAAAAGAGTACTGCATCTGCGACGCGGTGTTGTATATAAGGAAATTTGAAGAGAGTGAGGAGGGGAAGATCGATGGATAATCCGACGAAAACCGGCCGCATCCGATTCGGCATCAGCAAGAAGCTGCTTCTGAGCGTCGTTTTGCTGACGCTCCTGATCTGCTTTATCTCCACGTTCAGCGGGTACGTCCAGTACAGCAACACGATCCGGAAACTGTATAACGACAACGGCTACGTGATCGCGAATATCATACTGGAGCACGTCGACCACGACCAGATCGCCCGTTACGCGCAGACGTGGGAAGAAGACGAGAACTACGCGGATATGGCGGAGTATCTGAGATCCGTGGAAAAGGCCTCCGGCGCCGCCTATATCTATATCGTGACCATCTCCGAGGATCACACCATGCGCTATATCTACGATTCCTCGGGACTTTCCATCGGGGACACCGATCCGCTGTCCGCTTATTTCGACGAGGCGTGGGCGGCCTACACGCAGGGGATCAAGCCCGATAACTATATGGTCCGCCACTCCGCGCGCTACGGTTATCTGACGTCGAGCATGCTGCCCGTGATCGACAGCGAGGGCAAGATCGCCGCCGTGCTGCTCGTGGACGTGTGGATGGAACTGATCGAGGCCACGCTGCGCGGCTATATCATCAACATGGTCCTGATCTCCCTTATCACGCTGGCGGTCTTCAGTATCGCGCATTGGTTCCTTATGCGCAAGAACTTCATCGGGCCGCTTATGCGCATCCGCAGCAACGTCACGGAGTTTGCGCAGGACAATACGCTGAAGAGCATGTCGCTCGAAAAGATCCGGACGAATGATGAGATCCAGGATCTGGCGGGATCCATCTCCCGGATGGAGCAGGACATCATTCAGTATATCGGTAATATCCGTACCATTACCGCCGAGAAGGAGCGCATCGGCGCGGAGCTGAACATCGCCACGCAGATCCAGGCGGATATGCTGCCGCGTATCTTCCCGGCGTTCCCCGAGAGAAAGGAATTCGATATCTACGCGACCATGACGCCCGCGAAGGAGGTCGGCGGCGATTTCTACGACTTCTTCCTGATCGACGACGACCATCTCGGTCTCGTGATGGCGGACGTCAGCGGGAAGGGCGTTCCCGCCGCGCTCTTCATGGTGATCGCGAAAACGCTCATCAAGAACCGTGCGCAGATGGGCGGCGGCCCCGCCGAGATCCTCAGCTACGTGAACGAGCAGCTTTGCGAAGGGAACGACGCCGAGCTCTTCGTCACCGTGTGGTTCGCCATTCTGGAGATCTCCACCGGGAAGGGGCTCGCGGCGAACGCCGGTCACGAGCATCCCGTCATTCGCCGCGCGAACGGCGAATACGAACTGGTCGTTTATCGGCACTCGCCCGCCGTCGCCACGATGGAGGGGATGCGCTTCAAGGAGCACGCGTTCGAGCTGTACTCCGGCGATTCGCTCTTTGTGTACACGGACGGCGTCCCGGAGGCGACGAACGCCGCGGAGGAGCTGTTCGGTACGGACCGTATGCTCGCCGCGCTGAACCGGGAAGCGGACGCGAGGCCGAAGGAACTGCTCCGGAACGTCCGCGACGATATCGACGCTTTCGTGGCTGACGCGCCGCAGTTCGACGACATAACGATGCTCGGACTCTACTATGAGGGACCGGAGAAGACGGGACGTGAGGTCACGGTCCCCGCGGCGGAGGACCAGCTCGAGACGGTGACGGCGATGGTGGACGGAGAACTCGAGAAGCTCGGATGTTCCGCGAAGGATCAGATGATGATCGACGTCGCCGTGGAGGAGATCTTCGTCAACATCGCGCATTACGCCTACGCCCCGGATACGGGCGACGCCGCGGTCCGGGTACGGACGGACGAGGCGTCGAAGACGATCGAGATCGAATTCCGCGACAGCGGCATACCGTTCGATCCGCTTGCGAAGGAAGACCCGGACGTCACCCTGTCCGCGGAGGAGAGGAACATCGGCGGACTCGGGATCTACCTGGTGAAGAAGAACATGGATTCCGTCACCTATGATCGGATCGACGGGCAGAACGTTCTCACGATCAAAAAGAAACTCGGATAACGGGATCCCGGACGATCCCGCCGGGGGCAGGAGCGCAGTGCGGCTCCTGCCCTTTCTTTTTCCCATGGACGTGAACGATCATTCTCCTCTCACGCCTCGTCCATTTTCGCCGGATATGCGAAAACGCTTGCTTTTTTCGCCGGTTTTATGTATAATAGTAAAAACGTAATGCACGGGATATGAAAAAGGCGGAGGCTGCGATGAACAAGAACGCATTGCTCGAGAGACAGAACAAGCTCCTCGAGGCGCTCGAATGTACTACCCGGATCAGTATCGAGGACGCGATGAAATACCTCGGCGTGTCCCGTTCCACCGTCACGCGCCTGTTCATCGACATGGAGCGGAAGGGGCTGATCTTGCGCATCCAGGGCGGGGCCTCTTTGATCCGCAACAATCTGGAATACACCTACGACAGTCTGGAGACCGTGCGGCTCGAGGAAAAGAAATGCATCGGCAGCCGCGCCGCGGCGCTCGTCGAGAGCGGGGACGTGCTCTTTCTCGACGCGGGGACGACGCTGCCGCATATGTGCGTCGCTCTGGCGAAGCGGATCGAGGCGGGCGAACTGCACGGCGTGCGGATCTTCACCCGCTCGCTCAGCAATCTGAACGTGCTCCAGCGCATCACCGACGTCTTTCTCATCGGGGGGGAATACCGCCACGTCCAGCGCGATTTCCTCGGCTACATCGCCGAGGAGGCGGTACGCCCGCTCCATTTCACGAAGTTCTTCCTCGGCACGGACGGCATCGACCGGGTCGGCGGGCTGACGACGATGGATTTTCCTTCCGCCCGGCTGAACAGGATCGTCATCGCCAATTCCACGAAGAAATACGTTCTCGCCGATTCGAGCAAGTTCGGCAAGATCGCGTCGGTGCAGTTCGCGGAGATCCCGATCCTCAGCGGTCTCGTCACGGACCGCGCCGGAGAAGAGAAGGCGGACGCGTTCGCGCAGGCGGGCGTTCCGGTCTATCTCGCGTAAACTGTCCCCGTTTTCGCAGCAAGCGTAAAAGATCCCCGTCGGTACGGGGATCTTTTTTCGTTTCTGCGCCGAAACGCGAAAAATTTGTTCAGATAGTATGATGAAATCATTCTCATTCGGTTGCGCGGATGGGAATATTGTGCTATAATGAAAACGACATCATCCCGTTCCGCCGAAGGAGCGAAAACAAGGAGAGACCGTGTCCAGATATATCGTCATCCCGGACAGCTTCAAGGGATCGCTGTCCTCCCGCAGGCTCTGCACGCTGATCGCACAACGGATCCGCCTGCGCGAGCCGGAGGCGGAGATACTGTCTTTTCCCGTCGCGGACGGCGGCGAGGGGAGCGTCGATTGTTTCCTCTCGGCGTGCGGCGGGGAACGGATCGCCGCGGACGTACACGGGCCGTATTTTGAGGAGATGCACGCGGAATACGGGATCCTGCCCGACGGGACCGCCGTGATCGAGATGGCGGCGTGCGCGGGGCTTCCGCTCGTGGGGGAGCGGCTTTCCCCCTCGGAGACGACGACGTACGGCGTCGGCGAGCTGATCCTTTGCGCGCTCCGGCGCGGATGCCGGCGCATCCTTTTGTGCCTCGGCGGATCGGCGACGAACGACGGCGGCGCCGGTATGGCGGCGGCGCTCGGATACCGTTTTTACCGGCGCGGCGCGGACGGGGCGGAAGAGACGTTCATCCCCACCGGGGGAACGCTGTCTCAGCTTGAACGGATCGACGCCGCACACGCCGACGGAAAGCTCCGGGAGGCGGATTTTACCGTCATGTGCGACGTCACGAATCCTCTCGTCGGACCGCGCGGCGCGGCCGCCGTGTTCGCGCCGCAGAAGGGCGCGTCGCCCGATGAGATACGGCTCCTCGACGCCGGACTTTGCCGCCTGGCGGCGGTGATCCGCGCCTCCCTCGGCGCGGAGATCGCCGATCTGCCCGGCGCCGGCGCCGCCGGCGGGATGGGCGGCGGAGCTGCGGCTTTCCTCGGTGCCGGACTGTGCCGGGGGATCGACGCGGTGCTCGCGCAGATCCGGTTCCGGGAGCATTTGCCGGGGACGGATCTCGTCATTACGGGGGAAGGAAGGATCGACGCGCAGTCCGCGTGCGGCAAGGTCGTCGGCGGCGTCGCGCGCTGCGCGGCGGAGTACGGCGTCCCGACGGCGGCGCTCGTCGGGGAGATCGGCGAGGGAGCCGATATCCTGTACGGGGAGGGCGTATCCGGCATCTTCTGCATCAACCGGCGCGCGGTGCCGCTCGACGAGGCGATGGAGCACACGGAGGAAAACGTGCTCTTCGCGGTCGACAATCTCCTCCGCTATACCGCCGCGCTCCGCCGCGCGGGCGGTACGGGAAAAGGAACTTCTTCGTGATCCATCATATCATCTAAAAAACCAAAGGAGGCACGTCCATGAAAAAAGCAATCGCATTCGCTCTGGCAGTCCTGCACTGTCTCTTCCTTCTCGTCTCCTGCGGACAGACGGAGCCCGCGACCGAAACCGACGCCGCCGGGACACAGGGAACGCAGCCGCCGACGGAGGCGACGGAACCCGCCGAGACGGAGGCGCCCGTCGAGGAGCCGGATCTCCCTGACGTCACCTTCGACGGAGCGGAGTTTCTTTTCTATCAGTGGGACATCGAGCGCTGGCGGATATGGAACGATCTTGCCGTCGAGGAAGAGAACGCCGAGCCGATCAACGACGCCGTTTTCAGGCGGAACCTGAAGATCAGCGAGAAATACGACGTGACGATCAGGGCGCAGACCGACGCGTACGACGTATACCAGGATAACGTCCGTAAGTCGGTCTATGCGGACGATCCCCTGTATGACGTCTGTATCTCCATGGGACACAACATCGCGCATATGTATCAGAACGACCTGTTCTATGACCTGTACGATATCCCGTACCTCGATTTCTCCCGGCCGTGGTGGGATGGGAATTCGATCGAGAGCTTCACCATGAGAGGGTATCTGCCGTTCGCCGTGTCCGATCTCGTCATTCTGGACAAAGCCGCCAGCGCCTGCGTCTACTTCAACAAGCGGCTGGCGGAGGATCTGCAGCTCGGCGATCTGTATGGACTCGTGAAGAACGGTACGTGGACGATGGACACGCTCCGGGAGATGGGGCTCGCCGCCTACGTCGATCTGAACGGCAACGGGGCGTACGACGAGATGGACCGCTACGGCATCCTCTGCGGCGACGATCCGGTCATATTCTTCTTCCACGCGGCAGGCGGCAGGGTCCTTTCCAAAGACGAGGACGGGTATCCGGCGCTCTCTTTCAAGACGGACAGGAACTTCGAGGCGATCCTGTACTATCTTGAGAAGATCATGTACGACGAAAAACTGACCTTCAACACGATGTACGACAACTGGACGGAAGACTACGTCCCGATGTTCATGCGGGATCAGGGACTGTTCCTTATCGGACTCTTGCGCAATTCCAACGTGATGAGAGAAATGGACTCCGATTTCGGGATCCTCCCGATCCCGAAGTACGACGCGTCGCAGGAGACCTACTCCAGCTCCGCATCCGTCTTCGGCGGGAATCTGATCTCCGTGCCGAAGACCTCGGACAGATTGGAGATGACCGGCGTCCTGCTCGAAGCGCTCAGCGCGGAGTCCCGGTACACCGTGATCCCCGCGTTCTATGAAACGGTCCTCAAAAGAAAGATCGCGCGCGACGAGGAATCCTCTGCCATGCTCGACGTCATCATCGCCAACCGCGTCTACGACCTCGGCGATTTTCTGAGCCTGAACGACTTCTCGGATCGCTTTTTGCGCATCACAGGGAGCGTCCGCAAGAACAACGTCGGCGGCGGTTACACCGACCGCACGAGCGATATCGCATCCTTCTACGCGAAATATGAAAACTCTCTGGATGCAGAGCTGGAAAAACTGGAGAAGATCATCGACCGCTGGAACGACTGACGGGGAACAAGGGTGAATCGCCGTATCGCTGAGGCATACGCGGCGAGGCGGAGCGGGACGGGCAGGGAATAAACGGATCCCGGTCCGCTGTGCGCATTGACACGAAACGCTGCGTTTGTTATAATAAATAAAAAAACAGCCCCGGAGCCCGCGGGCGCCGGTAAGGGAGGAATAAAATCATGCTGAACGTCGGAATGGTAGGCGTCGGCTGCATCAGCGGCATCTATCTGAAGAACTTTCGGGACGTCTTTCGGGACGTGCGGCTCGTCGCCGTGTGCGATCTGATCCGCGAGCGCGCGGAGAAGGCGCAGAAGGGGTACGGCGTCCCTAAACTGTACGATACGATGGAAGAACTGTTCGCCGATCCGGAGATCGATATCGTGCTCAACCTGACGAGGCCGTACCAGCATTTCGCGGTGTCGAAGGGCGCGCTGCTCGCGGGCAAGCACGTCTACTCCGAGAAGCCGCTCGGCGCGGATCTCGAGGAAGGACGTGAGCTCGTGCGCCTCGCCGAGGAGCGCGGGCTGTGGCTCGGCGGCGCGCCGGATACGTTCCTCGGCGCGGGCATCCAGACCTGCCGCGGCCTGATCGACGGCGGGCTGATCGGGAAACCGATCGGCGCGCGCGCCGTCATGGCAGGGCACGGCATGGAGTCCTGGCATCCCGACCCGGATTTCTACTATCAGCGCGGCGGCGGGCCGCTGTTCGACATGGGTCCGTACTACATCACGGCGCTCGTCAATCTGCTCGGCGGCATCAGCCGGGTGTACGGCGCGGCGCATACGTCCTTTGAGACCCGGCTCATCACGGCGCCGCCGCACGCGGGCGAGATCATCCATGTACATACGCCGACGCACATCGAGGCGCTGCTCCACTTTGAGCGGGGCATCACGGGCTCGCTGCTCACTTCGTTCGACATGTATCAGACGCGGCAGACGAACATCGAGATCTACGGCACGGAGGGCACGCTCACCGTGCCGGATCCGAACGGCTTCGGCGGGACGGTCACCTTCTGCGGCACGGACCGGAAGGCGCGGGAATACCCGCTCGCCTTCGACTACGCGGACAATTTCCGCTGCCTCGGACTGGACGACATGGCCGCCGCCATCGAGCAGGGGCGTCCCGGACGGACGACGTACCGGCAGACGTTCCACGTGCTGGAGGCGATGTCCGGCATCCTCCTCAGTGCCAAGAGCGGGGAGCCGTATACGATGACCTCCCGCTTCGTGCGCGAGGCGCCGATGGATCCGGCGCTTCCGCACGGCTTCCTATGATCCGGCACGCGGCGCCGCCGCGGACAGAATACGAAGAAGAGGAGACAGGAACATGAAAAAGGTACTGATCTTTCAGGGCGGCTGGGACGGACACGAGCCGCGGCTCACCTCTGCGCGCTTTGCGCGCATCATGGGGGAGGAGGGCTACGCCGCCGAGGTATACGACACGCTCGACTGCCTTGCCGACGCGGACAGCCTCAGCGAATACGCGCTGATCGTCGCCTGCTGGACGATGGGGACGATCCCGGGCGAATACAGAAAGAACGTTTCCACGGCGGTCGGACGCGGAACGGGGCTCGCCGGCTGCCACGGCGGCATGTGCGACGCCTTCCGGCAGGATACCGAATGGCAGTTCATGACCGGCGGCCAGTGGGTCAGCCATCCGGGCGGCGACGGCGTGGAGTATACGGTGAACATCCGTCACGGCTCAAGCCCTATCGTCGAGGGGCTTGAGGATTTCTCCGTCAAAAGCGAGCACTACTATCTGCACGTCGACCCCGCCGTCGAGGTGCTGGCAACGACGCGCTTCCCGCTCGTAAACTACTATCACTCATCCAACAAGATCGTCGATATGCCCGTCGCCTGGACGAAATTCTGGGGCAACGGCCGCGTGTTCTATTTGTCACTCGGCCATCACGACGACGTCTTCGAAAAATCTCCGAACGCGGAGGTCCTCATGCGCCGCGGCATGGTATGGGCGGCACAGGGCAAGCAGTATGCGCTTGATCACGGATTGACGACGGAGCGCTTTGAGAACAATGCGAAAATGTACTGAGGAGGATGAATAAATGAGACCGGTAAGGATCGGCTTTGTCGGCGTCGGCGCCATCAGCGGCATTTACCTGAAAAACATCACCGAATGCTTCAAGGAAATCGAGATCATCGGCGTGTGCGACCTGATCCGCGAGCGCGCCGAGCGCGCCGTGGAGCAATACCATATCCCCAAGCTGTATAACGACATGTACGAGCTGTTCGCCGACCCGGAGGTGGATATCGTACTGAACATCACGCGCCCCTACGAGCATTACGGGGTGACGATGGCGGCGCTCCGCGCCGGAAAGAACGTCTACTCGGAGAAGCCGCTTGCGGCGACGCTGGCGGAGGGCCGGGAGATCGTGCGTCTCGCCGCGGAGAAGGGGCTTCTCGTCGGCGGCGCACCGGACACCTTCCTCGGCGCGGGCATCCAGACCTGCCGGAAGCTGATCGAGGACGGCGCGATCGGCCGGCCGATCGGCGCGGCGGGATTCATGATCTGCCGCGGCCACGAGAGCTGGCATCCGGATCCGGCGTTCTACTACAAGCACGGCGGCGGACCGCTGTTTGACATGGGACCGTATTACCTGACGGCGCTCGTCAACCTCGTCGGATGCGTACAGTCCGTCTCGGCGATGACCGGCGTGAGCTTTCCGACGCGCACGATCACCAGCCAGCCGCACTGCGGCGAGATCGTGGACGTCGAGGTGCCGACCTATGTCGCGGGGACGCTCCGCTTCGAGAACGGCGCGATCGGCACGCTGTTCACGACCTTCGACGTCTTTTATCCGTCGCAGGCGCGCCTCGAGGTCTACGGCACAGAGGGCACGCTCTTTGTGCCCGATCCGAACGGCTTCGGCGGTCCGGTGCGGCTGTTCCGCCCGGAACAAGGGGGGATGCAGGAGATCCCGCTCGCTTACGACTACACGGACAACAGCCGCGCGCTCGGACTGGCGGACATGGCGAAGGCGACGCAGACGGGACGCGCGTTCCGCTGCCGCAGCGACATGACCTTCCACGTGCTCGAGATCATGGAAGGGTTGATCGAGAGCGGTAAAGTGGGACATGAGATCGCCGTCGAGTCGCGCTTTGAGAAGAGAGCGGGCATGCCGCAGGATTGCCCGCACGGCATCCTCGACGAGTGAGGAACTGCTTTTGCGGAAAGGATAAACGATCATGCCGATCTATACAGGCGCAAAGACGAGCGCGATCTCGTTCCCGCTCGGAGGCATCGGGAGCGGGAGCGTCGGGCTGGGCGGCAACGGAAGGCTCGTCGACTGGGAGATCTTCAACCGCCCGAACAAGGGGAGCCTGAACGGATACACGCATATCGCCGTGAAGGCGATGGACCGCGAGAGGATCGTGGACGCCCGCGTCCTCATGGGAGATCTCACAACGGACCTCTCCGGTCAGAGGGGCGGCGGCTTCGGCGAAGGGTTCGGATACGGCGCGCCGAAGTGTTCCATGGTCGGCTTCCCGCATTTCTCCTCCTGCGTTTTCAGGGGAGAGTTCCCCATTGCCGAACTCTTCTTCTCTCACGAGCGTTTCCCCGCGGACGTCACGCTCACCGCATTCAATCCGCTCATTCCGCTCAATGAAGACGATTCGAGCATCCCGGCGGCGTTCTTCGAGGTCCGGTTCCGCAATACCTCCTCGGAAACGCTCGAATACGCCGCGTCGTTCGTTCTGCACAATCCGTTCTCGCCGGGAAAAAACGAAAAAATCGACCGTCCCGGGGCGAGCGGCATCTTCCTCTCTCAGGACGGCGGAAAGAACGATATGACACTCCTCACGGACTGCCCCGATCCGCACACGCAGCTGTACTGGTACCGCGGGAGCTGGCAGGACGATATCGCTACCTATTGGCGCGAATTTTCGACGCAGCGCTCCCTGTGCGAACGGGAGTACGACGGAGCCGGATCGAACGCGCACTGCGTGCTGACCGCCTCGCTGACGCTGAAGCCGGGCGAGAGCAGCTCGGTCCGCTTCGTGATGGCGTGGAGCGTACCGGACAATTATAACTACTGGGATCCGTTCAAGGACGAGAGCGGCGGCGACGTCACCTGGAAGAACTGGTACGCGACGAAGTGGAAGACCTCGCGCGAATCGGCGGCGTACGCGCTCGGTCAGTGGGACCGCCTGTACGGGGAGACCGCGCGCTTCCGGGACGCGCTTTTCTCCTCCACGCTCGACGCGGCGGTGCTCGACGCCGTCTCGTCCGCGCTCTCGGTGCTCAAGACGCCGACCGTTCTACGGCTGGAGGACGGCTCCTTCTACGGCTGGGAGGGGAGCTGGGAGCACGGCGGGAGCTGCGAGGGAACGTGCACGCACGTGTGGACGTACGCCTACGCGCTCGCGTTCCTCTTCCCCCGCCTCGAGCGATCCCTGCGGGAGAACGAATACAAATACTGTCAGTTCGACGACGGCAGCACCGCGTTCCGGATGCTCCTCCCGCCCGGCAGGGGGGTCTGGTGGCGGATGCCGTGCGTGGACGGACAGATGGGCGGCGTCGTCAAGACGTACCGCGAGTGGAAGCTGTCCGGCGACACGGAATGGCTCCGCTCTCTGTTCCCCGACGTGCAGAAGGCGCTCGAATTCGCGTGGGATCCGGATTCGCCGTTCCGCTGGGACAAAAACAAGGACGGCGTGCTGGAGGGGCGTCAGCATCACACGCTGGACGTAGAGATGTTCGGTCCGTCCGCATGGCTCGAAGGGATGTATCTGGCGGCGCTGAAGGCCGCCGCCGAGATGGCGGACGCTCTGGGGATGCCGGACAAAGCCGAAGAATACCGCGCGCTGTTCCGCCGGGGCTCCAGGTGGACGGAGGAGAACCTGTTCAACGGCAGATACTATATCCAGAAGATCGACCTCGCCGACAAGGCGCTCGTCGACGGCTTCGGCGCCGGGCAGTACTGGAATGACGAGACCGGAGAGATCAAATACCAGATCGGAGACGGCTGCGAGATCGACCAGCTGCTCGGACAGTGGCACGCCGATATCAACGGGCTCGGAGATATCTTCGACGCCGGCCACCGCCGCACGGCGCTGGGAACGATGTTCAAAACGAATTACAAGCCCTCTCTGCGCGAATTCGCCAATCCGTGGCGCGTGTTCGGACTGAACGACGAGAGCGGGACGGTCATCTGCGAGTACCCGGACGGCGCGCGCAAGCCGTGGATCCCGATCCTGTGCAGCGAAGAGGTGATGACCGGGTTCGAGTACGCCCTGGCCGGGCTGATGATCGCCGAAGGACTCGTCGGAGAAGGGCTGACGATGGTGCGCGCCGTCAGAGATCGGTACGACGGAGAGAAGCGCAACCCGTACAACGAGATCGAGTGCGGATCCAACTACGCCCGCTCCATGGCTTCCTTCGCGCTGATCCCGATCTTCAGCGGATTCGTTTTCGATCTGCCGCATAAGACGATCGGCTTTCGCCCGCGGATCGGCGGCGATTTCCGCTGCGTATGGTTCACCGGGAGCGGCTGGGGCAAGGTCGGCGTCACGAAGGAAGAGACACGGATCACCCTCCTCGGCGGCAAGATCGCCCTGCGCCGCCTGGTATTGCCGCGCGGCGGCGCCGCGGGCGTTTGGGTGGACGGAAAAGAGATCCCGTTTATCCCGACGGACGACGGCGTCGCGTTTGAGAAGGACGTCGTCGCCGGGAACGAGATCGCCGTGCGGTACGGGGAACGGTGAGGAGCCGTGCACCGTATCGGCACTGCGTTCGGCAAAAGAAAATCACTCGGGCGCCTCGGTGAGACGGCGGCCGGGGATCGAAGGAGGAACCGCGCATGGGCATCGAACAGCTTGACGGTTCGCGCGTGAAGCGGATCTGGCTCATCCCCTATTCCCATCATGATTTCGCATGGGTCAATTTCCGTTCCTGGCACGTACAGCGGTACATCAAGGGCTACGCCGAGGCGGCAGAGGTCATGGAGAAGCTTCTCGGCTTTTCGTGGCTGATCGACGAGGTACAGCACAGCTGGGAACCGCTCGAGCGGTACAGCCCGGAAACGGCGGAGAAGATCGCGCGGCTTGTAAAGAGCGGCAGAGGAGACGTGGCGGACGGCGGCTGGGGACTGGCGCGCCCGTCGTACGTCGGCGAGGAGACCTATATCCGCAATCTGATGGCGGGACGCCGGTATTTTCAGAAGCGTTTCGGAATCCGGGACATCTCCACGCTCTTCAACGCCGATACCGCCTGCGGCCATTCGCAGATGCCGCAGATCGCGCGGCTCAGCGGGCACCGGTACTACCGCTTTCTGCGCACGGACGCCGTTCTGACGAAGAAGGGCGTTCCGTTCCAGTTCCGCTGGAAGGGGCTGGACGGGAGCGTCGTCACGGTCACCCGCGGAGAGTACGGCTCTCTGTGGTGCCTCAACGACTGGATCGACTACGACTTCGACACCCGCTGGGAAGAGGTCCGGCAGGCGTTTTACGACAACTGGCTCAAAGACAAGCTGGTCGGGGAGCATCCGATCGAGGATCTTATCCTCTTCATCGGATGCGACGACAGCCGCCCGCTCCGGGACCGGACGGACAAGCCGCTCCGCATCGTCGAATTCATGGACGCGTGGAACGCGCGGGAGCCTGTCAAAATGGCGTTCGGCACGCTCAGTCAGGTGTCCGCCGCGGTCGACGGGCAAGAGCTTCCGACCTGGGAGGGCGTTCTCGATCACGCGGAGCTGTCGTACAATCTGCCGGTGAAGGGCGACGGATCCATGTGGCGGATGCGGCTCGAACTCGACCGCCTGCTCGTCCGGCTGGAGAGGACCGCCGTCATCGCGGCGGCGCTCGGCTGGGAGTATCCGGAGGCGAAGATCGAGGCATGCTGGAAAGCGATGTTCGAGATCACCGGGCACGCGCTTGAATACGTGATGGACAAGGACAGCCGCGAGCGCGGCGAGCGGGCGCTCGCCGGATACACCGCCGCCGCCGAGCTGCTCCGCGAGGCGGAGGACCGCATCGCGCGCGCCGTCCCGTTCTGTGAGGAGATGCAGTGCGTCCTCATCAATCCGCTCCCGCGGCCGGTGAAGCAGGTGGTCCGATTGGAGGCCACCTCGTACCGCGGCGTAAACGGCTTCGACGTCGTCGATCACCGCGGGAATAAGCTCGATTTCCAAGTCGTCGATATCCACGACGGGTACGGCGCGTTCGGGAACAGCGAGTACGTGTCCGTCGAGATCTTGGTCGAGGCACAGATCCCGGCGACCGGCGTGACCGGGCTGTACATGATCCCGAACGGCGGCTCGCTCAAGGAGATCGCGGAGAGAACGTTCATCGATACGCTCCCGGCGTTTTTGCCGCCGGAGTGCGCGGACCGCACGGAGATGGACAACGGAAGACTGCGCGTCGTCTTCTATCGCGGGTATCCGGTCTCCGTCACGGATACGCAGACCGGGCGCGTCGTCCGGGCGGAGGGGGATCGGCCGCTGGCGGAGCTCGTCTTCCGGCAGCTGCCGCCCGCGGAGTCCTGGCTTTCCGACGTGCGCTCATGGCATAAGGATCACGCTTTCTTCTGCGAGAGCGCCCGTGTCCTGGCAAACGGTCCCATGCGGTACGTCTATCAGGCGCGCGGCACCGTCGCCGGGCAGCCGGCCGTCGTCACCTACACGATGGACAAGGACGCGCCCGGCATCGAGATCGACGTCGAGACGGATTTCCGCGAGGAGATCGAGGGGATGCTCTTCTTCTCGACCGCCGCCGATCCGGACAGCGACGTGTACGCCGATATCCCGTTCGGCGTGGAGAAGCGCGTCCTCGCCGACGACCTCTTCACGGATCCGGCCACCGGTGAGCGGGTCAATCCTTTCGACTGCAGTCTCGATTATCCCGGTCAGATCTACGGGCGGAACTGGTGCTCGTATGCACAGGGCGGCGTGCCGCTGGCGCTGATCTCCCGCGATTGCTCGGTCTACTATATCCTCGACCGGGACGCGCGGACGATGAGCCTGATCCTCAACCGGCACATGCCGGTGAAGTACCGCAGGGAGCGCTGGGCGGCGAAGTTCCCGCGGTCGTTCGACGGCTGCGGCAAGAATCACTACGGCTTCTCTCTTATGATGAACGAGGCCGTCGGGCATGCCGTCGATATCCGGCGCTATCGCGAGGAGCGTGCGTTCCCCGCCGCCGCCGTGATGAAGCTGGGGCTTCCCGATCCCGCGGCGGGAAGGGAAGAGTACTCGTTTTTCTCGGCCGCGGAGGAGAATATCATCGGAACCGCGCTGTACAGGGAGAACGGCAGGCTGTACGCCCGGTTCTTTGAGACCGGCGGCGTACCGACCGAGGCGCATTTTTCCACCCCGGCGTGGATCACCGGCGTGAGGACGGTGGACTTTGAGGGGAACGAACTTGCCCTCGGCGCGTCCTTTAGCGCCGCCGATCATACCGTGACCGTGCCGTTCGGGAAGTATCAGATCGTGACGCTCGAGATGGAAGGGAACGCGCCGGTCAGGTGAGCGGCGCGCGGCGCTCAGAAGCCAATAACGAAAAAACCGCCGGTATCGGGACGGGAGCCCGATACCGGCGGCGATCTTTATTCGTGGGGACGTCTGATCACACCCCAGATCGTCAGGGGCGTTTTCTCTTTCGGGACGGGGAGAAGGCCGGACGCGGCCAGCGTTTCAAAGAGGATCGCCATGCCGTCGAGCGTATAGCGGACCGCGGCGATCGCCCGGCATTGGTCCTCCGAGGCGAACGGAAAGCGTTCGGCGAGCAGCCGCGCGGCGAAGGCGGTGTGCGCTTCCATCATCGCGCGCACCTTCTTTGTCACGGGGGCAAGCAGATCGGCGATCTGCTCAAAGACCGCCTCGTCGAACACGGGGAAGTCCGCCGACAGGCGGCCGTCGGTCAGCGTGACGGTCCTTTCCGACAGGGCTTCCTCCAGCATTTCCGGCGAGACGTTCGGTACGGGCGCGCCGCACACCGCGGCACACGTCAGATCACGGTTTTCACCGTACCGATCATGGCTCCAGTAGTGGCAGGAGGCGAATACCTTGTAGTTTACAGAACCGAACCAGCACTTTCCGTCCTCCGAGTACGCGTTCATCGAGAAGGGGCCGCAGCGGTACACCCGATCCAGGTTCTGCGTTTCGCCCCAGACGTATCCGCATCCGCCGAGAGGCCAAGTCGGCGGCTCAAAGCCGAGCGCCGGGGACGGCGGATCGAAGCGGAGAAATACGTCTTGTGCTCTCTTTGTGTTCCTGGAGGCGATAGTGAGCAGCGCCGTGATCAGGCGGGCGTCGCCGTAGTCGTTTCCCTTGAACGGAAGCGCTCTCACCTCGGGGAGAAGCGCCGCGGTCTCGTTCCAGATG
>JAEEYP010000055.1 GCA_016288155.1 Clostridiales bacterium | reverse complement strand
GCGTTCCGTGAGCAGATTGATGCCCGTACCGATGGCGGTCCCCACGGCGACCGCCCCGGCAAAGATCAGACTGACAGCGATTCTTGAAAAAAACATTGTTACTCCGTTGCATAAGATGTTTAAGGAAACGTAAGTTCACGGGGTCCGCCGTTCACTTCACCGTGATCCGCATAAGGTGTCCGGCGTGCCTGTCGTAGCAGTTCCCTTCCAGGACGTGCTGAGGGATGACGCTGCCGTCCTCGCACAGGATCTCCGCGTAGAATGCCGAGTGGCTGTGTCCGCAGAAGACGCCGCGGATCACGTCGGGATTCGCGCGGATGGCGTGCATGACCGTGTTCGTCGCGTCGTCCCACTCAAGCTCCGGGCATCCCTTATCGTGCCAGAAATCATGCACCTTCGGGTCGTAAACGCGGATCGCGTCCACGGCCGTGTCGGCGGGATTATAGGTACAGATCGGTTCGTGCTGGAAGATCAGCACGATCCTTTTGTTCGCGCGGGCGTCGGCGAGATCGCGCAGGAACGGCTCGACCGCGCAGTCCGGATAGCGTCCGTTGTCGTTCATGCAGACGACGGTCACCTTGTCTCCGAGCGTCCGGCTGACGTAGTGGATGTCATGACGCCAGAAGGACTGCACGAGCGCGAGGCGCTCCTCCGCGGGAAGATAATCCTTGACGCCGGTCTGCATCTCCTTAGTGTAATCGTGCCCGCCGATGCAGATCAGGGCGTCCGGATCCGCGCCCCAGATGTACTTTTCGGTCATGACGCGCGCGCCGTGCGAAAGGTAGTCGAGCGTGTCGCCCGTGACGATGATCTGGTCCGCGCCCTTCGCAGCCGCCATCGCGCGCTGCGCGGAGACCGCGGAAGCGCCGTCGGCGTTCCAGTGGCGGCACTGCTTCGTGTGCATCAGTTCCTCGTCGCCTTCGTCGGCCTCGTCGCAGAGATTGAAATGGACGTCCGTGATCTGGACGATCTTCACCGGCGCGCCGCCCTTGCCGCTGTCGGCCTCGAAATGCCGCTCGAAAACGCCGGTCTCCGTATCGCGGAAGATCTCTGTCGCGCCTTCGCCGCAGATGTGTTCAAGCATGTTCGTCTCTCCCGTCCGCGTCAGAACGTACCGTACAGCGTTTCGGTCAGGTCGAATTCCTCGATCGCGCGGAAGTAATCTTCTTTGGATTTATAAGGCACGTTCGCGTTGGCGATCGTCTCCTTTGCCCGTGCGCCGTTGTCCGCCAGCAGCAGCGCCGCTGCGGCAGTCTGTACCTTCGCACTGTTGACGCACGCTTCAACGGGATCGGCGATGCGGTAGTCCGCGCCGTGACCCGTGCCAGCCGCTCCTCCGCAATGCGGGTGCGCGGCGGGCATGACGCAGCTGACGTCTCCCATGTCGCTGCATCCGAGCCCCCAGCCGTCGCCGAAGCGGAGGTCCTTGTCGTCGTAGAACATCGAGGCCGCGTCATGGAATGCGGCGGCGATGGTCTTGTCGTTGATGCGCGGGGCGTAGCCGTGGTGATCGCGGAGAAGCAGCCCGCTGCCGAGCGCGTAGGCGGAGCCGATAAAGGCGCGGTTGAGTTTCTTGTTCGCGGCGGCGATCGCTTTCATCGAAGCGCCGCGGACATAGCTCTCGACCGTCACGCGGTCGGGGATCGAATTGACCGCCGAGCCGCCGGAGGTGATGATGGGATGGAAACGGATCGTCTCCGCTTCGCGGAAGGTCTCGCGGACCGCGTTCGCGGCGGTGATCGCCGTCGTCGCGGCATACAGCGCGTTGACGCCGCCGGAGGGAGCCGACGCGTGGACCGCCTTGCCGCGGAATTCCGCATACTTGACGACGCATCCGTTCGAGCCGCGGTCGGAGCCGATCCCCCTGCCGCCGCCCGTATGGAGCATGAAGGAAAGATCGACGCCGTCGAGCAGTCCGCGGTACAGGAACTCCTGCTTGCCACCGTAATAGCGGATCGTCCCCGCCTCGCGGAGGCCGGTACGGTATTCAAGCTCGATCAGCTCTTCCGCCGGGACGACGATGAGGCGGATCTTCCCGCATAAACCGTCAAGCGCACCGGGCGCCTTCAGCGCGGCGGCGATGCCGATCATGGCGGCGGACTGCGCATGATGCCCGCAGGCATGGACGGCTCCGGTCGCCGGATCGCACTCCGGGTGCGTCGGGACGATAAGGGAATCCATCTCGGCAAAAATGCCGAGCGTGGGTCCCGGGCGCCCCGTATCCAGTTCCGTAATGAAGCCGGGGATGTTCCCCGCTTCCGTGACGGTGTATCCGAGACGTTCAAAATGCTCTTTCATGTATTTGTGGGTATTCCATTCGCGGTAGCCGGTCTCCGGGTGCTTCCAGATATACCGCTCCGCGGCAAGGATATTTTCCTTCTCCGCGTCCACGGCGCGGGCAAGAAGGGCGATACGGTCGCTCATTGCGGTCATAATCCTTCTCCTTTTCGCTTTACAGGATCACGACGTCACCGTCCTCCGCCGCGTGAACGGGGAACGGGTACGAAGGATCGGCCTCGGCGGCGCGGATCGCCGCCATGGAGTGGTCGTACTTATGGAACACGTGATTGTAGATCGCACGCTTCGTCGGGCAGGCGGCAACGATCGGCATGACCACCTCCGGCGGGAAGTGCGCCATCTCGCAGACGATGCAGTCGGACGGCTCGTCCTTCGCGATCTGCGGAAAATC
>JAEEYP010000054.1 GCA_016288155.1 Clostridiales bacterium | reverse complement strand
GTCTGCCTGCTGCACGAGAAGCCCTTCGCCGGCGTCAACGGCTCCGGCAAGCACAACAACTGGTCGATCGCCACGGACAGCGGACAGAACCTGCTCTCCCCCGGCGAGACGCCGTATGAAAACGCGCAGTTCCTTCTGTTCCTCTGCGCCGTCATCAAAGCGGTCGACGATTATCAGGATCTGCTCCGCATCTCCGTGGCGACCGCGGGCAACGACCACCGTCTCGGCGCCAACGAGGCGCCGCCCGCCGTCATTTCCATGTTCCTCGGCGACGAGCTGAACGCGGTTCTCGAGGCGATCGAGGAGGACAAGCCGTACAAGGGCGCGCAGAAGATGCAGATGAAGCTCGGCGTGGACGTCTTGCCGAAGTTCAACCGCGACACGACGGACCGCAACCGCACCTCGCCCTTCGCGTTCACCGGCAATAAATTCGAGTTCCGCATGCTCGGCTCCTCCAACTCGATCGCCTGCGCGAACATCATGCTGAACAGCGCCGTGGCGGAAAGCCTGCGGATCTGCGCGGACACGCTGGAGAAAGCGGACGATTTCGAGGCCGCGCTCCATGATCTGATCAAGAAGACGATCCACGATCACCGCCGCATCATCTTCAACGGCAACGGCTACGACGAAGCGTGGATCAAGGAAGCGACGGAAAAGCGCGGTCTGCTCAACTACCGCACGACGGCGGACTGCATGCCGCATCTGCTTGATCCGAAGAACGTCGGGATGCTCACGTCGCTCGGCGTCTTCACGGAGGACGAGCTCCGTTCCCGCCGCGACATCATGCTGGAAAACTACTGCAAGACGGTCGTCATCGAGGCGAACACCATGGTGGATATGGCGCGGACGCAGATCGTCCCCGCCGTCGAAGCTTACGCGGCGGACGTCGCGCGGGCTGCCGCCGCAAAGAAGGCGCTCTCCTCCTCCCTGACGTGCTCCTATGAGACGGAACTCGTCGGGAAACTCTCCGCACTGATCGACGAGATCGCATCGAAGACGAAGGCGCTCGACGACGCGATCGTGAAGATCCGCGGCGAAGAGGACATCGTCGCCGAGTCCGCCGCCATCCGCGACACGCTCCTGCCCGCGATGAGCGAGCTGCGCGTCCCCTGCGACAGCGCGGAGATGCTCACGGCGAAGAGTTACTGGCCGTTCCCGACCTACGCCGATCTGCTGTTCGGCGTGAAGTAAGGAGGGATCGACCGTGAGTGTAGAATTTTGGTTCTTGATAGGCGCCGCTCTCGTCTTCTGGATGCAGGCAGGCTTCGCGATGGTGGAGACCGGCTTCACCCGCGCGAAAAACGCCGGCAACATCATCATGAAGAACCTCATGGACTTCTGCATCGGCACCGTCGTGTTCTCGCTGCTCGGCTACGGCCTCATGATGGGCGAGGACGCGCTGTTCGGGCTCGTCGGCGTCCCGAATCTCGATCTGTTCACCCATTTCAAGGAATTCATCGCCTCGCCCGCCGAGGGCTTCACCGACGCGAGCTACTTCGTATTCAACCTCGTGTTCTGCGCGACCACGGCGACCATCGTTTCCGGGTCGATGGCGGAACGCACGAAATTCTCCGCCTACTGCGTCTACTCCGGCTTCATCAGCCTCGTGATCTATCCGATCGAGGCGCACTGGATCTGGGGCGGCGGCTGGCTCGCCTCCCTCGGGTTCCATGATTACGCCGGTTCCTGCGCCATCCACATGGTCGGCGGCATCGCGGCGCTCATCGGCGCGGCGCTCCTCGGCCCGCGCATCGGGAAGTACGTCAAGGACGCCTCCGGCAAGATCACGAAGGTCAACGCGATCCCCGGCCACTCCATCCCGCTCGGCGCGCTCGGCGTCTTCATCCTCTGGCTCGGCTGGTACGGCTTCAACGGCGCCGCGGCGACCACGGTCAGCGAACTTTCGAGCATCTTTCTGACCACGACCATCGCCCCGTCCGTCGCCACCTGCACGACCATGCTCTACACGTGGTTCAAAAACGGCAAGCCGGACGTCTCTATGTGCCTCAACGCCTCTCTCGCGGGACTGGTCGGCGTCACCGCCGGCTGCGACGCCTTTGACGCCATCGGCGCGGCCGTCGTCGGTCTCGTCTCCGGCATCCTCGTCGTCGTCGTCGTCGAAGGGCTCGACATCAAGCTGCACGTCGACGATCCGGTCGGCGCCGTCGGCGTCCACTGCGCGAACGGCATCTGGGGCACGATCGCCGTCGGGCTGCTCGCGAATCCGGACGCGCCCGCCGGTCTGCGCGGCCTCTTCTACACGGGAGACTTCACGCAGCTCGGTCTGCAGCTGCTCGGCTTCGCCGCCGTCGCCGCCTGGGCGGGCGTGACGATGTTCTGCTTCTTTATGCTTCTGAAAAAGCTGAACTTCCTGCGCGCGGACAGCGCGGACGAGCTCTCCGGCCTCGACACGAGCGAGCACGGTCTGCCGAGCGCGTACGCGGACTTCATGCCCGCCGTGGATAAGTACGCGGAGTTCGGCACCGGCGAGCAGGTCGTCGCCGTCACCGGCACGACGCCGCCTGCCGAGGCGGTCCCCGTCCGGCGTGAAGCCGCCTTCCCGTCCGACGGTCACAAGTTCACGAAGGTGGAGATCGTCTTCAAGGAAGAGCGTCTCTTCGCTCTGAAGGACGCGATGAACAAGCTCGGCATCACCGGCATGACCGTCTCCCACGTCATGGGTTACGGCATGCAGAAGGGACATACGGAATACTACCGCGGCGTCGCCGTGGAGACGGACCTCCGCCCGAAGGTGCAGGTCGACATCGTGGTCTCCGCCATCCCCGTGAGGGACGTGATCGAGACCGCGAAGAAGGTACTGTATACCGGTCACATCGGCGACGGCAAGAGCTTCGTCTACGACGTGGAGAACGTCGTGAAGG
>JAEEYP010000053.1 GCA_016288155.1 Clostridiales bacterium | reverse complement strand
GTCGTCATCCTCGGCTCCGGCGACATCGGGCTCATCATGGCGCGCCGCATGACGCTGGAGGGCGCGAAGGTGCTCCGCGTCTGCGAGATCATGCCCTATTCCGGCGGTCTGGCGCGGAACATCGTCCAGTGTCTGAACGACTTCGATATCCCGCTCCAGCTCTCTCACACCGTGATCCGGATCCACGGCAAGGAGCGCGTCACGGGCGTGACGATCGCCGCCGTCGACGAGGAAAACGGTCGCCGGCCGATCCCCGGAACGGAAGAGTATATCGAATGCGACACGCTGCTGCTCTCCTGCGGTCTGATCCCGGAGAACGAGCTGACCCGCGGCGCCGGGATCCTCATGGACCGCGTGACGAGCGGCGCCTCCGTCAACCAGATGCGCGAGACCTCCGCCCCCGGGATCTACGCGTGCGGCAACGCGCTCCACGTGCACGATCTCGTCGATTACGTCTCCGAGGAAGCGGAGATCGCCGGGCGCGCCGCCGCGGACCGGATCCTCGGCCGCACGCCGCCCGCGTGCGCAACGGTCGAGGTGAAGACGGGCTTCGGCGTCCGGTATTCGGTGCCGCAGCGCATCGTGATCGGCGCGGAGCCGACCCCGGTCCGTCTCTTCTTCCGCGTCGCCGCGCCGTACAAAAAGGTGCGTCTCCTGATCGAGGACGAGGCGGGCAATATCCTCGCAAAGCGCGCAAAGAACGCCGTCGCGCCCGGCGAGATGGAGAGCATGGAGCTCTCCGGGGAGGCGCTGGTCTCCCTGCGGGACGGCGGCGCGCACGAAATACGCCTGCTGCTTGAGGAAGCGGGCGGCAAGGAGGGCGGAAAATGAGCGCCGTAAAAACACTGACCTGCGTCGTATGCCCCGCCGGGTGCCGCATCGAGGCGACCGTCGGAGAAAACGGCGAGATCCTGTCCGTCACGGGCAACGGCTGCCCGCGCGGCAGAGCGTACGCCGTATCCGAGCTGACGCATCCCGTGCGCACGCTGACGACGACCGTCCGTCTGACGGGCGCCGCGGCGTGCCGTCTCCCCGTGAAGACGGACAAGCCGATCCCGCGCGAATCGCTCTTTGAGGCGATGCGCCTCGCACGCGCCTTCACGGCGGCGGCGCCCGTGCGCCGCGGCGACGTGCTCGTGCACGATTTCATCGAAGAAGGCACGAACCTCGTCGCCTGCAAATCGGAAGACCCGATCTGACCGGTATCCCGGCCGGACGGCGCGCCGCCCGGTCTTTCCCCCGCGCAAGGCATATCCCGCGTTCCCCTTCCCCATTCTATTTTTTTCAGGAGGCACGTATGAAATCCTTCAAGAAGTACCTGGCAGAATGCATCGGCACGTTCGTCCTCGTTTTCTTCGCCTGCGGTACCGCCGCCGTCGTCGGCTGCAGCGGCAGCGATCCGAACGCCGCGTATTTTATGACGGCGCTCGCTTTCGGCCTCGTGATCGTCGCCATGGCGTACTCGATCGGCAATATCTCCGGCTGCCACATCAATCCCGCCGTCTCCATCGCGATGCTCATCAGCGGAAAGCTCTCCGTCGTCGATTTCATCGGCTACGTCGCCGCGCAGTTCGTCGGCGCGATCGCCGGCGCCGCCGCGCTCATCCCGTTTATCGGCGCGGACAGCGGCCTCGGCGCCAACGGTCTCTATCAGGGCGACATCCTGCTCTCGCTGATCATTGAGGTCATCCTCACCTTCGTCTTCGTGTTCGCCATCCTCGGCGTCACCTCCAAGGTGGAGAACGGCGCCGTCGCCGGGCTCGTGATCGGGCTCTCGCTGACGCTCGTGCACATCCTCGGCATCGCGTTCACCGGCACCTCCGTCAACCCGGCGCGCAGCTTCGGTCCCGCGCTCTTCGTCGGCGGCGACGCGCTCGCCAACGTATGGGTCTTCATCGTCGCTCCGCTCGTCGGCGGCGCGCTTGCCGCGCTCGTCTACAAGTTCCTCGACGCGAAGAAGAAATGATCCGCCGCGCATGAATCGAAAGAGGGAAACGGTCTCCGTTTCCCTCTCTTTTTCGGCTGTCCGACGGCGGTCCGTCGTCCGTTCCGGCACGGTTTCCCGATACGCCCAGCACAAACGGGATCCATTCTGGAAAAACGGTGACATACGCGCCGGAATATGGTATAATAGTAAAAAACAGAGCGCGCCTTTTCCGCGGCGCTCCGAAGAATCAATCCGCATCATTTACGTATGCGGCAAGGAGGATCATTATGAAAAAAGCCGTGCTTCTCGGCGATTCGATCCGTCAGATCGGCTACGGTACGCTCGTTCCCGCACTGCTGTGCGATGAATTCGACGTCTGGCAGCCGGACGACAACTGCCGCTTCGCGCAGTATCTGCTGCGCGGCCTGTTCGACTGGCGCACCCGGATGGAGGGCGCGGACGTCGTCCACTTCAACGTCGGTCACTGGGATCTGTGCGATCTTTTCGGCGACGGTCCTTTCACGCCGATCGACGAATACGCCGGGACCGTGTTCCGCATTGCGAGGATCCTGCTCTCCCGCTGCCCGAAGGTGATCTTCGCCACGACCTGCCCGGTCCGCCCGGAGAACCGGTACAACCGCAACGAAACGATCGACGCTTTCAACGCGGCGGTCGTGCCGGAGCTGACCCGCATGGGCGTGATCATCAACGATCTGCACGCCGCCGCCTCCGACGTCGAGCGCTGTATCCGCGCAGACGACTGCATCCATCTGACGGAGGAAGGCATCCGCCTCTGCGCGGAGCAGACCGCCGCCGTCATCCGCGCCGCGGTAAAATAGCGTCCGGTACGCAAAAGATCGGAAACAACGCGCCGGGAGGAGCTTTTGAAAGGCTTCTCCCGGCGCGTCGTCCGTTCCGCCGCAGGCGCATGTTTTCCGCTCATTTTCCCGCGGACGAGCGCCTCTTTTTGAGCCACTCCCCCGCCCAGTACCTCGGCAGATACACGCCGTCCGCCTCGCCCTCGAAGGCAAAGCCGTCGACGTAGTAATACCGTCCGCCGCGCTCGATGCCGAGCCGTGTCAGGAGACGGATCGCCTCTTCCGTGTACGGCACGCACGCGCGCTCCGGGGCGATCCCGTCGCCGCGCAGTCCGGGCGCGGTGACGAAGAACATCTTTCGGTTGCTCGTCACGTACACGTTGTCGCGCAGAAGCACGCCCACCGCGTCGCCGCGGGCGCGGATCGGCCGCACCCAGTGCGGACAGTACGAGGCGTACAGGCACAGATTCCGCTCGAAGACGAAATGCTCCGTATCCGAGCCGGAGCCGATGCCCATCTGCAGGATGCACGCGTCCTTCCCCCCCGCGGTCTTCCGGTTCCCGAAATGATAGCCCACGTATCCGAAGAGATTGTCCCGGATCGAGACGTTCGATACGAGCCGCACTTCGGGCGAATAATTCCAGATCTCGACGGAGGAATTCGCGTGCAGGGCGACGCAGTGCTCCACGCGGAAATCGTTCATGATCGTCACGTCCGACGCGATGCCCTGCGTGCTGAACGCCGCGTCGAGCGACTGGTCCGAATAGCAGTCACGGATCGTGACGGCGTCGCAGCAGCACCAGTTCTGCACCGCGCCGCCGAAGACCGTCGTCCCGCCCTGGATCGCGCCGCCCGTCCACTCGAACATGCAGTTCTCGATCGTCAGGTTCCGGGCGTTCTCCGTGCTGATCCCGAACGTTCCGAGATACCGGAAGGCGAGATTGTCGATCACACAGTCGGAACCGCCGTACGCGCCGACGCCCTTACGCGTGAGGATCACGGAGCGATAGACCTCGCCCGGGTTCCCCCGGCTGCAGTACAGGTATACCCGCCGCTCTTTCCAGTCGTGGAAAAACTCCAGCTCGTTTTTCAGGCATCCGGGAGACGTCCACGGCACGCCGCCCGATTCATAGAAGGAAAAACCGTTTGAGACGAGTCCGAGATAGTCCGTCTCCCGCCCGTCGAACGGGTCCTCCGGATGAGCGGCGAGCACCTTGATCCCGTATCCCGTCTTCCCGTCGTGATCCGTGACGACGATATTGCCGACGTCGCTGTAGCCCGGCACCTCGGCGTCCGGCGGAAGCTCCAGTCTACGCGCGAGCATCCAGACGTTTTCGTATTCCGTGGGTATCCAGTCCCGGCTCCCCTCATAGTCCACGCAGCAGCTGAGGACCGGCTTCTCCCCCTCGCCGTAGGCGCCGTAGGACACGCCGTCCGCGAACCACATGACGTAGTCGCCCTCCAGCGTCGTGGACAGCTCCGCGTTGAAGACGCTGCCCCGCTCCAGAAAGACGCCGTCGCCCGGCTGCGGGACGTGTTCGAAGTGCCGGTACCGCGCGAGCGGCGTCACGACGTCCTCGCCCTCCGTCTGCCGGATCAGCTTTGTGACGGACCGCCACGCGGTCTGCGGCGACAGCCCGTCGTTTCCGTCGTCGCCGTGCAGCGAGGAGACGTAGTAGCATTTCCCGCAGATCTGCTCCGGCGTCAGCGCGGACGGCGTTTCGCGGATCTCCCGGACGCGCCGCGCGATCTCCGCCTCGTATCCCGCGATCCGCTCCGCGGACGCTTCCTGCCAGACGTACCGTCCGAGCAGCGCTTCGTCCGGCGTGAAGCGATCCGGTTCCGCCGCCGCGCGGAAGGCGAGCACCGCCTCCCGGTCGGCGAAGAACGCGAAATACGCGACGTCCGCCTCCGCCTCCGCTTCGTCCCCGAACGGATAGAGCGCGAGGTGCAGATACCGATCGTTCAGGGAGCGCGCGTTCATCTCCCGCAGCGTGCGGCACTCGGAAGACGCATACGGCCACTCCGCCGTCAGGTTCGCCTGCCGCAGGCGGCGAAAAGCGCCGCCGATGGGAAAGAGCAGCACCGTCCACCCCTCCTCCCCGCCGACGGACGCGGGCGCGATCTCCTCGCGGAAGACGGGCGAAGACAGAACGAGTTTCGGATCTTTGAGCGGACGGGCGCGCAGGCAGACACGGCAGTACTCCATCGCGCTGTCCGAGACGCCGTCCGCCGCATGGTCGAGCCCGATGAACCACGGCGCTTCCAGCGTCTGTGCCGGCGCGAGCTGCGGACCGCTCCCGAAGCGCGGGAAGAAGGACAGCTCCTCCCGCGGCACCGGACGGAAGGGAGAGAAGCGCAGAAACGTCCGTCCCGCCTCCGTCACCGCGTCGGACGACATATTGCTGAACACGGTCTCCGGCATCTGCGCCATGTCGCGGAAGGTGACGAGCCCGGAAGCGGTCCGCGCCCGCTCGATCATCCCGCCGAGCCGGGCGAGCACCGCCTCCGCCTCTTCCCGATACAGCGGCTCCTTCGGGCGGAAAAGCCCGCCTTCCCCGTCCGTGAAAAGTCCGTGCGCGGCGCAGTAGTCCACGCCGTACCGCTTGTCGGGCGAAACGTCCGCGCGGTCGGCGAAGTCCCGTCCGCCGCCCGTCCGATACGGCAGAAGATACCGCCTCTCCCCGGTAAAGCGGGCGAGTGCGTCCGCGGCTTCCTCCCGCGTCAGCGTCCCGTCCCCGCCGTCCGGCGGGAGCGCCGTCTCCTCCGCGCCGACGCGGTACAGCGCGCGCAGAAACGCGCCGCGCGGCATGCGCTCTCTGTTTTCTGTGCTGACGTTCATTGTATCCTCCCGTCCCCGCGAGCCCGCGGGGAATGTCATAGTAAAGAAACGCGGGCGGCTGCCGGCCGAGGGGACCGCCCGCTCCGCCGCATGCGATTCGTCGGGAGTTTCCTGCCCCCGGACGGCTTGATTATAACACAGTCGGGGAAAATAATCAAGGGGGATCTCTCCGCGCCAAAGGCCGCGGCGGCGTACTTTCGCGTTTGTCCGGGAAAATTCACGGGAAACGGTTGAACGCCGGGGAAAAATCCGATATAATATAATTAACAACGACGGTTCCGGCCGACGGCGAAGCAAGGGGGGATCTCCGTGTTCACGCAGCCGTATTACACCGACGAGGACAGACGCCTCGCCGCGATGCTTCCGTTTGAATCCTTCCTTGCCGCATCGGTCGCGGATCTCCCGACCGATGCCGTCGAAGCCGTGATCGTGAACCGCCCGGACGAACGGTTCGGCTTCCTCCACGAGACGGCGATCATCGAATTCGAGGGCGTCCTCTATGCGGCGTGGTACAGCTGCCCGGAAAGAGAGCTGCACGGATATACGCCCATCTGCGAGAAGCGTTCGTCGGACAGCGGGAAGACGTGGAGCGAGCTGTCGGTGATATGCGGCGATCCCTCGGAGAAGATCCTGTACTGCCCGCCGGTGTTCGCCGCCGACGGCGGAAGGCTGTACCTGTTCGTCAATCAGATGGTCTCGGGGGATCACATGCACTCCCTCGATCTGTACGTGCTGGACCGGGCGGCGGGCCGCTTTGCACGGCTGTGGTCGAGGCCGATCCCCTTTAAGCTCAACACGAACGCGGTCCGGCTCCCGGACGGGCGGCGGATGCTCCCGGGGCGGATCGCGGAACCGGACGGCTTTCCGAACACGCCCGCCGTGCTCCTCTCGGACGACGGGCGGCCGGATACGGACTGGCGGCTCGTGAAGATCATGGAAAACGGGAATCTGCCGGACGGCAGCGCGCTGCGCCACCCGGAGATCTCCGTGATCGAGTGCGGCGGCGTACTGCGGATGTTCTGTCGGGACGACGCGCGGCAGGTCCCGCTGTTCTTCCGCTCCGACGATCTCGGGGAGACGTGGAGCGGGCCGATCGCGCACGACATCCCGATCGCCGCGTCCAAAATCTTCTGCGGCACACTCCCGGACGGACGGCATTACCTCATCGCCAACATCGACCGGCCGGACCGCTCCCGGCTCGCGATCTATTTCACAGAGCCGGGGGAGGTCCGCTTCGGGCGGCGGATGCTCCTCTTCGACGGCCGTCTGCCCCACTCGGAGGAACCGGCGACGGCGTGCCACTATCCGGCGGCGTGCGAGGCGAACGGAAAGCTGTACGTGATCGCCACGCTGAACTATAAAGCCGCCGCCCCCGTCAAACGCCGCGGCGCGGTTCTGTTCATCATCGACCTGCGCGCCGCGCTCGGCTGATTTTTCCCCCCTGCCCGCGCCGCGCGCCGCAAAAAAAGCACAAGTGTGGACAAACTGTAAAAAGAACGAATATCTCTTGACGGCGCGCTCCGTTTCCGCTACAATGATGGCAGACAGACCGCCGCATCCGATGACAGTCCGATATGGCAAGGTGATTTCATGAAACTGAAAAGCACAAAAAAAGAAGCGCTCGCGCCGCCGCCGCCCGTCCGGTACGGCAGAAGATACCGCCTCTCCCCGGCAAAGCGGGCGAGTGCGTCCGCGGCTTCCTCCCGCGTCAGCGTCCCGTCCCCGCCGTCCGGCGGGAGCGCCGTCTCCTCCGCGCCGACGCGGTACAGCGCGCGCAGAAACGCGCCGCGCGGCATGCGCTCTTTCTCTCGTATGCTTCCGTCCATGTTCTCCTCCTATCCCCGCGGGGGATCTTTCCTTTTGCAGTTATTGTAGTAAAAGCAGTAAAAAGAGTGTGACCGCCGACCGGATCGGCCGCCCGTTCCGCCGGAAACGGCGCGCCGGGAAGATCCCGCTCCCCGGTTTTTTTTGATTATAGCACAGTCCGCAAAAAAAAGCAAGGACAACCGCGCGCGCGGCGCACGAGAGACGCGCGGCAGGGCAGACAGCCCGGAAGACGCCGCGATCCCGCCCGTTTTCTTCCCCGGCTGCCAGAATCTGAGGGCTATCTTTTTTTGCCGCGAAGCGGTATAATGGACGTAGTGCAAAAAGTCATAAAAAGAGGGGGGACGCCGCGCCGCCGCGGCGGAACGGCTGAAGGAATGGAACTGATACGGATCGGCAAAAACAGGATGAAGCTCACGCTCGACGCCGAGGACGCCGCGCGTTTCGCGCTCGACTGCGGCGCGGCCGAAAAAGACCCGCGCGCGGTGCGCCGTGCGCTTCGGCGGATCCTCGCCGCGGCACGAAACGGATCGGACGACGGCGCCGATCCGGCGCGGTACTTCGTGCAGATCTTCGAGGATCGCCGCGGCGGATGCGAGCTCTTCGTCACGCGGCTCGGGCAGGCGGCGGACGATCCCGCCGGGCGGGAGGCGTGCTACGCCTTCGGCGCGCTGGAGGACATGCTCCTCGCCTGCCGCCGCCTCACGGGGAACGGCGTCCGGAAGGGGAACGCCTACGCGGATCCGGAAGGCGGACGGTATTATCTGATCCTGCCGTCGCCCGCGCCGATCCTCGCGGAATACAACGCCGTCCGCTGCGCGGACGGCGAGAGCGCGTACATAACGGAAGCCTGCCGTTTTCTCTGCGCCGACGCCCCGGCGCGCCTCGCCCCGCTCGCGTGATCCGAAACGTCATAAGCAGGCAGAGGAGAACGGCGTCCTCAAAAAAAACGCCCGGGCAAAGCGATACGGTTTCCGAAAATATCGGAAACCTCCCGCGGACCCTCCCGAGCGTCTAAAAGAAGTATATCACGTTCCGTACCGAAAGTCAACCCCTCCGAGAAAAACGGCGCCCTCCGTCCGTTCCGCTTTCCCGGCGCGTTCGTCCGGGGAAAGGATCGGACGGCTGAAAAAAGCCCCCGGCGCGACAAAAGCCCGGCTGCCACCGGGCTTTTGTCATGTCGTCGGTCAGATCTCGTACGTCTCGGGCGCCGCGGTGAAGGAATACACCGTCGCCGCCGCGTGCGCGATGCGGAACACGACCATCAATCCGTCGTCCGCCGTATACATGGACGACAGCACGGGGCACTGCTCCAGCATAGCGGCGCGCGCCTCCCGGCGTTCGTCGAGCACCGCCTCGCCCTCGATGCGGATCCAGCGATTCTCAACCATCGCGCAGATCTCGAATTTCGGGTCGGCGATCAGTTGGCGGTACACCTTCTTTTGGTTGTTCGTGGGGAAATACAGCTTCCCCTCAAATTCCGCGAGCGCCCCGAAGGGACGCACGTGCGGCTGCGCGCCGTCGCACGTCGCGATATAGTACGTACCGGCCTTTTTCAGGAATTCCAGAACCTCGTTCATCGTTTTTCCTCCTCCGTTTTCCGTATGTTTGTGTATGATCTGTCGGTCCCCGTCCGCGCTCACAGCCCGATGACGGCGATCCCGCAGAAGCCCTCGGCGACGGCCGCGCCCGTCTCGCCCTCGCCGCAGTCGACGGCGATCGTATGCCGGACGTTTGCCGGTTTTATGGCTGCTCCCCTGTCCGTCAGCATGACGACGAAGCGCAGCCGGAACGGATACCGCCATTCGGAATCGACGGTGTGGAAGACCTCCCCGTCGACGAGGACCCGGGCGGCGCTCACGCCGGGTACGAAGTAGTAATCGAGCGCCAGCAGCTGTCCGCGCAGCGCGATATCCAGCGTAAATACGTTCCCCTCGCGCGTGAACCGCTTCGCGTCGAGCCAGCGGAATGTCTCGTAGAGCGTGACGCCCTCGTTCACCGGCGTCATGTCCGGCGCGTCGTGTCCGCGCCGCTCCTCGACGAAGCGGCCGATCGTCTCCATGTAGTGCTCATAGTAGATGCGCTGTCCTTCGTCGTTCGCGTGACAGCCGTCCATCGTCAATCCGTCGTAATTCTCCTGAAAAGCCGGGATGAGATCGACCGTCGGGATGTCGTAATGCGCCGCCAGCGCCTGCACGGCGCGGATCTTCTCCGTGTACGTCCTCTGACAGTGCTCGAGCGCCGCGAGCAGCGACGCGTCAGGCCAGCGGGACCGTACCGCGCGCACGAACGCCTCGTAATACAGCGAGACCGTCGCGGGGCCGTCGTTCTGCCCGTGGCACAAGAGCGCCAGATCGTAGTCGACGCCGTCGTCGAGCGCCATCGCCCGGACGTAGCCGGAGAAGGAGTTGTTGCCTCCCATGGCAAGGTTCGTCAGGCGGACCCGCACGCCGTAACGCTGCCGGATCCCCTCGGCGAGCATATTGACCCAGCGGTGGGCGTCGTCGCTCGCGCCGTGGCACTCGATGATGCTGTCGCCGAGGGCGACGATGCTGACGTCTCGCCCGTCCGCCAGCTTTTCATAAAAGCTCGGGCGCACGGAGGCGCCGCTCTGAGATTCTCCCATATTATTGATTATTGAAATCCGTCCTTTCGGTCAAAGAGTGCGGCGGGAGAGCGCCTCGCCGCCTGCCGTAATCATTATACCCTCAGCGGACGCGTTTGTCAATCGTCCGTCGGAAAATCGCGCCGCAGCGGGCGAAATCGGGGGCTTTGGCAAATATGCGGACGCGGACGGCGCGCGGCGGAGCGAAAATAGTATAAAACCGACATTGACAATGGCGCCTCCTTCGGGTATAATACAGGAAGAACGGAGCGAGCGCTCCGGAATTTGTTTTTTCACCCACAGAGTACGGAGGTGCGGTCATGGGTCAGAAATCCGGTTCGTCGGACGGCGCGCGGCGGGGGATCCGCTACTTCGCGCACCGCTATTTCATCGATGCCATGGGCGCCATGGCGCAGGGACTGTTCGCCTCGCTCCTCATCGGCACGATCTTCAAGGCGCTCGGCATGATCCCGCACTGCGGCTTCCTCTCCGACATCGGCGGCTTCGCGCAGGCGATGGCGGGACCCGCCATGGCGGCGGCGATCGCCTATTCGCTGAAAGGACACGCGCTCGTCGTCTTCTCGGCGGCGGCGGTCGGCTACGCGGCGAACCAGCTCGGCGGCGCGGGCGGTCCGCTCGCCGTCTTCGTGATCGCCATCGTCTCCGTCGAGATCGGGATGCTCGTCTCAAAGAAGACGAAGGTCGACATCCTCGTGACGCCCTTCGTCACCGTCTTCGTCGGCGGCGTGCTCTCGATCTGGGTCGCGCCGTGGATCGGGCGGCTCGCCGGACTCATCAGTACCTTTATCGGCTGGGCGTCGCTGCAGGCGCCGCTCGCCGCCGGGATCATCGTCTCCGTCGTGATCGGCGTCTGCCTGACGCTGCCGATCTCCAGCGCGGCGATCTGCGCGGGGCTTACTTTGACGGGCAGCGCCGCGGCGGCCGGTTCCTCCGAAGGGCTCGCCATCGCCGGTGCGGCGGCGGTCGCCGGCTGCTGCGCGCAGATGGTCGGCTTCGCCGTCGTCAGCTTCCGCGACAACGGCTGGGGCGGCGTTGTCTCCCAGGGGATCGGGACGAGCATGCTCCAGATGCCGAATATCCTGAAAAAGCCCGCGATCTGGATCGCGCCGACGCTCGCGTCCGCCGTCACCGGTCCGCTCGCCGTGTGCGTCTTCGGGCTGAAGATGTACGGCGCCGCGATCAATTCCGGCATGGGGACGTGCGGTCTGCTCGGTCCGATCGGGATGATCCTCGGCTGGCTCTCGCCGGAGAACGGCTGTCCGGAGCCGGTCGGCGCGCTCCAGTGGATCGGGCTGTTTCTCGTCTGCTTCGTGTTCCCCGCCGTCCTGTCGCTCCTCATCGACCGGATCCTGCGCCGGCTCGGCGCGGTGCGCGACGGCGACATGAAGCTTTCCGCCTGACAAAACGCTCAAAGAAAACGGGACCGCCCGCGGCGTGCGCCGCGGGCGGTCGTTTCCGTATGAGGCGAGACGCGCTCACTCGCAGGGCGGGATCTTCCGGTCCAGCTCCGTATCGCGCAGAAAGCGCACCGCGTCCGCGGCCCACGCGCCCGCCGCCGTACCCGGCGCAAGGCACAGCCCGTGCTTTCCGTGCGGGTACAGGTGCAGCTCCGCGTGCGTGCCGTGCTCCGCCAGCGCGCGGGCGAACGCGAGCGCGCCGCGCACCGGCACGGCGTTGTCCTCCGCCGTCAGCCAGAGAAAGGCGGGCGGCGTCTCGTCGTCGACCTGCCGCTCGGCGGAAAACTGCGCCAGCCTCTGCTCCGTGATCTCCTCGTCGGCGCCGAAAAGATTCGTGAAGCAGTAGCGGCAGCACGGCTCGAGGGCGTCGATCACCGGATAGCAGAGGACGAGCTTGTCCGGGCGGGCGGCGCGGGGATCCTCCCCGACGTGCTCCGCCATGATCGGCTTGTTCCACAGCGTCCCCGTGCAGGCGGCGAGATGTCCGCCCGCCGAGAAGCCGAGCACGGCGACGTTGTGCGGATCGATGCAGAACCGTTCCGCGTTCTCGCGGACGTACCGGACGGCGGAGAACGCCTCCCGCATAACGGAGGGGTACGGCTTCGGCGTATTGGAGGCCACGGAATAGTCGAGCACGAAGGCACAGATCCCGGCGGCGGTGAAGGCGAGCGCGATCGGCTCCGCCTCCCCCTCGAAGGTCAAGCCGTACGCGCCTCCGGGGAAAACGACGACAGCGGGGCGATCCTTCGCGCCGCACACGGGATCGGGGACGTACGCGCGCAGACGGCGCGGTCCGGCGCCCCCGTCGACGGTCCGGTCAAGATAGATCATGGTTCCTCCTCGCTTCGGTTGATTTCGATTTCATGTATGCCCGTACATTGTAGCACGTTTTTCGCGGATTTGCAACGGGATCCTTCTTCCTGCCGCGCAAAGCGCCGGAAAATTTCCGCCGCGCGGCCCCCTCGGATCGCTTCCCGCGTTGACAAAACGCTTTTTTTATGCTATACTGTAGGGCAACAGGAACAGAGGAGCCCCGCTCGGAGTCGGCGGCTCCGTTTTGCGACAAGGAGAATCGATATCATGAGAGAAAAACTGAGAGCCGGCGTCGTCGGCGCGACGGGCATGGTCGGGCAGCGATTCGTCACGCTTCTCGCCGGACATCCGTATTTTACCCTGACGGCGGTCGCCGCCTCCGCACGCTCCGCCGGACGTCCCTATGAGGAGGCGGTGGCGGGACGCTGGAAAATGTCCGTGCCGATCCCGCAGGAGGCCGCGCGCCTGACCGTGCGCGACGCCGCCGATATCGAGACGATGCGCCGCGAGGTCGACATGATCTTCTGCGCCGTCGACATGAAGAAGGACGAGATCCTCGCGCTGGAGGAAGCGTACGCCCGCGCGGAGATCCCCGTCGTCTCCAACAACTCCGCCAACCGCTGGGTCTCCGACGTTCCCATGGTCATCCCGGAGATCAACGCCGCGCACCTCGACGTGATCGTCAGCCAGCGCCAGCGGCTCGGGACGCGCCGCGGCTTCATCGCCGTCAAGCCGAACTGCTCCATCCAGGCGTACGTCGCCGCGCTGACGCCGCTGCTCAAATACGGCGTGCGCGAGGTCGTCGCGACGACGTATCAGGCGATCAGCGGCGCGGGCAAGACCTTCGCCGACTGGCCGGAGATGACGGACAACGTCATCCCCTACATCTCCGGCGAGGAGGAAAAGAGCGAGAAGGAACCGCTGAAGATCTGGGGCAGCGTGCAGGGCGGCGTCATCGTCCCCGCCCAGCGCCCGCTCATCACGACGCAGTGCATCCGCGTGCCGGTCACCGACGGGCACGTCTGCGCCGTCTTCGTGAATTTCGACAAGAAGCCGCCGAAGGAAGAGATCCTCGCCGAGTGGAAAAACTTCAAAGGGCTGCCGCAGCTGCTCGGTCTGCCGCACGCGCCCGAACGGTTCATCACGTATTTCGAGGAAAACGACCGCCCGCAGGCGAGAATTGACCGCGATATCTACGGCGGGATGGGCGTCACGCTCGGACGGCTGCGCGAGGATACGTTCTTCGACTATAAATTCGTCGGGCTGGCGCACAACACGCTGCGCGGCGCGGCGGGCGGCGCCGTCCTCACGGCGGAGCTCCTTTACCGCCAGGGCTACCTCGACTGATCTGCGTCACAGATCCCCTTCGCCGGTACGCGAAAACCGCGTACCGGCGTTTTTTGTCGGTTCCCGCGGGAAACGGATTGTGAACATTTGCTAAAGATTGCCTGAACTTTTTGTTTTCCGCTGTACAAACCGACTTTTATGTGGTATAATGGAATCAGCCGAAGGGAAACGGCGGTCCCGCTGTTTCCCGACGGCTCAACGGAGGCGGCGCGAGTCTCCTCCGAATACGAAACAAAGGTGGGTTGACTATGAAGATCACGGTAGTCGGCAGACAGATGAACGTCCGCGAGAGCATGAAGGCGCTCGTGGAAAAAAAGCTGTCCAAATTCGATAAGTTCTTCGCAGACACGGCGGAGGCGACCGTCAAATTCAGCCGTGTCCGGGAACAGGACCGACTGGAGATCACCATCCTCTCGGACGGGACGATCTTCCGCTGCGAAAAGGAATCCGCCACCTTCGAGAACGCCCTGGACGACTGCGTGGACACCATCGTCCGCCAGATCCGCAAGAACAAGACGCGGCTCGAACGCCGGCTGCGCACGGGCGCCTTCGCGCCGGAAAACTTCGCGTCGGGCGCCGACACGGCGGAGGACGACAACGCGCTGATCCGCCAGAAGACCTTCCGCATCAAGCCGATGACGCCGGACGAGGCGATCTTGCAGATGAATCTGCTCGGTCACAATTTCTTCGTCTTCCGCGATTCGACGAACGAAACGACGTGCGTCGTCTACCGCCGCAACGACGGCGGCTACGGGCTCCTCGTTCCCGAACCGTGAATCGCTCCCGCGAACGCGCCGGGCGCGGACAGTCGATCTGTCCGCGCCCGGTTTTTCGTCTATATTCTTCCCTTATTCTTCCGCGCCGCGCGTCTCCCCGCCGAGGAGCGTGAGCGCGTCGTAGATCCCGCCGAGCGGGATCCGCTCGACGCCCGGCGGCAGCGTGCCCGCCGCGCCGCGTTTCGGCATGGCGATGCGCGAAAATCCGAGCCGCGCCGCCTCCGCGGCGCGCTGCTCCGCCTGCGAGATCCGGCGGATCTCCCCGGAGAGCCCGATCTCGCCCATGGCGATCAGATCCGGCGGGATCACGATGTCCCGCATGCTCGAGATCAAAGCGAGCGCGACGGCGGCGTCCGCGCCCGGATCGTCGATGCGCAGCCCGCCGATCACGTTCAGGTAGACGTCGCACGATGAGAAGCGGAGACCGAGCCGCTTTTCGAGCACGGCGAGGAGCAGAAACATCCGGTTCGTGTCGATGCCGTTCGCCGTGCGGCGCGGAGACGGAAAGGAGGTCGGCGTCACGAGCGCCTGCACCTCCGCGATGATCGGTCTCGTCCCCTCGAGGATACAGACCGCGCAGCTTCCGGACACGTCCCGCGGCCGCTCGGCGAGGAGCATCTCGGAGGGGTTCTCCACCGCGCGCAGTCCGCCGTTCCCCATCTCGAAAACGCCGATCTCGTTCGTCGAGCCGTAGCGGTTCTTCGCCGCGCGGATGATGCGGTGGGACTGGCTGCGGTCTCCCTCGAAATACAGGACCGCGTCCACCATGTGTTCGAGCACCTTCGGACCGGCGACGCCGCCTTCTTTGTTGACGTGCCCGACGAGGATGACGGACGTCCCGTCCGCCTTCGCCTGCTGCATGATCGCACCGGCGCATTCACGCACCTGCGCGATGCTGCCGGGCGCGGACGGCGACCGGTCGGAAGACACCGTCTGGATCGAATCGACGATGAGGATATCCGGACGGATCCGCTCCGCCTCTCCGAGGATCGTGTCGAGATCCGTCTCCGTCAGAAGAAAGATCCCCTCCCCTTCCGTGCCGAGGCGCGAGGCGCGCATCTTCAGCTGCGGTCTCGATTCCTCGCCGGACACGTAGAGCAGTTTCTTCTCCGCGCCGAGCATCCCGCACAGCTGCATGAGCAGCGTGGATTTCCCGATCCCCGGCTCGCCCGCGAGCAGCACGACGGAGCCGGTCACGAGCCCGCCGCCGAGCACGCGGTCGAACTCGCCGATCCCGGTCACGGTGCGGGCGCATTCCGCGCCGTCCAGCTCGCCGATCGGCACCGCGCTCTCCGGCTGCCGTCCTCCCGGACGGCGGGAGGACGCGCCATCCGCCGCCGGGATCGGCTCCTCCTCGGCGAGGGAATTCCACGCACCGCACGCCGGGCACCGTCCGAGCCACTTCGGACTCTGCGCGCCGCACTCCGTACAGACGAATATCGATTTCGGCGTTTTCATGATCGTCCGCTCCGCCTCGTTTCCGCATCGCTTTGGCAGGGCGCACGCCCCGCCTTCCACATACATTATACACGCATCGCAGTCGTTTGTCAATCGTTCCGTCCGGCGGCGCGCGAGGCGGCGCAGAAGCGTCCGCGCCTCTCTGAGGGCACAGTACGCGCCGAACACCGCGAGCACGGCGGCAAGGATCGCCGCGTATTCCTCCATCCTCTCCCCCCTTTCCTTCTCCTTCCAGTGTATGCGCCGGGGCGGGATCGGGATTGCATTCCGTCCGAAGATATGCTATAATGTACGCGGATACGCGGTACGCGGGAGAAAGGAGCCTCTCTCATGTCTTATCAGATCCACATGCTTTTCCCCGGCGGAAGGACGCACGCGCTGGCGCTCAGCTACGACGACGGCGTCGAGGAGGACCTCCGCCTCATCGAAATGTTCAAAGACTGCGGCGTCAAGTGTACGTTCAACATCTGTTCCGGTCTCTTCTCTCCGGAGGACGGCCCCTTCCCGTCCGGGAAAATCGGTCGTCAGCTGTCCCGTTCCCGGTCCCTTGCCGCGTACGATTCCCCGCTTTTCGAGGTGGCGTGCCACACGGCGCATCATACGGTACTGACGAACGTGCCGGGCTCCGTTGCCGCGTCGGAGATCCTCGAGGACCGGCTCGCGCTGGAGGCGATGTTCGGCCGCCCCGTGCGGGGACTGGCTTACCCGTGCAGCCGCCTCTCCGGGGACGTCATGACGCTGCTCCGCCTTCAGGGGATCTGCTACGCGCGCGGCGGCGACTCCACGCACGATTTCCGCCTTCCGGAAAACGATCTTTCGTGGATGTGCACCTGCCGCCACCGCGATCCGGAGCTCATGGAGCTCGCCGACCGCTTCCTCGCCTCGACGATCGTGTACGACGGACCGCTTCTTTTCTTTATGATGGGTCACAGCTATGAATTCGCGCGGCAGGACAACTGGTCCGTCATGGAGCGCTTCCTCGAAAAGATGGGAGGACGTCCGGAGATCTGGTACGCCACGTGTCAGGAGATCCACGACGCGAAGGAGGCGTACCGCCGCCTCTATTACACGGCGGACGGGAAAACGGTCTTCAATCCCTCCCGGGCGGACGTCTGGATCCTGGCGGACGGACGGCCGTACGCCGTTCCCGGCGGCGGATCGGTCCGCCTGCCCTGAGAAGACAACGACACCGCGCACAGAAACGGGCGGCACACCGCCGCCGGAAAGGAGCCGCGCCATGTCCGACGCACCGCACGCCGAAGACGGAAAAACGACCGTGACCGGCACGGTCTCCGCCATCATATACCAAAACGAAGAGAACGGCTACACCGTCTGCTCGCTCGAGACGGAGGACGACGAGATCACCGTCACCGGCTCCCTTCCCTTCCTCGCGGAGGGCGAGCGGATCTCCGCCGTCGGCGTATGGACGAACCATCCCGTCTACGGCCCGCAGTTCCGGGCGGAGTTCTACGAAAAATCCCTCCCCGCCGAGGAGGCGGATATCCTCCGCTATCTTTCCACCGGGAACGTCAAGGGCATCGGTCCGAAAACGGCGGCGCGCATCGTCGCCCGTTTCGGTCCCGACACCTTCGATATCCTTCAGAACCATCCGGACTGGCTGGCGGAGATCCCCGGCATCTCGAAGAAGAAGGCGGCGGAGATCCGCGCTTCCTTCGAGCAGACGGCCGGCGTGCGCTCCGTCATGCTCTTCTGCCGCGACTACTTCTCCCCCGCCGCCGCCGTCCGCATCTACAAGCGCTGGGGGAACGCCGCCGTCGATCGCCTCCGGGAGGATCCGTATCTGCTCTGCCGGGAGCTGGACGGCATCAGTTTCCGCCACGCGGACAAGCTGGCGCTCGCCATCGGGATCCCCCCGGACGACGCCGAGCGCATCCGCGCCGGGCTCTGCTGCACGCTCGACGAAGCCGCCCGGAAAAACGGGCACACCTGCCTGCCGGAGAAAGAGCTGATCCGGGCGGGCGCCGATCTCCTCGGCGTCGGGGAAGACGCCGTGCGCACGCCGCTCGCCTCGATGCTTCAGGAAAAACGTCTTCTTTCCCTGACAAGGGAAAACGTGACGTTCGTCATGCTTCCGCAGTATTTCCGTGCCGAGACGTACGCGGCGGAGAAGCTTCTGCGTCTGTCCCGCCTCTGCCCGCGTCTCGCCCCCGGCGACGCCGAGCGGCTGATCTGGCAGATCGAAGCGGAAAACCACCTCGAATACGCCGAGATGCAGCGCCGGGCGATCCTCGGCGCGCTCGGCGACGGCGTCATGATCCTGACCGGCGGACCGGGCACGGGAAAAACGACGGTCATCCGCGCGCTGATCTCCATCTTCGAGAGCCTCGGGCTCTCCTGCGCGCTCGCCGCGCCGACCGGGCGCGCCGCCAAGCGCATGAGCGAGGCGACCTCCCGCGAGGCGAAAACGATCCACCGTCTTCTCGAGATGGAATACGCCGGAGAGGACGACGCCGCCGCGTACCGCTTCGCCCGCGGGGAGAAAAACACGCTCGACGAGGACGTCGTCATCCTCGACGAATGCTCCATGATCGACGTGCTCCTCCTCGAAGCGCTGCTCCGTGCCGTCAAGAACGGCGCGCGCGTGATCTTCATCGGCGACGCGGAACAGCTCCCGTCCGTCGGCGCCGGCAACGTCTTAGCCGATCTGATCGCGGCGGACTGCTTCCCCACCTTCCGCCTGACGGAGATCTTCCGCCAGTCGCAATCAAGCCTCATCGTCACGAATTCCCATGCGATCAACGAAGGGCGCTTCCCGGACATCACGCGCAAAGACGGCGATTTCTTCTTTCTCCCCCGGGAGGACGACGAGGAGATCGCCCGCACCGTGACCGAACTGTACCGCACGCGGCTGCCGCGCTCCTACGGAGACGGGGTCCGGCAGAAGATCCAGGTCATCACCCCCTCGCACAACGGTCCCGCCGGCACGGCGAACCTCAACCGCCTCCTTCAGGAGGCGCTCAATCCGCCCGCCCCCGGCAAAGCGGAGCGAAAGCGCGGCGACGTCCTCTTCCGCGAGGGCGACCGCGTCATGCAGATCCGCAACGACTACTCGCTCACCTGGACGAAGGACGGGCGGGACGGCATGGGCGTGTTCAACGGGGATATCGGCGTCGTCGAGAGCATCGACGCGGACGCGGAGGCGATGACCGTCCTCTTCGACGACCGGCGCGCCGTATATGAATTCTCCATGCTCGACGAGTTGGAGCACGCGTACGCCGTCACCGTCCACAAAAGCCAGGGAAGCGAATATCCGATCGTCATTCTGCCGATCGCCGACTGCCCGCCGATGCTCCGCACGCGGAATCTGCTCTACACCGCCGTGACGCGCGCGGCGCGGATGGCGATCCTCGTCGGACGGCGCGGCGTCCTCGCCGAGATGGTGCAGAACGAGCGCCACGCGCTCCGGATGACGAATCTCGCGGCGTGTCTGCGGGAGGCATGCGCGCCGTGAGGGTGATCGATCTTCTCTTCCCGCGACGCTGCCCGCTCTGCCGCGCCGTCCTGGACGCCGCCTCCGACCGGCTCTGCCCGGCGTGCGCCGAAGCGTTCTCCCGGGAATGCGCGGCGCGGTGCGCCGCGTGCGGGCGTCCCGCCGACGGATGTACCTGCGTCCCCCGCGCGGCGGCGCCTCATCTGACCCCGGTCGGCGGACGGGCCGTGCTCTTTATCGGCTTTTACGATCCGGAGCGGCTGCCGCTGACCGCCCGGCTCCTCTATACGCTCAAGCATTCGCCGGACCGCGCGGCGTCCGCCGTTTTTGCGCGCGCGATGTCCGCCGCGCTGACGCGCCGTTTTCTTTCGTGCGGCGAGAAGCCCTCCGGGTGGCGGATCACGTATCTGCCGCGCACCCCGGCGGCGCTCCGCCGGGACGGCTTCGACCACGGACGGCGGCTCGCCGCGCTCTGCGCGCGCAGTACCGGCGCGCGCCTCTGCACGCTCCTTGACCGGAGCGGCGCTGAGGAGCAGAAGACGCTGGACGCGCAGGGGCGGCGCGAGAACGCCGAAGCGTCCCTCCGTCTGCGGCGCGGCGCATCGGTGCGCGGCGAAAAGATCATCCTCTGCGACGACGTCGTCACCTCCGGCGCCACCGCCGCCCGCGCGGCACGACTGCTCCTCGCCGAGGGCGCCGAAGCGGTCTTCCTTCTCACCGCCCTGCGCACCGGACAGGCGCTGCCGCCCGCCTCCCCGGAGGTGCCGTGAAAAAATATTCACGTTTTTTCGATATTTTTCAGAAAAACCTCTTGACAAACCGATCCCGGCGTGCTACAATCATAGCGTACATGGGATTATCTCTGTACGTTGCGATATCCAACCGATGAGGAAGTGTAAGTACGTACCGTCTCTTTTCCCACAGCGAGCCGCGGGCGGTGAAAGCGCGGCGGAGAATGCGGCACGGAATGGGCTTCCGAGGGCGAGCCGAACGAAATGTGCACGTTTTTAGTAGGTGAGACGGAGAGGACGCTCCGACAACAAAGGTCAGCATATGTTCGTATGCGTAAAAAGTGGGCGCGCAAGCGTCAAGCCGGGTGGCACCGCAGGATCACATCCTGTCCCAGCATCATTCGCTGAGACGGGATTTTTGTTTTCCGTCTCTCAACCCACAAAGAAAAAAGAAAACAAAGAAAGGAAAACAGCCATGAAAACGATCCCTTACAAAATTTATCTCGACGAATCGGAGATGCCCCGCACATGGTATAACCTGCGCGCCGTCATGAAGAACAAGCCGGCGCCGCTGCTCAACCCCGGCACGCATCAGCCGATGACCGCCGCCGAACTCTCCGGCGTCTTCTGCGACGAGCTTGTCAAGCAGGAGCTGGACAACGACACGCTCCACTATGAGATCCCCGAAGAGATCCTCTCCTTCTACAAGATGTACCGTCCGTCCCCGCTCGTCCGCGCGTACTGCCTCGAGGAGAAGCTCGGCACGCCCGCGAAGATCTACTACAAATTCGAAGGCAACAACACGAGCGGCAGCCACAAGCTCAATTCCGCCATCGCCCAGGCGTACTACGCCAAGAAGCAGGGTCTGAAGGGCGTGACGACGGAGACCGGAGCCGGTCAGTGGGGCACCGCCCTTTCGATGGCGTGCGCCTACTTCGGACTGGACTGCAAGGTCTTCATGGTCAAGGTCTCCTATGAGCAGAAACCCTTCCGCCGCGAAGTCATGCGGACGTACGGCGCGTCGGTCACGCCTTCCCCGTCCATGACGACGGAAGTCGGAAAGAAGATCCTGGCCGAGCATCCGGGGACGACGGGAAGCTTGGGCTGCGCGATCTCGGAAGCGGTCGAAGTGGCGGTCAAGACGCCCGGTTACCGCTATGTTCTGGGAAGCGTTCTGAACCAGGTCCTTCTGCATCAGTCGGTCATCGGCCTTGAGACGAAGGCGGCGCTTGACAAATACGGCATCAAACCGGACATGATCATCGGGTGCGCCGGCGGCGGCTCGAATCTGGGCGGCCTGATCGCTCCGTTCATGGGCGAGAAGCTCCGCGGCGAAGCGGATTACAGGATCATCGCGGTCGAGCCGGCATCCTGTCCGAGTTTCACGCGCGGCGTGTACGCCTATGATTTCTGCGACACCGGCATGGTATGCCCGCTCTCGAAGATGTATACGCTCGGCAGCGACTTCATCCCGGCCCCGAACCACGCCGGGGGTCTGCGTTATCACGGCATGAGCCCGATCTTAAGCGAGCTTTACGACCAGGGTCTGATGGAAGCGGTGTCCGTTCCGCAGACGAAGGTCTTCGAGGCAGCTGAGCAGTTCGCCCGCGTCGAAGGCATCCTGCCCGCGCCGGAAAGCGCGCACGCGATCCGCGTCGCGATCGACGAGGCATTGAAGTGCAGGGAGACCGGCGAAGAAAAGACGATCGTCTTCGGACTTACCGGCACCGGGTATTTTGACATGGTCGCCTATGAGAAATTCCATGAAGGACAGATGGACGATTACATCCCGACGGACGAGGAACTTTCAAAGTTCCGCGCGCGCCTTCCGAAAGTCGAGTGAGGAAAGGCATAAGAAGCAAACGCCCGCAGGCATTGCCTGCGGGCGTTTCTGTCTGCGTGCGTAAGACGCTTTTATTCGGCGTTCCAGGCGACGGGGTCTGCGAACGTCCCGGTATGATAGCCGTTGATCAGGCGGACCATCAAAGCGTTCAGGTGCTCGTGCACGGCATCCGGAAGCTGCGGATCGTGGTGGCCGAAACCGATGCCGGAGTCATCCGTCACGAAGACGAAGGTGCCGCCGGTCAGAAGCGCTTCGGAGCGAGCCAGATATTCGGTCATCTGATCGGAGCCGCTTGCGAGGACGGGACAGAGACGGATGCCTTTTTCGGCAGCGGCCTTCACGGCGTTCTCATAGCGGACGCGCTTTGATTCCTCGTCGTGCGCCGGGGCGTCGAGCACGTGGAAGATCAGCTTCGTGGAATGCGCGGACCAGTTCTTCGACATGGCGATCTCAAGCGCTTCGTCCACGGCTTCTTCATAATCGCCGCCGCCCATGGCATCCTGCAGGCTTAATTCGTGCAGGATCGCTTTCATGCCGGCTTCGTCGCTGACGTCCGTAAAGTCCTCATAATGGAACTTTTCCTCATCTTCGTCGTCCCGGTACGTGAGGAAAGAGACCCGGACGGTCACGCCGGGATTCGCCTCGACGACCTTTTTGACGACGTCGGACAGCTCGCTCTTGACGTAGGAGAGTTCGTCGCCCATCGAGCCTGTCGCGTCGATGACGTACATGAGCTCGATCACGTTGTCCTTCAAAGAAGCGGTATCTTCGCCTGCCCATTCCTGAAGGTGAGTCAGGTCATACACGAAGGTGTTCTCGTCCGTGCTCCCCGTCCAGTGTGTTTCGGGCGAGTTGCTTTCGACCTCGATCCTGTATCTGTCGGCCTTTTCACAGAACAGGTAGGCGACGCCGTTCGCGTCCGTCACGGCGGAAGTAATGCCCCTGCCGTCGGTATCCGTCAGCCAGACCCTTCTGCCCGCGACCCTTTCTTCACCGTTCACGACCGTGACCGTGACCCGGTTAAGAAGCTGGGCGAACCATGACCGGGAGGCTTCCGAAAAATCGGCGAACTTGCCTGCTGTTGCTCCCTGTTCGGCTTTCTGAAACAGGGAACGCCAGAGCGGAAAGTGGTCGTTGTCGTTCCAGGCGCCGGCGGTCATCTGGCCGGGATCCGGAACGTCGGGCTGCTCTTCGGACGGAGCGACCGGCTCGATGACGGGATCGATGAACGGCTCTCCGGGGACGACGATAGATTCGCTCTTTCCGGAGAAGTGCGCCAAGGTATCTTTTCTGTCTGTTTCCGGCATTTCAAGCTCAGCGCTGATATAATCACTATCACCGCTGTCGGGTGACTTGGGATCGGATGCGGGTGAGGGCGCCGGGGCTTCCGGATCCAAGGAAGCAACGGACTCATGGCCGTTTTTTTCTCCTTCCGGCAGGGCTGCTTCACCTTTCTCGGTGGATAGTGCTGAGGGAACTGCGTCTTCCCGAGCGGACGACCTTTGATTCGTCAGCGCCCCGGGGAGCACGACGGCTGCCGTGATCAACAGCACCGCGGCCGCAGCAAGAGGAGCCCAGTGCACCTTCTTCGTTTTGCGGATGTTTGCGGCTTCCTCGATCAGGTCGTTGTCGATCTCATTCAGTGCATCGTTCAATAACTGTCTTTTGTCTCTTTTTTTCTGCGTCATAAATAGTAACCCTCCCTGGTCAGCCGTTCCCTCAGCTTCTCGCGGATGCGGAACAGCCGGACTTTCGTCTTGCTGACGGAATAGCCGAAACGTGCGGCAACTTCCTCGATGGAATCGTAAAACCAGTAGCGGCGGATGAAGACCGCACGGTCCGTTTCCGGAAGTCCCTTCAGAAAGTCGTTGATCACCCGTCCGAGTTCCTTTGCGTCCAGCGCTTCTTCGACAAGGCTCCCTGCGGACGGATCTGCCTGTTCCGGCATCGCTTCCAGAAGCTCGTCGAGCGAGAGCACTGCGTTCGCGCCGCGTTTCGCGGCGCTTTTTGCGCGGTAGGCATCGATCGCCCTGCAGCGCATGAGCTTCGCCAGATACAGCTTCAGGCTCTCAGGCTCGTCCGGGGGGATGCGCATCCACGCGGAAAAATACACGTCGTTCTCGCATTCCTCGATGTCCTCGGGCGAGGAGAGCACGTTGGAGGCAATGTAGGACAGATAGCGGTGATATTTGTTTTTTGATTCCGTCAACGCATCTTCTCTGCGCTGAAGGAACAGATCGACGATCTCTCTGTCTTCCATGGAAATACCGTTTCTTTCAGCGGTTTTTTTGTTCCTTCACATGAACAGTCGGGGAAGGAACGGGAAGGTTACGTTTTTTTCAGTCAAATGCGATGACGGCCTTCAGGCGCACCGTATTGCCGGGGCGGTACTTTTCAGACAGCGCCGGACCGCAGGAATTCGAGCCGATGCCGGCCATCAATCCGTCGACGCAGAGCACGGTCGCGTCAGCCTTCTCCAGCTCGAAACTGTGCTTTTTCGAATAGAGCTCTTCCTGCGTGTAGTGCGAGACGTTGAAAGAGAAGCCGTTGCCGAAGACACTGACGCTTCTTCCTTCTTCATCCGTCAGGACGAGCTCCTCGCACCCGTAATGGCTGCCGTTCTCCTGCGGCTTCAGATAGTTTTCGAACTGGTTGCTGACCGTCGTCTCGAACCTGTCGATGTACGATGCACGCCGCTTGTCGATGTAGCTCTCCTCCGGGCCGTATCCGTAATACGAGACAAGCTCGAAGGAAGAGGGCAGGAAGAAGCGCAGGCCGAAGCGCGGCAGGAACGGGAAGACCGGCAGTTTTTCGCCCTTCAGGTCGACGAGGATCTCGCCGGTGTCCGCGATCTCGTAGCGGGCCGTGACTTCCAGGAATTTCTGGAGGCCGGTCGCGCCGAGACTGTATCTGCACAGGATCACGCACGCGCCGTCCTCCTGAAGGATCTCGGTCTCATAGACCTTGACGCGGCACCTGTCGTAGCCAGCCGCTTTCCATTCTTCGATGATCAGGCGGTCGTTGTCGGTCGGAGCGCGGAAGACGTTCGTGCCGGACGGGCGGATAAGGTACGCCTTGTTCCTGTAATTGAGCTCCGTAAAGCACGCGTGCACAAGATCGAAGACATAACGGAACCGGTCGTTCTCAATGACGGCGAATTCGTCGTTTGCGAAGAAGGAGGGAGCCTTCTTCGACTCGATCGCGAAATCGACGGTCCCCGTCGGGACGCGGTACTGATCGAATCCGTAATCATCCGGCATGAAATCCCAGGGCGCGTCTTCGTCGTTCAGATAAGTGAAAAGGACCGAGACGCGGTCTTCGCCGGGGATACGCGCCGGAAGGGCGAGACTGAAGCGCTCGTGCGGCTTTGCGTCAAGATCATTAAAGACGCCGGACGCAAGCACATCTCCATCTTTCAAGACTTCCCAGCCGATCGCGGCGAACCCCTTCAGGGAGCGGAAATCGAGCATGTTCCGGAATGTGAACACGCCGTTTTTCTCCCCGACCAGACGGATCGGGCGGTAGACGTTCTTTACTTCCAGAAGACCCGTGTGCGGCGTGCGGTCCGGATAGACCAGGCCGTCCATGCAGAAATTGCCGTCATTCTGGTCATCGCCCCAGTCGCCGCCGTAGTAATATTTCTCGCGTCCGTCTTCGGTCGTTCCCATATAGACGCTGTGATCGCACCATTCCCAGACGAAGCCGCCCGAGAGACTGTCATAT